>NZ_RHHB01000091.1 GCF_003710805.1 Agromyces tardus | reverse complement strand
CCCCGTGGCGGGCGCGCGCCTCACGCGCCGGGCAGGCGCCGGGCACGCCCCCCAGGCGCGGGGCACGCCCCGCAGGCGCCGGGGACGCACCGCAGGCGCGGGCGCACTCAGCGCAGGAACAGCCGAGCGTTCGCGAGCTCCGCCTCGGCGTAGTGCGTGGCCGCGGCGCCGAGCGCCTGGCTCAGACCGCCGAGGCTCTGCTCGACCTGCTGTTGCGTGAGCCGCCAATCGGCGACGGCCGCCTGGAACGCCGTGGAGGCCTGGCCCGACCACGAGCCCTGCAGCCCGTGCAGCTGCCCGAGCAGTGACGCGACCTCGGACTGGATGCGCCCGATGGTGCCCTGCACGCCCTGCGTCGCGGCGGCGACCTGCTCGCTGTCGACCTGGTACCTGGTCATGGGAAGGAGTCCTCTCGATCGGTGGCACCGGGGATGCCGGCGATGAGGAGGACGCTACGGATCAGCCCGCGGTGGCGGGCGCGCGGCATCCGCTCGGGGGTCGAATGGAACGCGCGAGGCGGTGTCGAGGACGGGTCAGGCCTCGACAGGGAGGGGCTGAGGTGCCGCCGCCGAGCTCGCGAGGGGGAGCGCGACACGGAAGGTCGCGCCGCCGCCGGGCGTCTCGACGACGTCGACGTGCCCGTTGTGCGCCGCCACGATCGACGACACGATCGCGAGGCCGAGGCCCGAGCCGCCCGTCTCACGGGTGCGCGAGGTGTCGGCGCGCCAGAAGCGCTGGAAGATCTTCTCGCGGATCTGCGGGGGCACGCCCTCGCCGTGGTCGACGATCTCGAGCAGGGCGCGCTCGGCGGCGTCGTCGACGTACACGCGGATCTCGATGGGGCTGTCGTCGGCGGTGAACCGCATCGCGTTGCCCATGAGGTTGGTGATGACCTGGCGGATCTTGTTCTCCTCGGCGAGCACCACGGCGCGGCGCACGGGCACGGTCGTGCTCGCGGTGACCGGCGCGGCGCCCGTCGCCGGTGCCGCCGTCTCGCCGCTCCTCGGTGCGACCGCCGTCCTCGTCGCACCGGCGGCGGATGCCGCGGCGCTCGCGCGTGCGGCGGCGCCGC
>NZ_RHHB01000090.1 GCF_003710805.1 Agromyces tardus | reverse complement strand
GGGCGCGTCCGGCGCCGCCGCATCGACGCCGGCACCGGCGCCGGGGCCGGTGGCGGCCCACGCGCCCGTGGCGGCGGCGGCATCCGTCGTCGACCCGGTCGCCGTCGTGCCGGCCGGCGTCGACGACTTCCGCTTCGCGCTCTTCGACGCCGACTACGAGCTCTCACGCGACGACGGCGACCACTCGACGCTGCGCACCGTCGAGACGCTCGTCGCGGTGTTCCCCGAGTACGACCAGAACCGCGGCATCCGGCGGGCCATTCCGACCCACTACGACGGGCACCCGACCGACATCGACGTCGTCTCGGTGACGGATGCCGCGGGCACCCCGCGCGGCTACGAGACCGAGACGAGCGAGGACGGCGAGTTCCTCCTCGTCACGATCGCCGCGGACGACTTCGTGCACGGCGAGCAGACGTACGTGATCACCTACGACCAGCGCAACGTGACGCTCGCGCCGACCGACCTGCGGGTCGAGGAGTTCTACTGGGACGTGAACGGCACCGGCTGGCTTCAGACGTTCGACACCGTCCGCGCCGAACTCCACCTCGACGAGGCCCTCGCGGCCGCGTTCACGGGCGACGCCGCCTGCTACCGCGGGTACGAGGGGTCGACGGCGGCCTGCGACTCGCTCGTGATCCGGCAGGGCTCGGACCCCGTGCTCACCGCCGAGGCCGCGACGATCGGGCCGTACGAGACGCTCACCTTCGCCGCGGCCTTCCCCGTCGGCACCTTCGAACCCCGCGACGAGCGGTTCATCTCGTCGCCTGCGGCGATCGCGGGGGCCGTGGGCGCCCTCATCGCGCTCGGTGCGGCGCTCGCGGCGCTCGTCCTCCGGTTCACCGCCTGGCGCGACCACCCCGGCCGGGGCGTCATCGTCGCGCAGTACGAGCCGCCCGAGGGGGTGTCGGTGCTCGAGTCGGCCGACCTCGTGAACGCGGCCGGCCGCGGGGTGACGGCGACGATCCTGCAGGAGGCCGTCGCGGGCTCGCTGCGCATCGTCGAGACCGGACGGCGCAAGTACGCCGTGGAGTACGTCGCACCCGACCCGACGGCCGACGCCGACACCGATTCCGTCGTCGCGGCGCTCTTCACGAGGACTCCGGTGAGCGGCCAGCGCCGTGACCTCAAGTCGCGCGACACCGCGCTCGGCACGAAGCTCGTGTCGCTGCGCACGAAGGTGCACTCGCGCATGGCGCGCACCGGCTTCCGCCACAAGCCGGGCCTCGGCCTGCGGGTGCTGCTCGGGTTCGCCGCGATCGTGGGCGGCACGATCGCCGTGCTGTTCTCGATCTTCGCGCTCGACCAGCAGATGGGCGGCGGCTGGCCGTACCTCGTGATGTTCGGCGGCGCGGGCGTGGGGCTCGTCGGGCTCCTCGCCGTCAGCGGAGTGCGGCCCCTCACCGAGCGCGGGCGCGCCGCCCGCGACCACCTCGAGGGGCTCCGCGAGTACATCCGCCTCGCCGAGGCCGATCGCCTGCGGGTGCTGCAGAGCCCGAGCGGCGCACTGCGCGTCGAACGCCCCGCACTCGGGGCGCCCAGGATCGCGGATGCCGCGGGCGCGGCGCCCGTGGCGACGGCACCGCTCGACGCGGCGACCGTGCTCAAGCTCAACGAGCGGCTGCTGCCGTACGCCGTCCTGTTCGGTCAGGAGCGCGAGTGGAGCGAGGAGCTCGCGGCGCTCTACGCCGCACGCGGCGAGACGCCGACCTGGTACTCCGGACGCGACGGCTTCAACGCGGTGGCGTTCTCGTCGGGCGTGGACTCGTTCACGTCGGCGTCGAGCGCCTCGTGGTCGGGATCGAGCTCGAGCTCCTCGTCTGGCGGCTCCGGCGGCGGCGGCTCGTCGGGCGGCGGCGGCGGCGGGGGCGGCGGGGGCGGCGTCTGACCGCCCGCGGCGGCGTCGGGCT
>NZ_RHHB01000009.1 GCF_003710805.1 Agromyces tardus | reverse complement strand
GCAAGAGTTTCGGCGGCCATAGCGCGAGGGAAACGCCCGGACACATTCCGAACCCGGAAGCTAAGACTCGCAGCGCCGATGGTACTGCAGGGGCGACCCTGTGGGAGAGTAGGACACCGCCGGACATTCATTGAGGAGTGGCCACCCGAAGACGGGTGGCCATTCTTCGTTAACGGGCGGCTTCGAAGGCGACCGCAGTACGGTTGAGTCCACGAGGACTCCACACATCGACGGGATTATCGTGAGCGATTCGACGCAGGACGCGGCCGGCGGAGACCGCCCCCAGCGAGACCAGGGGGCTCGAGGCGGCGCCGGCGGAGCACGAAGCGGTGCTCCGAAGCGTGACGGCGCGCCCCGCTCCAGCGGTGAGCGGGGCGGATACGCCCGCAGCGGCCGAGACGGCGAGCGGAAGCCCGCGGCCGGCGGCTCGCGTGGCGGCGATCGTCCGTCGTACGGCGGAACTCGCGATGGCGGGCAGAAGTCGTACGGACGTCCCGCCGGCGGCGAGCGGAAGCCGTACGACCGCCCGGCGTGCGATGGCGAGCGGAAGCCGTACGACCGTCCGCATGGCGATCGTCCGAGCTACGGACGTCCCGCTCGTGATGGCGAGCGGAAGCCGTACGCGCGTCCCGCCGGCGCTGGTGAGCGCAAGCCCTACGACCGTCCGGCACGTGACGGTGAGCGTCCGAGCCACGGACGTCCCGCTCGTGATGGCGAGCGGAAGCCGTACGCCCGTCCCGCCGGCGCTGGTGAGCGCAAGTCCTACGACCGTCCGGCTCGTGACGGTGAGCGTCCGAGCCACGGGCGTCCTGCACGTGACGGTGAGCGCAAGTCCTACGACCGTCCGGCACGTGACGGTGAGCGTCCGAGCTACGGGCGTCCCGCTCGTGACGGCGAGCGAAAGCCGTACGCCCGTCCGGCCGGCGCTGGTGAGCGCAAGCCCTACGACCGTCCGGCACGTGACGGTGAGCGCAAGCCGTACGACCGTCCGGCACGTGATGGCGATCGTCCCGGCTACGGAGGAGACCGCAGGCCGCAGCACGGCGCATCCCGCCCCGACGACCGGCGCAGCGGTGCGCGCGTCGCGGGCCGCCCGGCCGAGCGTGCGCCTCGAGACGGCACGCAGCGCCCGGGCGCCTACGGCGCAGCCGAGTTGCAGGTGCGTCCGCGCCACGACGATCCGATCGTGCCCGATCGGATCGAGCCGCGCGACCTCGACAAGAGCGCCCGCCTCGAGCTGAAGACACTGACGAAGGAGAACGCCGACTGGGTCGCACGGTACCTGGTCGCGGCATCCGAGGCGCTCGAAGACGACCCCGCGCTCGCGCACCGCTACGCACTCTCGGCCTCGCGTCGCGCGGGCCGCATTGCCGTCGTTCGCGAGACCCTCGCGATCACGGCGTACGCGACCGGCGACTTCGCCCTGGCCCTGCGCGAGCTTCGCACCTACCGTCGGATCTCGGGGAGCAACGACCAGCTGCCGCTCATGGTGGACAGCGAGCGTGGCGTCGGCCGCCCCGATCGAGCGCTCGAACTCGGGCGATCGGTCGACCGGGCGACGCTGCCCGCCGGCGTGCAGGTCGGCCTCGCGATCGCGATGTCGGGCGCACGGCTCGACCTGGGCCAGCCGGAGCTCGCCCTCGCGGAGCTCGAAATCCCCCAGCTCGACCCCGACCGCGCCTTCTCGTACAGCCCGGCACTGTTCTCCGCGTACGCGGAGGTGCTCGACGAGCTGGGCAGGACCACCGAGGCCGAGGAATGGCGCGCCCGCTCTGCGCGCGCCGAGGCCGCGCTCGGCGGTGACGCCGACGACGTGATCGAGGTGTTCGAGCTCGAGGAGGACGGTGCCGACGAGGCGCGCGTCGAGTCGCAGGTGCCGGATGCCTCCACGGACGGGCCGGACGCGCCGGACGCGCCGGAGCCGACGCTCGCGCCGGTGTCGGACCGCACCGAGGCCGACGTCGACGACGCATCCGCCGACGGAACGGGCGCCGCCGAGGCCGACGACGACCACGAGGATCCGGGCGCCGTGCTCGAACCCGAGGTGGCAGCGATCCTCGCCGAGACGGCGGACGACCCGCGCCCCGGCTCGCAGCCCGCTGACGAGTCGGCTGAGTGACGTCACCGATGGGACTGTTCGGCACCCGACGCTCCGGCGCCACGCCGCTCGACGGCGTGGATGCCGTGCTCGCGGACCTCGACGGCGTCGTGTACCAGGGCCCGCACGCCATCCCGTACGCGGTCGAGAACCTGAACCGCGCGAAGGCGCAGGGTGCGGTCGGCTACATCACGAACAACGCGTCGCGGAGCGATGCATCCGTCGCCGCCCATCTGGCCGAGCTCGGCCTCGATGTCGTGCCCGCGGATGTCGTGACGTCGCCGCAGGCCGCGATGGCGCTGCTCGCGGGCGAGGTCGCCGACGGGGCGCTCGTGCTCGTCGTGGGCGGCGAGGGCATCACGACGGAGCTCGAACGGCGGGGCTATCGCGTGACCCGGTCGGCCGACGACCACCCCGACGCGGTGGTGCAGGGGTTCGCGCCCGAGGTCGGATGGCGGCAGCTCGCCGAAGCCTCGTTCGCGCTCAACGCGCACGGCGGACCGGGGGAGCCCGGCGGCATCCCGTGGATCGCGACGAACATGGACTGGACGATCCCGGTGGAGCGCGGCATCGCTCCCGGCAACGGCACCCTCGTGTCTGCGGTGCATACCGCAGTGGGCCGGTTCCCGCTCGTCGCGGGCAAGCCCGAGACGCCGATCTTCGAGGAGGCGCGCCGCCGCTTCGCCGCCGAGCGGCCGCTGGTCGTCGGCGACCGGCTCGACACCGACATCCTCGGCGCGAATCGCGCGGGCATGGCCTCGGCCATCGTGCTGACGGGGGTCGACCGGGCGAAGCAGCTCCTGGCCGCGAACGCCGACAGCCGCCCGGACTTCATCCTCGGCGACCTCCGCGGACTCTACGCGCCGTATCCGCCGACCGAGTCGGTTCGCGGCTCGGTGCGCGTGGGGTCGGCCCGGGTGAGGATCGACGGCCGGCACGTGGTCGTCGTCGACGAGGGCGACGGTGGCCTCGACCTGCTGCGCGCGGCCTGCGCAGCGGTGTGGAACTCCGGCGTCGCGATCCACGCACTCGAGGTGCCGGCACGACTGTACTCGTGATGCCCGTGCCACGCGGATGCAGCCGCGCGCGGTCGCGCGCGACTCCGGTGTCGGCGGTGCGGGGTAGCGTGGTGCTGTGAGCACAGGAGACATGGACTTCGACGCGCCCGACGACTTCGCCGGAGCCGCGATCGACGACGTCGCCTCCGCCTCGCGCGAGACGGCCGACGAGCTGGCTCGCATCGAGGCGGCGCCGCTCGGCGAGCGCTCGATCGGCTACGACACCCTCGCCGGTCGACTGCGGGCCGAGCTCGAGCGCTCCGATCCGTCGCGCGACGTCTGATCGCATGGCCGACCAGCGACTCGACGCCGCACTGGCAGCACGCGGGCTCGCGCGCTCGCGCACGCACGCGGCCACGCTCATCGCGGCCGGTGTCGTGACGGTCGACGGTGCGCCCGTCCTCAAGGCCGCCCATCGGGTCGCGGATGACGCGCGGCTCGAGGTCGCGGCATCCGACCACTACGTGAGCCGGGCCGCCCACAAGCTCATCGCGGCCCTCGACGGCTTCGCGATCGACCCCGCCGGACGCGTCGCACTCGACGCAGGTGCGTCGACCGGAGGATTCACCCAGGTGCTCCTCGAGCGTGGCGCTTCCACGGTGCTCGCGGTCGACGTCGGGCACGGCCAGCTCGCACTCGAGCTGCGCGGCGCGGCGGGCCTCGTGCTCGTCGAGGGGTGCAACGTGCGCCACCTCGACGCCGCCCGGCTGGCCGAGCTCACCGGCATCGCCGAGCGCCCGACGCTCGTCACCGCAGACCTCTCGTTCATCTCGCTCACCACGGTGCTCCCCGCCCTACGCGCGAGCGCGGCCGACGATGCCGACTTCGTGCTGCTCGTGAAGCCGCAGTTCGAGGTGGGCCGATCGGGCGTGCGCGAGGGCGTGGTGCGAGATGCCGCGCTGCGGTCCGATGCGGTCGCGAACGTGCTGTGGGCCGCCTTCGACCTCGGTCTCGGCACCGCGGGGATCCTGTCCTCCCCAATCGCCGGCACGCACGGCAATCACGAGTACCTGGTGCATCTCAGCTCGGTGCGGGGCGTCAATCCGACAGAATGGGTGAGTCGAGTCGAGCAACTGACCAAAGGATCGATCGCGTGAACGACGCACGGCACTTCCTGGTGGTGTCGCACACCGGCCGGCCGGCCGCCCTCGAGGCGACCAGCCAGGTGTGCGCGCAGCTGCTCGCTGCCGGCGCGGTACCCGTGATCGCTGCCGAGCAATGGGACGACGTGCATGCCGCGGTCCCGAGCCTCAACGGGCGCACGCGACGATTCGAGCACACGCGCGAGGAGCACATCGAACTCGTCATCGTGCTCGGCGGCGACGGCACCATCCTGCGTGCGGCCGAGCTCACCCGCGATCATCCCGTGCCACTCCTCGGTGTCAACCTGGGCCACGTCGGATTCCTCGCCGAGAGCGAGCGCGACGACCTGGGCTACACCGTGGCGCGGGCCCTCGCCCGCGACTACACGGTCGAGGAGCGCATGACGCTCTCGGTGCGGGCGAAGGTCGGCGACGAGGTCGTCTACGAGAGCTGGGCGCTCAACGAGGCCACGGTCGAGAAGGCCGAACGCGAGCGCATGCTCGAGGTCGTCGTCGAGGTCGACCGCCGGCCGCTCTCGTCGTTCGGATGCGACGGCATCGTCATGTCCACGCCCACGGGCTCGACCGCGTACTCCTTCTCCGCCGGCGGCCCGATCGTCTGGCCGTCGGTCGAGGCACTCCTGCTCGTCCCGCTCAGTGCGCATGCGCTCTTCGCCCGGCCGATCGTCGTCGGGCCGGAGTCGTCGCTCGCGGTCGAGATCCTGCAGCGCACCGAGGCATCCGCCGTCATCTGGTGCGACGGGCGGCGCATGTTCGACCTGCCGCCCGGCTCGCGGGTGATCGTGCGTCGATCGCCGGTGCCCGTGCGACTCGCGCGGCTGCACCAGGCACCGTTCACCGACCGGCTCGTCAACAAGTTCCAGCTCCCGGTGTCGGGGTGGAGGGGACCGGTGGGGCGTGATTGAGGAGCTCGGCATCCGCGATCTGGGCGTGATCGCCGAGGCCACCCTGCCGCTCGGGCCGGGCTTCAGCGCGGTCACCGGCGAGACCGGAGCGGGCAAGACCATGGTCGTCACCGCGCTCGGGCTCCTGCTCGGTGCGCGCGCCGATGCGGGCACGGTGCGGTCAGGCGCGAAGCAGGCCTGGGTCGAGGGCCGGTGGCTCGTCTCCGAGTCCGGTCCGATCGCCGAGCGCGTCGCAGAGACCGGCGGTGAGATCGAGGCCGGCGAGCTGCTGCTCGGCAGGTCGGTCTCCTCCGAGGGGCGCAGCCGTGCCGTCGTGGGCGGTCGCAGTGCACCCGTCGGCGTCCTGTCCGAGTTGGGCGACGAGCTCGTGGTGGTGCACGGACAGGCCGACCAGCAGCGCCTCCGTTCGGCGACTGCGCAACGCGACGCGCTCGACCGGTTCGCGGGTGCGGAACTCGCGCAGGCGATCGCGGAGTACCGCAGCGAGTACCGCGCGTGGCGCTCCGACACCGACGAGCTGGAGCGGCTCCGAACGGCGCACGACGCACGTGCGCTCGAGGCGGCCGACCTCCGCTCCGCGCTCGAGGAGCTCGAGGCCGCGGATCCGCAGCCCGGAGAAGACCTCGAGCTGCAGGAGCGCGCCGATCGGCTCACGAACCTCGAAGACCTGCGCCTCGCCGCTGCGCAGGCACACGAACTGATCTCCGCCGAGGCACCCGTCGACGACGCGCCCGATGCGGTCTCGCTCGTCGAGGCCGCGAGGCGGCACCTCGACCGCGTCGCGACCCACGACGCCGCGCTCGTGCCGATCGCCGAGGCCCTCGCCGCCGCCGGATTCGCGCTCTCCGACGCGGCCGTCGAGCTGTCCCGGTACCTCTCCGGCCTCGACGCCGACGGCGCACGCGAGCTCGAGATCGTGCAGGAGCGACGCGCCGTGCTCGGCGCGTTGCTGCGGCGGCACGGAGGCACGCTCGACGACCTCCTCGAGTTCCGGCGCACCGGCGGTCTGCGGTTGCTCGAGCTCGACGGCGACGACGACCGCATCACCGAGCTCGAGGATGCGGTCGCGCAGCGCTCCGTGGTCGTCGACTCGCTCGCCGCGCGCATCACGGAGCTGCGCACCGACGCTGCGGGCCGTCTCGCGCAACAGGTGACGGCCGAGCTCACCGCGCTCGCGATGCCCGACGCGGAGCTCACCGTCACGGTGCAGCCCGCCGCAGAGCTCTCGCAGCACGGCCGCGACCAGGTCGCGATCCTGCTGCGGCCGCATCCGGGGACCGAGCCGCGGCCCGTGTCGAAGGGCGCCTCGGGCGGTGAGCTGTCCCGCGTCATGCTCGCCATCGAGGTCGTGATCGCCGGCACCGACCCGGTGCCCACGTTCGTGTTCGACGAGGTCGACGCCGGCGTGGGGGGCGCCGCCGCCATCGAGATCGGGCGCAGGCTCGCGCGGCTCGCGGAGCGATCGCAGGTGATCGTCGTGACCCACCTCGCGCAGGTCGCCGCGTTCGCCACGAACCACCTGAGCGTGGTCAAGGGCACCGATGGGCAGGTCACCGCCTCGAGCGTGCGACAGCTCACCGGGGCCGAGCGCGAGGCGGAGATGGCCCGGCTCCTGTCGGGCCTCGCCGACTCCGACAGCGGGCTCGCGCACGCTCGTGAGCTGCTCGAGATCGCGGCCGCTCCCGCGGTGTGAGCGGGCGACCCGGGCGGGCCGGCCCGCGGCATCCGCTCGACGCGCCCGAGATGCGCGGGTTCTGGCATGTCGGAACCCCACGGCCCGAACGTCGGATAGACTATAAGCCCGTGGTGGATGAACGCGGCGCAGACAATTCGAACGACACGACCAAGCACATCTTCGTGACTGGTGGTGTCGTTTCTTCTTTGGGTAAGGGACTCACCGCAGCGAGTCTCGGCAACCTGCTCACGGCACGCGGTCTCCGGGTGGTGATGCAGAAGCTCGACCCGTACCTCAACGTGGACCCGGGCACGATGAACCCGTTCCAGCACGGCGAGGTCTTCGTGACCGACGACGGCGCCGAGACCGACCTCGACATCGGGCACTACGAGCGCTTCCTCGACATCAACCTCTCGCAGGCCGCCAACGTGACGACCGGCCAGATCTACTCCACCGTCATCGCCAAGGAGCGGCGCGGCGAGTACCTCGGCGACACCGTGCAGGTCATCCCGCACATCACCGACGAGATCAAGCGCCGCATGCGGCTGCAGGCCTCCGAGACGCCGAAGCCCGACGTGATCATCACCGAGATCGGCGGCACCGTCGGCGACATCGAGTCCCAGCCGTTCATCGAGTCGGCCCGCCAGGTGCGCCACGAGCTCGGCCGCAAGAACGTGTTCTTCGTGCACGTCTCGCTCGTGCCGTTCATGGGCGCCTCGGGCGAGCAGAAGACCAAGCCCACGCAGCACTCCGTCGCGGCCCTGCGCTCGATCGGCATCCAGCCCGACGCGCTCGTGCTCCGCAGCGACCGCCCGGTGACCGAGAGCAACAAGCGCAAGATCGCGCTCATGTGCGACGTCGACGAGGCCGCGGTGGTGAACGCCGTCGACGTGCCGAGCATCTACGACATCCCGACGATGCTGCACGACCAGGGCCTCGACGCGTACATCATCGACGCGCTCGGCCTCGACGCGAAGGCCGCCGACGTCGACTGGTCGGGCTGGAGCGAACTGCTCGCCGTCGTGCACGAGCCCAAGCACGAGGTCACGATCGGGCTCGTCGGCAAGTACATCGACCTGCCCGACGCCTACCTGTCGGTGACCGAGGCGCTGCGCGCCGGCGGATTCGCCAACAACACCAAGGTGTCGATCCGCTGGATCCCCTCGGACGAGTGCCGCACGCCCGAGGGCGCGCAGAAGCACCTCGCCGACCTCGATGGCATCTGCGTGCCCGGCGGTTTCGGCGTCCGCGGCATCGAGGGCAAGCTCGGCGCGCTGCAGTTCGCACGCGAGAACGGCATCCCGACGCTCGGCCTGTGCCTCGGCCTGCAGTGCATGGTCATCGAGTACTCGCGGAACGTCGCCGGCCTGCCGGGCGCGTCGTCGAGCGAGTTCGACCCCGACACCGAGTTCCCCGTCATCGCGACGATGGAGGAGCAGGTCGAGATCATCGCCGGCGGCGACCTCGGCGGCACCATGCGCCTCGGCCTCTACCCGGCGAAGCTCGACGACGGATCGATCGTGGCCGAGCTGTACGGCTCCACCGAGGTCTCCGAGCGTCACCGCCACCGCTACGAGGTGAACAACGCCTACCGCGACCGCATCGCCGAGGCAGGCCTCGTGTTCTCGGGGATGTCGCCGAGCCGCCACCTCGTCGAGTTCGTCGAGCTGCCCCGCGACGTGCACCCGTTCTACGTCGCCACGCAGGCCCACCCCGAACTCCGCAGCCGCCCGAACGATCCGCACCCGCTCTTCCGCGGACTCGTCGCGGCCTCGCTCGAGCGCCAGCAGGCGAGCCTGCTCTTCGACGTCAACAATGGCTGAGCACCCGCCGATCGCCGACGAGCCCGTCGAGCTGCCGGTCGTCGGCAGCGAGGTGGAGTTCGCGGGGCGCGTCTGGGACGTGCGTCGCGACACCGTCGAGTACCGTGGCGCGCACCTCGTGCGCGACTACGTCGACCACCCCGGCGCCGTCGCGGTGCTCGCGCTCGACGACGACGACCGGGTGCTCCTGATCCAGCAGTACCGGCACCCGGTTCGCAGCCGCGACTGGGAGATCCCGGCCGGTCTCCTCGACGTCGACGGCGAGCACGCCCTCGCGGCGGCGCAGCGCGAGCTCGCCGAGGAGGCGGACCTCGCGGCATCCGAGTGGTCGGTGCTCGTGGACTACCGCACGACCCCGGGCGGCAGCAACGAGGCGATCCGCATCTTCCTCGCACGCGGTCTCACGCCCACGGCCGTGCCGCATCCGCGCGAGGACGAGGAGGCCGACATGGCCATTCGCTGGATCCCGCTCGACGAGTGCGTCGACGCCGTGCTCGCGCGTCGCGTGCAGAATCCATCGCTCGTGGTGTCGGTGCTCGCCGCGCACGCCGCCAGGGCGCGGGGGTGGTCGACGCTCGCGCCCGCCGACGCCGACTGGCCGACGCATCCGAAGCTGAGGCCCGCCGCGTCATGACCTCCCGCGCGGTCGACGACTACCTCCGGCATCTCGCCGTCGAGCGCGGCCTCGCACGCAACACCCTCGCCTCGTACCGGCGCGACCTCGCGATCTACGCGGACTGGCTCGCATCCGCCGGCTTCGACGGCCCCGAGCAGGTCGCCGAGCGCGACCTCTCGGCGTTCCTGCGGTACCTCGGCGCCGAACGCGAGCCGCGGCTCGCGACCCCGTCGATCGCCCGAGTGCTCTCGGCGGTGCGCGGGCTGCACCGCTTCCTGGCCGACGAGGGGCGCACCCCCACGGATGCCTCGCGCGAGCTGCGGCCGCCGAAGATCCCCACCCGGCTGCCCAAGGCGATCCCCATCGAGGACGTCGTCGCGATCATCGAGGCCGCGGGCGTCGGCGACGACGTCATCGCGCTGCGCGACCGGGCGCTGCTCGAACTGCTCTACGCGACCGGCGCGCGCGTCTCGGAGGCGATCGGCCTGAACGTCGACGACCTCGTCGACGAGGAGGTCGTGCGCCTCTTCGGCAAGGGCGGCAAGCAGCGCATCGTGCCCGTGGGCAGCTACGCCCGCACCGCGCTCGACGCGTACCTCGTGCGCGGCCGCCCCGAGCTCTCGCGCCGGGGGAGCGCCACGCCCGCGCTCTTCCTCGGCGCGCGCGGCCGGCGGCTGTCGCGCCAGGCGGCGTGGGAGGTGATCCGGGATGCCGCGGAGCGGGCCGGCGTCGCCGCATCCGTGTCACCGCACACCCTGCGGCACTCGTTCGCGACGCACCTGCTCGCGGGCGGCGCCGACGTGCGCGTCGTGCAGGAGCTGCTGGGGCATTCGTCGGTCGCGACGACCCAGATCTACACGCTCGTCACTGCCGATACACTCCGGGAGATGTACACGGCAGCGCACCCACGTGCTCGCTAGAATCGACCAAGCCCTACCGCAGACGACCTGGAGATGAGACCCCACGTGACCGACGAGACGCACGACCCGGCGGACGGCACCGCCTCGCTGGAGTCGGATCTCGGTCCCACCGGTCGGCCGCTGCGCGACTTCCCCGAGCCGCCGCCGCTCACCTCGCACGGTCCCGCGCGCATCATCGCGCTGTGCAACCAGAAGGGCGGCGTCGGCAAGACGACGACCACGATCAACCTCGGCGCGACGCTCGCCGAGTACGGGCGCCGGGTGCTCGCGGTCGACTTCGACCCGCAGGGCGCGCTCTCCGCGGGGCTCGGCGTGCAGACGCACGACGTGCCGACGATCTACGACCTGCTGCTGTCGCGCCAGCTCGACCCCGCCGACACGATCCAGCACACCGGCACCCCGAACCTCGACGTCATCCCCGCGAACATCGACCTGTCGGCCGCCGAGGTCCACCTCGTCACCGAGGTCGCTCGCGAGCAGATCCTCGCGAGCGTGCTGCGGCGGGTCTCCGCCGACTACGACGTCATCCTCATCGACTGCCAGCCGTCGCTCGGCCTGCTCACGGTCAACGCGCTCACCGCGAGCCACGGCGTCGTCATCCCGCTCGAGTGCGAGTACTTCGCCCTGCGCGGCGTGGCCCTGCTCATCGAGACGATCGACAAGGTGCGCGACCGACTCAACCCGGCGATCGAGCTCGACGGCATCCTCGCGACGATGTACGACGCCCGCACGCTGCACTCCCGCGAGGTGCTCGAGCGGGTCGTCGACGCCTTCGGCGACAAGGTGCTCGAGACGGTCATCACCCGAACGGTGAAGTTCCCGGATGCCACGGTCGCGGCGACCCCCATCACCGAGTTCGCGCCCGATCACCAGGCATCGCGCTCATACCGTCAGCTCGCCAGGGAGCTGGTCGACCGTGGCGCGGTCGCCTGAGCCCAGGCCGGCCGCCGCGCTCTCCGCGGCACCCGAGCGCGCCGACGGCGCGGGGAGCCCGGCCGCGCCCGCCGACCCGGGGTTCCGGGTCGCGCTCACCAACTTCGAGGGGCCGTTCGACCTGCTCCTCTCGCTCATCGCCAAGCACGAGCTCGACATCACCGAGGTGTCGTTGTCGGCCGTGACCGACGAGTTCATCTCCTACCTCAAGGGCCTCGACTCGGCCGAGGAGCTCGACCGGGCGAGCGAGTTCCTCGTGGTCGCGGCGACCCTGCTCGATCTCAAGGTCGCCGGGCTCCTGCCGCAGGGCGAGCTCGTCGACGCCGAGGACGTCGCCCTGCTCGAGGCGCGCGACCTGCTCTTCGCGCGCCTCCTGCAGTACCGCGCCTTCAAGGAGGCGGCCGGCTGGTTCGGCACCCGACTGGAGGCGGAGGGCCTGCGGCATCCGCGCGCCGTGCGACTCGAGGAGCGGTTCCGCAAGCCGCCGCCCGAACTGCGCTGGACTCTCTCCGCCGAGGACTTCGCCGCGCTGGCGGTGCTCGCGCTCACGCCGCGCGAGATCCCCGTGGTGGGACTCGACCACCTGCATGCGCCGCTCGTCTCGATCCGCGAGCAGGCGGCGCACGTCGTCGCGGTGCTGCGGCGGGGCGACTCGGTGACGTTCCGTCAGCTCATCGCCGGCGTCGGCCAGCCGGGTGTGGTCGTCGCACGGTTCCTCGCCGTGCTCGAGCTGTACCGCCACGCCGCGATCGGCTTCGAGCAGGTCGAGCCGCTGGGCGAGCTCACCCTGCGCTGGGCGGCCGACGAGCACTGGTCCGACGACAATCTCGAGAGCCTGGGGGCCGACTATGACAGCTGAGACGGATGCCGCGGGCGTGACGGGTGCGGCGGAGGGTCTCGAGACGCCGGCGGAGCCGGCTCCTCGACCCGCACAGGACGACGGACCCGAGGTCTCGGTGGCGACGCCGCTCGACATGCCCGGACAGCCGCGCCTCGACCTCGATCGAGCGATCGAGTCGATCCTGTTCATCGCCGACGAGCCGCAGAGCGTCGTGCACCTCGCGGCCGCGGTCGCGCGGCCCGTGGCGGAGGTGCGGGCCGCGATCGCACGCCTGCGTGCCGACTACGACGGCGAGGGCCGATCGGGCGAGCCGCGCACCGATGCCGCCGAGGCACCGGCAAGCGGCGGCATCCGTCGTGCGTTCGAGCTGCGCGAGGTGGGCGGCGGCTGGCGCTTCTACGTGCGCAGCGAGTACGACACCCTCGTGACGAGCTTCGTCGCCGCGCAATCGTCGACCCGTCTCTCGCAGGCGGCGCTCGAGACGCTCGCGGTCATCGCCTACAAGCAACCGATCTCGCGCTCGTCGATCGCCTCGATCCGGGCGGTGAACGTCGACTCGGTCGTGCGCACACTGCTCGGCCGCGGCCTGATCACCGAGGTCGACACGGATGCGGAGACCGGCGCGATCCTCTACGGCACCACCGAGCTGCTTCTCACGAACCTCGGGCTCAACGCGCTCGACGAGCTGCCGCCCATCTCCCCGCTGCTCGACGGCGGACAGGAAGGATTCGAACGTGACCTCGTCTGACCCACAGGCCGACCCGCGCGGCACCGAGGGCGTGCGGCTGCAGAAGGCGCTCGCGGCGGCGGGCGTCGCCTCGCGACGCGTGTCCGAGCAGCTCATCGTCGCCGGCCGCGTCGCGGTGAACGGCGAGGTCGTCACCGAGCTCGGCAGCCGTATCGACCCCGCCGTCGATCACATCGCGGTCGACGGCGAGGCCGTGCAGCTCGACCCCCAGAAGCGCTACTACATGCTCAACAAGCCCACCGGCGTCGTCTCGTCGATGCGGGACGAGCACGGCCGGCCGGACCTGCGGCGGTTCACCGACGCCCTCGACGAGCGCGTCTTCAACGTGGGCCGCCTGGACGCTGAGACGAGCGGGCTGCTGCTGCTCACGAACGACGGCGAGCTCGCGCACGTGCTCGCGCACCCGTCATTCGGCATCGAGAAGACCTACATCGCCAAGGTGACGGGCCGGATGAGTGCGCAGACGCTGCAGCAGCTCAAGCGCGGCATCGAGCTCGACGACGGCCCGATCGCCGTCGACCGCGCCAAGATCCTGCAGCAGCAGGGCGACGATCGCCATACGATCGTCGAGGTCACGCTGCACTCGGGCCGCAACCGCATCGTGCGACGCATGCTCGACGCGGTGGGGCATCCGGTCGTGGAACTCGTGCGCCGCAGCTTCGGCCCACTGCACCTCGGCACGCTCCGATCCGGCGCGATGCGCGAGTTGACTACAGTGGAACTCGGCCAGCTGCTCACGATCTCCCGCGCCGCGGATGTCGGTCGTTCGGGCGGCGCCGACACCCACCCGCACTCGCACGAAGGGGACTCGTGAGCGAATCACGCCTGATCGGGCCGGTGCGCGTCGTCGGCGCCGGGCTGCTGGGCACGAGCGTCGCGCTGGGCCTCCGATCGCGCGGGATCGACGTGATCCTCGCCGACGCATCGCCCACGCACGTCGCCATCGCGATCGACCTCGGCGCGGGTCGCGCGGCACGCCCCGATGACCGCCCGCAGCTCATCGTCGTGGCCGTGCCGCCCGATGTCACGGCCTCGGTCGTGGCGGCAGAGCTCGCAGCGTTCCCCGAAGCGATCGTGACGGATGTCGCGAGCGTCAAGACGGGCATCCTCGCCGAGCTCGCGGCATCCGACGCCGACGTCTCGCGGTACATCGGATCGCACCCGCTCGCCGGTCGCGAACGCGGGGGACCGCTCGCCGCGCGCGCCGACCTCTTCGCCGGCCGGCCGTGGGTGGTCGCCGCGCACGACGCCATCAGCTACCAGCGCGCGAGCGCGATCGACGACCTCATCCTCGACCTCGGCGCGACGCTCGTCGAGATGTCGCCCGAGGAGCACGATCGCGGCGTCGCCCTCATCTCCCACGTGCCGCAGGTGGTCTCGAGCATCATGGCGCGCCGGTTCCTCGACGCGCCCAATGCGGCGCTCGGCCTCGCCGGGCAGGGCGTGCGCGACGTCACGCGCATCGCCGCGAGCGACCCCGACCTGTGGGTGCAGATCCTCGGTGCGAACGCAGCGCCGGTGCGCGACATCCTCATGGACTACCGGGACGACCTCGACCGGTTCATCGAGGCGCTCGGCGATCCGACCGCACCGGGGGCGCGGCGCAAGGTCGCCGAGGAGCTCACGGGCGGGAACACCGGAGTCGAACGACTGCCGGGCAAGCACGGCACCGACAAGCGCTTCACGACCATCATCGTGATGATCGACGACCGCCCCGGCCAGTTGGCCAGGCTGCTCGCCGAGATCGGCGAGATCGGGGTGAACCTCGAAGACCTCCGTCTCGAGCACTCGCCCGGCCGCCAGGTGGGCCTCGCCGAGATCGCAGTACTCCCCGAGGCGGCCGACCGCCTCACCGACGAGCTGGCCGCGCGCGGCTGGCGGATTGCAGGCTAGCAACGTGAACCCCGTCCTTCCGTACGTGGTGGCCATCGACGGACCCGCCGGCAGCGGCAAGTCGAGCGTCTCGAAGGAGGTCGCCCGTCGCCTCGGCTGGGGCTTCCTCGACACGGGTGCCGCCTACCGCGCGCTCGCGTGGCACGCGGCGGCGTCGGGCGTCGACACCGAGGACGCGGCATCCGTGGTCTCATGCCTCGACTCCTTCGACTACGCCATCGGCACCGACCCGGCGGGCTACGCGGTGCGCGTCGGATCGGTCGACGTGACGGAGGCGATCCGCGAGCCGGGGATCTCCGCCATCGTGAGCGCGGTCGCGCGCATCCCCGAGGTGCGCACCCACCTCATCGAGGTGTTCCGCGCGATCATGGCCGCCGAGGAGCGCGCCGGGATCGTCGTCGAGGGCCGGGACATCACGACCGTCGTCGCCCCCGACGCGCCCGTGCGGATCCTGCTGACCGCCTCGGAGGAGGCCCGCGTCGCGCGCCGTTCGGCGGAGCTCGTGGGCCACTCGGTCTCGACGACGGGGGAGCAGCTGCGCCGCCGGGACCTCGCCGATTCGAAGGTCGTCGACTTCATGAACGCCGCCGAGGGAGTGACCACCGTCGACTCGACCGAGCTCGACTTCGACCAGACGGTCGAGGCCGTCATCGCCGTGATCCGAGACTCTCAGGCACACGCTGGTTGAATAGAGGGGTTGCGCGCACGCGCGCGACCCCGTGAACTTTGGCAGGAGACCCCATGACCGACCGCGACGACGAGTTCGACGCACCCGACGACGACCTCGCCGAGCGACTGGCCGACGTCGACGACGAGCTCGCCGAGCAGCGTGCCGCCGCGCTCCGCTCCGGCCTCGAGGCGTACGATCTCGACGAGGAGGACCTGGACCTGCTCGAGCTCTCGGAGGAGGGCGAGGAGGGCATCCGGTACCTGCCGGCGCTGCCGGTCATCGCCATCGTCGGGCGCCCGAACGTGGGCAAGTCCGCGCTCGTCAACCGCATCCTCGGCCGACGCGAGGCCGTCGTCGAGGACACCCCCGGCGTCACGCGCGACCGCGTGTCGTACAAGGGCGAGTACCTCGACCGGCGCTTCACGCTCGTCGACACCGGCGGCTGGGAGCCCGACGCGAAGGGCATCGACGCCTCCGTCGCCGCCCAGGCCGAGGTCGCGATCGACCTCAGCGACGTCGTGCTGTTCGTCGTCGACGCGATGGTCGGCGCGACCGCCACCGACGAGCGCGTGGTGCGCATGCTCCGCAACGCGAACAAGCCCGTGTTCCTCGTGGCGAACAAGGTCGACGACGCCCGCCAGGAGCCCGAGGCCGCGGCCCTGTGGAACCTCGGCCTCGGCGAGCCCTACCCCGTCTCGGCGCTGCACGGTCGCGGCGTCGCCGACATGCTCGAGGCGGTCTTCAAGGTCCTCCCGCAGGTCTCCGCCGTGGCCAAGGACGAGTTCGGCGGCCCCCGCCGCGTCGCGATCCTCGGCCGCCCGAACGTGGGCAAGTCGAGCCTGCTCAACAAGGCCGCCCGCGAGGAGCGCGTCGTCGTGAACGAGCTCGCCGGCACCACCCGCGACCCCGTCGACGAGCAGATCGAACTCGGTGGCAAGATCTGGCGCTTCGTCGACACCGCCGGCATCCGTCGTCGCGTGCACCTGCAGCAGGGCGCCGACTTCTACGCGTCGCTGCGCACCCAGGCGGCCCTCGAGAAGGCCGAGGTCGCGGTGGTGCTGCTGGATGTCTCGCAGCCCATCTCCGAGCAGGACGTGCGCATCATCGACCTCGTGCTCGAGTCGGGCCGCGCGCTCGTGCTCGCGTACAACAAGTGGGACCTCCTCGACGACGAGCGTCGCCGCTACCTCGAGCGCGAGATCGAGCAGGACCTGCACCACGTGCAGTGGGCGCCGCGCGTGAACATCTCGGCGAAGACCGGGCGTCACCTCGAGAAGCTCGTGCCCGCCCTCGAGACCGCGCTCGAATCGTGGGACCTCCGCATCCCCACGGGCAAGTTCAACGCCTTCCTCACCGAGCTCACGCAGGAGCACCCCCACCCGGTGCGCGGCGGCAAGCAGCCCCGCATCCTGTTCGGCACGCAGGCAGCGAGCCGTCCGCCCACCTTCGTGCTGTTCACGACCGGATTCCTCGACCCGGGGTACCGCCGCTTCATCCAGCGCCGCCTGCGCGAGATCTACGGCTTCGAGGGCTCGCCCATCGTGATCAACATGCGGGTGCGCGAGCGCCGGGCGCGGTAGCTCGAGGTGGCACCGGGGATGCCCGTGACCGCACCCGCGGCGCCGGCATCCCACGATCGGGAGGCTGGGCGATGACCCGACGCGGACCGTTCGCGGACGTCTGGTTCCGCGCCGCCTCCTCCGTGCACGCGGGGCTCCTGCGGCTCAGTCGCTGGCACCTCGGCGCGGGCATCGCGGGCATGCCCGTCGTGCTGCTGCGCACCACCGGACGACGCAGCGGCCGGCCCCGCGAGGTGGTGCTCTCGTCGCCGGTCATCGACGGTGACCGCGTCGTGCTCGTCGCCTCGAAGGGCGGCGACGACCGGGATCCCGACTGGTATCGCAACCTCGTCGCCGACCCCTCGGTGGAACTCACCGTGCACGGGGTCGCCCGCCGCATGACCGCGCGCACCGCCGACGAGGCGGAACGAGCCGAGCTCTGGCCGCTGATCACCGCCGCGTACCGGGGCTACGCGGGGTACCAGCGCCGCACGTCCCGGCGGATCCCGCTCGTAATCTGCGAGCCCCGGGACTGACCGTGCGGCGGAAGGGCTCTGGAGGAGCAGGGCGATGGAGCTGACCGTGCGGGTGAAGCCGGGCAGCCGCGCGGGACCGCGCGTCGAGGAGACGCCGGGCGACCCCGCGGCATCCGTCACCGTGTACGTGCGCGAGCGGGCGGTCGACGGTGCCGCGAACGCCGGCGTCATCGCCGCACTGGCCGCGCACTTCGGCGTCGCGCGATCGAAGGTCACGATCCTGCGCGGGGTGTCCTCGCGCATCAAGCGGGTGCGCGTCGAGGTCGCCGAGGCGTGACGGCCCCGATTCGTCCGGCCCATCGGCGTGCGCTTGCGGCACGCGGGGCGCGGCGCGGCGTACCGTGGGGGCATGGCACTGCCGCCCGCGCTCGGTGAACGACTCTGCAGCGTGCCGCATCCCGACCACGCACCGGGCGACGCCGACACCTGGGTGCTGGCATTCGACGACTACGTGCCTTCCGACGAGGGCACGAGGGAGGCGCTCTGCGCGCTCGCGAACGGCTACTGGGGCACGCGCGGCGCGGCCGAGGAATGCTGGGCCGACGGCGTGCACTACCCGGGGACCTACTTCGCCGGGGTGTACGACGTCGTCACGTCGACCGTCGGCGACGTGAGAGTTCCCGACGAGGAGATGGTCAACGCGCCGAACTGGCTGCCGGTGCAGTTCCGTCTCGACGGCGGCGACTGGTTCCGCCTCGACGCACTGGATGACTCGGAGCTGCTCGCCTTCCGTCAGGAGCTCGACGTGCGGCACGGCATCCTCAGGCGGAGCCTGACCTTCCGCGACGACACGGGGCGCGTGACGGCGGTGCGCAGTGACCGCTTCCTCTCGCAGGCGGACCCGCACGTCGCCGCGATGCGGGTGTCGATCGTGCCCGTCGACTGGTCGGGACCGGTCACCGTGCGCTCCGGCATCGACGGCCGTGTGTCCAACTCGAACGTGCCCGATCACCAGCCGCGCACGCACCGTCACCTGCGACCCGTCGAGCTGCGCGAGCTCGCGCCCGACGCGGTGCTGCTCGAGGCGGAGACCGAGCGCTCCGCGATCCGCATCGCCGTGGCGGCGCGCACGAGGGTCGCGGTCGGCGACTCCGTGGTGTCGTCCCGACGCGAGTTCCTCTCGCACGAGGACGGCGCCGTCGCGCACGAGTTCACCGTCGAGGCCGCCGCGGGCGTGCCCATCGAGGTCGAGAAGGTCGTCTCGGTCGGCACGTCACGAGACCGTGCGGTGCTCTCGGCGGCGGATGACGCGACCGACCGCCTGGCCGCCGCCCCGACGTTCGCCGAGCTGCTCCGCGAGCACGAGCTCGCCTGGGAGCGGCTGTGGGCGGAGTTCGCGGTCGAGTTGCACCCCTCGGGCGACCATGCGCTCGCGCTGCACTTCAACGCCTTCCACGTGCTGCAGACGCTCAACGCCGTCGACGCCGACCTCGACGCCGGCATCCCCGCGCGGGGCCTGCACGGCGAGGCGTACGACGGCCACGTCTTCTGGGACGAGGTGTTCGTCTACCCGTTCATCACGCTGCGGCGTCCGCGGCTCACCCCCGCGCTGCTCGCGTATCGACACCGGCGTCTCGGCGCCGCGACGGCCGCCGCGGCGCGCGCCGGACATGCGGGCGCGATGTTTCCCTGGCAGAGCGGGATCGCGGGCGACGACGTCACGCCCCGTCGGCTGTTCAACCCGCTGACGGAGGACTGGATGCCCGACCACTCGCACCTGCAGCGGCACGTGGGCCTCGGCGTCGCGTACAGCGCGTGGCAGTACTACGAGTCCACCGGCGACCTCCAGTTCCTGCTGCACGACGGCGCCGACCTCATCGTCGCCGTCGCACGCTTCTTCGCCTCGCTCGCCGTCTACGACCCGGAGCGCGACCGCTACTCGATCGATCACGTCATGGGTCCCGACGAGTTCCACGACGGGTATCCCGAGCGGCCGGGCGAGGGCGTGAAGGACAACGTGTACACCAACGTCATGACGGCGTGGGTGCTGCGGCGCGCGATCGCGACGGTCGACGTGCTGCAGCGGCATCCGGGCCGGCTCGCGTGGCGGCGCCTCGAGATCGCGCCGGGGGAGCCGGAGGCCTGGGCCCGGATCGCCGCCCGCCTCACGGTCGTGTTCAACGACGACGGGTCGCTCTCGCAGTTCGACGGGTACCAGGAGCTGGAGCCGATCGACCTCGACGCCTACCGGCGCCGCTACGGCTGGATCGGGCGGCTCGACCTCATCCTGAACGCCGAGCACGACAGCTCGAACCGCTACCAGGTGTCGAAGCAGCCCGACGCGCTCATGCTGCTCTACCTGCTCTCGGCCGAGGAGCTGCGCGAGTTGCTCGGGGAGATGGGCTACGAGCTGCCCCCCGAGGCGATCGTGCGCACCGTCGAGCGCTACTCGACCACCTCCACGTACGGGTCGACGCTCTCGAACGTCGTGCACTCGTGGCTCGAGGCGCGGCGCGATCGTGAGCGATCGTGGGAGTTCCTGCAGCGCACCCTGTCGAGCGACCTCTCCGACATCCAGGGCGGCACGACGCGGCAGGGGGTGCACATCGCCGCGATGGCGGGGTCGGTCGACATGGTGACCCGCTGCTACGCCGGCATCGAGATGCGCGAGGATCGGCTCTGGTTCCACCCCGGCATGCCCGCCGAGATCGAGGCGATCAAGTTCCATCTCGTGTACCGCGACCAGGCGCTCAGCGTCCGGCTCTCGCAGCACGAGCTGCGGATCGATTCGGCCGAGGGGGATGCGGCGCCCATCCGGGTAGTCGTCGACGGCGACGAGGTGGAGATCCGCGCGGGCGACGAACGCCGGTTCGCGCTGTGATGCGTCGAGCGGACATCGGCCGGGGACCGAGGTCCCGACTCGCCCGCGCCCCCGGCGCATACGATGGCGCCATGGGCGACGGCGAGGCACAGGGCAGCACGGCCGAGCACGACAACGACGTCGAGGTGGACGTGCTCGACGCGGGCACGGCGATGCTCACCGCGCTGCGGGCGGTGGGCGAGCGGATGTCGCAGCTCGAACCCGCGGTGCTGGCCGACGAGCCCGATGCGGTGCACCAGCTCCGAACCTACGTGCGACGGCTGCGCAGCCTGCTCGCCGCGTACGGGCCGTTGTTCGACGTGTCCGTCGCCACGGGGCTGCGCCGCCGCTACCGCACGTTCGGTCGTGAGCTCGGCGTGGTGCGCGACCTCGAGGTGCGCGTCCAGGTCGCCGAGCGCGCCCTCGCCGAGGCCGCGGAGGAGGGCGTCATCGCCGACGCGGAGGAGCGCGAAGCGGTGCAGGCGCGGCTCATCGACGCCGAGCGAGCGTCGCACGCCCTGGCGCACGCCCGCCTGGCCGAGCGGGAACGCTCGGCACGCGCCGACGCCCGTCGCGACGCGCTGCAGGTGTTCCTCGACGATCCGCCGCGCACGGCGCTCGCCGCCCAGCCCGCGAAGCAGGTGCTCGGCGCGCTGCTCGAGCTCGAGGCGCGACACGCGGTGCGTCGCAGTGAACGGCTCGACGACGCATCCGACACGGAGACCCTGCATGCGGTGCGCAAGGCCGGCCGGCGCCTGCGTTACGCGGCCGAGGCGGTGTCGAAGGAGCCCCTCGAACTCTTCGACGGGCGGGCGCACGCGCTGGCGTCGGTCGGGGACGACCTGCACGACCTGCTCGGCGACCACCGCGACGAAGTGCTGTTCGCGGAGCACGTGCGGCGCATGGCCGCTCACGCCGCGCACGACGGGGCGCCGGCCGCCGCGTTCGAACGGCTCGCGGTCGCCGCGGACGCCCGGGCCGCGTCGCAGTTGAAGCACCTGCCCAAGGTGGTGCGCGACCTGCGTTCGGCGACGCGGGCGTGGGAGTCGCGCTGACGCGTAGCGGGCACCGACACGTGGGGCGCTGACGCGTCAGTGGTGCAGGGGGTGCTGCATGACGACGCGATACGGCTTGGGGCGCGCGACCTCGGTGAACCCGACGTCTGCGAACATCGAGGCCGTGCCGGGGAAGAGCTCGGCCGCCGGAGGCTTCGATCGCGCGTCCGTGTCGACGGCGTACGCCTCGAGGATCCGGGCGCCGTTCGCCCGTGCATACTCCACGGCGGCGGACGCGAGCTGCCTTCCGACGCCGCGGCGTCGGAAGGCGCGCGGCACGACGAAGCACGACACCGACCACACCGAGGCATCGTCGAAGTCGGGATCGGGCGTCGCCGACCCGACCGGGCTGTACCGCAGCCGCACGAGTGCGGGGCGCGGCTCGACGGCGCACCACCCCACGGGCGTGTCGCCGTCGTAGGCGAGCAGGCCCGGCCCGGGCCCGGGCTCGGCCAGTTGCGCCGCGAGCCGGTCGCGCAGCTCGTCGCGGCTCGCCGCGTTCCACTCGGCGCCGCGGATCTTGTACCACTGGCACCAGCAGCCGGCGGGGTCGCCGCGCGTGCCGAACACCGCCTCGACGTCGGCGAACGGCGCCTCGCCCGCCGGCACGACCCGCAGCGGTGGCCGGGTCGCGGATTCGCTCGGCTTCGATTCCATGGCGGCACGCTACCCGGGTCCGCCGACATCCGGCGACCCCCTTGGTCAGGCTTCGCGGGAGACGGGTTCGAGCCGGAGTGCCCGCAATTCGGTCGCGAGCCGGCGCACGGCCTCCGGATCGTCGGTGAGCTCCTCGCCGAGCACGCCTCGGCTGAGCAGTGCCGCGGCCTTGGGATGGTGGCGCCGGTAGTCGGCGAGCAGGTCGACCCGCTCCCGCGCATCGAGCGGGTATGCGCGCACGGAGGCGTGATACGACTTCCAGTCGACCTGGACCGGGCCGCCCGCGACCGCGTTCCGGTACCAGTCGGTGTTCCTGCCGCGGCTGGCGATCACCCAGAGGGTCGGAACGGCGGATGCCGCGCCGCGGCCGTCGAGGGCCGCGACCTCGAGCATCGTGCGCCGCGCCGTGCCCGTCTTGCGGCCGGTGGTGGTGATCATGAGGAATCGGGACCCGAACAGCCAGCCGAGGCGCGCACGGTAGGCGACGTACGGGGCCCGAGCGAACCACCGGAGCACCGGGCCGGGCTTCTTCATCGCCATGGCGCCAGCCTAGGGCGGGCGGGAGGGCGGCCACGGATGCCGCGCTCGCGCCCGCCCGGGTTGCGACGGCGGTCAGCCGCGCACGGAGGTGGGCTCGAGGGGCGCGGGCGCGGCGTCGGCGGCCGGGACGGGTGCGTCGGCCGTGGAGGCAGCGGCGGGCGCCTCAGGCCGCGTCGCGGCATCCGTCGTGTCATCGACGTCGTCGATGTCCTCGATGTACAGCACGTCGTCCATCCGGTCGGCCTCGCTCGCGGCATCGTCGATCGCACTCGCCGCGACGAGCCTGGCGGCGCGATTGCGCGCGTGGGTCGCGAGTGCGATGAACCCGCCGACGACGCCGGCCGTCAGCAGCATCCCGCCGATCGTGCCCTGCGATTGCAGTCCGAGGAACTGCTGGTAGTCCGAGCCGCCGGCCGTGTAGAACGCGGCGAGTTCGGCGTTGCCGTGCTGCAGCAGCATGGAGCCCAGCACGGCCACCCCGATCGAGGCCGCCCACAGGGCGAGCAGCGGGATGTTCAACGCCGGGCGGCGCGGGGAGATGTTCGACACGGTTCCTCCTGGAGTGTTCGGTGAGGCGAGCGTAGGAACGCGGTCTATGACACGGGTATCAATCGGCAGTGCATTCGTCGTGGATCGCGCCTGCGCTGCCGGTGTTCCGAGCGCGGTCTCGGCGGGTCGGCGCAGCGCGGCGCCGATCGGGTCCGAGGGGTGCTGCATGTGCACGAGCACCACCGCGGATGCCGCTATGATGGTCAAGTTGTCTTCGCGAGAGCGGATGACATCGGGCTGTGGCGCAGCTTGGTAGCGCACTTGACTGGGGGTCAAGGGGTCGCAGGTTCAAATCCTGTCAGCCCGACGAGAGTCCTGACGAACTTCGGTTCGTCAGGACTTTTTCGATCGTCGCCCTCACCCCGGTGGACACGGGCCGTGGGTGCGTCCGCGAGTCCGAGCGTGGATGCGACCGGCGTCGCTCGCGCGCCTCATGATGCGTCACCGGCGGCGACGCCGAGCTCCGAGGCGCAACGCCAGACGGTCGGCCGACTGATGCCGTCGACGGTCAGCATGCCGACGACCTCGTCTCGCGCGTCGTCCACACCGTGGGCGTTGGAGGTGTTGTCCGTCCAGGCGCCCGCGAGGCCGGGCAGCATCAGCAGATCGCCCGAGCCGGTCCAGACGAAGGCATGGCGATCCGCTTCGTCGATGCCGATCGTCTCGACGGCACCCGTTGCCCACCCGCCCGCTGACACACCGAGGGCGTACGACTGCGCCATTCCCGGGACGACCGAGCCCATGAGGTGCAGCCGACCGTCATCGAGCGACCAGTAGGCCGCGACCGTCGTCTGCAGTTCGTCGACGTCGGCGAATCCGACCGAGCGTCCGTCGTTGTTGACCGCCCAGGTGTGGGATGCAGGACCGGCTTCCTCGAGACCCGCCGGCCCCGGCTGCCAGGCGATCGCGTCGAGGTCGCCCCAGTGCTCCTGCGCGGGCACGCCGCCGTAGTCCCGCCGGTCGGGCGTGAGGCGGCCGCGAACCGTCGAGCCGACGATGTCGCCGTGGTCGTTGATGCCCACGGCCCAAGCGCCGGAGTGCCCGCCGTCGCCGCCCACCTTCGGCAGGCGTTGGGCGCTGGTGTACGGCGCATCCCATCGCAGCGGGTGCGCCGTGCCGTTCGGGCTTCCGCCGTCCCCGACCGCGACGCCGTGTTCGTTGATGCGTCGCGCGCTGGCCCAGTATCCGCCGATGCCCGGCAGCCACGTGACGACACCGCTGTCGATATCGAAGACGAAGCCCCGCCAGCGGTCGAGCGTGGGGTCGAAGCCGTCCCCGACTGCCACGTGACTGTCGTTGACGTCGAGCAGGCCGCTGTCCACGAGGTCGATCGGAACCCGATGAGCCACGCCGCCGATCCAGTACGTCGCGTGCTGCCTGCCTGCAGCATCGTCCGATGCACCCACGTAGATGCCGTCGGCGGTCATCGCCAACAGCTCCCCGTGCGGAGAAGCACCGCTCGTGTCGAGGCTCGGCAGGACGTGCACGCCGCAGTCGGCATCCACGGCGATCGCGGGGTTCGGATCGAACGCAATCGTGGACCACGCTGCCATCGCGAGCGCGAGCACCGCACACGTCGTACGCCGAGTCTGCAGTCCGAAGGCCATGATGAGCTCCCTTTCTCTGGTCCTCCCAGCGTCCTCTCCCGTGATGCGGGCCGGCCTCCCTGAAACCAGTGATTCCGTCGACCATTCCTCGCCGCGCGGGCCGCACGGTGCCACAATCAGGCATGGTCCGCACCGTGCTGCTCGTCGACGACCACGGGGGGTTCCGCGCGATGGCCCGGCTCCTGCTGGAGAGCGGCGGCTACGACGTCGTGGGCGAGGCCGGCTCGGCTGCCGCGGCGGTCGCCTCGGCGCGTGAACTCCAACCCGACGTGGTGCTGCTCGACGTGCTGCTGCCCGATGGGAACGGGGCCGACGTCGCGGAGCGGCTCGCCGCACTTCCGCGCCCGCCCGAGGTGGTGCTGATCTCCAGCTACCCCGACGGCGGACTGGGCGCACGCCTGCACGACGCGCCGGTGCGCGGCTTCCTGCAGAAGGACGAGCTGACCGTCGCGCGGCTCGCCGAGATGCTGGCATGACCTCGTTCGCCGACCGCCTCGCACGGCCACCTCTCGACCGGGCCTCGCTCATCCTGCTCGGCGCCACGGCCGTCGTGCTCGTCGTCGACGCCTGGGTGCTCGCAACGGTCCCCTACCTCGCTCCACCGGGATCGGTGCTGCGGGAGGCGCTCTTCGCGGTCGCCTGGATCGCCGTCGGCGTCGTCGCGATGTGGTTGCGCCGCGGATTGCTGGCTCGCCGCATCCTGGCACTGTCCCTCGTCCTGGCGGCCGACTTCGTCGGATCGTTCGGGCTTCTGGGCAGCGACCCGATGCCACGCCTGCTGGTGACGCTGACCGCGACCTTGATCCCCCTGCAGACCGCCCTCGCCGTCCATCTGGGCGCGTCCTACCCGACGGGGCGACTCCTCGACCCGTTCGGGCGGCGCGTGGTGGTCGCCGCCTACGCCGTTGCGGGAGTCGAGGCCGTGTGGTGGACGTTCGCGCACGTCAGCGCTCGCACGTGCGATGCGTGCGCACGCTCGTACCTCCACGTCGTCGTTCCCGAGTCGGTCCATCGGGCGGTGTCACTGGTCATCGGCGCCGCGTGGGTCGGCCTGTGCGCGTGTCTCCTGATCCTGCTGTGGGGTCGCTACCGCCGCGCCGGTCGTCGGGAGCGGCGACTCCTCCGCCTGCCGTATGCGTCGATCGCGGTGGCGGCGGCCCTGTACGCCGTGCTGTCCGTGGTTGCGGCACCGCGCGGGACGAGCGCATGGGGCGTCTCGATGACGACCCTGATCGCCCTCCAGGTCGTGGCGCTCGTGGCCGTGCCGCTGTCCTTCCTCGTCGCCCTGCTCCGCGAACGGCTCGCGTACCGCCGAATCGGTGAGCTCGTCGTGAAACTGGCGGGAGGCGCCGGTGCGGACCTGGAGCGATCCCTGGCCATCGCCCTGGGCGACCCGACCCTCACGGTCGCATTCCCGGTCGGAGACGGCTTCGCGGATTCCCGGGGCAGGCCGGTGCCCCGGCCCGAGCCCGACGACCGTACGACCGTCACGGCGGTCGGCGAGCCAGAGATGCCGATGGCGTTGATCCGCCACGACCGTTCCCTCGACGAGGAGCCGGCACTCCTCACCGCGGCGGGCTCCGCGACACGACTCATGCTCGAGAACGCCCGGCTGCAGGCGGAGGTGCGCGCCCAGTTGCGGGAGGTTCGCGAGTCGCGCGCCAGGATCGTGAACGCCACGAACGAAGCGCGGGCCCGGCTCGAGCGGGACCTGCACGACGGCGCGCAGCAGCGGCTGCTGGCCATCGGCATCGCCCTGCAGTTGCTGCGACAGAGACCCGGCGACGCGAGCCTGTTCGATGCGGCCGAGGGTGAGCTGACGAGCGCCCTCACCGAGATGCGCGAGCTCGCAGCGGGAATCCATCCCGCGGTCCTGACCGATCTGGGGCTCGTGGCCGCTCTCGACGCCCTTGCCGCGCGCCTCGGCGCCCGTGTCGTGCTGGAGGCGCACGGCCCGGTTCGCCGGTGCTCGCCGGAAATCGAGGCCGCCGCGTACTTCTCCGCGAGCGAGGCGATCACGAATGCCCTCAAGCATGCGGCGCCGACCCTGGTCCGCGTCTCCGTGATCGACCGCGACGACCGGATCGTGATCGAAGTGAGCGACGACGGCGCCGGCGGAGCCGACGGGGACGGTTCGGGACTGGTCGGCGTACGGGACCGGCTGGCGTCGGTCGACGGCACGCTCACCATCGACAGCCGGCGTGACCACGGCACCGTCGTGACCTTGGAGGTGCCATGCGCCTGATGGTGGTCGACGACAGTCTCCTCGTGCGCGAGGGACTGATCGCGCTGCTCGCGGCCCGAGGACACGAGGTCGTCGGCGTCGCCGAGAATCCGACAGCGGTGCCGGCCCTGGTTCGAGCCAGCACACCCGACGTGGTGCTGGTCGACATCAAGATGCCGCCGACGTACACGGACGAAGGCCTGCGGCTGGCCGCCGGCATCCGCTCCCGCCACCCCGGCATCGGCGTGCTGGTGCTCTCGCAGTACGTGGTGGGCTCGTACGCCGCCCTGCTGCTTGCACACGCGCCGGGAGGTGTCGGATATCTCCTGAAGGACAACGTGCTGCGGCCGGATGTCCTCGAGACCGCGATGTCCCGCATCGCGGCCGGGGGCACGTTCGTCGACCCCGTCCTCGTTGCGCACATGGTCACCGCGGATTCGTCCTTGGCGGTCCTCACCGATCGGGAGCGCGCGGTCCTGCGGCTCATGGCCGAGGGACTCTCCGACCGGGGGATCGCAGAGCGCCTCAGTGTGAGCCTGCATACGGTCTACACGCATGTGCAGCACGTCTTCACCAAGCTCGAGCTTCCCTCGACCTCGTCGGACAATCGCCGAGTCCGGGCCGTGGTCGCGTACCTTGCCGCTCGGCAGGGCTGACGGAGCCTGCGGAACCCGGCAGGCTCTCGCGTCGGATCCGTGAGCGGCACGGCTCGGCGACGAGCGTCGCTCACACGGTCTCGGTGGCCGCGTCCTCCGTCGTCTCCTCGACGATCGACCGGATATCGGCCAGACGCCGCAGGAGCCGCGGGCGCATGCCCCGCTCCACGAGCGGCTGCAGCCACCGCCGCAGCACGCGCGCTCGCACCGTCTCGCGGTGGTGCAGGACGCATCCGCCGGCGACGGGCTCGATCTCGTAGGCCAAGTGCCCGGTCAGCCACAGGCTGTGGAAGTCCATCGCGAGCCGGTGCGGCGGCTGGACGTCGGTCACCACACTCTCGACGTGGAACCAGGAGAACGGCGCGATCCTCACCGATTCGTGCCATCGCGTGCCGGCGACGGTCGGGCCAGGGGGATCCTTGACCATCCTGATCACGGCGTCCCGCGGAATCGGTTCCGCGTCCTGGATGTCGGTGAGCAGTGCGAAGACCGCGCGTGGCGGGCGTCGTATCGCCACCGCGAGGTCGAACGCGAGCGGTGCGACCGGGGCTGCGTCGCTGTGCGATACCGGCGCGACCGGTGGGCCGCCCGAGTCGGCGCTGCCGTCGTCGATCGGTGACTCGTCGAAGGCCGCGGCCGACTCGACGAGCGAGCGGAACGTCTCGGTGAAGCGAGCGGCGGGCGCGCCGTCGATCACGGCGTGGTCGAAGCTCAGCGTGAGCGGCATCATCGGCCTCGCCACGATACTGTCTTCGCGCACCACCGCGCGATCGACGACGGCACCGACGGTGGCGATCACCGTCAGGGGGGCGAGGGGGACCGCCCACGCCCACCCGCTCGAGAACATGCCGAGCGACGTGACGCCCACCGCGGGTCCGAAGCTCGCCGCGACGCGCGGATTCCTGCCCGCGATCCGGAACGCGGTGCGCCGCAGTGGTCCGGGCAGGCGCAGCATCGCCGCCGTCAGGCCGCGCGGCGCCGGCGCACCACCCGGGGGGCCGTGCTTCGCCTCGTGCAGCAACCGGGAGATCTCGGCGCACGGGGTGCGGTCGGCGTCGCGGATCGTGACGACGTCGAGGATCCGCCGCCCCTGCCATTCCCGTTCGACGGTCACGCCGAGGTCGACCCGATCGAAGGTCAGGATGCGAGCGCCGGCCTTCCGCGCATTCACCTCCGGATGCCTCGCGACCGCACGGGCGAGGCTCGCGATGACGAACCCGGTCCACGACACCCGGTGGTCCGCCGCCGCGATCCGTGCGCCGGCCTCGGACACGTCGAGCTCGACCAGCGCATGGACCTGGAACCGGCGGCTCGCGCTCGTCAGCCGGTCGAGCACCGGCCGGCGGTACCTCGGCACGGGGGAGAGGGCGTAGCCCGGCCCCGCCGCGACGGCATTCGCGTCGACTCGAGCCATGACCTCACCTCCTCGTTCGCAACATGCGCGGGTCGGCGCCGGTCAGCGGATGCCGCTCCACAGCGCCCGTTCCCACTGCCGGGGATCGGGCACCACCCCCGAGGTCGTGTCGAACCGCATCGTCGCGCGGTCGGCGAGGTCGTACTTCCGCCAGCCCGGGTCGCCGTCGGAGGCGAAGGAGATCCACGCGGCGTGCATCGTGGCGGCGAGGGCATGGGGCGGGTTCGGCCCCAGCATCGGCCCGAAAAGGGGGACATCCGGGCTCAGGGTGTCGAACACGAACGGGATCTCGAGCGCGTGCACGGCCCCGAGCCCCGGCGAGGGCCAAGCGAACTCGTACATCCAGGTGCCGGCCGCCGCGCCGGCGTGGGCCTCCGCGAGGCGGATGGCCGGGATCCGCATCCACCAGTCGGTCTGCACCGTCGCGAACACGTCGCCCGGCGTGGCATCCGGATACCTCGCCCGATAGGCGGCGAGCGCCTGCTCGACGGGCAGCCCGTAGGCGGCCAGGGACTGTGCGCCGTAGGTCGCGATCGGCCCCGTGAGGATCTCTTCGGTCATCCGACCGATCACGCCGCTGACCACGCTCCAGAGGCGCCAGTCGTCGGTGTTCGTGCCGACGAGCACGTCGACGCTCGCGGCGGAGCCGGCGGCGATCCGTTCGATCGGCGGTGCGGGCAGGACGACCCCGTCGATCACCGGTTGCCAGGGCATGTTCGTCGCCACCACCGGCAGTCCCCACCGGTCCGGGTCGGGATCGGCGAGCAGTTCCGCCTTCAGCTCGGCCTGGGCCCCGAGGAACCGCTCGAGGCTGACCGCGGCGATGGCGTCCCGGTCGGCGGGCACGCCCAGCTTCGTCGCGAGCAACGCGCCGATCCGGCGCGCGTCCGCTGCCGGAACGGTGTGCTGCGCCGCTCCGCTCTGCAGGATGGCCCGCCGGAAGAGGCCCTCGGCACGCGGCATGGCCAGCAGCATCCCGATGCTCATCGCCCCGGCGGACTCGCCGAAGACCGTGACATTGCCGGGATCGCCGCCGAACGCGGCGATGTTGGCCCGCACCCATTCGAGCGCCGCGACCTGGTCGAGCAGGCCGACGTTCGCGATGCCGTCGTCGAGGAAGAGGAAGCCCTCCGCACCGGGCCGCCAGTTGATGACGACGCAGACCACGCCGTCGCGGGCGAATCGACTGCCGTCGTACGCCGCGGTGGAGCTGATCTCGAACATGCCGCCCTGGATCCACACCATGACCGGCATCCCCGCAGCCGACGGGTCCGGTGTCCACACGTTCAGGTTGAGGCATTCCTCGACGGATGCGGCGCGCTCGACCTTCGCGAAGGCATCGTCGATCTCGCCCCAGTCCTCCGATGCGCCCGACGACGGCCCACCGGTTCGTGGCGGCGCCACCTGCGGCGGCTCGGGTCCCAGTTCGGTGGCGTCGCGCACGCCGCTCCACGACGGTGCCGGCTGCGGAGGCCGGAGGCGGTTCGCACCGAACGGCGGCGCGGCGTACGGGACGCCGAGGAACGCGTGCACGCCCTCGGTGTCCCGACCCCGCACCTGCCCGTGGACGGTCGTGACCACTGCAGCCATGCACACCACGGTCCTCCCTGTCGCCGCCGCGCACGGGGGCGAAGGTCCCGAACGCGTGCGCCGCTCGCGCGCGGCGCAGAGTGCTGCAGTACCGCTCGTCGCGGGCCGACCCCGTCAGAGCACTCGCGCCACGCCCGGGACGCGGCTGATGAGGACCCAGGCGAGCGCGAACGATCCCGCGACCCCGCCCACGGCGACGAGGATCGCCTTGACCTCGGCCGGGAACGGCACCACGCGCAGCGCGAGCGCGAGCCCGATCAGCACGATGCCCTGCAGCAGGAACGCCCCGTAGGCGCTGCGGCTGATCGCCGGGCCGGCCCAGCGGAGGGGACGGTCGAGGAGCCGCTGCGCCGACCCGAGCAGCCACACGGGTCCGAAGACGGAGAGCGTGCATTCGCCGGCCGCGAACGCCAGCGCGGTCCAGTGCCATCCGCCCCACAGCTGTTCCTCGTCGACGCCGAGGGCGATGATCGCGAGCGCGAACGCACCGGCGGCGGCGACTGCGATGAGCGTCACGGTGCGACTCTGCCGACGGAGCCGGTCCGGGGCCGCGTGCACCCACCCCTCCCGAGCAGCGACGACGCCCAGCCCGAACAGGGCAGCGGAGGCCGGCCACTCCCACAGGTTGACGTCGATGAACCAGTTGTCGGTCTCGAAGGGCACGACCATGCGCAGCAGGAAGGTCGCGACCGTGACCACGCCGGCGAGCGCGGCGAGGTGGCCGAGACGGATCGGACCGCGGCGGCGCCGCTGCGCGCGCCCCCGCCGTATCCGGACCCATCCTGCGTACGCGAGCGAGAAGACCAGCAGGGCGCCGACGAACCACAGCACGCCGGTGTCGAGGCTGCCCTCGGCGCGGAGGTAGACCCAGAACCCGGGCGCCTCGCCGAGCCAGCGGAACAGGCCGTACTCCAGGAGCGGCCACAGCAGGATCGCGAAGACCACGAACGGCACCCCCAAGCGCAGGAGGCGGTCCCGGACGAACCGGCCGGTTCCCTTCCGTTCGACCGACGGCGGGGTGAGCAGCCCCGAGACGAGGAACAGCAGCGGGATGACGAGCAGCGCGAAGGGCAGCGCCACGGCGATCAGCACGATCGTCGTCACCGGCGCGAGCGTCACCTCGCGTACGTCCGAATACGACCACCAGTCGAATTCGGAATACCCGACGAGCGCGTGTCCGGCGATCACCACGGCGATCAGGATCACCTTGAGGTTGTCGAGGTAGCGCTCGCGCTGCGACGCCCACTGCTCGACCGCGGAACCGTGGCCGCCCGGTGCGGACCCACGGCCCGATGCGCCGGGCCCCATCTCCACGGGATCAGGGTCCACGTCCGCGACGCTCGCCTCCAGTGGCGAAGGTCCCGAGCCGATATCGTCGCCGGTCGTACACTGGGCCCGGGCGCGGCCCGTCCGCGCCGGAACAAGAGGACTCCGCGATGAGGATGCTGCTTCGAGTACTCGCCGCGGCCGCGGCATCCGCGGTACTCGCGCTCGCCGTGCCCCGCCCGGCCCGCGCGCACTGCGACACCATGGACGGCCCGACGGTCGCGGATGGCCGACGGGCGCTCGAGACGGGGAACGCCAACCACGCACTCAAGTGGGTCGACGAGCGGCACGAAGCGGAGCTGGCCGCCGCGTTCGATCTCGCCCGCCGCGTGCGGGGGCTCGGGGACGACGCCCGCGAGCTCGCCGACCGGTACTTCCTCGAGACCCTCGTGCGACTGCACCGGGCCGGCGAGGGCGAGCCGTTCACGGGCATCAGGCCGTCGGGCATCCCGATCGACGAGAAGGTCGCGGCCGCCGACCGGTGCGTCGCGGTGGGGAGCCTGGCTCCGCTGGAGGCACTCGTCCGGGACGACGAGGTGCCCGAGCTGCGGGAGCGGTTCGAGCAGGTGCTCGCGACCCGGCACTTCGACGCCGACGACCTCCCGGCGGCGCGGGCGTTCATCGCCGCCTACGTCGGATTCTTCCACCTCGCCGAGGGGGAGGAACACGCCTCCGAGCCGCACCACGGCGACGGGTCCCACCACGCACCCGGGGCGCACCACGGCACCCACTGAGGCGTCGGTCCGCGCCGGGAGACGGCTGGCGGCGCTCGCCGGAGCGGTCGTCGCGGCGGTGCTCATGAACCGCTTCGCGATGTCCACGACACTGGTCCGGTCGGGCTCGATGCGTCCGACGCTCGAGCCCGGCGACCTGCTGCTCACCATCAGGGTGCGCCGCACGACCCGGGTGCGACGCGGCGACCTCGTCGTGTTCGCGTCGCGCGAGCGCGGGGACATCCTCCTCAAACGCGTCATCGGCCTGCCCGGCGAACGCGTCGACATCGACGGGGGAGCGGTTCGGGTGGATGGCATGCCGCTCGCCGAGCCGTACGCGCAGCCGTCGGGTGGCTACCGAGGGGCCTTCGAGGTGCCGCCCGACGGCTACCTCGTGCTGGGCGACGCGCGCGAGGAATCCGACGACTCGCGATCGTGGGACGAGCCGTACGTGCGGCGCGCGGATCTCCGCGGGGTGGTGCGCGGCCGGCTCCTCCGCGCCGGCGCTCGAGCCCGCGCTCGAGCCCGGCCGCAGTGCAGCGTCCGCTGAGGTCGGTCGACTCGCCGTACGGTGGTGACATGGAGGTCGTCCTCGCCGCGAGCGCGGTCATCGCCGACCCCGACGGGCGGGTGCTCCTCGTCGAGCGGGGCCGGGAGCCGCAGCGGGGTCGGTGGTCGGTTCCGGGCGGACGCGTCGAACCCGGCGAGACCCTCGAGTCGGCCGCCGCGCGGGAGGCGCTCGAGGAGACGGGCTTCCACGTCGAGATCGGCTGTGAACTGTGGACGGTGCGCACGCCCACGGGCGACGGTCGCGACTTCGAGATCCACGACTTCGCCGCGACCGTCGTCGGCGGCGTGCTCCGACGCGGCGACGACGCCGATGACGCGCGCTGGTTCACGCCCGCCGAACTCCATGCGGTGCCGCTGACGACGCACCTCGTCGATCACCTGCGCCGCGCGGGTCTCGTGCCGCCCCTGCCGCACGTGGACGAGCACTCGATCGTGATCGACGCCGACCGTGACGCCGTCTGGTCGGCGCTCGAGCGCGTCGTCGACCGCGTGGGCAGCCCGCGCTTCGCGATGCTCCTCGGATGCGAGGACACCACGGCATCCGGCCCGCGCCCGCTCGCGGAGTGGTCGAGCGTCCCCGGGTTCCACGTCGGGGCGGCCGAGCGCCCGTCGGTCCTCGCGCTCGCTGGGCGCCACCGGTACTCCGACTACGAGCTCGTCTTCCGCGTCGACGACCTCGGCGCCGATCGCAGCCGGCTCCGGGCCGAGACGCGCGCGATCTTCCCCGGCCGGCGCGGCGCGGCATACCGGATGCTGCTGATGGGCACGGGTGCGCACGTGCTCGCCACGCGCCGCCTGCTGTCGAGGGTGCAACGTGCCGTCGCGCGGGCGGCCGCGCGAGACGCGTGACGGGCCCATCGACCGCCGCCGGCGAAGTCGGAACAGGACGACAATAATTCTGAGTTACCCGCATAACTCGGAATAACGGTAGGCTTGTTCCGACTTCCCGAGGAGCACATGGTCGCCCACACCGCATCCCACGCGTGGCCCGCACACGCCGCACGCACCGTGCCATGGCGGCAGTCCGGCCGACACGGCACGCGAGCCGACCGGATGCTGCGCGAGATCACCGTCGCCCTGCCGCCGATGATCGCCGAGCTGCCCTACACGCCGCCGCCGGAGGTGGCGGGCGCGCTCGCCGAGGCCGCCCGGGAGGTCATCGCCGTCGACGCCGACCCGCGCGGGCACATCGGCGCGCTCGGCGGCCTCCTGCTGCGCACCGAGTCGGTCTCGTCCTCGAAGATCGAGCGCATCGATGCGAGCCTCGACGACTACGCGCGGGCCGTCGCCGGCATCCGCTCGAACGAATCGGCCTCGTCGATGGTCGCGGCGACGCGCGCACTCGCGCAGATGATCGACCGTGCGGGAGAGGCGGGCCGGGTGCGGCTCGACGACCTGCTGGCCGCGCACCGCACGCTCATGGAAGACGACCGGATGGACGGCCGCTACGCGGGCCGGCTGCGCGACGTGCAGAACTGGATCGGCGGGTCCGACCACTCGCCGATCGGGGCGGTGCACGTCCCGCCGCCGCCGGACACGGTACCCGCCTACCTGGAGGACCTCGTCGTGTTCGCCAACCGCGACGACCTCGACCCGGTCGCGCAGGCGGCGATCGCGCACGCCCAGTTCGAGTCGATCCACCCCTTCACCGACGGAAACGGGCGCATCGGGCGGGCGCTGATCAACGCGATCCTGCGGCGACGCGGCCTGACCCGGCGCACCGTCGTGCCCGTGGCATCCGCCATGCTCGCCGAACGCGACCGGTACTTCGCGCTCGTGAACGGCTACCGCGACGGCCGGGCCGACGAGTTCGTCGCCGACCTCGCGCGTGGCACGCGCATCGCCGCGGCCGAGGCGCGTCGCTCGGCCGACCGGCTCGCCGACCTGCCGGGGGAGTGGCGCGAGCTCAGCCGGCCGCGCGCGGGCAGCGCCGCAGCGTCCCTGCTCGCCGTGCTCGCGGAACATCCCATCCTGAGCGCCGAGGAGGCGCAGCAGCTCACGGGTGCGCCGCTGTCGAGCGTCTACACGGCGCTCGACCGGCTCGAGGCCGACGGCATCATCCACCAGGTCACGGCGCGTCAGCGCAACCGGGTCTGGGGCGTCGACGACATCCTCGCCGAACTCGGCGAGCTCGCCGCGCGCATCGCGGCGGCGGTGCGGGCGGGCGACCGCTGACGGACTCGGACCGCCCGCACGAGCCGATCAGCCGACCGCCCGATCAGCCGGCGATCGCGAGGTTGCTGCCCGACGGGCGCTGCGCCGCGCCGTAGCGGTCGAACTGGTGGCTGAAGAACACCTGCGACGTGAGCTCGCGCCGGCTCGAGGCGCCCGTCTTGTCGAAGATCACCTTGAGGTGGTCCTGCACCGTGTACGGGGAGAGGTGCAGCTCGGTGGCGATCTCCTTGGTGCTGCGGCCCTGCAGCACGCCTCGCAGCACGTCGCCCTCGCGAGCGGTGAGGCCGTAGGCGGCGATGAGCAGCGGCACGACGTCGGGCGGGCCGGCCTCCTCGATGGTGACGACGACCTGGGTCCCCGAGCCGTCCATCGACTGCATCGGTGAGGCGTGCATCACGTACCAGCGACCGCTTCGACCGCGCACGCGCAGTCGCGGCAGCACCCACTCCGCGCCGCTCAGCCGTGCACGGCCGGCGCTGACGACGGATGCCACGGCCGCGGGCAGTCGGGTCCACGACTCGCCGCCGAGGTCGGCGAGCCGGCCGTCGGCCGAGGGAGTGGCCTGGGTCACGCGCCCGTCGCGGTCGAACATGAGCACTGCGGGCGCCGTCGGGTCGTCGGTCGGGTCGGCGGCGGCCGCGACGAGGCTCGTGCGGATGCCGGTCGCCACCGTCGACTCGATGCCGTGCAGGAAGTCGGCCTCCGCGGGGCTGAACCCCGACCCGCCCGACCTGCGGTAGAGCGCGTACGCACCCCACATGGACCCGCCGGAGCGGGCGACCGCGCGGAGCTCGTGCTCGGCGTTGAACACGGGATGCACCATCTCGGCGAAGCGGCCGCTGCGCGCCGGGTCGCCGCCGGTGTCATCGCGCAGGATGCCCACGCCGATCCGGCGGCGCGCGAGGTCGGTGAACTGGTTGACGTCCTCGGTGGCGTACTCGTGCACGGCGAACTCGTAGTTCAGCTCGTCGTCCTCGTCGAGGTTCTGCTTGACGGAGCCGGTGAAGAAACCCGTGGCCGGATCCGTCGTGGCCACGCACATGGCGTCGAACGGCACCGCGCGCCCCACGATCGCGATGAGCTCGCGACTGAACTCGTCGGGGCGCAGTCCTGCGCGTGCCAGCACCTCGAGGCCGGCACGCGCGGATTCGGCGTGATACGTGCGCATACGCACAGTCTCCCCGACGCGCGAATCCCCGGCCACCCCACGTTTCTGGGGTATCGGACCACCAGCCGGCTGGGATGGCGCCCGTCGGCGCCGGCGGTGAGGCTCGTGGCATGACCATCGACATGACCCTCGACCATCCCGTCTTCGGCGCGCGCCGGCTGCCCGGACTCGCCGAACTGCGCGATGACCTCGTGGGCGAATTCGTCACCCCGGCCGATCGGGACTGGGCCGTACGCCGACTGCCCTGGAACGTCGCGGTGCAGGCCGAGCCCGCCGCGGTGCTGTTCGCTGCGACGCCCGAGGACGTGAGCACCGTGGTGCGCTACGCCGCAACCCACGGCTACCGCATCTCGCCGCAGGCCGGCGGTCACGGCGCGACCGCGGAGCACGCGGGCACCATCGTGGTGCGCACCACCGGCCTCGACGACATCTGGATCGACGCCACCGCCCGTGTCGCCAAGATCGGGGCCGGCGTCAAGTGGGGTGCGCTGCAGGAGGAGCTCGACGGCACGGGCCTCACCGGCCTCATCGGCTCGAATCCGGACGTCTCGGTCGTCGGCTTCTCCCTGCAGGGCGGCTACTCGTGGTTCACGCGCGAGTTCGGCACGGGGTCGGGCGCCCTGCGCGCCGTCGAGATCGTGGACGAATCCGGGCGCCGCCGCTGGATCGACGACCGCACCGACCCCGAGCTCCTGTGGGCCCTGCGCGGCGGTGGCGGCCGCTTCGGCATCGTGACGGCGGCCGAGATCGACCTGTTCCCCGTCGACGAGCTCGCGGGTGGGCGGCTCATGTTCCCGATCGAGACGGCGCCGGCGCTGTTCTCCGCCTTCGCCGAGGCGAGCGAGGCGGTGCCGTCGCACGTCTCGCTCTGGGCGTCGGCACTGAACTTCCCCGACCTGCCCGAGATCCCCGAGCCGGTGCGCGGCGAGTCGTTCTGCGTCATCGACGCCGTGACCACCCGCGGGCTCGACGAGCTGTCACAGGTGCTCGAGCCGTTCCGCGCTGCGGGACCCGTGGTGCACGACACGGTGCGCCGGCGTACGCCGGGCGAGATCGGCGACATCTGCGAGGAACCGACCGATCCGACGCCCGGTCTCGTGTTCGCGGTGCCGCTGGGCCGCCTGACGGATGCCGCGATCGGCGCGATCATCGACGCTGCCACGCGTCGCGGGCCGTTCCTGCAGTTCCAGGTGCGGGACCTCACGGGCGCACCCGGCGGCCGCGACGGCGTCGGCGCGACGACCACGGCCGGGTACCTGCTCTCGGTCCTGGCGATCACCCCGTTCCCCGAGGCGGCGGCCGCAGCCGAGGATGCCGCGCGTGAGCTGCAGCGCGCGTTCGCTCCGTGGACGTCGGGCCGGCTCCTGCCCACGTTCCTCGCGCCCTGGCAGGGGCTCGCCGACGCGTATGCAGCCGGGGAGCGGGAGCGGGTCGCGGCGATCGAGGCGGCGGTGGACCCGGCGGGGCGCTTCGCGGCATCCGTTCGGGCGGGCTGATCGCGGAGCGCCCGGGCCGAGCATGACCGGGCAGATGCACGCCCGGCGCGATGCACGGCGCCTCCGCCGCGTATCGCGCCGTCACGTCGTCGCGCGGCGCATCGTGATGAGGCACACCTCCGGCTCGACGAAGGGCAGGAGCTCGGGCTGACGATCGCCGCCGCCCTGCGCGAGCACTCGCTCGACGAGTCCCAGGTGCACCGAGCAGACCACCTGCGGGTGCTCGCGTGCGGCGTCGCGGAACGGGCACGCGCGGAGCCGGATCTCGTCGGCGCCGCGCACGGGATCGAAGCCGAGGCCGTCGAGCACGTGCACGAGCGTCGCGACCTCGTCGTCGCCGGCGCCGTCAACGCCGCCTGCATCGACGACGAGGGAGTCGGCCCACGTGCGGCCCGCCGCGATCGATCGACTCCGCCCGCCGTCGTCGCCGGCTGCGAGCGCTCCGGCGAGCGCGTCGATCAGCTGCTCGCGGCTGTCCTCCTGCGTTGGGTCAGCGGCGACGTAGTTGATGCGAGGGCGGCCCCGACGCCCGTCGGCGCCCTGCCCGTCGCCGGCTCGGCTGCGGTGCACGAGCCGTGCCGCCTCGAGCTGCTCGAGGTGGAACCGCACGGTCGTCACATGCAGCTCGAGGCCGGCGGCGATGGTCTGCGCGTCGAGCGGAGTCGCCGACCGCGTGAGCGCGTCGAGCACCCGGCGGCGCGGGGCCGACGCGAGCGCGGCATGGACGCGTGCGTCCGTGGGCTCAGGACGCATCGACGTGCTCCCTCGTGACGATCGTCTCGAACCCGCTGCCGGATCGTCCCGCCATCCGCCGGCTGATCGAGCCGGCGATGCGCTGCGCCTGGAGTTTCGCGAGCTCGGCCTTCTGGCCCCTGAAGTGCTCGTCGACGTTCGCGATCCAGAGTTCGAGCCAGCGATCGAAGTGCTCCGGTCGCAGCGGATGCCGTGCGTTCAACGAGAGGTGCAGCTGCAGGGCGTTGCGTCGGTAGAGGCCGGCGTTGAAGAGCACGGTCTCCCAGAAGTCGCACATGATCGGGAGGTGGTGGTCGAGGTCGAGCTTCGCGACCTCGGTGAAGATCGGTCCGATGAGCGGATCGGCGAACGCGCGGCGGTAGAACCCGTCGACGAGGTCGCGGATGTCGGAACGGTCCTGCAGGTCGCGCGTCATGCCCTCACGCTAGCCGAATTAACCGGATAGTGTTTCGGTGAATTCAGCGAACAACCGAATGAGGCCGATGACCGCACTACCAGACGATGATCCCGGCGGGGACCCGGCGTGCTGGCTCGGCCGCGTCTGCGCCGAGTGCGGCGCGCTGATCGACGGCCCGCGGACCACTGCGTGCTGGAGGTGCGGGCGGACGCCCGCCGATGAGGAGGAACACCTTGGCTGATCTCGCGACACTGCTCGGCATCGAACGGCCGATCGTACTCGGCCCGTTCGGCGGGCATTCGTCGGTCGAGCTCGCGGCCCTCGTGAGCGAGCGCGGCGGACTCGGCTCGTACGGCCTCTACGGCTACGACGCCGATCGCATCCGCGACACCGCGACCGCGCTCCGCGACGCCACGGCTCGGCCGTTCGCGCTCAACCTCTGGCTGCCGCACGACGACGTCGCCCAGGTGACGCGGTCCGAGTTCGACGCCGCCGTCGGGGCGCTCCGGCCGTTCTTCGACGAACTCGACCTCGAGCCGCCCGAGCGGCCCGAGCGCTACCTGCCGCCGTTCGAGGAGCAGTTCGTCGCGGTCCTCGACGCTCGCCCGGCGGTCGTGAGCTTCGTCTTCGGGGTCCCCTCGACCGAGGTCGTCGATGCGGCGCACGATCGCGGCATCCTCGTGGTCGGCACGGCGACGACGGTCGACGAGGCGGTCGCGCTCGAGCGGGGCGGGGTCGACGCGATCGTGGCGACCGGGTTCGAGGCCGGTGGGCACCGCGTGTCGTTCCTCCGATCCGCCGAGGACTCGCTCGTGGGAACGCTCGCGCTCGTGCCGCAGGTCGCCGACGCGGTGCGGGTGCCGGTGATCGCCGCCGGCGCCATCGCCGATCGGCGCGGTGTCGCGGCCGCGTTCGCGCTCGGCGCCTCCGGGGTGCAGGTCGGAACGGCGTTCCTGCGCACGCGGCAGTCGGCGGCGAACGACGCGCACCGCGAGGCCATCGCGCAGGCGACCGCGCACGGCATGGTGCTCACGCGGGCGATGAGCGGCCGGCTGGCCCGCGGCATCCCGAACCGGGCCGTGCGCGCGATCGAGCGCGGGGGAGTGATCGCGCCGTTCCCCGTGCAGAACTGGCTCACCGCCCGGTTCCGGGAGGAAGCGGCACGGCGCGGCCTCGGCGAGCTGCAGTCGCTGTGGGCCGGGCAGGCCGCGCCCCTCGCGCGCGACGACGACGCGAACGCGGTGTTCGCCGAGCTCGCGGCCGGAGTGCCCGGCGAGGCCTGACCGGATGGTGCGCGCCCGGCGTCGGCGGCCGGTCCGCGTCGCCGGCCCCCACCCGCGCCACGGCACGAGTCCGTAGGCTGTGCAGATGCCGACGTCGACTGCAGATGCCCGAGCCCAGCTCGTGGCCCTGTGCGAGCGCGGGCTGGAGTGGCGGACGGATCGCACGCGCGTGCTCGCAGATCCCGGCGGCGCGCGCCCCGCGGCGGTCCTCGTGCTGTTCGGGGTGCTCGACGCCCTCGCCGCCCGGTCGAGCGGCTCCGTTCCGCGGGACCTCGACGTGCTGCTGCTGCGCCGCGCCGCGACGCTCGGCAGCCACCCTGGGCAGATCGCCTTCCCGGGCGGCCGCATCGAGCCGTCCGACGCGGGACCGGTCGACGCCGCCGTGCGCGAGGCGGTCGAGGAGACCGGCCTCGATCCGGAGGGCATCGACGCGCTCGGCGTGCTCCCGCCGATGGCCGTACCCGTGAGCAACCACCTCGTCACGCCGGTGCCCGCGTGGTGGGTGCGGCCGTCGCACGTCGCCGCCGTCGACCACCACGAATCGGTCGAGGTGTTCCGCGTGCCGGTGGCCGACCTGCTGCATCCGGACAACCGAGCGAGCACCGAGCACGCACTCGATGGCGTGGTCTACCGCGCGCCCGCGTTCACCGTCGGGAGCCGCCTGATCTGGGGGTTCACGGGGATCGTGCTCTCGCGCATGTTCGACGAGCTCGGGTGGTCGGAGCCGTGGGACGCCGACCGGATCGTCGAGTGGCGCGAGTGACCCGCCGGCACCCCGGTCAGACGGATGCCGCCCGCCCGCGCGGCGCGATGAGCGCGCGCGGCGATCAGAACAGGTTCTGCAGGTCGATGAGGACCCGGGGGATCGCGTTCATCTGCGCCTGTGCCAGCAGGATGACGATCGCGTAGCAGACGACGGTGATGACCGGGATCCACGAGAACAGGCGTCCCGCGAACTCACGCACACGTGCCGACGCCGGAATATGCCCCTCGCGCAGGTTGTACAGGGTCACGGCCCAGAACACCGGGATCGTGACCGACCAGGTGAGCATGCACCACGGGCAGAGCACGTCGAGCACGTAGATGCTCTGCGCGATGAGCCAGCCGACGAACACGAGTGCGCCGGTGACGCCCACGTTGAAGCCGATCCAGAACCAGCGGGCGAACGCGGCTCCGGCGAGGAGCGCCACGGCGATCGTGATCACGACCGGCCAGGCCATGAGCCCGATGAACGGGTTGGGGAAGCCGAACACCGAGCCTTGGTCGGATGCCAGGTTCACGCTGCAACCGACGAGCACGCCGACATTGCAGTTGGGCACGTAGTCGGGGTTCGAGAGCGTGAGGATCTTCTCGATGGACAGCTCGAATGCGGCCAGCAGCCCGAGCGCCCCGGCGACGATGAGGAAGATCGCGAACGCCACGGGCCGGGTTCTCGTGGGGGAGTCGTCGGGCATGTCCGTATTCTGGCATGCGATTCCGTGGGCACCTGCGAGTTCCCGCACGCCGATTCCGCGCGTACCGACGAGACCGTGCGATAATCGAGGAAGTCGTCCGGGCCGCGCCCGCGCGACGCCAATGAAGGCTTTGAGGATGCACCGCATCCGACACGCGGTCCAATGCACCGCGAGACGTGGCGTCACCGGCACCCGCCGGGCGCAGTAGTGAAGGATTGGCGGTTCCGCGCACGGCGTGGGGCCGCTCTGAGGAGTACGGGCACGATGGCGCGGCCATCGACACCCGACGTAGGAGTGCACCAGAGATGGTGGAAGGCAACGAGAACCAGACCAACGAACCCGAATCCGTGAACGCAGCGTCCCGGCGTCGGGGCGGCCTGTTCGGAGCACGTCGCAGCGGTCGCGGTCGCGCCCAGGTCGTGCCGCGCGCCGGCGACACGAGCGAGCACGACCTCGCGTCCGCTTCCGCCGAGGCCGGTGCGGATGCCGCGGCTCCGGCTCCCTCGGTCGAGCACGTCGACGGCACGACCGAGGCGCAGGCCCCGTCCGCGGCCGAGTCCGCGCCCGGGTCCGTGAACGACGAGGCACCGCACGCCGAGGGCGCCGACACCGACGCGACGCAGGCCGACGGGGACGCCGAGCAGGCCGACACCGAGTCGGCCGAGCCGGGCGCCCAGCCCGCCGAGGAGCCGGCCGCCGAGCCCGCCTCGCCGATCCCCGCGGTGCTCACCACGACCTCGCTCATCTTCCACGCCCCGCCCGTGCTCGCACTGCCCGAGCGTCCGGAGCGCGGCGAGCGTCCCGACCGCGAGCGCGGCGAGCGTCCTGAGCGCGGCGAGCGCCCCGCGGCATCCGACGAGGGCACGAGCGTGCGTCGCCGCACCCGTCGCCGCACCGGCGAGGAGCCGCGCAACGCGGGCGACGAGCCGGCCAACACGGTCGTGCGCGTGCGCAAGCCCCGCGAGGTCGAGCTCATCACCGAGCCGCAGAAGGTCAAGGGCTCCACCCGCCTCGAGGCGAAGAAGCAGCGTCGCCGCGACGGCCGCGACGCCGGCCGCCGACGCGCCGTGATCACCGAGGCCGAGTTCCTCGCCCGCCGCGAGTCGGTCGACCGCTCGATGATCGTCCGTCAGAAGGCCGGCCGCATCCAGATCGGCGTGCTCGAAGACGGCGTGCTCGTCGAGCACTACGTCGCACGCAACCAGGACGCGTCGCTCATCGGCAACGTCTACCTCGGCCGCGTGCAGAACGTGCTGCCGAGCATGGAGGCCGCGTTCGTCGACATCGGCCGCGGCCGCAACGCCGTGCTCTACTCGGGCGAGGTCGACTGGGATGCCGCCGCCGAGAACGGCGAGAAGAACCAGCCCCGCCGCATCGAGCTCGCCCTCAAGCCCGGCGACCGCGTGCTCGTGCAGGTCACGAAGGACCCGGTGGGCCACAAGGGCGCCCGCCTCACGAGCCAGATCTCGCTTCCCGGCCGGTACCTCGTGTACGTGCCGAACGGCTCGATGAACGGCATCAGCCGCAAGCTGCCCGACACCGAGCGGGCCCGCCTCAAGAAGATCCTCAAGGAGGTGCTCCCCGAGAACCAGGGCGTCATCGTGCGCACCGCGGCCGAGGGGGCCACCGAGGAACAGCTCACGCTCGACGTGAACCGCCTGCTCGCGCAGTGGGCCGACATCTCGACGCAGCTCGAGAAGGTGCAGGCGCCGGCGCTCCTGCACTCGGAGCCCGACCTGCTGATCAAGATCGTCCGCGACGTCTTCAACGAGGACTTCCAGAAGATGATCATCGCCGGCGACGAGGCGCGCGAGACGATCGAGCGCTACCTGCGCGCCGTCGCCCCCGACCTGATGGAGCGCGTCGAGGCGTACGCGGGCGACCGCGACGCGTTCGACGAGTTCCGCATCACCGAGCAGATCGAGAAGGCGCTCGACCGCAAGGTCTGGCTGCCGTCGGGCGGCTCCCTCGTCATCGACCGCACCGAGGCGATGACGGTCGTCGACGTCAACACGGGCAAGTTCGTCGGCTCCGGCGGCAACCTCGAGGAGACCGTCACGAAGAACAACCTCGAGGCGGCCGAAGAGATCGTGCGCCAGCTGCGACTGCGCGACATCGGCGGCATCATCGTGGTCGACTTCATCGACATGGTGCTCGAGTCGAACCGCGACCTCGTGCTGCGGCGACTGGTCGAGTGCCTCTCGCGCGACCGCACGAAGCACCAGGTCGCCGAGGTCACCTCGCTCGGCCTCGTGCAGATGACCCGCAAGAAGCTCGGCCTGGGCCTGCTGGAGTCGTTCTCCGAGCCGTGCGACATCTGCGCCGGCCGGGGCATCATCGTGCACCACGAGCCCATCGCCCGGCACCGCTCCCCGCAGCAGCCGCAGCAGCCCGAGCGCCGCCGTGGCCGCGGCGGGCAGGGCGGCGGCCAGCCGCAGGCGCCGCAGCAGCCCGCCGAGCCCAAGCCGCACACCGGCACGCACGGCATCACCGAGGACGCGAAGCACGCGCTCGCGCTCATCGCCGCCTCGACGCTGTCGCACGGCGAGCAGAAGGCAGCGGATGCCGCGGCCGCCCACGCCGCCGCGCAGCAGGCTCCGACGTCGACCGAGCAGGCACCGGAGGCATCCGGGACATCCGACACGTCCGAGGCTCCCACGGCACCCGCCGAGGCTCCCGCGGCGACCGAGGCACGCGAGCCGTCGGGCCGTCGCCGCGGACGGCACCGTCGGGCCTCGCAGGCGGGCGGCCGCCCCGAGGCATCCGTCGAGGCGCCCGCGGCCGCACCGGCTCCCGCCGACGCGCAGCCGGCCTCGGTTCCGCTCATCGAGCTCCCCGGCCTGCCCGAGGTGCCCGTGCGGCGCGAGCGCCCGGTGCGGGTGGCCGAGGCCGAGGTCCTCCTCGACTCGGTGCTCGACGCGCTGCCGGCGCCGAAGCGCCCGGGGGAGGGCCGCGCCAAGTCGCGCAGCCGACGGGTCTCCACGGCGGCGCTGAGCCCCGCGGGCGCTCCGCCCGTGATCACGCGTGCAGACGAGGCGCCCGGCGGTTCAGGCGCCGAGTGACCGGCCGTGCCGCTCGCGCGGCGTGACCCGGAGCCCGCTCGCGCGGAGCCGGCGCACGAGTTCGCGCGCGGGCACCGGCACGGCGCCGGCGCGCACGAGCTCGTCGTACCGTTCCTGCGGCACGTCGTAGTGGTCGAGGTCGAAGCCGCGGGCGGGGATCCCCGCCCGTTCGGCGAACGCCACGAGCTCCTCGATCGAGCTGTCGCTCACGAGGTGCGACCACACCGTGCCGTGCTTGGGCCAGAGCGGCGGGTCGATCAGCACGGTCATGCGGCGAGTCTAGGCGGCGGGCCGGCCGCATCGCGCGACACGCCCGACGGCTCCGTTTGACCGCCCCCCTGTCATCAAGTAAACTCGACCGTTGGTGCCACCGCTTATCCCGGTGTGCCCGCACAGTTTTCTGGCAGTGACGACCCTCCTTCCCGCTGGGGTCCCGCGCAGTGACATCCCATCAGGCAATGACAGCCAACAGCTATGGAGCCCCCGGGTTCCCCAGAGATAGGTACGAGTAGTGGTTTACGCAGTAGTGCGCGCCGGCGGTCGGCAGGAGAAGGTCGAAGTGGGCACCATCGTGACGATGGACCGCATCAAGGCTGACAAGGACGGCAACGTCCAGCTCATCCCGGTCCTCCTCGTCGACGGCGAGAAGATCACCTCCGACGCCAAGTCGCTCGCGAAGGTCACGGTCACGGCTGAGGTCCTGAACGATCTCCGCGGCCCCAAGATCGTGATCCAGAAGTTCAAGAACAAGACCGGCTACAAGAAGCGCCAGGGCCACCGTCAGGAGCTCACGCGCGTCAAGATCACCGGCATCAAGTAGCAGCGGCCCGCAAGGAGAGACAGACATGGCACACAAAAAGGGAGCGAGCTCCACTCGGAACGGTCGTGACTCGAACGCGCAGCGCCTCGGCGTGAAGCGCTTCGGCGGCCAGGTCGTCGGCGCGGGCGAGATCATCGTCCGCCAGCGCGGCACCCACTTCCACCCGGGTGCGGGCGTCGGTCGCGGTGGCGACGACACCCTCTTCGCGCTCGAGGCCGGCGCAGTGCAGTTCGGCCAGAAGGGCGGCCGCAAGGTCGTCAACATCGTGGCGGTCGGCGAGTAGTCGACCGATCGACTTCGTGAGGGCGGGCTTCGGCCCGCCCTCACGTGTTTGGGCAAGAAGGAGGGATGCGGCATGGTCAGCTTCGTTGACGAGGTGCGCCTGTTCGTGCGCGCCGGACACGGCGGCAACGGCTGCGTCTCGGTGCGCCGGGAGAAGTTCAAGCCCCTCGGGGGTCCCGACGGCGGCAACGGCGGCAACGGCGGCGACATCGTGCTCGTCGCCGACCCCCAGGTCACCACCCTGCTCGAGTACCACGGCCGCCCGCACCGCACCTCCCCGAACGGCCAGCCCGGCATGGGCGACAACCGCTCCGGGGCCATGGGCGAGGACGTCGAGCTCCCCGTGCCCGTGGGCACCGTCGTGAAGGACCCCGACGGCACCGAGCTCGTCGACCTCGCCGAGCCCGGCATGCGCTTCGTCGTCGCGCCCGGCGGCCAGGGCGGCCTCGGCAACGCGGCGCTCGCATCGACCAAGCGCAAGGCGCCCGGCTTCGCCCTGCTCGGCACGCCCGGGTTCGAGGGCGAGGTGACCCTCGAGCTCAAGAGCATCGCGGATGTGGCGCTCGTCGGCTTCCCGTCGGCCGGCAAGTCGAGCCTCATCGCGGCACTCTCGGCCGCGCGCCCGAAGATCGCCGACTACCCGTTCACGACGCTGCATCCCAACCTCGGCGTCGTGCAGGCGGGCGACCACCGCTTCACCGTCGCCGACGTGCCCGGCCTCATCGAGGGTGCGAGCGAGGGCAAGGGCCTCGGCCTGGAGTTCCTGCGGCACGTGGAGCGCTGCTCGGCGCTCCTGCACGTCATCGACTGCGCCACGCTCGAGCCCGGGCGCGACCCGCTCAGCGACCTCGAGGTCATCCTCGCCGAGCTCGGCGCCTACCCGGTGCCCGAGGGCCAGACGCCGCTCCTCGAGCGGCCGCAGTTCATCGCCCTCAACAAGATCGACGTGCCCGAGGCGCGCGATCTCGCCGACTTCGTGCGGCCCGAGCTCGAGTCGCGCGGCTACCGCGTGTTCGAGATCTCCACGGTGAGCCACGAGGGCCTGCGCCAACTCGGCTTCGCGCTCGGCGAGCTCGTCGACCGGGCGCGCGCCGAGGCGGCACTGGCACCGGCGCCCGAGCGCATCGTGATGCGCCCCAAGGCCGTCGACGAGGTCGACTTCGTCGTGCGCCCCGAGGGCGGCAGCTACGGCACGCTCTACCGCATCCTTGGCCGCAAGCCCGAGCGTTGGGTCGCGCAGACCGACTTCACGAACGACGAGGCCGTCGGCTACCTCGCCGATCGCCTCGCCCGCCTCGGCGTCGAAGACGAACTGGTGCGCGCGGGCGCGGTCGCCGGTTCCACCGTCGTGATCGGCCCGGGCTCGGGCGTCGTGTTCGACTGGGAGCCCACGCTCACCTCCACCGCCGAGCTCATCACGGCCCCCCGCGGCGCCGACCTGCGCCTCGACGACAACCGTCGCCAGACCCGCGCCGAGCGCCGCAGCGACTACCACGACCGCATGGACGCCAAGGCCGAGGCCCGCGCCGAGCTCGAGCGCGAGCGGGAGGCGGGCATCTGGGCCGAGGACGAGTCGGAGCAGTCGTGACAGGGCTCACGCGCGACGGCATCGGCTCCGCCCGCCGCATCGTCGTGAAGGTCGGCTCGTCGTCGATCTCGGGCGAGCACGTCGGCCAGATCGAGAAGCTCGTCGACGCCCTCGCGGAGGCGCACGAACGCGGCGCGGAGGTCGTGCTCGTCTCATCGGGCGCGATCGCCACGGGCATGCCCTACCTCCGCCTGGGGGAGCGGCCCGACGACCTCGCGACGCAGCAGGCCGCGGCATCCGTCGGGCAGAACATCCTCATCTACCGCTACCAGGAGTCGCTGCGCCGCTACGGCATCGTCGCCGGACAGGTGCTGCTCACCGCGGGCGACCTCGAGAACACGACGCCGCGCGTCAACGCGCAGCGCGCCATGGAGCGACTGCTGGGCCTGCGGATCCTGCCGATCGTGAACGAGAACGACACGGTGGCGACCCATGAGATCCGCTTCGGCGACAACGACCGGCTCGCGGCGCTCGTCGCCGAGCTCGTCGGCGCCGAGCTGCTCGTGCTCCTCTCCGACGTCGACGCGCTGTACACGAAGCCGCCGCACCTCGAGGGCGCCGAGCGCATCTCGCACGTCCCGTACGGCGACGAGCTCGCGGGCGTGCAGATCGGCTCGGTCGGGCGCGAGGGCGTCGGCACGGGCGGAGCCGAGACGAAGGTGTCGGCGGCACGCATCGCCGCGGCATCCGGCGCCGGCGTGCTCATCACCGCGACGGCGCTCGTGCGCGAGGCGCTGCGCGGCGACGAACTCGGCACCTGGTTCGAACCCGCGCCCTGAGTCGTGCACGACGCGTGCCGCGGCGTTCGTCGCACGGTCGGGAGCCCGTCACACGGGCGTCGCCCCCGCTGCGGCGCAATAGGCTGGTGGGATGCAGAACGCTGAGCCCGCCGACGTCCTCGACGCCCGCTTCGCCGCTGCGAAGGAGGCCTCCCACCGGCTCGCCCGCGCGACGACCGCCGAGAAGGATGCCGCGCTGCAGTCGATCGCCGACCTGCTCGTCGAGCGCATCGGACAGGTCGTCACGGCGAACGCGGCCGACCTCGAGGCCGGGCGCGCCGCCGAGCTCGGCGACGGCCTCCTCGACCGCCTGAAGCTCGACGAGACGCGGGTCCGCGCGATCGCCTCCGCCGTGGTCGACGTGATCTCGCTCACGGACCCCGTCGGCGAGACCGTCTCGGGCCGTTCCCTCCCGAGCGGCGTGCGGATCGACCAGGTGCGGGTCCCCCTCGGCGTGGTCGGCGCCATCTACGAGGCGCGCCCCAACGTCACGATCGACATCGCCGCGCTCGCGCTCAAGAGCGGCAACGCCGTGGTGCTGCGCGGCGGCAGCGCCGCCGAGCGCACGAACGCCGTGCTGGTGCAGGTGCTCCGCGACGCCCTCGACCGCGTGGGCCTGCCGGCCGACGCCGTGCAGACCGTCGACGACTTCGGCCGTGCGGGCGCACAGCACCTCATGCGGGCGCGCGACTTCGTCGACGTGCTCATCCCGCGCGGCAGCGCCCGGCTCATCCAAGCGGTCGTCACCGAGGCCACCGTCCCCGTCATCGAGACCGGCGCCGGCGTCGTGCACATGTTCCTCGATGCGTCCGCCCGCGAGGACTGGGCCGTCGAGCTCGTCGAGAACGCCAAGGTGCAGCGCCCGAGCGTCTGCAACGCCCTCGAGACGCTGCTCGTGCACCGCGACGCCGCCGAGCGGCTGCTTCCGCCCGTGCTCGCCCGCCTCGAGGCATCCGGAGTCACGGTGCACGCCGACGACCGCGTGCGAGCGCTGCACCCCAGCGCCCTGCCCGTCACCGACGAGGACTGGGCCACCGAGCACATGAGCCTCGACATCTCGGTCGGCGTCGTCGACTCGCTCGACGACGCGCTCGACCACATCCGGCGGTACTCGACGAAGCACACCGAGTCGATCGTCACGAACGACCTCGGGAACGCGGAGCGGTTCCTGAACGAGGTGGATGCCGCGGCCGTCATGGTGAACGCGTCGACGCGGTTCACCGACGGCGCCGAGTTCGGCTTCGGCGCCGAGGTCGGCATCTCGACGCAGAAGCTGCACGCCCGCGGCCCGATGGGCCTGCCGCAGCTCACGAGCACGAAGTGGCTCGTGCGCGGCGCCGGGCACGTGCGCGCCTGACCCCGATAGACTGTGTCGAGCCGCACCCGAGCGACCTGGAGGATTGGCGAATGAGCCTTGCAACCGCCGTGCTGACGAGCACGTTCATGACCGAGACCGAGTTCGCGCGGGAGCTGCCGATTCCGACGTTCATGTACGGCGTGATCGCACTCATCGTGTTCTTCGCCCTCGGCGCGGTCACCTACTCCTACCGTGACGTGGCCAACCGCCACCGCGCCAAGGCCGCGGCCTACACGGCTCGCCACGGGGGAGACCAGCACGGCGGGCACTGAGGCCTGAGCCGCTGATGACGGGCGAGCAGCGCCGACCACGCATCGGCGTGATGGGCGGCACGTTCGACCCCATCCACCACGGCCACCTGGTCGCGGCGAGCGAGGTCGCGCAGTCGTTCGAGCTCGACGAGGTCGTCTTCGTGCCCACGGGCACGCCGTACCACAAGGGTCCCGTCACTCCCGCCGAGCATCGCTACCTCATGACGGTGATCGCGACGGCGTCGAACCCCAGGTTCACGGTGAGCCGGGTCGACATCGACCGCGACAAGCCCACCTACACGATCGACACGCTGCGCGACATCCGCCGCGACCGCCCCGACAGCGACCTGTTCTTCATCTCGGGGGCCGACGCGATCGCCCAGATCCTCTCGTGGAAGCACCCCGAAGAGCTCTGGGACCTCGCCCATTTCGTGGCTGTGAGTCGTCCGGGACATGCGCTGTCCGTTTCGGGTTTGCCGGAGCACGTCGTAAGCTTGCTGGAGGTTCCGGCTCTGGCGATCTCGTCGACCGACTGCCGGAGCCGCGTGCACCGGGGATTCCCGGTGTGGTACTTGGTGCCTGATGGGGTCGTCCAGTACATCTCCAAGCACCACCTCTACCGGAGTGTCGAATGACGTCGTCGCAGGAACCGCCGCTCACGCGGCGCGAGGCCCGCGAACGGGAGCGCCTGCGCGAGCAGCAGGCCACTCCGGCGACGCCGGAACCCGCGACTCCCGCGACGCCGCAGGTGCCGCAGGCTCCCGTTGCCGCCCCGTATCCGCAGGCCGCCCCCACGCCCGTTCCCGCGGGACCCGGCTACGGTGCCGTGCCCGCGCAGGCTCCCGCACCGGCGCCCGCAGCGCCCCCTCCGGCGCCGCGCCCGGCGCCCGCGCCGCAGCAGAGCCCCAACCCGTTCGGCGCGCCGACCACCTACCCGGGCACGCCGCCCGTCGATCGACCACGATCGTCGTCGGCGGCGGCGGCACCGTCGCCGGCGGCGCCGGCGACGCCGGCCGCTCCCCAGGCCTCGGCTCCCGAGCGCACCCTCACGCGACGCGAGCTCCGCGCGATGCTCGACGCCCACAGCGGCGACGGCTTCGACGAACTCGGCCTCGACGACGAGCCGATGCCCGAGCCCCGCAGCGCGGCATCCGTCAACGCTCCCGAGGCGTACGGCGCACCGGTCGCGCAGCCGCAGCAGCGCACCCCGTCGCTGCCGGCCCCCATCCGCACGCCCGCGCCGCATTCGACGGTCGACACGGGGCTCGATGACCTCGTGGCGACCCCGAAGCCCATCGGTCACTGGACCTCGCAGCTGAACCTTCCGGAGGAGCCCGCGGAGCCGTTCGACCAGCTCCTCTCCCGCGGCGGCGGCGTGCGCGGCATCCCCACGACCACCAATGCCCTCATCCTGCCGACGCTGCCCGACCAGGGTTCGATCGGCGGCACACCGCTCGCGAAGAGCGGCGAGATCATGGTGACCGGGTCCATCGACCTGCCCCGCAGCTACGGGTCGACCGGCGTGCACCCGAGCCAGATCGACTCCACCGACATCGACCGGCTCTTCGAGCAGGTCGAGGACTCGACCGGCACGGGCGTCGCCCCGGTCGCCGCGACGAGCGCCATCAGCACCCAGGGAGGGACGCGCACGATGCTCGCTCCGCCCACGAAGGAGGGCATGAACGTGCCCCTCGTGCTCGCGGTCACCGCGGGCATCCTCGCGCTCGGCGTCGTCGGCACCCTCGTCATCGGGGCCTTGACCGGGCTCTTCTCCTGACCGGCCATGCCGGCATCGATCATCCGGAAGTTGAGTGCATGACCGCATCCGCGAACGCACACGAGTTGCTCGCCGTCGCCGCGCGAGCCGCCGACGCCAAGGGCGGTGAGGATCTCGTCGCGCTCGACGTGTCGGGGCCGCTTCCGTTCACCGACGTGTTCCTGCTCGTCACGGGCAATTCCGAGCGCAACGTGGTCGCCATCGCCGACGCCGTCGTCGATGCGCTGCGCGACGCCGGCGTGCAGGCCGTGCGCCGCGAAGGGCAGACCTCCGGACGGTGGGCGCTCCTCGACTTCGGCGACCTCGTGGTGCACGTCTTCCACCGTGAGGAGCGCCTCTACTACGGACTCGAGCGGCTCTGGCTGGACTGTCCCGCCATCCCCGTCGCGCCGCTCCTGGAGCGCGACGAGTCGGCCCGGGAGGCCGGCGCCTGAGGCTCCCTCGATTTCGTTTCGACCGGAATGCTGGTGTACTCTGAATGAGTTGCCCCGAGCGGGCAGCAACTCCCGAACGGGTCTGTGGCGCAGCTGGTAGCGCACCTGCATGGCATGCAGGGGGTCAGGGGTTCGAGTCCCCTCAGATCCACCATCGCCCCCGAGTTTCTCCGGAAGCTCGGGGGTTTTCGCGTTCCCGCGCGTCGGCGCGGTTCCTTGACCGCTCCGGCGTCGCGTCCCACAATTGGGGGACGATCCGAACACAGGGGAGTCCCCGATGAGCGACACGCACGCCCGCCAGTCCGACGCCGTTCTCGGCGCCGACACCACCATGGTGATGCCGACGTCCCCGAGATCCCCGGAGCCGCCGGTGCCCGCCGAACCGACGGCCGCCGAGGTGAGGTCTGCCGACGCCGCGAGCCGCACGCTGTGGAGCCGTGACATCCGATTCATGCTCGTGGTGCTCGTGGCGCTCATCGTGCTCTTCCTCGCCTTCGTGCTCGTGATCGCGTTCAGCCCGACCGGGGTCGGCGTCAGCGCGCTCGCGGTCGTGGCCGCGCCGATCGCCACGATCGTGGCCGCGTACTACGGCATCTCGCTCGCGCTCCGCCAGGTGAGCGACGCCCGGCGTGCCGCCGAATCCGCAGAGGCGCGGGCCCGCACCGCCGAGGCGAGCGCCCGGGAGTCCGACGCGTGGGCGGCGCAGATGGAGTCCGGCCTGCGGGTGGCCGTCGCGAAGCTCGCCGCGGCCGGCGTCAGCACGCGCGACGTGGAACGCGCCGCGGGCACGCCCGACGAGTTCTTCTAGGAACGACGCGCCACGCAGCGCGGCGACCCGAACCAAGCGGCGCCGAGCCGGCATCGCGCCGGCCCGGCGACCGCTGCTAGAGGTCCGCGAGCAGCGAGATCGGGCGCTCGATGCAGTGCGCGACGAACGTGAGGAACGCCGCGGCCTCGGCGCCGTCGCACACCCGGTGGTCGAACGAGAGCGTCAGTTCGGTGACCGTGCGCACCGCGAGTGCGCCATCGACGACCCAGGGGCGCTCCACGAGGCGGCCGATGCCGAGCATGGCGGCCTCGGGGTGGTTGATGATCGCCGCCGATCCGTCGACGCCGAGCGTGCCGTAGTTGTTGAACGTGAACGTGCCGCCCGCGAGCGCGTCGGGCGGGAACGCTCCCGACGCCGCCTGCTCGGTGCGCCGGGCGACGGCGTCGCGCAGTTCGCGCAGCGACATCCGCTCGGCGCCGTGCACCACCGGCACGAGCAGCCCGCGCGGGGTCTGCGCAGCCAGCCCGAGGTTCACGGCGTCGTGCAGCACGAGTTCGTCTCGCTCGGCGTCGAACGTCGCGTTGAGCGACGGATGCCGCGCCAGGCCCGCCACGACGAATCGCGCGACCAGTGCGGTGACGCCGAAGCGCTCCCCGGTCGCCTCCTGCAGCTGCCGGCGTGCGGCGAGCAGTTCGGTCGCGTCGACGTCCATCCAGACCGTCGCCTCGGGGATCTCCCGGCGCGACCTCGTGAAGTGCGCGGCGGCGGCCCGGGCGGTGCTGCTGAGCGGCACCCGGTGCTCTCCCGCAGACGGGCTGCGAACCGGTGCGGCAACGGGCGCGGCGGGCTCGACGCGGGCGTCGACGGGCGCGGATGCCGCTGCGCCCTCCTGCTCCCGGATGAACGCCTCGACGTCGCTGCGTGCCACGAGCCCGTCGGGGCCAGAGCCCAGGAGCTCGCTCGCGTCGAAGCCGTGGTCGCGGGCGATCCGCCGCACGATAGGGGACACGACGGGGGAGTGCCGCCCCGCCTGGAGTCGCGGGGGCGAGCCCGCTGGGGACCCGGAGCGTGCGCGGCCGAAGCGCGCGGGGGCGCCGGCGTCGCGCTTCGACGCCGCGACCTGTCGGGTGCCGTACCCGATGAGCACCGCTCCGGATGCGTCGGCGTCGCCGTGGGCGGCGGCCGGGGGTGCGGCCGGGGCGGCGTCCGTGGCGGCCGACGCCGCCGCAGGAACCGTCTCGGCGGACGGCAACGCGCCCGACTCCGGTGCCGCGTCGGGAATCGGGGAGGCCGCGGCATCCGCCGCCACCGCCCCACCGGTCGCGACGGACCCGCCCGCAGCGGCATCGCCCGCCGCATCCGGACCACTGCCCGCCTCGCCGTCGGCGAGCGTCATGAGCACCGTGCCGGCGTGCAGCACGTCGCCGATCTCGCCGCCGAGCGACTCGACCACGCCCGCGAAGGGCGTCGGCAGCTGCACGACGGACTTCGCCGACTCGAGCTCCACGACCGGCTGGTCGATGGCGACCTCGTCGCCGGGGGCCACGAGCCATGCGACGACGGCCGCCTCGGTGAGGCCCTCGCCGAGGTCGGGCAGGATGAACGCGCGGCTCATGCGAGGTCCCATTCCCAGCCGGCGATCGCGGCGAGCACGCGGTCGGGCGTCGGCAGGTAGTGCTCCTCGAGCTTCGGCGAGGGGTAGGGGATGTCGTAGCCCGTGATGCGCAGCACCGGCGCCGCGAGATGGAAGAAGTTGCGCTCGGTGATGCGGGCGGCGACCTCGGCGCCGTAGCCGCCGAACTGCGCGGCCTCGTGGATGACGGCCGCGCGCGACGTCTTGCGCACCGAGGCGCTCACGGTCTCGTCGTCGAACGGAGAGAGGCTCCGCAGGTCGATGACCTCGATCGAGAGGTCCTCGGCCTCGGCGGCGGAGGCCGCATCGAGGGCCGTCCGCACGGTGGGACCGTAGCCGATCAGGGTCACGTCGGTGCCCTCGCGCACGACCTGGGCACGATCCATGGGCGCGGTCTGCACGGGCAGCGTCAGCGGTGCCTTCGACCAGTAGCGGCTCTTCGGTTCCATGAAGACGACCGGGTCGTCGCTGCGGATCGCCTCGCGCAGCATCGAATAGGCGTCGGCCGGGCTCGACGGCATGACGACCGTGAGGCCCGGCGTCGAGGCCCAGTACGCCTCCGACGAGTCGGAGTGGTGCTCCACCCCGCCGATCGCGCCCGCGCAGGGGATGCGGATGACGATCGGCAGCTCGACCCGCCCCTTCGTGCGGTTCCGCATCTTGGCGACATGCGAGACGATCTGCTCGAACGCGGGGTAGCTGAACGCGTCGAACTGCATCTCGACCACGGGTCGCATGCCGTACAGCGCCATGCCGATCGCCGTGCCCACGATGCCCGACTCGGCGAGCGGGGAGTCCCAGACGCGCTCGTCGCCGAACGCGGCCTGCAGGCCGTCGGTCACCCGGAACACGCCGCCGAGCGGCCCGACGTCCTCGCCGTAGACCACGACGCGGTCGTCGGCGGCCATCTCGTCGCGGAGCGCCGCGTTGAGCGCCCCGGCCATCGTCAGGGGCTGCGGGGCGGATGCCGCGGCATCCGTCGCCGGGGTGGGTTCCGTGTGGGTCGTGGTCATCGGGCGGCTCCGGCGAGCTCGGCCTCGAGGGCGGCGCGCTGCTCGAGCAGTGCCGCGCGCGGCCGCGAGTAGACGTGGTCGAAGAGCTCGAGCGGGTCGATCACGGCCTCCCGCGTCATGACCTCGCGCGTCTCGCGGGCGAGGGACTCGGCGGCGTCGGCGATCTCGGCGCGGGTGGCGTCGGACAGCGCCCCCTCGGAGACGAGGTACTTCTCGAGTCGTTCGATCGGGTCGCGGCGCTTCCAGTGCTCGACCTCGCGGGCCTTGCGATACCGGGTGGGGTCGTCGGAGTTGGTGTGCGACTCGATGCGATAGGTGAGGCCCTCGATGAGGGTCGGGCCGCCGCCCGAACGTGCGCGCTCGACGGCGGCGTGCGCGACGGCGTACATGGCCGCGACGTCGTTGCCGTCGACGTGGTAGCCGGGCATGCCGTAGCCCACGGCCTTGTCGGCGAGCGTCGCCGCGTGGGTCTGCCGCGCGACCGGGGTGCTGATGGCGAACTGGTTGTTCTGCACGAGGAAGACCGTGGGCGTCTGCCAGACGGCGGCGAAGTTGAACGCCTCGTGCGCGTCGCCCTCGCTCGTGGCGCCGTCGCCGAGGAAGGTGAGCGCGACGATCGGATCGCGCCGCAGCCGTGCGGCGTGCGCGAGGCCGACCGCGTGGAGGGCCTGGGTGGCGAGCGGCGTCGCCTGCGCCGTGGTGCGGTACCGGTGCTGGTCGTAGCCGTTGTGCCAGTCGCCGCGGAAGGACGTGAGGATCTCGCCGGGGGCGATGCCGCGGGTCAGCAGCGCGATGCTGTCGCGATAGGTGGGGAAGAACCAGTCGTCGGCCGTGATCGCCGAGATGACGCCGATCTCGCATGCCTCCTGGCCGTACGCCGACGGGTAGGTGGCGAGGCGCCCCTGCTTGGTGAGGGCGGTGACCTGCACGTCGAAGCGACGGGCGACCACCATGCGGCGGTAGAGCTCGAGGAGCCGCTCGACGGGCGGCAACGAGAACCCGCCCGTCTCCGATCCGTCGACGGCATGGCCGGCGTTGTCGAGGAGTCGGAGGGGCTTCTCGGACGGGAGGGTTCGGGTCGCGTGATGCTCGACATTGAGGCTCATGGAGCCATGGTGCGCCAGTCTGGGGCCCCTCGCTCGGGGTACGCGGGAATGGTGAACGGTCGGCACTCGCGTGCCGGAATCGCGGTCATGCGTCCACCCGCCGGGGCGTCAGTCGCGCCAGATGTCCAGCGTCTGCGCGGGCGGTCGGCCGTCGATCTCGGCGAGGATGAGGTGCGACCTCGTCGACACGACACCCGGCAGGTCGTGGATGTCGCGGAGGATCGCCTGGCTCAGCTGCTCGTGGTCGGGCGCGCTCACCGTGAGCATGATGTCGATGTCGCCCGAGACGGCCTGCACCTTCTCGACGAAGGGGAGCGTGGCGAGCTTCGCCGCGATCGACTCCCACGAGACGTCGCCGATGCGCACGACGACGAGCGCCGAGATGTTCAGGCCGATCGCCTTGCGGTCGATCTGGGCGCCGAAGCCGGTGATGACCCCGCGCTGCTGCAGGTTCAGCACCCGGTTGTGCGCTGCAGTGCGGGAGATGTGCACGCGCTCTGCGAGGGTGCGCACCGACAGTCGTCCGTCGCGGCTCAGCTCGGCGACGATGCGCCGGTCGATTGCGTCGAGCGGCTCGCCACGGTGCGCTGGTTGCTGGGTCATCCTCGTCCTCGCAGGTCACTGCCAGCGTACCGGGTACCGCGTCGCACCCGCCGGAGCGATGCCTGTTTCGCCGCGTGACGGAGCGGCCGGGGAAGGTACGGCCAGGCTCCCGTGATCGCGCCGAGCCACGCGCCGGCGACCCGCTCCGCGCGGGGCGTCCAGCGGAATCCGTAGGCGTCGCGGATCGCGGGCGGCAGGAGTGCGGCGGTCACGAGACGCACGGCCGGCAGAGGCATCCGGAGGGGCACGGGCAGGGCGTGCCCGTCGAGGAGGCCGTGCGCCACGGAGCGCGCGTCGTCGCCGACGGCGAGCCGCGGCATCCGCTCGGCCCACCAGGCGTCGAACTCGGCCCGCGTCGCCGGCCAGCCCGCCCGGGTGCCCTGCAGGCGACCCCCGAGCGGCGCATACCCGCGCACGATGGCGTCGGCGGTCGCCGCGTCGAGCGGGCCCCACGTGCGCTCGTGCAGGTCGAGGGCGACCGCGAGCAGGGTCGATGCGACCCACCGCTGCGCGTCGGCGTCGAATGCCGAGTACCCGGCGGATGCCTCGCCGCCCGCGGCCGCGCCCCGCACGGGGGCGTGGCGCGCGTTGACCGTGCGCACGAGACGCCGCCGGTCGGCCTCGTCGCCGAACGCGAGGGCCGTGAGGTAGTCGAGGGTGCCGAGCAACCGGTCGAGCGGTCGCTCCCGGAACCCGCTGTGCCGCGCCACCCCCGCGGCGACGCGCGGATCGGCCAGCTGCAGCAGGATCGCGGCCCCGCCGCCGACGAGCAGCACGCCCTCGGCTGCGTGCCGCCGGAAGAGCTGCCGCTCGGACGGATCGGTCATCACCTCATCAATACCAGTTGACCGCCTCCGAGTGCGCCCAGGCGCCGCACGGGGCGCCGTAGCGGGCCGAGATGTACGACAGGCCCCAGTCGATCTGCGTCGCGGCGTTCGTGCGCCAGTCGGCGCCGGCGGCGGCCATCTTGCTGCCCGGCAGCGACTGCGGGATCCCGTACGCGCCGCTCGACGCGTTGTACGCGTCGGCACGCCACCCCGACTCGCGATTCCAGAGCAGGACGAGGCAGTTGTAGTCGCCCTGGCCCCAGCCGTACGCGCCGATCACCGATGCGGCATAGGCCTTCGCCGCGGCGGGGTCGACGATCACCCCGGGCGGTGGGGCGCCCGCATCGCCTCCTCCGCCGCCGCCTCCCGAGGCAGCCGCGGCTGCGGCTGCCGCCGCCGCGCGAGCCGCCTGCTCGCGGGCGGCCTGCTCGCCGATGCGGAACCGCCGCTCGAGCTCCACGGATCGCTCGCGCAGGCTCGCGAGCTGCGCGTAGAGGGTCTGCAGTGTCGCCTGCTGCGCGGCGACGCGTGCCTCGGCGGCTTCGTGTGCGGCGCGCGCGGCCTCGGCGGCGGCCGCGGCCTCCGCGGCGAGACGCGTGCGCTCGGCCTCGGCGATGTCGGCCTGCGCGCTGAGCGCTTCGGCGTCGGCTCGATCGGCCTTCGCCCGCTCGGCGACGCCGGCCGTGACGTCGGCGAGCTGCGCGGCCCGCGAGAGTCCGGCGAGCAGGTCGCTCGGGCCGTCGTCGAAGAGGAGCCGCAGCGTCACGTCGGTGCCGCTCGACCGGGCCAGCAGCGCGCCGACCCGTCCGAACCGCGCGGCCGACGCGTCCGCCTTCGCGGCGGCTGCGTCGGCGGCGCGGCGCAGCGTGTCGGCACGGGCGGCGGCGTCGACGCGTGCCGCCTCGGCGGTGGCGGATGCCGCGGCGGCCTCGACGGCCACGTCGCCGAGGCGTCCGGCCTCGGCCTCGAGCTGGTCCACGAATCCGGCGACGCGGTCCGCCTCGGCAGCGCGGGATGCCGCATCGGCCTTCGCCGCCTCGACCTCGTCCCAGCTCGGGTACTCGGCTGCGCCGGCGGGACTCGCCGGGCTCAGCAGCGCCACGGACAACACGATGACCGCCCAGAGGGTCCGATGCCGCCCGACTCGCACGACCACCTCCTCCAAGCCCCGCGATTCTAACCACGGCGGCACTCGGCGATCGTTCGGACACGCAGCGTAGAGTCGTTCGAATGCGTGTGAAGCGAGCGGCGGCACTGCCGGTGGCGATGGTGGCCGGGCTGATCGGGCTCACCGGGTGCGCCGCGGCTGCCCCGGGAGTGCCGGCGCCGACGCGGTCGGCCGAGGTGTCGACCCCCGCGACCCCGGCACTCGACACGGCGGCATGGGTCGACGAGCGACTCTCGGGCATGACGCTCGAGCAGAAGGCCGCGTCGCTGCTCATGCTGCACGCACCCGGCACGGATGCCGCCCCGCTGCGTGCGCTCGTCGACCGGGGCATCGCCGGCGTCATCCTCATGGGCGACAACATCCCCGCCGGTCCCGAGGAGCTGGGCGCGCTGACGGGAGCACTGCAGGTCGACGACGAGGCGGCGACCCTCATCGGGATCGACGAGGAGGGCGGCATCGTGCAGCGCCTCGACTGGGACACGGCGGCAGGCCCCGAGGCGCTGCGTGCCGCCCCGCCCGCAGCAGCGCACGACGCCTTCGCGGCGCGGGGCGACGTGCTCGCGGCATCCGGCGTCAACGTGAACTTCGGCATCGTGGCGGATGTCACGGCCGATCCCGATTCGTTCATCTTCGACCGCGTGCTCGGCGGGGACGCGAAGTCCGCGGCCGACCGGGTGGCCGCCGCGGTCGCAGGGGAGCAGGGCCGAGTCGCGAGCACGGTGAAGCACTTCCCGGGACACGGCGCGGCGCCGGGCGACTCGCACCGTTCGGTGCCGAGTGCTCCCCTCAGCATGGACGAATGGCGCACCACGGCCGAGCCGCCGTTCGCCGCGGCGATCGACGCCGGCGCCGACCTCGTGATGACGGGGCACCTCGCGTACCCGGCGGTCGATGCCGCGCCGGCGTCGCTCTCACCCGAGTGGCACCGGATCCTGCGCGAGGAGCTCGGCTTCGACGGGGTCATCGTCACCGACGACATGCTCATGCTGCAGCACAACGAGCTGCCCGAGTACGCCGATCCCGGCGAGAACGCGGTCCGTGCGGTCGCCGCGGGTTCCGACCTGCTGCTCTACGTGCTGCCCGCGGATCCCTCGGAGTTCGGCATCAGCGTCGACGGGCTGGCCGGCTCGATCGCCGACGCGGTGCGCAGCGGGCGGATCCCCGAGGAGCGTCTCGACGACGCCGCGTCGAGGGTCCTCGAACTCCGTCGCCAGATATTCCTCGATCACGGGGAATAGATCTCGTTCTCATGCGTTTGCATACGTGTGGCCGCACGGCCGCCCTGCAACGTACGAAATCGGAGTACATCCCTATGACGAGCACCGCCACGACGACCGAGATCCCCGGCTACCGCGCTGGAACCTGGAAGATCGACACCGCCCACAGCGAGGTCTCCTTCAGCATCCGCCACCTCATGATCAGCAAGGTGAAGGGCAAGTTCGAGCGCTTCGACGCCACCTTCGTGACCGCCGAGAACCCCCTCGAGTCGACCGTGACCGCCTCGGCTGAGGTCGCATCGATCACCACCAACGAGCCCAACCGCGACGCGCACCTGCGCACCGGCGACTTCTTCGCGGCTGAGACCTACCCGACGATCGACTTCGTGTCGACGGGCGTCCGCGTCGAGAAGGGCGAGTACAAGGTCGACGGCGAGCTGACCCTGCGCGGCGTCACCAAGCCCGTCACCTTCGACTTCGACTTCGGCGGCTTCGGCGGCGACCCCTACGGCAACTACAAGGGCGGCGCCACGGCGAAGACGGTCATCAACCGCGAGGACTTCGGCCTCACCTACAACGCCGCGCTCGAGACCGGCGGCGTGCTCCTCGGCGAGCAGGTCACCATCACCCTCGAGCTGCAGGCCGCGCTCGAGCAGTAAGCCCGCGCTCGAGCAGTACGCACCGAGCACTCGGCAACCCCGGGGCGGGTCGGCATCGCCGGCCCGCCCCGCTTCCATGTCGAGCGACGGATGCCGCTGCGCTCACGCCCGTCGCTCGACCCCCTCGAGCTGCGCGCCGTGGAACCGGGCCCAGGCGGTGAGCGGGCGCGTGAGACGACGGATCAGCGCATCGGATGCCGCCTCGAAGACCTCGAGCTCGACACGCGGCCGGTCCGCACGTCCGGCGCGGCGCCATGTGCCGATCACCCGCCCGTCGACGACGAGCACCGGCTGGAACACGCCGTTGCCGCCGGGGATCACACGATCGTGGTGGCGCGGGTCGCAGACGGCCGAACGATCGGCGTAGCCGAGGAAGTACTCGTCGAAGGCGGCGAGCGCGAGCGCGCCCGACGGGCGGTGCCGCGCGGCATCCGCCGCGCCGGGCGCTGCGAACCGCTCGGCGTCGTCGCCCGGGAACCGCTCGACCCGGTCGCCGGCGGCGGCGAGTGCGGCCTTCGCATCACCGAGGGTGAGGCCCGTCCACCACGCGAAGTCCCTGAGCGTGACGGGCCCGTGACCGGCGACATAGCCCGCGAAGAGCTCGCCGAGCGTCGCCTCGCGACCGATTGGGGCATCGGATGCCGCGGGCGCCCACTCGTCGAGCAGCACGAATCGCTGCGTGCGCCCCTCGACGGGTCCGCACGCGAGCACCCCGTCGAGCGCGAGCCACCAGATGAGGTGATAGCCGCGCTGGCCTGCGGTCTCGCAGCCGGCCGCGTCCCAGGCGGCCAGGAGCTGCTCGCGACTCGCGGACCCGCCGCCCGCGAGCAGGCGCTCGGCCGTGTCGCGCGCGATGCGGTACTCCTCGGCTCCGAGCTCGAGGCGACGGTGCCGCAGGGCGGCTCGGCCGAGTTCACGCGCGCCGGTGAGCGCGAGGATCGGTCGCAGCATCCGCGCGGGCACGAGGTGCAGCGTGCCGCGCACGGGCCATGAACGCACCACCTGCCGCTGCTCGAGCATGGCGTCGATGTCGGCCACGGTGGACCCCGGCACCCGACTGCCGACCGCCCACTTGGCCGCCGCGAGGTCTTGCGCCTGCACGGCCATGAGCCGTTCGACGACGGATGCCGCCGACCCGACCGGCTCGCGCAAGCCGTGCGACGAGAGCCGCGCGGCGCGCAGGGCGGCGGAGGAGGCGGTGGCCATGTCCCGATTCTGGCCCCGACCGCCGACACGGCCGTGCCGCACTCGCCACCCCGGTAGACTGGGAGGCTGTGCCACGTCGGCACGATCCCCACCACCCCCATCCGCCCGGAGGATTCCCGTGCTCGCCGTCCATGATCTCGAGATCCGCATCGGCGCGCGCGTGCTCATGGAGCACGTGGACTTCCGCGTCTCGGCTGGCGACAAGGTGGGGCTCGTCGGCCGCAACGGCGCCGGCAAGACGACCCTCACGAAGACCCTCGCGGGCGAGACGCTGCCCACCGGCGGACGCATCGACCGCTCGGGCGAGATCGGCTACCTGCCGCAGGACCCGCGCTCCGGCGACCCCGAGATGCTCGCGCGCACCCGCATCCTCGACGCGCGCGGCCTGGGCTCGCTCGTGCTCGGCATGCACGAGGCATCCATGCAGATGGGCAGCGACGACCCCGCGGTCGCCGAACGCGCGATGAAGAAGTACGGCAACCTCACCGACCGCTTCACCGCGCTCGGCGGGTACGCCGCCGAGGCGGAGGCCGCGTCGATCGCGTCGAACCTCAACCTGCCCGACCGCATCCTCGACCAGCCGCTGAAGACCCTCTCGGGCGGCCAGCGCCGGCGCATCGAGCTCGCGCGCATCCTCTTCTCCGACGCCGAGACGATGATCCTCGACGAGCCCACGAACCACCTCGACGCCGACTCGGTCGTCTGGCTCCGCGAGTTCCTCAAGGGCTACAAGGGCGGCGTCATCGTCATCAGCCACGACGTGGAGCTCGTCGGCGAGGTCGTGAACCGCGTGTTCTACCTCGACGCGAACCGCTCGGTCATCGACATCTACAACATGGGCTGGAAGCACTACCTGCGCCAGCGCGCCGCCGACGAGGAGCGCCGCAAGAAGGAGCGCGCCAACGCCGAGAAGAAGGCCGGCGTCCTGCAGATGCAGGCTGCGAAGTTCGGGGCGAAGGCGTCGAAGGCCGCGGCGGCCCACCAGATGGTCGCCCGCGCCGAGAAGCTCCTCGCGGGCCTCGAGGAGGTGCGCTCCGTCGACCGCGTGGCGAAGCTCCGCTTCCCGACGCCCGCACCCTGCGGCCGTACGCCGCTCACCGCGAGCGACCTCTCGAAGAGCTACGGCTCGCTCGAGATCTTCACCGCCGTCGACCTCGCGATCGATCGCGGCTCGAAGGTCGTCATCATCGGCCTCAACGGCGCCGGCAAGACCACGCTGCTGCGCATCCTCGCGGGTGTCGACGAGCCCGACACGGGCGTCATCGAGCCCGGGCACGGACTGCGCGTCGGCTACTACGCGCAGGAGCACGAGACGCTCGACGTGAAGCGCAGCGTGCTGCAGAACATGGTGAGCGCATCACCGAACCTCACCGAGACCGAGGCGCGCAAGGTGCTCGGCTCGTTCCTGTTCACGGGCGACGACGTGCACAAGCCGGCCGGCGTGCTCTCCGGCGGCGAGAAGACGCGACTCGCGCTCGCGATGATCGTCGTGTCGGGCGCGAACGTGCTGCTCCTCGACGAGCCCACGAACAACCTCGACCCCGCGAGCCGCGCCGAGATCCTCGATGCCCTCGCGCATTACGAGGGCTCGGTCGTGCTCGTCTCGCACGACCCCGGCGCCGTCGAGGCCCTCAACCCCGAGCGAGTGCTCATCATGCCCGACGGCACGGAGGATCACTGGAGCCGCGAGTACCAGGAGCTCATCGAGCTGGCGTAGTACGCGCGCGGGTGATCCGCGTTCGGGGCGGTGTCGCGAGGCGAGGCGTCAGACGCGGGCGGTGCGCCGCACCACGTCGCCGAGCGCATCGGCATCGAGCGCGAACAGGTCGCGCGACCCGGCGGTGGCCGCGCCGACGAGTCCGGATGCCGCCGGCAGCAGTTGCTCGGCGTAGAAGCGGGCCAGCGGCAATTGCGCGGCCGCGACGCTGTCGCCATCGAGGTCGCGAGCGGCGAGCGCGGACTTCGCGAGCAGCCAGCCGCCGACCACGAGCCCCCAGATGCGGAGGTAGGGGCTGGAGCCCGCGAGCGCCGAGTTCGGATCGGCGGCGCCGATGCGCAGCATCCACCGGGTCGTCTGCTCGAGCACATCGAGACCCGCGCTCAGCTGCGCACGGATCGACGCGAAGTCGTCGCCGGCACCCGCCAGCTCGCCGTCGAGCTCGCGCATCGAGGCGATGAACTCGAGGAACGAGGCGCCGCCCCGCACCCCGAGCTTGCGGCCGACGAGGTCGGCGGCCTGGATGCCGTTGGTGCCCTCGTAGATCGCGGCGATGCGCACGTCGCGGTAGTGCTGGGCGGCGCCGGTCTCCTCGATGAAGCCCATGCCGCCATGGACCTGCAGCGCGAGCGAGGTGAGCTCGTTGCCGAGGTCGGTGCCGAACGACTTGCAGATGGGGGTGAGCAGGCCGGCGATTTCGTCGGCGCGGGCGCGGGCCGCGGCATCCGGGTGGTGGGTGGAGAGGTCGACGTGCACGGCGTTCAGGAGCATCATGCGCCGGAGCGCGGCGATGTACGCCTTCTGCGTCACGAGCATGCGGCGCACGTCGGGGAAGTCGATGATGGGGGAGTCCTGCGTGGCGCCGATCGCTCGGCCCTGGATGCGCTCCTTCGCGAATTCGAGCGACTGCTGATACGCGCGCTCTGCCACGGCGAGGCCCTGCATGCCCACCGACAGGCGGGCGCTGTTCATCATGACGAACATGATGCGCATGCCGAGGTTCTCGTCGCCGACGAGGTAGCCGGTGGCGTCCTCGTACGACAGCACGCACGTGGGCGACCCGTGGATGCCCATCTTGTGCTCGACGCCGAGCGTGTGCACGCCGTTGCGCTCGCCGAGGGAGCCGTCGTCGTTCACGAGGAACTTCGGCACGATGAAGATCGAGATCCCCTTGGTTCCGGCGGGCGCGTCGGGCGTGCGGGCGAGCACGAGGTGCACGATCTGCTCGCTGAGATCGTGGTCGCCGAAGGTGATGTAGATCTTCTGGCCGGTGATGCCGTAGGTGCCGTCGGCGCGCTTCACGGCCTTGGTGGTGAGCGCCCCCACGTCGGAGCCCGCGTGCGGCTCGGTGAGGTTCATGGTGCCGGCCCACTCGCCGCTGACCATCTTCGGCAGCCAGGCCTGCTTCTGCTCGTCGCTGCCGTAGTGCAGCAGCGCCTCGATCGCGCCCTGGGTGAGCAGCGGCGCGAGCGCGAACGCCATGTTCGCGGTGGTCGTCAGCTCCTGGATGGCGAGGCCGATCGTCCGGGGGAACCCGCCGCCGCCGAACTCCTCGGGCAGGGGCACCGAACCCCAGCCCGCGTCGACGTAGGCGGAGTAGGCCTCCTTGAAACCCGTGGGCGTGGTCACCGTGCCATCGGCGTTGAGACGGGCGCCCTCGACGTCGCCGGCGCGGTTGGTGGGGGCGACGACCTCGGCCATGAAGCCGCCGACCTCCTCGAGGATCTCGGTGACGGTGTCGAAGTCGGCGTGCTCGAAGCCCGGAAGCTCGGCGACCTGGTCGTAGCCCACGACATGCTTGAGCGCGTACGCGAGGTCGGCGACGGGCGGACGGAATTCAGTCATGTTCGGACTGTAGACCGCGGCACCCGGGTGCCTGCCCGGTTCTGTCGCGATCCCACGACGCGCGTCGGTTGAATCGGCGCCGCGCTTGTGGCTGACGGCAATCGGACGTGTTCACCCGGGGAGATCGGCGGTGACGAGGAGGTCGATGGATCGACCGGCGGTTCGGCCTAGCGCCGATCGAGGATCTCGTCCTCGACGTCGGCGTCGGCCCGCTCACGCCTCGGCCTGCGCGGCGCCGGTGCGGACACCGGTGCCTCGCCGCGCTCCTCGGCGGCCGTGAGGGCGAGCGCCTTGCGCTCCTGGTTCGCCGCCCAGCCGAGTCCGACGAACGCCATCAGGGCGAACACGAACCACTGCAGCGCATAGGAGAGGTGCGGGCCCTCGTCGCGCTCGGGCCGCGCGGCCGCGAGCGGCGGCTGCGTGGCATCCGCCCCGCTCTGTACCAGGACGCCGTAGGCGCCCGTGTAGCTGGGTTCGCCGACGCGGGCGGCGAGCTCCTCGAGGTCGATCGTCGCGAACTCGTCGCCCGTCGAGGTGCGGCCCGCGATGCGGCCCTCGCCGGCCTTGAGCCGGGCGCTGACCTGCACCTCGCCTGCGGGCGGCGCGGGCACGTCGCTCGGGCGCCCGTCGGAGCCCTGGGCGATCCAGCCGCGGTCGACCATGAACACGGTGCCGTCGTCGAGGCGGAACGGCGTGATCACCTCGAAGCCGCTGCTGCCCTCGAAGGGCCGGTTGCGCACCACGACCTCCTCGTCGGCGAGGTACGCGCCCGAGAGCGCCACGACCTGCCAGCGCTGCTCGATGTCGAAGGCGGCCGGGTCGGGCAGCGCCTCCTGCACCGGGACGGGATCGGCGTCGTAGTTCGCGTCGATGCGGGCGACCTCGGCGAGCGCCTCCGCGCGCCGGTTGAGCTGCCAGGTGCCGAGCGCGCTGCACGCGATCGCGAAGACGATCACGAGGGCGAGGTAGCCGCCCCAGCGCGGCGTCAGCAGGAAGCGCCACTCGCTCACGCGCCGGTCTCCTCGCCCGCCGGTGCGGCCGCCGCATCCGCCGCCGCAGCTTCTGCCGCGCCTTCCGCCGCGAACGGCGCGACGCTCACGGGGAAGGACCGCGACTCGAGGAAGCCCCGCAGGTACTCGACGTGCTCGTCGCACGCGAGCCAGGTCTTGAACCGGTCGCCCGTGTGGATGCGCGGGTTGCGCCAGTCGATGCGCCAGGTCGCCTCCTCGCGGCATCCCGCACGGGAGCAGCCGCCCGCGGGGGCGGCGCCGAGCGAGCCGATCACGCCGCGTCCCCCTCGGGGCGCGCCTCGGGCTCGGCGTCGCTCTCGGCGCCGTCGGTGGTCGGGTGCGGCAGCACCTGCACGACGCCGCCGGGACGGCTCACCTCGACGTTGCGGCGGGCCGAGCCGACGTTCGCGATGACGACGGCGAAGTAGGGGAGCACGATCGCGCCGATCGCGAAGAACGCGAGCCACCAGCCCTTCGCGAAGAGCAGGCAGAAGATGCACACGACGCGGATCGACATCATGATCGTGTACTTGATCATGCGCGACCGGCGTTCCGCCTCGGGCGAGGGCGGCAGCGAGGTGATCGACTGCTGTTGGGATCTCATCATGGTCGCCGGGGCCTGTCGGCGCTCCTCACTGTCAAGCCTACGTCGCATCGGGCGTCCGGATGCCCCGCACTCGGCAACCTCTATGCTGGGACGGGCCCCACGGCCCCCGACCCCCGCAGCCTCAGAGAGACGGAGTCCCGCGATGACCACGAGCCGCACCGTGCTGGTGACCGGAGGGAACCGCGGGATCGGCTACGCCATCGCCCGCGAGTTCGTCGCACAGGGACACCGCGTCGCCGTGACCGCCCGTTCGGGCGAGGGCCCCGAGGGCACGCTCACCGTGCGCGCCGACGTGACCGACGCCGAGTCGATCGATCGCGCGTTCACCGAGGTCGAGGCCGCGCTCGGTCCCGTCGAGGTGGTCGTCGCGAACGCCGGCATCACCCGCGACACGCTCCTCATGCGCATGAGCGAGGACGAGTTCACGAGCGTCATCGACACGAACCTCACGGGCGCGTTCCGCGTCGTGAAGCGCGCGTCGAAGGGCATGCTCAAGGCGCGCTTCGGCCGCATCGTGCTCATCTCGAGCGTCGTCGGCCTCTACGGCGGCGCCGGCCAGGTCAACTACTCGGCGTCCAAGGCCGCCCTCGTGGGCATGGCGCGCTCGATCACCCGCGAGCTCGGCTCCCGCAACATCACCGCGAACGTCGTCGCGCCGGGCTTCATCGAGACCGACATGACCGACGAGCTCCCCGAGGCGCAGCAGGCCGAGTACAAGAAGAGCATTCCCGCGGGCCGCTTCGCGACGCCCGACGAGGTCGCGAAGGTCGTCGCCTGGCTCGCCGGCGACGACGCGGGCTACATCTCCGGCGCCGTCATCCCCGTCGACGGCGGCCTCGGCATGGGGCACTGAGCGGGGCTGACTGAGGACGGCTCACCGAGCTCGCGCGCTGCGCTCGGGCGTCGGTCGCCGGATGCCGCTGCGGCACGCTAGCCGCGAAGGCCGAGCAGCGCCAGCACCCCGCTGAGGTCGACACGGTCGATCGCGACATCCGCCCGGGCTCGCACCACCGGCTTCGCGCAGAACGCGACGCCGAGCGCAGCGCGATCGAGCATGCGCAGGTCGTTCGCGCCGTCGCCCACCGCGACGGTGCGTTCGAGGGGCACGCCGGATGCCGCGGCCCACTCCTCGAGCGCGCGCCGCTTCGCCTCGGCGTCGACGACGTCGCCGAGCACCCGACCGGTGAGCCGGCCGCCGTCGACCTCGAGCCTGTTCGCGCGGCAGAAGTCGAGCCCGAGGCGCTCGGCGAGCGGATCGAGCAGCTCGTGGAACCCGCCGGACACGACGCCGACCACGCCACCCGCGGCATGGACGCCGTCGATCAGCTCCTCCACGCCGGGCGTCGGAGTCAGGCGCGACCGGGCCGAGACGACCTCGTCGAACGCCAGCCCGGAGAGCGTGGCGACACGCTCGCGCAAGCTCTCGGCGAAGTCGAGCTCGCCGCGCATCGCGCGCTCGGTGACCTCCGCGACGTGCGCGAGGCTGCCCGCCGCCTCGGCGAGCAGTTCGATCGCCTCCTCGCGGATGAGCGTCGAGTCGGCGTCCAGCACGACGAGCGGGCCGCTCGCGCGGCCCGGTGCGGCGAGACTCACGCGGTGGCCCGGACGTGGGAGCCCTTGCCCACCACCGTGATGCCGCTGTCGGTGACCACGAAGCCGCGGGCCAGGTCTTCTTCGCGGCTGAGTCCGATGTGGGCGCCCTCCTCGACGACGACCTCCTTGTCGAGGATCGCCCGGCGCACGGTCGCCCCGGCCTCGATGCGGGCGCGGTCGAAGAGGATCGAGTCGGACACGTTGGCGCCCGAGCCGACGATCGCCCACGGACCGAGCACGCTGCGCTCGACGTGCGCCCCCGAGATCACGGATCCGAGCGACACGATCGAGTCGATGACGGTGCCGAGCGAGCCGCGCGAGTCCCGGGTGAACTTCGCGGGCGGCGAGTTGAGCTGCTGGCTGAAGATGGGCCACTCGCGGTTGTACAGGTTGAAGACGGGCAGCACCGAGATGAGGTCCTGGTGCGCCTCGAAGAAGGAGTCGATCGTTCCCACGTCGCGCCAGTAGTACCGGTCGCGGTCGGTCGAGCCCGGCACGTCGTTGCGCTTCAGGTCGTAGACGCCCGCGGTGCCCTGCGCGACGAAGGCGGGGATGATGTCCCCGCCCATGTCGTGGCTCGAGTCGGTGCGCTCACCGTCGCGGAGGACCGCGTCGATGAGTGCGTCGGCGTTGAAGACGTAGTTGCCCATCGAGGCGAGCACCTCGCCGGGGGAGTCCGGCAGCCCCACGGGCTCCTTCGGCTTCTCGAGGAAGCGGTGGATGTGGTCGGGCGCCGTCGGGTCGACCTCGATCACGCCGAACTGGTCGGCGAGCGAGATCGGCTGGCGGATCGCGGCGACCGTCGCCTCGCGGCCGGACGCGATGTGCGCCTCGATCATCTGGCTGAAGTCCATGCGGTACACGTGGTCGGCGCCCACCACGACGATGATGTCGGGCTGCTCGTCGTAGATGAGGTTGAGGCTCTGCAGGATCGCGTCGGCCGATCCCGAGAACCACCGCTTGCCGAGGCGCTGCTGCGCCGGCACCGATGCCACGTAGGAGTTGAGGAGCCCGTTCATGCGCCAGGTCTGGGACACGTGGCGGTCGAGGCTGTGGGACTTGTACTGCGTGAGCACCACGATCTGGCGCAGGCCGGAATTCAGGAGGTTGGACAACGCGAAGTCGATCAGACGGTACTGGCCGCCGAAGGGCACCGCGGGCTTGGCGCGGTCCTCCGTGAGGGGCATGAGGCGCTTGCCCTCTCCACCAGCGAGCACGATGCCGAAGATCTTCCGCGATGCGACCATGTGCCCCAGCGTAGTCAGACGAACGACGGACGGGCAGTGCCAAGTCGGCGCGTGACGGATGCCGCAGCGCTATCGTTGGCGCATGCGCGTCGACCTGCTCACCCGTGAATACCCGCCCGAGGTCTACGGAGGTGCCGGCGTGCACGTCGCGGAGCTCGTGCGGGCTCTCCGCCGCGACATCGACGTGTCGGTCCGCTGCTTCGGCGCCCCGCGCGACGAGGTCGGCACCGTCGCCTACGCGACCCCCGCCGAGTTCGCCGCCGCCAACGCCGCGCTCGCCACGATGGGCGTCGACCTGCTGATGGCACAGGATGCCGCGGGCGCCGACCTCGTGCACTCGCACACCTGGTACGCCAACTTCGCGGGCTTCACCGCGAAGCGCCTGCACGGCATCCCGCACGTCGTCACCGCGCACAGCCTCGAGCCGCTGCGGCCGTGGAAGGCCGAGCAGCTCGGCGGCGGCTACCGCGTGTCGAGCTGGGTCGAGCGCACCGCATTCGAGGACGCCGACGCCGTCGTCGCGGTGAGCAACGGCATGCGCCGCGACATCCTGCGCGCCTATCCCGACGTCGACCCCGAGCGGGTGTCGGTCGTCTACAACGGCATCGACCTCGCCGACTGGCGCCCGAACGACGACCCCGACCTCGTGCGGTCGCTCGGCGTCGACCCCGATCGTCCCTCGATCGTGTTCGTGGGACGCATCACGCGCCAGAAGGGCCTGCCCTACCTGCTGCGCGCCGCGAGCTCGCTCCCGCCGGAGGTGCAGCTCGTGCTCTGCGCCGGCGCGCCCGACACGCCCGAGATCATGGCCGAGGTGAGCGGCCTCGTCGAGCAGCTCGGCACGACTCGCGACGGCGTCGTGTGGATCGACCGGCACCTGCCGCGCGCCGAGCTCACCGCGCTGCTCTCGTCGGCCACCGCGTTCATCTGCCCCTCGGTGTACGAGCCGCTCGGCATCGTGAACCTCGAGGCGATGGCGTGCGGCGCGGCCGTGGTCGGCACGGCGACCGGCGGCATCCCCGAGGTCGTCGACGACGGCGTCACGGGCGTGCTCGTGCCGATCGACCAGGCCGACGACGGCACGGGCACCCCGCTCGACCCCGACCGGTACGTCGCCGATCTCGCGGAGGCCATGAACCGGGTCGTGAGCGACCCCGAGCGCGCCCGCGAGATGGGCGCCGCCGGCCGCATCCGGGCCGAGGAGCACTTCGCCTGGGACGCCATCGCGAACGAGACGCGTGCGCTCTACGAGCGCGTGCTCGCCGGTCGTTGACCCCCTCAGGGGGTGGCCGGAGCGACACCATCCGTCCCGATAGGGTGGAAGGCATGGCGAGCACGGTTCTGCAGTTCCAGGGTGTGTCGGTGGTTCGAGACGGCAACACGATCCTCGACGACATCGACTGGAGCGTCGCCTCCGACGAGCGCTGGGTCATCCTCGGCCCGAACGGCGCCGGCAAGACCACGCTCCTGCAGATCGCCGCCGCGGCGATGCATCCCACGAAGGGCACCGCCGAGGTGCTGCAGGAGTCGCTCGGCAAGGTCGACGTGTTCGAGCTGCGCCCGATGATCGGGTTCGCCTCGACCGCGATGGCGCGCAAGATCCCGCGCAACGAATCGGTCATCGACACCGTGCTCACCGCCGCGTACTCGGTCACCGGCCGGTGGAACGAGGAGTACGAGGAGATCGACGACCGTCGCGCCCAGCGCGTGCTGGCGGAGTGGAAGCTCGAGGGCTTCGCGAAGCGCAGGTTCGGCAGCCTCTCCGACGGCGAGCAGAAGCGGGTGCAGATCGCCCGCGCCGTCATGACCGACCCCGAGCTGCTGCTCCTCGACGAGCCTGCCGCGAGCCTCGACCTCGGTGCGCGCGAGGAGCTCGTCGCGCTCCTCGGCGGGTACGCGTCGTCGCCCGCATCGCCGGCCATCGTGATGGTCACGCACCACGTCGAGGAGATCCCCCAGGGGTTCACCCACGCGCTCCTCCTGGCCGACGGGCACATCGTCGCGTCGGGTCCGCTCGCCGAGGCGCTCACGGCCGAGAAGCTCTCCGAGACCTTCGGCATGCAGATCGAGCTCACCGAGCGTGACGGCCGGTTCAGCGCGCGCGCCGTGTGACGAGGCATCCGCCCACCTTCTGCTAAACTTGTGTGCTGGCCCGCTGGCCGTCATGCTTCCCTGCCCCCGTGCTTCGTTGCCTGAGGGGCGGGAGACCACCAATCATCCGATCAGCAAGGAAGTCTCCATGAAGACCGACATCCACCCCGACTACAACGCCGTCGTCTTCCGCGACCTCGCTTCGGGCGCCACGTTCCTCACCCGTTCGACGGTCTCGAGCGACAAGACGATCGAGCTCGACGGTGTCACCTACCCGGTGATCGACGTCGAGATCTCGTCGGAGTCGCACCCGTTCTACACGGGCAAGCAGCGCATCATGGACTCGGCCGGCCGCGTCGAGAAGTTCAACCAGCGCTTCAAGAACTTCGGCAAGTAAGCCGCAGCACGAAGGGGCGGGCGACTTCGGTCGCCCGCCCCTTCGTCGTCCTCGCGAGACGGATGCCGCGTCAGCGCAGCTGCGGTCAGCGCACCGGCCAGCGGCCGGAGGTCGTGAACTCGGGCTCGCCGTTGCGGCGACGCCACTCCTGGTAGCTCTCGGCCTGCTCGCGGCACCAGTCGACCTGGCGGGAGTGGAGCTCGGCGGCCGCAGTGGCCGCGAGGTGCGGGTAGGCGCGGGCGATCGCCTGGGCGACGCGGCCCGCGGCGATCGCGTCGGCGCCCGCGTTGTGCGCGTCGTCGAGGGGCACGCCGTAGTGGGCCGCAGTGGCGGTGAGCGTGCGCTTGCCGCGGCGGTACCGGTCGACGGCCTTGTCGATGACGAGCGGGTCGATGACGGGTGCGGGAGAGCGCAGCGGCTCGTGGCCGTAGCGCTGCGCCTCGCGGTCGAGCACCGACAGGTCGTAGGCGGCGTTGTACGCGACGATCGGCAGGCCGCGGTTCGCGGCATCCGTCAACGCCTCGATGATCTCGACGACGCCCTGCACCGCGGGCAGGCCCTCGAGGCGGGCGCGCTCGGTGCTGACGCCGTGGATGAGCGTGGCCGCGGTGGGGATCTCGACGCCGGGGTCGACGATCCACTCTCGCTGCTCGAGCACCTGCCCGTCGACGCCGATCACCCCGACGTGCGCCGTCACGATGCGGCATGTGTCGATGTCGATGCCGGTGGTCTCGAGGTCGAAGACGGCCAGGGTGTCGGCCCAGGATGCGGCGTTCGAGAGGTCCATGTCGTCACCATATGGTCGGCCACCGTCACCGGCCCGGCGCCCCGCCGTGCAGGTGCGCACGTGAGCGTCGGGGCGACCGCGCACTGCGATCGCGCAGGGACCTCGCCATAGGATGGGACCGATGACCGCCTCCCCGTACGCCGACGAACTCGCGCGCATCCCGGTGCGCGAACATCGCACCCCGGTCGCCGGCGGCGAGACGGCGTGGTGGGAGTACGGCGACCCGGGCTCGCCGACGATCGTGCTCGTGCACGGCTTCCGCGGCGACCACCACGGCCTCGAGCCCGTCGTCGCGAAGCTGCCCGGCTACCGGTTCATCGCACCCGACCTGCCCGGATTCGGCGACACCCCGCCGTTCGCCGAGCAGCCGCACGACATCGACGCCTACGCCGAGTGGCTCACCGCCTTCGTCGCCGCGACCGTCGACGGCGACTCCTACACGCTGCTCGGCCACTCGTTCGGCTCGATCGTCGCCTCGGCGGCGGTCGCACGCGGCCTGCGACCCGGCCGCCTCGTGCTCGTCAACCCGATCGGCGCGCCCGCGCTCGAGGGGCCGCGTGCGATCATGACGCGACTCGCGGTCGGCTACTACCGCGCCGCCGCCGCCCTGCCCGAGAAGGCCGGGTTCGCCCTGCTGCGCAACCGCGCGATCGTGCGCGTCATGAGCGTGACGATGGCCAAGACCGACTCGGCCGAACTGCGCCGCTTCATCCACGACCAGCACGACCGCTACTTCTCGTCGTTCGACGACCGCGACGCCGTGCTCGAGGCGTTCCAGGCGTCGGTGAGCCACGACGTGCGCGAGTACGCGCCGGCCATCCCGATGCCCGTGCTGCTCATCGCCGCCGAGCGCGACGACGTGACCCCGCTCGCGGCGCAGGAGCGACTGCAGCCGCTCTTCGCCGACGCGACCCTCGCGGTCATCCCGGCCGTCGGCCACCTCATCCACTACGAGACGCCCGGCGAGGCGGCCGACCACATCCGCGCGTTCCTCGGCGACGGGGGTGACGTGTGAAGCTCGTCGTCGACTGCCGCTACGTGCGCGTCGGCCACCACGACGGCATCAGCCGGTTCACGGCGCACATCGTCGAGGAGCTGGCGAAGCGGCATCCGCTCACGATGCTCATCAGCGATCACCGCCAGCTCGACAACCTGCCCGCGCTGCCCTGGGAGCTCGTCAGCGGGCCCACGAGCCTGCGCGAGCCCTTCGTCGCGCGCCAGGTGCGCCGGCTGAAGCCCGACGTCGTGTTCTCGCCGATGCAGACCATGGGATCGTGGGGCCGCACCTACGGGCTCGTGCTCACCCTGCACGACCTCATCTACTACGAGAACCGCACGCCGCCGCGCGACCTGCCGGCGCCGGTGCGCCTGCTGTGGCGCCTCTACCACCTCGCGTGGTGGCCGCAGCGCATGCTGCTCGACCGCGCCGACGAAGTCGTCACCGTCTCCGAGACGACGGCATCGCTCATCCGCGAGCACCACCTCACCAAGCGGCCGCTCACCGTCGTCGAGAACTCCGCCGACGCGCTCGGCACCCCGCACCTGCCGAGGGCACGGCCGGAGCACGGCCGGCTCGTCTACATGGGCTCGTTCATGCCGTACAAGGGCGTCGAGACGCTCGTGCGCGCCCTCGAGCTGCTACCCGACCACGAGCTGCACCTCCTCAGCCGCATCACGCCCGAGGAACGCCAGCGGCTCACGCGCCTCGCCCCGAGCGCGCGGCTCGTCTTCCACGACGGCGTGACGGATGCCGCGTACGCTGAGCTGCTCTCGAGCGCCACCGCCCTCGTCACCGCGTCGCGGGCCGAGGGCTTCGGCATCCCGCTCGTCGAGGCGATGCGCCTCGGAACGCCCGTCGTCGTGAGCGACATCCCCATCTTCCGGGAGATCGGCGGGGAGGCCGCGCAGTACTTCGCGCCCGGCGACCCGGCCGAGCTCGCCCGCGAGATCCGCGCGCTCGACGAGCCGGGGGAGTGGGAGCGTCGCTCCGCCGCATCCGCCCGCGAAGCCGAGCGCTTCAACTGGAGCACGTCGGCCGAGCGCCTGCTCGAGGTGCTGCGGCGCGTGGGCACGAGCGACGGCAGGGCCGCGCACCGCCGCCGCTGAGCGGACGGGGAGCTTCGCGGGTCGGTCAGCCGGTTCCCGTGGACTCCGCGTCGTCGTACGCCTCGGACCACACGAACGAGACGCGATCGCCGACCACGCGCAGCTCGTGCACCGAGCCGTTCGCGATCGCGCCGGAGCCGGGCTTCGGGAGCCCGAGGTGCAGCAGCACCGCCTGGATGACGCCGCCGTGGGTGACCGCGACGATCGAGCGACCGGGATGCGTCTCGGCGATGCCGAGCAGTGCCGAGATGGCGCGGTCGGCCACCGACGAGCGGGACTCGAGCCCGCGCACGTAGACCGACAGCGAGCGCAGCCGAGCCCGCTCGGCGGTCGACAGCCCCTCGAGGGCGCCGTACCGCCGTTCGGCGAGCGCCGGCACCGGCTCGGGCGCGGGGAGCCCCAGCCCGTCGGCGATGAGCGACGCCGTGTCGGCGGCCCGCGCAAGCGGACTCGACACCACCGCGTGCCACGACCCCTCGGCGGCGAGCCGCTCGGCCGCCGCGGCGGCCTGCGCCCGCCCGGTCGCGTTGAGCGGCACGTCGGTGGAGCCCTGCACGCGTCGTTGCACGTTCCAGTCGGTCTGGCCGTGGCGCACGAGCGCGATCGCCGTCGCCCGGCGCGCGCTCACGCGGGCATGGGCCGGGTACTGGCCGAGCCGCACGATCACGCGAGCAGCGCTTCCGCCATGGCGACGAGCGTCTCGGTCGCGCCGGCGTCGATCTTCACCGCCGCCCTGCTGTCGCCCTTGGTGATCCCGCGGTTCACGACCACGATCGGGGTGCGGCCGCGCCGTGCGATCTCGAGCAGGCGCACGCCGGAGTTGACGACGAGCGACGAGCCCGCGACGAGCAGCACGTCGGCGCGCCGCACGAGCGTCGCCGCCTGGTGGAACACCTCGACGGGCACGAACTCGCCGAAGAACACGACGTCGGGCTTCAGGATGCCGCCGCACACCGTGCATGCGGGGATCACGATCGACTCCACGTCGTCGACCTCGACGTCGCCGTCGGGAGCCGGCCGGATCGCCACGTCGAGGTCGATGTGGGGATTCAGCTCCTCGAGGCGCTGCGCGATCGCGTCGCGCGCGAACCGCTGCCCGCACACGGTGCAGAGCACCCGGTCGTTGCCGCCGTGCAGCTCGACGACGTGCCGGCTGCCGGCGCGACGGTGCAGTCCGTCGACGTTCTGGGTGACCACGCCGCTCACGACCCCGGCGCCCTCGAGGGCGGCGAGCGCGCGGTGGCCGTCGTTGGGCTGGGCGCTGCCGAACGTGCGCCAGCCGAGGTGGCTGCCCGCCCAGTAGCGCTTGCGGGCGATCTCGGAGGCCATGAAGGTCTGGGCGGTCATGGGGGTGCGCACGGGTGCGCCCTCGCCGCGGTAGTCGGGGATGCCGGAGTCGGTGCTCACGCCCGCGCCGGTGAGCACGGCGACGTGGGCATGCCGCATGAGCCCGATCGCCTCGTCGAGCAGTTCGTCGGTCGCAACCGGTGCTCCGATGCCAGAACCCACCGCGTCTCCCTTCGACGGTGTCCTGATTCTAGATCGCGCGGTTTACCGGAATGTTTCGGGGCACTGGCAGGCTGTCGGGTGGAGGACACATGCACATCGAACGCGTGCGGCACGCCGCATCCGACGCCGTCGCCGACTACGCCGGACTCACCGACGTCGCGCTGCGCAGCGCGACCGAGCCCGAGCGGGGCCTCTTCATCGCCGAGTCGGCCAAGGTGATCCGCCGGGCGATCGCCGCGGGATGCGTTCCGCGATCGGTGCTCATGGAGGAGAAGTGGCTGCCCGGCCTCGAGGAGGCGCTCGCGCCGTTCGACATCCCCGTGCACCTCGCCGACCCCGACGAGCTCGAGCAGATCACGGGGTACCGGGTGCACCGCGGGGCCCTCGCGGCCTTCGAGCGGCCGAAGCTGCGCGACCCGGGCGAGCTGCTGGCGACGGCGCGGCGGGTGGTCGTGCTCGAGGACATCGTCGACCACACGAACGTCGGCGCGATCTTCCGCAGCGTCGCGGGGCTCGGCGCCGACGCGGTGTTCGTGACGCCGCGCTGCGCGGATCCGCTCTACCGGCGCAGCGTGCGCGTGAGCATGGGCACGGTGTTCCAGGTGCCGTGGACGCGCCTGCCCGAATGGGACGAGGCGGCGCGGCTCTTCGCGGAGCACGACGTGCACGTCGCGGCGCTCGCCCTCGCCGACGATGCGGTCACGCTGCGCGAGCTCGCGGCCGATCCGCCCGCGCGGCTCGCGCTCGTGTTCGGCGCCGAGGGCGACGGCCTGTCGCGGCGGGCGCTGGCGGCATCCGATCGCGTGGTCACGATCCCCATGGCGCACGGTGTGGATTCCCTGAACGTCGCGGCCGCGGCGGCCGTGGTGCTCTACGCGCTCGCGGTCGAGCGTTAAGCTCGAACGGATGTCTCGCACGCTCGACCCCGCGCCGCCCGCGCCCGCGCACGAACCCCCGCGGCTGTCCCGCCGGCAGGTCTATCGCCGGCGCCGGATCGTGGTGTTCTCGGCGGTGGGAGCAGTGCTCGCGCTCATCGCGGGCGGCGGCATCTACACGGCGAACGCGCTCGGCGCGCCCATCCCGGCGGCAGCCCCTGTCGTCACCGACCCGCCGCCCGTCGCGGCGGCGGCGCAGCAACTCGCGTTGCCGGGGTTCGGCGGCTACGCGGTCGGCGCCGTGGGCTTCGACGGACTGCTCGCCGCCGGCAACGAGTCGACGACGATGCCGATGGCGAGCATCGCGAAGGTCGTCACGGCGCTCGTCGTGCTCGAGGAGCATCCGCTCGCCGCGGGCGAGGGCGGCCCCGAGATCGCGTACACCGATGCCGACGTGGCGATCTACTGGGACATGATCGCGCAGAACGGGTCGGTCGCGCCGGTCGTCGCGGGATCGTCGCTCACGCTCCGCGAGAGCCTCGAGGCGATGCTGCTGCCGTCGGGCAACAACTACAGCATCTCCCTCGCGAACTGGGCGTTCGGATCCGTCGACGCCTACGTGCCGAAGGCGCAGGCGTGGCTCGCCGCGCACGGCCTGGCCCACACGACGGTCGTCGACACGAGCGGCCTCTCGCTCGACGACGTGAGCACCCCCGCCGACCTCGTGAAGCTCGGCGAGATCGCCCTCGAGAACCCCGCCTTCGCCGAGATCGTGGCGACGAAGTCGGTCGACATCCCCGAGCTCGGCACCATCGAGAACTCGAACAAGCTCCTCGGCACGCATGGCATCGACGGCATCAAGACCGGCACGACGGATGACGCGGCCAACCTCCTGTTCTCCGCCGACTACGCGGTCGGCTCCTCGACCGTCACGGTCGTGGGCGTGCTGCTCGGCGGCGTCGATCACGCCACCGTGCGCGCTGCGGTGGCCTCGCTGCTCGACTCGGTCGCCCCGGGATTCCACGAGGTCACCCCGTTGCAGGCGGGTCAGGAGCTCGCGAGCTACTCCACGCCGTGGGGTGACACGGCGACCGCGCGCGCCACGGAGGGCGCGACGGTCGTCGTCTGGTCGGACATGCCGGTCGACGTCGCCGTCGACGCGAAGTCGCTCACCCTCGCCGACGACGGCACGGCGGTGGGCACCGTGATCGTCACGGCGGGCGCGCAGCGCATCGAGGTGCCGCTCGAGCTCGACGGCACGGTCGACGACCCCGGCATGTGGTGGCGCCTGGAGAACCCCGGCGCGCTCGAGGCGGCGGCCGCCGCGAAGTGACCCCGGCCGCGCGTGGCGGCGTCAGTCGGCGACGCGATAGGGACCGGCATCCGGTCGCTTCGCGGTCACGAAGTCGCCCGAGGACTGGTGCCGCACGCGCCGCAGCACCCACGGCACGAGGTACTCGCGCGCCCACGACAGGTCGTCGACGCGGGCCTGGCGCCAGGTGCTCGTGGGCAGCGGCTCGGGCTTCATCGGCTCGAGGTCGTTCTCGACGTTGAGCGCGGCGAGCACCATGCGCGCGACCGTGTGGTGGCCGAGCGAGTTGAGGTGCAGGCGGTCGGGGGCCCACATGCGCTGGTCCTGGATCTCGGTGAGCGCCCACTGGTCGGCGACGATGCAGTCGTGCTTCTGCGCGATCGCCCGCAGGTTCTCGTTGTAGATCGCGACCTTGCCGCGGATGCCGCGGAACACGGGGGAGAAGCCCACGTCGACGCCCGTGAAGATCACGATCGTCGCCCGGTCGCGGGAGAGCCGCTCGATGGCGTGCTCGAAGCGAGCCGAGATCTCGTCGGGATCGGTGCGCGGCCGGATGACGTCGTTGCCGCCCGCGGAGATGGTGATGAGGTCGGGGCGCAGGTCGAGCGCCGGTTCCACCTGCTCGTCGATGATCTGCTGGATCAGACGACCACGGATCGCGAGGTTCGCGTAGGCGAAGTCCTCGGTGCCCTGCGAGAGCACCTCGGCGACACGGTCGGCCCAGCCTCGGTGGCCGCCCGGCACGCCGGGCTCGGGGTCGCCGATGCCCTCCGTGAACGAGTCGCCGAGGGCGACGTGGCGGGACCAGGGGTGCTGCTGGGTGACCATCCCTCCATTCTGCACATCCGAGGGGCCGCCGGTGCCCGTGCGGGTGCGCGTCCGTGCGGCGGTGCACGGCAGGTCGGATGCCTCGACTACAGTGCTGCAGAGTGAGCAACGCGACCCCCTCCGGCCATCAGCCGGGCACCTCGGCCGCCGAACACCTCTCCCCGTCCTTCCCCGCTCGTGCCCCGTGGGGCACGGCGTCGAAGCTGCGCGCCTGGCAAGCCGAGGCGCTCGATCGCTACTTCGAGACGGAGCCGCGCGACTTCCTCGCCGCGGCGACGCCCGGTGCCGGCAAGACCACGTTCGCGCTGCGGCTCGCAGCCGAGCTGCGCGCCCGGCGCGTCATCGACCGCATCACGGTCGTCGCCCCCACCGACCACCTCAAGCGCCAGTGGGCGGATGCCGCGGCCCGCGCCGGCATCCGCCTGGACCCGGGGTTCCGCAACGCCCACGGGCGCAGTGCCCGGCACTACCACGGCGTCGCGGTGACGTATGCGCAGGTGGCGGTGCGGCCGGCGCTGCACCGGGAGCTCACGCTCTCGGGGCGCACCCTCGTCATCCTCGACGAGGTGCACCACGGCGGCGATGCGCTCTCGTGGGGCGACGCGATCCGCGAGGCGTTCGAGCCCGCCACCCGGCGCCTCTCGCTCACCGGCACGCCCTTCCGCAGCGACACCGCGCCGATCCCGTTCGTGCACTACGAGCCGGATGCCGCGGGCGTGCGCCTCTCGCAGACCGACTTCTCCTACGGCTACGGCCGGGCCCTCGCCGACGGGGTCGTGCGTCCGGTGCTCTTCATGGTCTACGCGGGCCACATGCGCTGGCGCACCAAGGCGGGCGACGAGATGGAGGCGAAGCTCGGCGAGGACAACACGAAGGACATCACCTCGTCGGCCTGGCGCACGGCCCTCGAGCCCACGGGGGAGTGGATCCCGGCCGTGCTGCAGGCCGCCGACCGGCGCCTCACCGAGGTACGGCACGGCATCCCCGACGCGGGCGGCCTTGTGATCGCCACCGACCAGACGGTCGCGCGCGCCTACGCCGAGATCCTCGAGGGCATCTGCGGTGAGCCGGTCACGGTCGTGCTCTCCGACGAGAAGGAGGCCTCGAACCGCATCGAGGAATTCTCGAACAACACCCGACGGTGGATGGTCGCGGTGCGCATGGTGTCCGAGGGCGTCGACGTGCCGCGGCTCGCGGTGGGCGTGTACGCCACGAGTTCGTCGACGCCGCTCTTCTTCGCGCAGGCGATCGGGCGCTTCGTGCGCGCCCGCCGTCGCGGTGAGACCGCGTCGGTGTTCCTGCCCAACGTGCCCATCCTCATGGCGCTCGCTTCGGAGCTCGAGCGGCAGCGCGACCACGCGCTCGATCGCCGCTCGGGCGATGGCGACGACGACGGGCTCGACGACAGCCTGCTCGAGTCGGCGAACCGCGAGGAGAAGGCCTCCGAGGAGCTCGGCGAGTTCGAGTGGCAGGCCATCGGGTCGGATGCCACGTTCGACCGCGTCGTCTTCGACGGCACCGAGTTCGGCACCCTCGCCGAGCCCGGGAGCGACGAGGAGCTCGACTTCATCGGCATCCCCGGCCTGCTCGAGCCCGAGCAGGTCGCGGAACTGCTGCGGCACCGGCAGGCGCGGCAGGCCCGCCGGCAATCGGAGCGGCGCCGGCACACCGTCGAGCACGAACCGACCGCGGAGCCCGTGGCCCTCTACCGAACGCTCAAGGAGCAGCGTTCGCTGCTCAACAGCCTCGTGGGCCTGTGGGCCCGCCACAGCGGGCAGGCGCACTCGCAGGTGCACGCCGAGCTGCGCCGCATCTGCGGCGGCCCCGAGGTCGCCCAGGCCACCGTCACGCAGCTGCAGGCGCGCATCGAGTTCCTGCGCAAGCGCCTCTCGAGCCGCTGAGCGCAGTGGCAGGGGATGCCTGTCCGCGCGTCCTGGGCGCGGCGTAGCATGGCGCCATGGATCGCAAGGCGCGTGTGCTCGTCATCGCGATCGTCGTGTCGTTCATCGCCTTCCTCGACGGCGCCGTCATCAACATCGCGCTGCCGTCGATCGAGGCGGAACTCGGCGGCGGGCTCGCGCTGCAGCAGTGGGCCGTCGACGCGTACCTGCTCACGCTCGGCTCGCTCATCCTGCTCGCGGGCTCGCTCTCCGACTCGTTCGGCCGGCTGCGCGTCATCCGCATCGGGCTGTACGGGTTCGGCGTCACCTCCCTCATCTGCGCGCTCGCGCCGAGCGGGCTCGTGCTCGTGCTCGGGCGGGCCCTGCAGGGCGGAGCCGGCGCGCTCCTCGTGCCGAGCTCGCTCGCGCTCATCATCGCGACGTTCCCGAAGGCGGAGCAGGGCCGGGCCATCGGCCGGTGGACGGCGTGGACGACGCTCGCGTTCCTCGTCGGCCCCCTGCTCGGCGGGGCGCTCGTCGACCTCGTCTCGTGGCGGCTCGTGTTCTGGATCAACGTGGTCCCGATCGCGATCGCGCTCGTGCTGCTGCGCCGGCTGGGACGCGACGCACCGAACCCCGACCACGAGCGCATCGACTGGACCGGCGCGATCCTCGGCATCGTCGGGCTCGGTGGCACCGTGTTCGCCCTCATCGAGCAGGGCCGCCTCGGCATCGCCTCCCCGCTCGTGTGGATCCCACTCGTGGTAGGGCTCTGCGCCCTCGTCGCGTTCGTGCTGTGGGAGCGGCGGGCGCCGCATCCGATGCTGCCGCTCTCGCTGTTCGCGGCGCGCAATTTCGCCGCCGGCAACCTCGCCACGCTGTTCATCTACGCGGCGTTCTCGCTCGGACTGTTCGCGCTGCCGATCTTCCTGCAGGAGACGGGCGGGTTCCCGGCCACGCTCGCGGGGCTCGCGACGCTGCCGCCCACGGTCATGATCGTGTTGCTCGGGTCCCGTTTCGGCGCGCTCGCGGGGCGCTTCGGCCCCCGGATCTTCATGACCGCCGGGCCCATCGTCGTCGCGGGCGGATTCCTGCTGACCCTCGGCGTCGGCGCCGACGTGAACTACTGGACCGAGCTCCTGCCCGGCGTCGCGGTCGTCGGGCTCGGCATGGCCATGACGGTCGCCCCGCTCACGGCGGCGATCCTCGGCGCCGTCGACCCGGCGCGCGCAGGGATCGGTTCGGCGGTGAACAACGCCGTGGCACGCATCGCCGGGCTCGTCTCCATCGCGGCGATCGGCGTCATCGTCGGCGAATCCCTCGATGTCGTCGGGTACCACCGGGCCGCGGTCGCCACGGCCGCGCTGCTCGTCGTGGGCGGTGTCGTGTCGTGGATCGGCATCCGCAACCCGGCGCCGACTGCAGACGCGGTTCCCGATGCGACGGAGGAGTCGCCGACCGTCGCGCCTCAACCGGGGGCGGCGGCCGAGCGACCGGCCACCCCCGAGGCGACGGAGCGGGCGTCGGCGCCGCCGGTCGACGACGCACGCTGACGCGGCGGTCGCGGCGCGACCGCCGAGCCCGCGGGCAAGCGCGCAGGGCGTCAGCCGGGCGTCACGACCCGGCGGCGGATGCCGCGGCGGCATCCGCTCGCTCGCACTCGCCGCCCTCGACGCCCGTCTCGAGCGCCGCGAGGTCGAGTGCGGCCATGAGGTCGTCGGTCAGGTCGTCGACGTGCTCGAGGCCGATCGAGAGGCGCACGACGCCCGCGTCGGGCTTGGCGTCGCCCGCGACCGGACGGTGGGTGAGCGACGCGGGGTGCTGCACGAGCGAGTCGACGCCGCCGAGCGACACGGCGTGGGTGACGAGCCGGCAGCCTTCGGTGAAGCGCGCAGCGGCGTCGTACCCGCCGGCCAGTTCGATCGCGATGATCGAGCCGGGTCCCTCGAGCTGCGTGCCCACGAGGCCCGCCGGGTCCTGACCGGGCAGCCCGGGGTACCGCACACGGGCGACCGCCGGGTGCGCGCCGAGCCGGATGGCGAGCTCCATCGCGGTCTGCTGCTGGGCGCGAACCCGCAGCGGCAGGGTGCGCAGGCCGCGGTGCAGCAGGTACGCCGCCATCGGGTGCAGGAGTCCGCCCGTGAGCGCACGCACCTGGCGGAGTCGCGAGACCCAGGCCGCGTCGGCGGCGATCACGCCGCCCATGACGTCGCCGTGCCCGCCGAGGTACTTCGTCGCGCTGTGCAGCACGAGCGTCGCGCCGTGCTCGATGGGGCGTTGCAACACCGGGGTGGCGAAGGTGTTGTCGACGAGGAGCGGCACCGTGCCCGCGGCATCCGCCACCCGGCGCAGGTCGACGAGCTCGAGAGTGGGGTTCGCGGGGGACTCGACGATCACGAGGCCGGTGTCGGGGCGCAGCGCCCCGGCGATGCCGTCGACGTCGGTCCACGTCACGTCGGTGCCGAGCAGGCCGCTCGCGAGCACGTGGTCGGTGCCGCCGTACAGGGGACGCACCGCGACGATGTGCGGCGTGCCGGCGGATGCCGCGGCGATGAGCGTCGCCGCGAGCGCCGCCATGCCGCTCGCGAAGGCGACCGCTCCCTCACTGCCCTCGAGGTCGGCGAGCGCCGTCTCGAAGCGCGCGACGCCGGGCTGCCAGAGGCGCTGGTAGACGGCGGAGGCGCCGTCGGCGAGGTCGTGCCCGGTGGCGAGCCCCTCGTACGAGCTGCCGCCGGAGTCGACGTCGCCGAGCGGGTTGGTGGTGGAGAAGTCGATGACGGGAACGTGGGATCCGCTCTCCCGGACCCCGGCCATCCCAGCGTGGACGGCACGGGTCTCGAGTCGCGACGACGGTGTCTGCATGCGTGAATGACAACAGAATCTGTGATGAAGAGCAAATGACTCTGCACGATCTCTCAGATATGATCTGAGCGTCGCATGATCTTCACGTCGCGACCTCGAGGAGGAATCCGATGGCGCAGAAACCCGAACTGGATCGCGTCGACCGAGCGCTGCTCACCGCGCTGTCGTCGAACGCCCGCGCCTCCGGCGCCGCCCTCGCCGCGGAGGTCGGCGTCGCCGAGTCCACCGTATCGCTGCGGCTTCGGAGGCTGCAGAGCCTCGGAACGATCCGCGGCTACCGCGTCGACGTCGACCTCGCGGCCCTCGGCGTCTCGCTCCAGGCGCTCATCGCGATCCGGCTCGTCAAGCACGACCGCAGTGAGATCGATGCGTTCCGCAACGCGGTGCCGCACCTGCCCGGCGTACTCGGCGTGTTCCACATGGCGGGCGCCGAGGACTACCTGCTGCACGTCGCCGCGCGCGACGCGGAGGAGTTGCGCGAGTTCGTGCTCGCGCATCTCACGGGCCACCCCGCCGTCGCGCACACCGAGACGAACCTCATCTTCGAGCACGTCGACGGCGACGGCTGGCACAAGCTCGTCGGCTGAGGGGGCGTCCGCTTCGGCGCTCCGAAATGCTGCCAATCCGGGCCGATCCCGCCTGTGCGGCATCCGCGCGCCGCTAACCTGTCGGAGGCCGCCCGCGGGGCGGCATCGCGACGATGCGGGCACCCGCAGCGAGCACCTCGCGCGGGCGCGCCCGTGGACCGAGGAGCAGCATGACCCCCGACGAGCCGACAGGAACCCCCGCCGACCGCGCCAGGTGGCGCCGGTACCTCGCCGACGAACGCGCGGAGGCTGCGGTGTACCGCGAGCTCGCCGCCCGGCGCGAGGGCGAGGAACGCGAGATCCTGCTCGCCCTCGCCGCCGCCGAGGCGCGCCACGAAGCGCACTGGCTCGCCCTGCTCGACGGCGACGAGACGGGCATCCCGCGCGCCGACCTGCGCACGCGCATGCTCGCGGTGCTCGCCCGGCGCTTCGGCTCGATCTTCGTGCTCGCCCTCGCGCAGCGGGCCGAGGCACGTTCGCCGTACGCGAGCGACCCGCACGCGACCCGCGCCATGGCGGCCGACGAGCGCATCCACGGCGAGGTCGTGCGCGGACTCGCCGCACGAGGGCGACGCAGTCTCGCGGGCACGTTCCGCGCGGCCGTCTTCGGCGCCAACGACGGACTCGTCTCGAACCTCGCACTCGTGCTCGGCATCGGGGCGACGGGAGTCCCGGCATCCGTCGTGCTCTTCACCGGCATCGCGGGCCTGCTCGCCGGCGCGCTCTCGATGGGCGCGGGGGAGTACGTCTCGGTGCGATCGCAGCGCGAGCTGCTCGAGGCATCCGCCCCCGACCCCACCGCCCGCGAGGCCCTCGGCGACCTCGACATCGACGCGAACGAGCTCGCCCTCGTCTACCGGGCCCGCGGCATGGCCGAGCAGGAGGCCGTCGAGCACGCCGCGCTCGTCGTCGCCAGGGTGCAGGCGGCGGGCCGCGTGCAGGCACCGACCGACGCGCTCTCCGTGATCCAGCACGACGACGAGGCGGTCGGCACCGGTCTGTCGGCGGCGATCTCGAGCTTCCTGTTCTTCGCGTCGGGCGCGCTCATCCCCGTGCTGCCGTACCTGTTCGGCCTGAGCGCCACGGCGGCCATCGTCACGGCGACCGTGCTCGTGAGCATCGCACTGCTCCTCACCGGTGCGACCGTGGGGCTCCTCTCGGGCGCTTCGCCGCTCAAGCGCGCACTGCGCCAGCTCGCGATCGGCCTCGGCGCGGCGGCGGTCACGTACCTGCTCGGCCTCGCCTTCGGCACGTCGATCGGCTGACCCCGCCCGAGAATCCGAGCGGATGCCGGAGCCGAGCGGAAGCCTCAGCGCGACGCGGGAGCCGTGACGAAGTCGATGAGCTCCTCCACCCGCCCGAGGAGGGCGGGTTCGAGGTCGCCGTAGCCGCGGACCTGCCCGAGGATGCGCTGCCAGGCGCGGGCGATGTCGGCCTGCTCGGCATGCGGCCACCCGAAGGCGGCGCACACGCCGTGCTTCCACGACGTGCCACGGGGAATCACCGGCCAGGCATCCCGGCCCAGGCGGGCGGGCTTCACGGCCTGCCAGATGTCGATGAACGGATGCCCCACGACGAGCACGTGCGCGCCGTGCGGGCCGCGCATCGCGGCGTCGGCGATGCGCTGCTCCTTCGAGCCGGCGACGAGGTGGTCGACGAGCACGCCGACGAGACGGCCGGGACCGGGGCGGAACTCGTCGAGGACGCCGCCGAGCACGTCCACGCCCTCGAGGTACTCGACGACGACGCCCTCGACGCGAAGGTCGGCGCCCCAGATCTTCTCGACGAGCTCGGCGTCGTGCCGCCCCTCCACGAAGATGCGGCTGGGGAGGGCGACCCTGGCTTGGCGGCTCTCGACGGCGAAGGAGCCCGACGCCGTGCGGACGCGACCCGTCGGCGCCGTCGGAGCGGGACGCACGAGCTCGACTGCGCCGCCGTCGATGAGGAAGCCGTGGCCGAGGGGGAAGAGCCGCTTCCGGCCGAACCGGTCCTCGAGCACGACGTGCTGCTTGTCGAGACCCACGACGGCGCCGACGTACCCGTCGGCGGCGAGCTCGACGACGAGGTCGCGGGCAGCCTCGACCTTGGGGATCGTGCGGCGCCCCCGGGCGCGCCAGTCGCCCGCGAGCACGTCGGCGCCGTAGCGGTCGGGTCCGGTCGGATCGTGGGTCGTGGTCGGCACCGCACGAGGCTAACGGACCGGCGGGGTCGGATGCCGCGGCGACACGTCGAGCCGCACGAATCCGGGGCGCGGGCGGGATCAACGGGCACGGGAGTCGGCCGCGGCCGCGGGCGCGGGCGCGGTCCGGCGGCGGCGCGCGAGGAGCAACGTCCACGCGGCGCCCGCGAACGCGATCGCCGCAGCGACGGCGAACGCCCACGGGATGCCGTACGGCCGCGCGACGAGGCCCAGCGCGATCGGGCCGAGGCCGAGCCCCAGGTCCATCGCCGCGGTCGCCGTGCCGGAGGCCACACCGCGCTGGCTCGGCGTCGCCGTGGCGAAGACCGCCGAGAAGAACGCGGGCGTGCTGAAGGCGATGCCCACGCCCAGCACGGCCACGCCGATCAGGAGGCCCGCCACCGTCTGCCAGGCGACCATGAGGACGAGTCCCAGTCCCATCACGCCGAGCGAGGCCGCGGCGAGTGGCAGCGACGGCAGGCGATCGGGAATGCGGGCGAAGGCGATGCGACAGGTCACCACGACCGCGCCGTAGACGAACAGGGCGGTGCTGAGGTCGCTCAGGCCCACGTGCTCGGCGTAGAGCGAGGCGAACGCGAGGAAGCCGCCCGCCGCGACGAGGCTGGTGACGAATCCCGCGGCGATGGGCACGGCCGGACGGTGGAGGAGGGGGCGCCGCACATGGAGGTCGGGCCGGTCCTGCCGGGTCTCGCCGACGAGCAGCGAGAGCGCTGCAGCGAGCACGGCCAGCACGGCCGCCCCGATCCAGGCCCCCCGGTAGTCCCACACCCGCACGAGGAGTTCCCCGAGCGGAGGACCGAATGCGAGCCCGAGGTACAGGCCGAGGGAGTTGTACGAGAGAGCCTCGCCGAGGCGCGCGGCCGGCGCGAGGTCGGCCAGCGCGGCGAAGGCGGCGACGAAGAACGCGGCTTCGCCGACGCCCGCGAGCAGCCGCAGGGCGACGATGGGAAGGAGACTGCCGACCATCGTCATGAGCGCGAGGCTCGCACCGGCGAGCAGTGCGCCGGCGAGCAGCAGCGGTCGCCGGCCGTACATGTCGGAGAGCCGCCCGGTGATGGGCCGCAGCAGGAGCGCCGAGACGGCGAACGCGCCGTACGCGATGCCGGCACCGGCCTCGTCGCCGCCGAGCGGCCCGGTGACGTAGAGCGGAAGGGCGAAGATCGCCACGCCGCCCGCGGTGAAGTAGGCCAGCTCGGCGGCGGTGAGTGCGACGAACTGCGCGGTGAACAGTCGCTCAGCGGTGGGCGGCGAGGGCGCCGAGTCGGTGCGGGGAGTGGATCGGACTCGACCCATGGGGTCATGGTACTCCCGGCGTGCACGCACGCGGCTGCGCTCGGCGGCCTCGTCAGCGGAAGTCGCGCGAGCGCGCCGGAGCCGCGAGGACGAGCCGTTCGAACCGGTCGGCGACGAGGTTGGTGACCCCCTCGGCCGAGCGTTCGAGGATGCCGCGCACGATCATCGCGGGCGCCTCCCGGGCCACCCGACGGTACCGGGTCCACACGCCGACTCCCGCGATGACGTTGAGCGTGCCCGACTCGTCCTCCAGGTTCATGAAGGTGATGCCGCTCGCCGTCGCCGGACGCTGCCGATGCGTCACGACCCCGCCCACCTCGATGCGCCGGCCGCTCTCGGCGTGGCGCAGCAGGTCGATGCGGATCGCCCCGCGCTCGTCGAGTTGCTCCCGGAGGTGCCGAACGGGGTGGTCGTCGGGCGAGATGCCCGTGGCCCACAGGTCGTACACGACCTGTTCGGCGTCGGTGAGCATCGGCAGGAGCGGGGGCTGCACCACCACGACCGATCCGGCGAGGTACTCCTCGCGGTCCTGCGCGGCCTCGCCGGCGAGCCAGAGCGCCTCGCGACGCTGCAGGCCGAACCCCTCGAACGCGCCGGCCGCGGCGAGCGCCTCGAGCTGCTCGGCGTTCAGCCCGGCCCGGCGGGCGACGTCGGCCATGTCGCGGTAGGCGCCCCGGGCGTCGCGTTCAGCGACGATGCGCTCGGCCACGGCCGTGCCGATCGAGGACACGTCGGCGAGCCCGAGCCGCACCGTGAACGCCGCATCGCGACGGTGCTCGGCCGACCGGTCGGGCTCGTCGCGGTGGAAGGCGCCGACCGGGGGTTGCACGGAATCGGCGCACGCGGCCATGCCGGTCGGCTCGCGGCATCCGTCGACCGCACCGCCGCCGACCGCGCCGTCGCCGACCGCACTGCCGCCGCCGGATGCCGCAGCGACGGCCTCGAGGCCCGCGCTCACGCCCGACCGCAGGATGTCGGGGCGGAGCACCTCGACGCCGTGCCGTCGTGCGTCGGCCGTGAGCGTCTGCGGCGAGTAGAAGCCCATGGGCTGCGCGCGCAGGAGCGCCGCGAGGAACGCGGCGGGATAGTGCAGCTTCAGCCACGAGCTCGCGTAGACGAGCAGCCCGAAGCTCAGGGCGTGGCTCTCGGCGAAGCCGAAGTTCGCGAACGCCTCGATCTTCTCGTAGATGGAGTCGGCCACGTCGGGTGCGATGCCGTTCGCGGCCATGCCCGCGTAGAGCTTCGACCGGAGGCGCTCGATCTTCTCGATGCCGCGCTTGGAGCCCATGGCCCGGCGCAGCAGGTCGGCGTCGGCGGCGCTGCAGTTGCCCACGGCGACGGCCATCTGCATGAGCTGCTCCTGGAAGAGCGGCACGCCGAGGGTGCGCGCGAGCACGGGTTCGAGCTTCGGATGCAGGTAGCTCACGGGTTCCTCGCCCGTGCGCCGCCGGATGTACGGATGCACCGCGCCGCCCTGCACGGGCCCGGGACGGATGAGGGCGATCTCGACGACGAGGTCGTAGAAGCAGCGCGGCTTCAGGCGGGGGAGCGTACCCATCTGCGCGCGGCTCTCCACCTGGAACACCCCGATCGAGTCGGCGCGGCAGAGCATGTCGTAGACCGCCGCCTCCTCCTTCGGGATGGTCGCGAGCTCCCACTCCTCGCCCGTCGCCTGCCGCACGAGGTCGAACGTGTACTGCAGCGCCGCGAGCATGCCGAGGCCGAGCAGGTCGAACTTCACGAGGCCCATCCACGCGCAGTCGTCCTTGTCCCACTGCAGCACCGTGCGACGCTCTTTGCGGGCGTGCTCGATGGGGCACACCTCGCCGACCGGCCGGTCGGTGAGCACCATGCCGCCCGAGTGGATGCCGAGGTGGCGCGGGAAGGTGAGCAGCTGCTCGGCGAGCTCGACGACGGGGCCCGGGATGTCGTGGTCGTCGGTGGACACGACGGCGCCCCAGCGTTCGACCTGCCGCGACCACGCATCCTGCTGCCCGGTGGAGTAGCCGAGCGCCTTCGCCATGTCGCGCACCGCTGCCTTCGGCCGGTAGCTGATCACGTTCGCGACCTGCGCGGCGTTCATGCGGCCGTACTTCTCGTAGACGTACTGGATGATCTCCTCGCGGCGATCGGAGTCGAAGTCCACGTCGATGTCGGGCTCCTCGTCGCGCAGCGCCGACAGGAACCGCTCGAACGGCAGGTCGAAGAAGATCGAGTCGACCGCCGTGATGTCGAGCACGTAGCAGACCGCCGAGTTCGCCGCCGACCCCCGGCCCTGGCACAGGATGCCGCGGCTGCGCGCCTCGCGCACGAGGTCGTACACGATGAGGAAGTACCCCGGGAAGTCCTTCTGCTCGATGACGTCGAGCTCGCGGGCGAGCCGCTCGCGCACGTGCTCGGGCACGCCTGGGTAGCGTTTCGCGGCGCCCGCCCACACGAGCTCCCGCAGCCAGCTCATGGGCGTGTGCCCCGCGGGCACCTTCTGCCGCGGCAGTCGCGGCCGGGCGCTCCGCAGCCGGAACCCCAGTTGCTCGGCGAGCGTCACCGAGCGGGCGACGGCGCCGGGGTACCGCTCGAACCGCCGTGCCATCTCGGCGCCCGAGCGCAGGTGCAGGCCGTCGGATGCGGGCAGCCAGCCGTCGAGCTCGTCGAGGCTGCGCCGGGCCCGCACGGCCGCGAGCGCCGACGCGAGCCGGTACTCGCCGGGGGTCGCGTAGTGCACGGCGTTCGTGGCGAGGAGCGGCAGTCCGGCGCGCGCAGCGAGCTCCGCGAGCGCGTCGTTCGCGTGCTGGTCGAGCGGATGCCCGTGGTCGAACAGTTCCACGACGACGTGGTCGCGGCCGAAGAGTGCGACGAGCCGGTCGAGCTCGCGCCACGCGGCATCCGGCCCGCCGTCGGCGAGCGCACGCCGGACGCCGCCCTTGCGGCATCCGGTGGGCACCACCCACTCGCCTCCGCCGCGCTCGGCGAGCTCCTCGAGCGAGTACGCCGGCCTCCCCTTCTCGCCGCCCGCGAGCTGGCCCGCGGTGATGGCGCTCGCGAGCCGGTGGTAGCCCTCCTCGCCGTGCGCGAGCACGAGCAGGTGCTCGCCCTCGGGGTCGGCGACGCCCATCTGCGGCTCGCTGAGCCCGAGCGAGAGCTCGGCGCCGAATACCGTCTGCAACTCGGGGAAGCTCTCGGCGGCCTCGGCGAAGCGCACGATGCCGTAGAAGCCGTCGTGGTCGGTGACGGCGAGCCCGGAGAGGCCGAGCCGGTGCGCCTCCTCGACGAGCTGCTCGGGCGTCGAGGCGCCGTCGAGGAAGCTGAACGTGGAGTGCGCGTGCAGCTCGGCGTAGGGCACGACCGGCCCGGCCGGCGCCTCGAGGTCGCCTGAGGGGCGGTACGGATGCCGCTTCCGGCTCCACGCGGGACTGTCGCCGCCGTCGGCGATGACCGGGGGCCCGCCCGGCCGACGCCGGTCGGAGAGCTTGCGTTCGAGCTCCGACCACGGGATGCCGGGGTTGTTCCAGCCCATCGGTCACACCTCGCCCATCAGTCGTACCTCGCCTCGGCCCACCAGCCCTCGGCGTCGCGCACGAGGAGCCAGGCGCAGCCGTCGTCGTCGACGAGCTGGAAGCGGTGCACGCGGCGGGCGCGCTCCGCGTCCCACCAGCGCTCGACCACGGGCCACGGCCCCGCCCACGCACGTACCGGCGCCGGGGCCGCGGCCCCGACGGCGAAGGCCTCGGGCGGCGCCGAGACGGCCCCACGTGCGTCGATCGCGACGGGCATCGCCGCGCCGTCGAGGAGCACGACGGGCAGGAGCTCGCGGAAGACGCTCGCGGGGGCCAGCGCCGGGAGACTGCCCGGCCACGGTGCGTCGGAGGTGCGTTCGGGCGCCCGGTCGCCCCACGGCACGAGCACCTGGCGGTCGGCGAGCATGCGGCCGCCGCCGACCGCCGCCGTGACGACGCCCTCGTGGCCGAGCATGCTCTGCACGCGGGTGAGGCCGTGGTGCACGCGCTCGTCGGGCCCCCCGCCCCACAGCCCGGCCTCGTGGTTGCCGGTGGAGTCGACGCGTTCGGGCACGACCCGCAGCCGCACGATCGGCGACGCGAGCCCGGTGTCGGCGGCCCCCGAGCCCTGCAGCTGCCAGCGCACCCGGTCGACCACGTCGGCCGGGGTGAACCAGTGCGGATGCAGCCAGCTGCGGCTCGAGTGGCCGCCGCGCTCGTCGTCGAGCTCGATGCGGATGCCGGTGCACACGAGCCGCGCGCCGCGCATGCGGTCGATGAACTCCTCGGCTCGCACGCGGAACGCGAACGCGAGCTGGTCGACGCGGTCGAGCGGCGGCTCGAAGTGCTGCTCGACCTCGAACTCGGGCGGCGGGGTTCGGGCCGCGACACCCGTGTGCTCGCGCCCCGCGGCACGGTCGTGGGCGAAGGCGCCCGCCGCGCCGAACCGCCGGCGCACGTCGGCGTCGGGGAGCGCCGCGAACTCCCCGAGCGTGCGCACGCCGAGCCGGTGGAGGAGCGTCGCGGTGCGCGCGTCGACCACGAGCGCCACGGGCAGCGGCGCGAGGAACCCGGCGGAGGCGCCCGGCGGCACGGCCAGCACGGGGGCC
>NZ_RHHB01000089.1 GCF_003710805.1 Agromyces tardus | reverse complement strand
ACAATCAATACTGACTGTCCATCAATCCAAAGGAATCCCACCCCCACCAAAAGGCAAGGGACAGGGTTCAAAAATTGGCATTGAACATAGTGCACGCTGTTGAGTTCTCAAGGAACGGACGCACCCGAGTTTCGGCCTCGCGGCCTGCCCTCAGGGCAACCTATCTAATGTACCACTTCTGTCGCGGGCTCAGGCGCAAAGGCCTCGGCCGGCGGCCCGATGAGGGGCCCGGAGACACAACGCGAACGTTGGTTCCGTGAGGAAGTGGAGTTTCATCTTAGGCTTGAAATCACCGAGTCGCAATGCGCCTTCGAGGTTATTTGGCTAAGAAGATCGTCACCCGGCCGGGCCGCGCTGTGTCTGTGTGACTCAGCCGCTTTCCGCACCGCCGTGGCGATGAGTAAGAATTTACGTGGATCCCGGGATCACGGCAAATCAGGGCCGCATCCCGGGCGTGTCGCGCCAGACGGCGGCCCGGGACGGCGCGGCTGCGACATCCGCGAAATGCCCGTTCCGACCCCGAAAAGCGACTCAGCCGAAGGCGTGCGGATCGGGTCCGAGGCGGCCGGCGCGCTCGATTCCCGTGATCGAGTCCATCTGCGCGTCGTCGAGCTCGAAGTCGAAGACGTCGAAGTTCTCGGCCATGCGCTCACGCCGGTTCGACTTCGGGAAGACGATGAAGCCGCGCTGCAGGTGCCACCGGATCACGACCTGCGCGGGCGTCTTCCCGTGGGCGGCAGCGGCATCCGTCACCTGGGGAAGTTCGAGCAGCGGGTACTTGCCCTGGCCGAGCGGCCCCCACGACTCGATGGCGATGCCGTACTCGGTCGCGAAGTCGACGGTCTCCGGCTGCTGGTGCGCCGGGTGCAACTCGATCTGGTCGACCGCCGGGACCACGGCGGTCTCGTCGATGAGTCGTTGCAGGTGCGGGACCATGAAGTTCGACACCCCGATGGAGCGCACACGCCCGGAATCGCGCAGCTGCTCGAAGGTGCGCCACGTCTCGACGTAGCGATCCTGCGCCGGCACGGGCCAGTGGATGAGATACAGGTCGACGTACTCGAGCCCGAGCCGCTCGAGGCTGCGGTCGAAGGCGTCGAGCACCGACTGGGTGCCCTGGTCGTCGTTCCAGAGCTTCGTCGTGACGTACAGCTGCTCGCGCGGAACGCCCGAGGCGGCGAGCGCCCGGCCGACGCCCTCCTCGTTCCCGTAGATCCTCGCCGTGTCGAGGTGGCGGTAGCCCACCTCGAGGGCGTCGGCGACGATGCGTTCGGTCTCTGCGGGGTCGACCTTGAAGACGCCGAAGCCGAGCTGCGGGATCGAGTGGCCGTCGTTGAGTTGGATGCGCGGTACGAGAGTCTCCGTCATGCGTCCATGCAACACCCCGGGCCTGCGGATGTCATCCGAGTGTTCGCCGCCCGCGAATCCCACGCGTCTCCGCCCCGCGAGCCCCGACGGCCTGCGCGAGCCGCCGTACGATGGAGGGCTGATGTCCGACCGACCCCTCTCCGAGATCCCCGCGATCACCTACCCCGCCGAGCTGCCGGTCTCCGGTCGACGCGAGGAGATCGCGCGTGCCATCCGCGACCACCAGGTCGTGATCGTCGCGGGTGCCACCGGATCGGGCAAGACCACCCAGCTGCCCAAGATCTGCCTCGAGCTCGGGCGGAGCTCGATCGCGCACACCCAGCCCCGGCGCCTCGCGGCGCGCACGATCGCCGAGCGCATCTCGGAGGAGCTCGGCGTGGAGCTCGGCGGCCTCGTGGGCTACCAGGTGCGCTTCACCGACCAGGCGAGCGAGCAGACGCGGGTCAAGGTGATGACCGACGGCATCCTGCTCAACGAGATCCACCGCGACCGAGACCTCGCGCGGTACGACACGATCATCATCGACGAGGCCCACGAGCGCAGCCTCAACATCGACTTCCTGCTCGGCTACCTGCAGCGGCTCCTCCCCCGCCGACCCGACCTGCGCGTCATCATCACGAGCGCGACGATCGATCCCGAGAGCTTCGCGAGGCACTTCGCGGATGCCGCGGGCGAGCCCGCCCCCGTCATCGAGGTGTCGGGGCGCACGTACCCCGTCGAGGTGCGCTACCGGCCGCTCGTCGCGGAATCCGGTAGCGGAGCGGGCGGCGAGGAGTCCGACGACGAGGGCGCCGCCGCCGAGGACAAGGACGTGCAGCGCGGGATCCTCGACGCCCTCGACGAGCTCGAGCGCGAGTCATCCGGCGACGTGCTCGTGTTCCTCTCGGGCGAGAGCGAGATCCGCGACGCCGAGGCAGCGGTGCGGGCGCACTACACGACGGGTGCGGGCGCCCGCAGGGGCGGCGAGACCGAGGTGCTGCCGCTGTACGGCCGCCTGTCGTCGGCCGACCAGCACCGGGTCTTCGAGCCGTCGAAGGTCGCGGGCCTGCGCCGCCGGGTGGTGCTCGCGACGAACGTCGCCGAGACCAGCCTGACCGTGCCCGGCATCCGCTACGTCGTCGACGCCGGCACGGCCCGAATCAGCCGCTACTCGGCGCGGTCGAAGGTGCAGCGCCTCCCGATCGAGGCGATCTCGCAGGCGTCGGCCAACCAGCGCTCCGGGCGGTCGGGGCGCACGAGCGACGGCATCGCGATCCGGCTCTACTCGCAGGAGGACTTCGAGCGGCGGCCCGAGTACACCGATCCCGAGATCCTGCGCACGAACCTCGCTGCCGTCATCCTGCAGATGGCGTCGCTCGGGCTGGGGCCGATCGAGGAGTTCCCGTTCCTCACGCCGCCCGACAGCCGCGGCATCCGTGACGGACTGGACCTGCTGCGGGAGCTGGGAGCGCTCGACGAGGGTCTCGAGACGCGGCCGGCTGTGCAGGACCGCGGGCCGCAGCTCACCCGCATCGGCCGCCAGCTGGCCCGCCTGCCGATCGAGCCGCGATTCGCCCGCATGGTGCTCGAGTCGAAGGCGCAGGGCGTCTCGCGCGAGGTGCTCGCGATCGTCGCCGGGCTCACGATCCAGGACCCGCGGGAGCGGCCGCTCGAGCGGCGCGAGCAGGCCGACGGGTTCCACGCGCGCTTCGTCGATCCCACCAGCGACTTCCTCACGCTCCTGAACCTCTGGAACCACCTCGAGGAGCAGCAGCGCGAGCTCTCGGGCAGCGCGTTCCGCCGCATGTGCAAGTCGGAGTACCTGAACTACCTGCGCGTGCGCGAGTGGCAGGACCTCTATCGCCAGCTCGTGCGGCTCGCGAAGCCGCTCGGCCTGCACGTCGCGCAGCGGGCGGGCGCGCCGAACGCCGACGGCATCCACCGGGCGCTCCTCGCCGGGCTGCTCTCGCAGATCGGCCTGCGCGACGACACGAAGACGTCGAGTGGTCGCGGCGGAGCGGGCAACGCGCGCGAGTCCGAGCGCACCGGTCGCCGGCAGCAGGCGGAGTTCGCGGGCGCCCGCAACGCGCGCTTCGTGGTGTTCCCCGGATCGGCGCTCGCGAAGAAGCCGCCGGCGGCGCTGATGAGCGCCGAGCTCGTGGAGACGAGCCGCCTCTTCGCCCGCATGAACGCCGCGATCGATCCGGCCTGGGCCGAGCAGCTCGCGGGCCCGCTCGCGAAGCGCACGTACAGCGAACCGCGCTGGGAGCGGAAGCAGGGTGCTGCGGTCGCCGACGAGAAGGTCACGCTGTTCGGCGTGCCGATCGTGCCGAAGCGCCGCATCCAGCTCTCCCGGATCGACGGCGAGCTCGCTCGCGAGCTGTTCGTGCGGCACGCGCTCGTCGAGGAGGACTGGGACTGGAACCGCCTCGACAAACGGGTCTTCGCATTCGTGCGGCGCAACCGCGAGCTGCGCCGCGAGCTCGCCGAGATCGAGGAGCGCACGCGCCGGCGCGACGTGCTCGCGGGCGACGAGGCGGTCGTCGCGTTCTACGAGCAGCGGGTGTCACCGGATGCCACGGACGCACGCGCCTTCGAACGCTGGTGGCGCGGCGAACACCGCTCGAACCCCGAGCTGCTCACCATGCAGGCCCGCGACCTGCTCGGCACCGACGACGTGGAGGCGGACGCGGGCTTCCCCGACCGCTGGCGCCAGGGCGACCAGACGTTGAACCTGCGCTACCGCTTCGAGCCGGGCGCTGCCGACGACGGCGTGACCGTGCTCGTGCCGCTCGTGCTGCTGCCGCGCCTCGAGCCGGCGGGCTTCGACTGGCAGGTTCCGGGCTTCCGCGACGAGCTCATCACGGCGCTGCTGCGCACGCTGCCGAAGGTGCTGCGGCGGCAGGTCGTGCCGGCAGCGGAGTGGGCGGCGAAGATCGCGGCCGAGCTCCCCTCGGGCCCCGAGGACGGCACCGCGCGCGAGCCGTTCCTCGAGGTGATCGCCGCGGTCATCAAGCGGCTCACCTTCGCGCCGGTGACGGCCGGTGACTTCGACCTCGAACGGGTGCCCGCCCACCTGCGGATCTCGTTCCGCGCGGTCGACGATCGCGGCCGCACGGTCGGCGAGGACACCGACCTCCGCGCGTTGCAGGGACGGCTCGCCGACAAGGCGGGCAGCGCGGTGGCGTCGACGTTCCAGGCGGCGGCGCGCGGCGGACGCGGTCGCGGCGAGCCGGGCGGGCGCGGCGCGGCCACGGCG
>NZ_RHHB01000088.1 GCF_003710805.1 Agromyces tardus | reverse complement strand
GACGCCGGCCGACGCCGACGCCGGCGCCCCGGTCGCGGCATCCGGCGACCGTGCGGGCTCCGCTGCCGCCCCGGCCCTCGGGAACGCCGTCGTCGACGGCCTCGTGGTGCCGCCGGCGCGCGCCTTCGCGTTCGACCGCGCGCGCTTCGCCCTGCAGGGACGCCTCCTCGGCCGGGTGCCGGGCGACGCCGCGAGGTTCGCCGAGACCGTCGACGACCTGCGGGCGTTCTTCGCCGGCGGCTACGTCGGCGACGGCATCCCGGTGAGCGTGCAGCCCGCCGAGGGCACCGACGTGCAGGTATGGGTGCACGGGTCGACCGCGGGCGAGAGCGCTCGCCTCGCCGGCCGCCTCGGCCTGCGCTACGGCGCGAACTACCACGTCGCCCCCAGCGGAGTGCTCGAGTCGCTCGCCGAGTACCGCGCGCACTTCGAGCCGTCGACCGAGCTCGACCGCCCGCACACGATCGTGTCGGTCGACGTGGTCGTCGCCGAGACGGATGCCGAGGCCCAGCGCCTCGCGGCCGGATACGCCGAGTGGGTGCTCTCGATCCGCGAGGGCCAGGGCGCCGTGCCGTACCCGCGCCCCGAGGACGCGGTGCCCGACGCCGAGCTCGGCCCGATCGAGCTCGCCGCCGTGCAGGACCGCCTCGACACGCGCTTCGTGGGCTCGCCCGAGACCGTCGTGGGCCTGCTCGAGACGCTGCAGCGCGTCACCGGCGCCGACGAGCTGCTCGTGACCACGATCACCCACGACCACGACGCGCGCGTCGCGTCGTACCGGCTGCTCGCCGAGGCGTGGGCGGCGGGGGGTGAGGCGCACGGTCCTGCCGACGCCCACGCCGACGCCGCGCGCGCCGACAGCGACCCCGCCGCGATCCTCGCCGGAGTGACCCCGTGAGCGCCGTGGCGGTCGAGGGCTACGTCGACTGACCGGAGGACGGGTCGTCGTACCAGTCCCGCCCGTCCGGAGCCGGCAGCGCCGGCGGCATCCGCACCATGCGGATCTCGCGCACCCCGTCGTCCACCTGCACCGTGCCGTCGGGAACGAACCCGTGCTTGCGATAGAACGCCTGCGCCCGGGGATTCGGATCGGCGACCCACAGCGCCACCGACTCCTGCGGGCCGACCACGGCGTCCAGGAGCGCGGCCCCCGTGCCGGTTCCGTGCTCGGCCGCCACGACGTACAGCACGAACAGATGCGTGTCCCACCCCGCCCGGGCGGGCTCCGGGGCTCCGGCCATCGCGATCCCGATCACGACACCGTCGCGCTCGGCCACCGCGACACGGTTCGCACGGAAGCGCTCCTCGCTGAGAATGGCGGTCCAGAACCGTTCCCGGGCTGTGGGGAGCCCCGGGTCGTCGAGGACACGGTCCGTCATGACCCCGCGATACGTCTCGCGCCACGAGCGCACGTTCACCCGCGCCATCTCCGCAGCATCGTCGAGCCGCGCGCGACGCACCCGCACCGGGGAGTCCATGACCGAACCCTACCGAGCACGCCTCCGCCCTGCCGCAATCAGCGGATGCCGCATCACTGGCGGCCCAGGGAACGCGCACGTGTCATCGTCCCACCGTCGCCGCACCATCAGCCGCGCACCGCGCCATCGTTTCCGCCCACGAACCGGTGGAGAGGTATCCCGCGGATACTTTTCCACCGCCGTCCGCGGAGAGACGACGTCACGGCGGGCCCGATGGCGGTGCCCTGAATACCACGCGCCGGGCTCGACGGCCCTGCCGGAGGCCGAGGGGCCGGAACCCCACGCGCAGGGCCCGACGCCCGCGCCGGAGACCGCCACGCCTGAACTCCACGTGCACGGCCCGACGCCCATGCCGGAGACCGCCGCGCCGGAAACGGCGGATGCCGCGCGGCCCATCGGCCACGCGGCATCCGTCGTGCTCGAACCGCTACTCGGACTTGGGCAGTCCGGGCGGGTTGATCTCGGACTTCTCGACCGCCTCGCTCGTGAGCGCCCAGCGGTCGAGCACCTCGGCGTAGGTGCCGTCGTCGATGATCGACTGCAGCACGAGCTGCACGGGCTCGATGAGGCCGTTGCCCTTGGCGGTGCCCGCGGCGATCGGCGCGGTCTCGGGCCAGCCGCCGTTCAGGGTGCCGACGAGCTTGGTCTCGCCGGTGGTCGCGGCGCGGTACGCGGCGGTCGCGTTCGGACCGAAAGTGGCGTCCACGCGGCCCGACGAGAGGGCGAGGTCGGATGCCGCCTGGTCGTCGTAGTAGACGAGCTCGGCCGGCTCCTCACCCGCCTTCTCGAGCTCCTCGTTCCACGCGAGCAGGATCTTCTCCTGGTTCGTGCCCGAGCCGACGACGATCTTCAGGCCCGAGATGTCGGCCGAGCTCGTGATCGAGTCGATGTCGCTGTCGGCCTGCACGTAGAAGCCGAGCAGGTCCTGGCGGTAGCTCGCGAAGTCGTACAGCTCCTTGCGCTCCTCGGTGACCGTGACGTTCGAGACGATCAGGTCGTACTTGCCCGACTGGATGCCGAGCGGCCAGTCGGCCCAGTTCACTGCGACGGGGTGGTACGCGAGGCCGAGGCCGTCGGCGACGAGCGAGCCGAAGTCCGCCTCGGTGCCGATGACGGTGGCGTCGTCGTCGGAGGCGAGCACGCCGAGCGGCGCGGCCCACGGCGAGATCGCCACGGTGAGCTTGCCGGCCTCGATCGGCTGGAACCCGCTCTGTTCGAGCGCGTCGACCGCGGCCTGCACGGGCTCGATCGTGGGGCGATCCTTCGCGTTCTGCGAGGTGAGGTCGAACTGCGAGGCAGCCGCGACCTGCTCCTCGGTGCTGCCGGATGCCGCGGTCTCGGCGGCGGCGGAGTTGCCGGCGCTGACCGCCCAGGCGATGCCGCCACCGATGAGCGCGACCGCCGCGACACCCGCGACGATCACCCCCACCTGCTTCTTGTTGATTGCCATGAGAGGACTCTCCTAGTGTTGGTTCCGTCCGATAGCCGGGTGGTTTCTCGGATGCACCCGGCGCGGCAGCGCAATTGCCGCGCCGGGTTTCTTCTCGCCTGGGTGCTCGGGGTCAGAGCACCTTGGCGAGGAAGTCGCGGGTGCGGGCCTGCTGGGGAGTGCGCAGGACCTGCCCGGGGGTGCCCTCCTCCACGATTTCGCCGTGGTCGAGGAAGACGATGCGGTCGGCCACCTCGCGGGCGAAGCCGATCTCGTGCGTGACGATCACGAGCGTGGTGCCGTCGCGCGCGAGGCCGCGGATCACGTCGAGCACCTCGCCGACGAGCTCCGGGTCGAGCGCGCTCGTGGGCTCGTCGAACAGCAGCACTTTCGGCGAGAGCGCGAGCGCCCGCGCGATCGCGACCCGCTGCTGCTGGCCGCCCGAGAGCTGGCGCGGGTAGTGGTCGGCCTTGTCGGCCAGGCCGACCCGGGCGAGGAGCCCCTCGGCGAGCGCACGCGCGTCCTGCTTCGTGAGCCGCCCGTGTGCGACCGGCGCCTCGATGATGTTCTCGATCGCCGTGAGGTGCGGGAACAGGTTGAAGTTCTGGAAGACGAGGCCCACCTGGGTGCGGCGGCGCAGGATCTCCGCCTCCCGCAGCTCGTGCAGGGTGTCGCCCTTGCGCTCGTAGCCGATGTACTGCCCGTCGACGGTGATCGATCCGCGGTCCACGGTCTCGAGGTGGTTGATGGCGCGCAGGAGAGTGGACTTGCCGGATCCCGACGGGCCGATCAGCACGACGACCTGGCCCGGCTCGATGGCGAGCGACACGTCGCGCAGCACGGTGTTGGCACCGTAGGCCTTCGTGACATCCGTGATCTCGACACGGCCGACGGTCGCGGCCCTGCGGGTGGGAACGTACTGCTCGTCGAACGACGGCGTGAGCGTCGTGCTGGTCATGCGGCACCTCCGGTGCGGGTCGAGGCGGTTCCGGATGCGGCGGCGGCACCCGCCGGCGTGAGCGATCCGTGCGCCGGCGCATCGCCGAGCCGCTGCCACTGGATCCGGGCCCAGGACGTGGCGCGTTGGATCGGCGTGGGCGGCAGCTCGCGCACCGCGCCGCGGGCGAAGCGCCGCTCCACGTGGTACTGCGCGATCGAGAGGATCGTCGTGATGAGCGCGTACCAGACCACGGCCACGAGCAGCAGCGGGATGACGCGCTGGTTGCGGTTGTAGATGACCTGCACGGTGTAGAACAGCTCCGGCAGGGCGACGATGAAGACGACCGAGGTGCCCTTCACGAGTCCGATGATCTCGTTGAACGCGTTCGGCACGATGGCGCGCGCGGCCTGCGGCAGCGTGATGCGGAAGAAGCGGATGCGGCGGGGCAGGCCGAGCGCTCCTGCGGCCTCGAGCTGGCCCTGGTCGACCGAGAGGATGCCGGCCCGGATGATCTCCGCCGAGTACGCGGCCTGGTGCAGCGAGAGGCCGATCGCCGCGGCGGCGAACGCGCTGATGAGCGTCGTGGTCGGGAACTCGAGGAGCCAGAAGTCGGTGGTGAACGGGGTGCCGAGGCCGAGCGTCGGGTAGAGGTAGCCGAGGTTGTACCAGACGAGGATCTGCACGACGAGCGGCACGGAGCGGAAGAACCAGATGTACCACCAGGCCGCGGCGTTGAGCAGCGGCGACTTCGACAGCCGGAAGACGGCGAGCACCGCACCGAGCACGAAGCCCGCCACTCCCGACACCACGGTGAGGCCGAGGGTCAGCCACAGGCCGTTGATCACCGACGGGGCGAAGAAGTACTCCGCGAACACGTTCCACTGCCACTGGGGGTTGGTGGCGAGCGACCAGAGGAACTGCAGGATGACGAACGCGACGATCGCCGAGAGCGCCCAGCGACCCCAGTGCTTCACCGGAACGACGCGCAGGCCCGCCTCGTGCCGGGGGGCGGCGGCGTCCGTGGGCGGGACGGCCGCGACGGGCTGCCCCTCGGCGCCCACGGCACCCGCCGCCTGGGCGCCGGTCGGAGCGTCGGCGGGGGCC
>NZ_RHHB01000087.1 GCF_003710805.1 Agromyces tardus | reverse complement strand
CGCGCTGCAGGTCGGCGGTCGACGCGCGGCCGCGACCGGCCGCGCGGGCGGCCTGTCCGGCCGACGCGAACGCCTCGGCCGCGTAGAGCAGGTGGCCGATCGACTCCCACTCGGCGCCGGCCGCACGCAGGGCGGCCGCGTCGCCGTCGGCCTCGGCCCGGGCGTGGGCCCGGCGTCGCTCGACCTCGGGCGCGCCCGTGGCCTCTGCGAGCTCGCCGAGGCGGTCGGCCGCCGTGCGGGCGTGCGCCTTCGACCCGAAGCGGGCCAGGTGGTGGAGCAGGCCCGCGGCGACCATCACCGCGCCACGCGGCACGATCTCGTCGACACGGGTGAGGATCGTGGCGGCCGCGGCATCCGTCGCTCCGTCGGCCGCGGCGATCCACGCGTCGGCGAGGGCCGTGACCGAGTTGTCCTCGTCGAGCCCGTCGATCACGCGGGAGCGCAGTCGTCGTGCCGTGGCGAGGTCGCCCTGCTCGGCTGCGACGATCGCGAGGAAGCAGAGCCCGAACTCCCGCAGCGACTTCGGCCCGTGCAGCTCCGCGCCGCTCACCGTGTCGCGGAACCAGCGCGCCGCGGTGTCGAGGCGGCCGAATGCCCAGAAGATCCGGCCCATCATGAACTCGTCGAGCCGGGCGGTGAGCTCGTCGTCGTGGCGGATCGCGTCATGGAGCGACTCGATGACCGTCGCCCGGGCCTCATCGAGGCGGTCGGCGGCGATGAGCACGTGAGCGAGCACGATCTCGGCGCGACGCTGCGGGATCACCGAGCGGGGACCCTTCGCGAACGCGACCGCGCGCTGAGCCGACGCGATCGCCTCGTCGGAACGGCCGAGGATCGAGACGGGCATCGCGCGCGACAGGTCGAGGATCGCCTGCTCGAAGCGACTGTCGCCGGCCGCCGCCGCGGCCGTCTCGACGTGCTCGAGCGCGCGGTGCCCGTACTCGAGGTTCACGAGGAGCACGGCCTTGCTGAGCGCGATGGTCGCCGTCTGGCCGGGGAGCGCGTCCTCGAGCGACTCGAGCAGCTCGATGCCGCGCGCGCTGCCGAGCGGGTCGCCGCCGAACACGTCGGCCCGGGCCGCCCCGATCGCCGCGAGGAGCTCGTCGGGTGCGCCGTCGGCCACCGCGCGCTCCTCGGCGCGGGCGAGCGTCGCGAGCGCCTCCTCCGCGCGGCCGAGCGACCACAGCAGCTCGCCGTGCAGGAGCAGCGACTCGGCGTCGTCGGCGCCCGCGGCGATCGCGGCCGCCGCGAGGCGCTCGGCGGTGCGTCGATCGTGCGCCATGCGGGCGAGCGCCGCCGATCGCGACAGGATGCCGGGGTCGGTCGGGTAGCCCGCATCGAGCCGCCAGATCGCGACCCGCAGTTCGTCGCCCGGGTCCATCGGGCGCGACGCCACGAGGTCGGCCTGCTCGCGCAGCAGCGACACCGCACGGATGCGGGGAATGCTGTCGCGCACGGCCGCGGCGTAGTGCGGGTGCGCGAGCCCCACCCGCATCCGCGCGGCGGTCTCGTCGACGCGGATGAGCCCGCGCATCTCGAGCTTCGCGAGGGCCTCGGGCCCACCGGGGCGGGCGAACTCGTCGAACGCGAGCGGCTCGCAGAGGGCCAGCCGCTCGACGGCATCGCGCTCGTCGTCGCCGAGCGCGCGCAGGCGGGCTCGGATGAGGTCGCGCAGCGCGGGCGTGCCGACGGGCTCGCCCACGAGCTGCCACAGGCCGTCGGATGCCACGAGCGAGCCCGCGTCGGCCGCGCCGATGGCGAGCTCGCGCAGGAACAGCGGATTGCCGTGGGCGATGCGGTGGAGCTCGACGGCGTCGCGGTGCGCGATCGGACCGCCCAGGGCCCGCGTGAGGAGCTCGCTGACCTCGTGGACGTCGAGGGGCGCGACGTCGAGCCGCACGGAGTCGCCGGATGACGCGAGCGAGAGCAGCGCGTCGGGCACGGGATCGGACTCGCGCACCGTCGCGATGAGCCGCACGAGGCCGGTCTCGACGAGCTGCGCGATGAGCGTGACCGAGACCGAGTCGACGACCGACACGTCGTCGACCGCGAGCAGCGTGCGCCGTCCTGCGGCGATGCTGCGCACGGCGTTGCTCGCGGCGGCGAAGAGCGCGACGGGGTCGCCCGCGGCGCTCACCATGGGTCCGGGGTCGTGCGCGAGCACGGGCGCGAGCGCCCCGAGCGGCACGGCGCTGAGCGCGGTGTTGCCGCTCGCGGCGAGGATGCACCAGCCGTCGTCGGCCAGACGATCGGCGACGGTGCGGGCGACGCGGCTCTTGCCGATGCCCGAGGGGCCGTAGACGAGCACCGAGCGCGCGTTCGCGGCGAGCGCGCCGACCGCACGGTCGAGCATCGGGTCCCTGCCGACGAGGGGCCAGCTCTCATCGAGCCCGCGCGGCGCCCCCGCCGGTTCCCCTGGTACCAACGACACCATCCACGGCCTTCCGGTCTCCGGCGAGGCCGGTCGTTTCACTGTACGACTTCGCATGCGGGCGAGGCATGGCGACCCTCGCCCCCCGAACGGGTGACACCCTGAGCACCCCCGTCGGCCGGACGTGAGCAATGGCCCGACCGGCCTGAGCAACGGATGCCGCGGCATGAGCAACCGCCCGCGCGGAATGAGCACCGCCTGCCCATCCGCCCGCCACCGGCCCGCCGCGATGCTGGTCTCGGCAGCCCGGCCTGCCCCGCGAACCCGGACCGGCGCCGCGACCACAGACCTCAGGAAGAGACCCCGATGCGATTCCCCATCCACGTTCCCGCCGCGGTCGACGACCGCCGCCGCCCGGTGCGACTGCGCCTCGCGGCACTCGGCGTCGCGACGATCCTCGCCGCGGGCGGCGCGTTCGCCACGCCGTTCGCCGCCCACGCCGAGGAGGCGCAGCCCGCCGGCGGCGAGTCCGCGATGCTCGTCGAGGCGGCCGCCTCCGAGCCGGTCGCGGCGGAGGATCCCGCGCCGGCGGACGAGGGCGAGACCGGGGCATCCGCCACCGAGCCCGCGGCATCCGCCACGGACGACGACGCCGCCACCGCCCACGCCGACGCCGCCGCCGACCCCGCCGGTCCGGCCGCCGGGGCCGCAGGCGACCCCGAGGCATCCCACCTTCCCGACGCCGAGGCCGAACCCGTCGCCGCACGGAAGTCGGCCGCATCCGCAGGGCAGCCCGCCGGCTTCGCCGCCCAGGTCGAACCCTCGCAGCTCGGCCCGAACCAGGCGCCGATCGCCGTCGACGACGCGTACCAGATGCTCGCGGACACGACGCTCACCGTCGACGACCCGGGCGTCACGGGCAACGACACGGAGCCCGACGGCGACTGGTACCAGGTCGACGACCACACGAAGCCCCAGGTCGGCAGCCTCTGGGTGAACGCCCACGGCCCCTTCGGGTACACGCCGCCCGCCGGCTTCACCGGCACCGTCACCTTCACGTACGTGCTGAAGGACGACTTCGGCGCGCTGAGCACCTGGGCCACCGTGACGATCGAGGTGCTGCCCGCGGGCAGCGACGCGACCCTGCCGCCCACCGCGAACGACGACACCTACGTCTACGCCCTCAGCACCCCGTTGTACATCGCGGCGCCCGGCGTGCTCGCGAACGACGATGCGGAGGGACGCGAGGGCACGCTCGTGCTCGACTACGCCTCGCCGCAGATCGGCACCGTCGACCTGCAGGCCGACGGCTCCTTCCTCTACACGCCGCACGACTCGATCGGCGGCACCTGGTGGTTCCGCTACCTCCTGTGCACCGACGGCGGATGCGCGTCGGCCGAGGTCACGCTCGAGCAGGCAGCCGCCGGGGAGCAGCCGTCCGGTCCGTCGCAGCCGCCCGCCGAGCCGCCCGCCGGCGAGGACCTGGCGCCCGTCGCCCAGCCCGACACGCTCGTGGCCGTCGCCGGCGACCTGGCGATCCTCGACGCTCCCGGCGTGCTCGGCAACGACTCCGACCCCGAGGGCCAGCCGCTCACGCTCGTCGACGTCACGACGCCCGCCCACGGCGTCCTCTACTACTGGAACGCCGACGGCACCGTGCAGTACGTGCCGAACGACGGCTTCGCCGGCACCGACCAGGTCGAGTACACCGTGAGCGACGGCGCCAAGAGCGCGACGAGCACCCTCACCTTCACGGTCACCGAGCCGGCGAACTACGCGCCGCAGGCCTGGGAGGACTCGGCCGTGGCGGTCGCCGGCACGACGCTGATCCTCGACGCGCCGGGCGTGCTCGGCAACGACTCCGACCAGGACGGCGACCCGCTCGCGGTCACGTGGTTCGGCGACCCGCACCACGGCACGATCGACATCGCCGCCGACGGCTCGGTGGTGTACACCCCCGAAGCCGGTTTCGTCGGCGGGGACAGCGTGCTCTACCAGGCGAGCGACGGCCAGGCCACGTCGGAGGCGTTCCTCGTCATCGACGTCGTCTCCGCCGGCGCACCCGCCCACCCGACCGTCGTCGGCGACCACTACGACGCCGTGTCGGGGGTGCTCCTCGAGGTGTCCGCGCCGGGCGTGCTCGGCAACGACCTGGACCCGTCGGGCCCGATCGCGGTGACGGGCCACGAGGCCGCGCAGCACGGCACGATCGAGATCGCCGCCGACGGATCGCTGCGCTACACCTCCGAGCCCGGTTACACCGGCGTCGACACCATCCGGTACACGATCTCCGACGGCGAGGAGAGTGCCGACGGGCTCATCTCGATCACGGTGCTCGGCCAGGCCGAGGGCTCGGGGCAGCCCGGCGAGGGGGAGCAGCCCGGCGGATCGGGCGGATCGGGCGGACCGCAGCAACCGGGCCGACCTCAGCAGCCGACCGGGCCCGATGAGCCCGGCCGCCCGGCGGAGCACGCCCCGCTCCCCGAGGCCCGGCCGGCGACGACGGATGCCGCGGCGCTCGCCGACACGGGCTCCGACCCGCGCCTCGCCGCCGCCCTCGCCGCCCTGCTCGCCGCCCTCGGCATCG
>NZ_RHHB01000086.1 GCF_003710805.1 Agromyces tardus | reverse complement strand
CGATCGTCACAGCGAGGTGCCCGACGAGTTCCTCGTCGAGCAGCGCGTACAGCGCCGCGGGCCGCTCGGGCACGAACGGGGTCGGTGCGGACGCGCCGGAGCCGAGGGGCTCGGTGGGGGCGGTCGGCGAGGCGGCGTCGTCGGCGGCGTCGCGCGGGGGTTCTGGGGTGGCGGTCATGTCGGTCCTCCGGGGTGCGCGGTCGCAGGCCGGGCGCGCCTGCATGCCCCATCGTCGGATGCCTCGCTATGCGCGACCTATGCCGCATCCGGCAACTCGCCCGGAACTCCGGCTCCGGCTCCGGCCCCGACCCCGGCTCCACCCGTGGCCGGTCCCCAGCGCGCCACGCGTCAGGCCTGCGTCGCCTCCCGCGCGCGCAGGTCCTTGCGCAGGATCTTCCCCGAGCTCGACTTGGGGATCGCGTCGATGAACTCGACCACGCGCACCTTCTCGTAGGGCGACACCTCGCCGGCGACATAGTCCATCACGGCCTGCGCGTCGAGCTCGGCGCCCGCCTGCGGCACGATGAACGCCTTCGGCACCTCCTGTCCGTCCTCGTCGAGCACGCCGATCACCGCGGCATCCGCGATCTTCGGGTGCGCGAGCAGCACCGCCTCGAGCACGGCCGGCGCCACCTGGTAGCCCTTGTACTTGATGAGCTCCTTGAGGCGGTCGACGATGCGGTAGATGCCGTCGGCGGTGACCGTGGCGATGTCGCCGGTGTGCAGCCAGCCGTCGGGATCGAGCATCGCGGCCGTCGCCTCGGGGTTGTGCAGGTAGCCGTGCATGACCTGCGGTCCGCGGATGAGGAGCTCGCCGGGCGCGCTCTGCCCGTCGGCGGGCACGTCCACGTCGGCGCCGGAGTCGACGTCGACGATGCGGGCCTCGGTGTTCGGCAGCAGGAAGCCGATCGACGAGCGGTCGAGGTCGGTGCGCTCCCGCGGGATGGCGTGCGTCACGGGGCTCGTCTCGGTCATCCCGTAGCCCTGGCACACGACGCAGCCGAGGCGGCGGGCGACGAGGTCCGCGAGGGCGCCGTCGAGCGGCGCGGCGCCCGAGAACACCACCTGCACGCTCGACAGGTCGTACTGGTCGACGAGCGGATGCTTCGCGAGCGCCACCGCGATGGGCGGGGCGATGAACACCCACGTCGCGCGGTGTTCGCTGATGACGCGCAGGAACTCCTGCAGGTCGAACCGCGGCATCGTCACGAGGGTCGCGCCGCACTTGAGGGCGTAGTTGAGCAGCACCGTCATGCCGTAGATGTGGAAGAACGGCAGCACCGCGAGCACCCGGTCGCCGTGCTCGAGGCCGATCACGGCACGCGACTGCTCCACGTTCGCGACGAGGTTGCGGTGCGTGAGCATGACGCCCTTGGGGATGCCGGTGGTGCCCGACGAATACGGAAGCACCGCCATGTGCGTCGCGGGGTCGAACGAGACGTCGGGCGCCGGGCGCCCCTCGCCGAGCAGGTCGCGCAGCGACGGATGCCCCTCCGCGCCGTCGAGCACCACGAGCTGCTCGTCGGGGATGCCGAGCCGGTCGGCCGCGGCCTTCGCGCCGGGCAGCAGCGGCGACACGGTGAACAGCCAGCGCGAACCGGCATCCGTGAGCTGCTTCACGATCTCGTCGGGTGTGTACAGCGAGTTGATGGTGGTCGCGGTCGCGCCGGCTCGCAGGATGCCGTGGAACACGGCCGCGAACGCCGGCACGTTGGGGCACAGGATGCCCACGACGTCGTCGACGCCGACGCCGCGCGCGGCCAGGGCGCCGGCGACGAGCCCGACCTGCCCCACGAGCTGGCGGTAGGTGGTGGCCGCGCCGCTCGTGCCGTCGATGAGCGCGACCTCGTCGAGGTCGGCGTCGCCGAGCCCGCCGAAGAGGTAGTCGTAGACGGACACGTCGGGAACGGACACCTCGGGGTGCGGGCTGTGCGCCATGCGATCTCCTTCGATCAGCGGGTGCTGCCATCCTCCCCCCCACCGGTGCCGGCGCGGAAGGGCCCGGGGCCCCGGTCGCCGCACGGGCGCCGAAGGGCCAAGATGATCCCGGGGACGCGTCCGGGCGTCCCCGACGACGACGGGATCGACGACATGACCGCGAACACGCCGCACCCCACGGCAGCCACGGTGCTCATCACGGGCGCGTCCACCGGCATCGGACTCGCGACCGCGGTCGCGGTCGCCCGGGCCGGACATACGACGATCGCCACGATGCGCGACCTCTCCCGCGCCGGTGCGCTCCGCGACGCGGCATCCGCTGCGGGCGTCGACCTCGAGATCGCGCAGCTCGACGTCACCGACGACGAGTCGGTCGAGCGTGCCGTCGCGCGCGTCGTCGCCGAGCACGGCCGACTCGACGCCGTCGTCAACAACGCGGGCGCCGCCGCGGTGGGCACCGTCGAACTGCTCGAGCTCGGCCGGTTCCGCGACGCGATGGAGGTGAACTTCTTCGGGGTGGTGCGGGTGACCAAGGCGGCGATGCCGCACCTGCGGGCGTCGGGTGGCCGGGTGCTCACCGTGAGCAGCGTCGGCGGCATCGTCGGCCAGCCCTTCAACGACGCGTACTGCGCCGCGAAGTTCGCCGTCGAGGGCTTCCTCGAGAGCCTGCATCCCGTGGCTGCGACGGTGGGCGTGGGCGTGTGCGTCATCGAACCGGGTGCCGTCGCGAGTGAGTTCGTCGCCAATGCGGGCATCGACCCCGCGGCCGCGGTGGCCGAGGCCGGGCCGTACGCGCCGGCGGTCGTCGCCTACCTCGAGCGCACCGCGCGCTCGTTCGCCGCGGCGCAGTCGGCCGAGGACGTCGGCGGGCTCATCGCCGGACTCCTGGATGCCGCAGCGCTGCCGTTCCGCGTGCAGACCTCGAACGCGGCGCGGGCGTTCGTCACGCCGAAGCTCGCCGACCTCGACGGCTCGGCCGTGACGGCCATCACGCGCGGCTGGGTGACGCCGGCGGCGTGAGCCGGGAGCTCACGCCTCGACGCCGGTGCTACGCCTCGACGAGGGTGCGACGCACGACGCTCGTGAAGAAGCCGAGCCCGTCGACGCCCGACCGCATGGCGACCGCCGTGTCGGGGCCGAAGCCGGGCTCGACGGCGTGCTCGGGGTGCGGCATGAGGCCCACGACGTTGCCGCGCTCGCTCGAGATGCCCGCGATGTCGCGCAGCGAGCCGTTGGGGTTCACGTCGACGTAGCGGAACACCACGCGGCCCTCGCCCTCGAGACGGTCGAGCGTCTCCTCGGAGGCGATGAAGCCGCCCTCGCCGTTCTTCAGCGGGATCGTGATCTGCTGGCCGGCCTCGAACTCGCTCGTCCAGTCGGTCGAGGTGTTCTCGACGCGCAGCACCTGGTCGCGGCAGATGAACGAGCCGTGGTCGTTGCGGATGAGCCCGCCCTCGAGGAGGTGCGCCTCGGTGAGCATCTGGAAGCCGTTGCAGATGCCGAGCACGGGCAGGCCGCGGTTCGCCGCGTCCACGACCTCGGTCATGATCGGGCTGAGCGACGCGATCGCGCCGCAGCGCAGGTAGTCGCCGTAGCTGAAGCCGCCGGGCAGGATCAGGGCGTCGACGCCCTCGAGGTCGTGCGAGCCGTGCCAGAGGGCCACGGGCTCGGCGCCGGCGAGCCGCACGGCGCGCTGCGCGTCGCGGTCGTCGAGCGAGCCGGGGAAGGTGATGACGCCGATGCGCATGTCAGCCGCGCCTCAGTGGGTCTCGCCCGCGGGTGCGACGTAGCCCTCGTCGCCGTGCTCGGATGCCGCGTGCGTGGCCTCCTCGGCGAGCTCTGCGTTCGACTCCAGGTAGTGGATGCCCACGACGTCTTCGATCACCGAGTTCGAGAGCACGTGCTCGGCGATCTCGCGCACCTCGGACTTCACGGCGTCGTCGATCGGGCCGTCGACCGTGATCTCGAAGCGCTTGCCGACGCGCACCCCCGAGACGGCGGAGTGACCGGTGCGGGACAGGGCGCCGGCGACGGCCTTCCCCTGCGGATCGAGCAGTTCGGCCTTGGGCATCACGTCGACGACGATGGTGGGCACCGCGGTTCTCCGTCCGGTGTCGAGGGTGTGGATGCCTCGATTCTATCGGTCGCCGCGGGAGCAGGGCTCGCCCGGTCGTAGACTGCGTGCGTGACGCGCGGAGGGGCGGAGCGCGAGCGGCTCTCGCCGGCCGACGCGTCGAACGTCGTGATCGACCGGCCCGACCAGGTGAACGCGTTCCTCATGGCGGGCGTGCTCGCGCCGGGCGGCCCCGTGGGCGCCGACGGCGAGGTCGACCTCGACGCGCTGCGGGCCGCGCTCGCCGATCGCGTGGCGTCGGTGCAGCGGATGTCGCAGCGCGTCGTGCACGACGGGCGCGCCCTCGCCTGGGAGACGGTGCCGGTCGATCTCGCGCAGCACGTTCGGCAGGTGGACGCGGTCGACGGGCGTTCGGGATTCGAGGCGCTGTGCGCGCGCCTCGCGGTGACGCCGATGCCGATCGACCGCCCGCTCTGGGAGCTGCTCGTCGTGCCCGGGGTCGCCGCCCGGCGCGTCGGCGTGGTGCTGCGCATCCACCACGCGATGGCCGACGGCATCGCGGCGGTGCGGCTCGTCGAGGTGCTGCTGCAGTCCGGCGCGGATGCCGCGGCGGCGACGGACGCCGCGATGCCGGCGGAGTCCCCTGGGTCTGCCCCGGCCTCCCCGGACGCGTCGGTGGGCGCACCCGCACCGCCCGCCGCGCCCCCGCGACGGCGCCTCCGCGCCCGCCTGCGCACGCTCGCGTCGGGGTGGGAGCGCACGGTCGCCGTGTTCCGGCGGGAGGTGCCGCACACCGTGCTGCTCGGGCCGATCGGGCCGCGCCGGGGCGTCGCCTTCGTCGACGCTCCGCTCGACGCCCTCGCCGCGGGCGCCGCGACGGCCGGGGCGACGATCAACGACGCACTGCTGTCGGCGGCGGTCGGGGCGGCCGAGGCGGCGCTGCGCGCTCGCGGGGAGCCCGTGCCGCCGGTCCTGCCCGCCAGCGTGCCGGTCGCGCTGGCCGAGCGCG
>NZ_RHHB01000085.1 GCF_003710805.1 Agromyces tardus | reverse complement strand
GGCCGCGTTCCCCGCCCCGGCGCCCGCGATGCCTGCGGCGGGCGCGACCGCGCCCGTGGCCCGGCCGGTGCCCACGACCACGCCCGGCGGCGGCATCGGCGCCGACGCCACGACCGACAACGCCACCCGGCTCGTCATCACGAGCGGCGCGAAGGCCGGCGCGGAGTTCCCGCTCGGTCGCGACGAGATCACGATCGGGCGCTCGAGCGACTCGGCGATCATCATCCGCGACGACTACACCTCCACGCACCACGCCCGCCTCATGCTCTGGAACGGGCGCTGGATGATCCAGGACCTCGATTCCACGAACGGCACCTTCCTCAACGGCTCCCGAGTGACCGTGCCGACCCCGATCCCGCTCGGAGCCACCGTCAAGGTCGGAGCGACGACGTTCGAGCTGCGACGGTAGCCGATGGCGAACGTGAAGGCGAGCGCAGCGGTCTCGCATGTCGGGAAGGTCCGCTCGAACAACCAGGACTCCGGCTACGCCGGGCGCCGGCTGTTCCTCGTGGCGGACGGCATGGGCGGCCACGCGGGCGGCGACGTCGCGAGCGCGATCGCCACCCAGCGCATCGCCGAGGCCGACGCCGACTACCCGTCGGCTCCGGCGGCCGCGGCCGCGCTCGAGGAGGCGCTGGCCTCCGCCAACCGCCGCCTCGCCGAGACCGTGCGCGACCACTCCGAGCTCACCGGCATGGGCACGACGGTGAGCGCCCTGCTGGTTCGGGGCGACGGCGTCGTGCTCTCGCACATCGGCGACTCGCGCGTCTACCTCCTGCGTTCGGGCGAGCTCAGCCAGATCACCACCGACCACACCTTCGTGCAGCGACTCGTCGACGCCGGTCGCATCACCGCCGAGGAGGCGATGGTGCACCCGCGGCGCTCGGTGCTCATGCGCGTGCTCGGCGACGTCGAGTCCTCCCCCGAGGTCGACACGATGATGCTCGACACCCGCCCGGGCGACCGCTGGATGCTGTGCTCCGACGGCCTGTCGGGCGTCGTGGCGTTCGAGGACATCCTCGAGATGATGTCGGCGGATGTCGGCGCCAAGCAGGTCGCCGACCGCCTCGTGAAGGCGTCGCTCGACGGCGGCGCCCCCGACAACGTCACGGTCGTCGTCGTGGACATCGGCGAGCCGCCCGCACCCGAGACCCCGCCGCTCGTGGTCGGCTCGGCGGCGGCGCCGCTCGCGTTCGGCGCTGCGGCCGAGCCGGCGCGCAGTCGCGGCATCCGCCTCACGCCGTTCCGCCCGCACCCCGTGCAGGAGACGCACTTCGAGCCCGACTCGGCCGATTTCTTCGACGAGCTCATCGAGGAGGACGAGCGCCGGCGTCGACGCCGCACCATCATGTGGGGGCTGTGGATCGTGCTCCTCATCGGGGCCATCGTCGCGGCGTTCGCGCTCGGCTACCAGTGGACGCAGACGCGCTACTACGTGGGCGAGTACAACGGGCGGGTCGCGATCTACCAGGGCATCCAGCAGGACCTCGGCCCGATCTCGCTGCACGAGCTGCACTCCGAGACCCGCATCGACATCGCCGACCTCCGCACCTACGACCAGCAGCGGGTGGAGCAGTCGATCAGCGCGGGGTCGCTCAACGAGGCGATCCGCATCGTGAAGCGATTGGAGGAATCCCTTGACTGACCAGAACTCGGCGGTCGCGCAGGGCCGCCCTCCCGCGACCGGCAGCGTGCGCCGCATCCGCCTGCCGCAGAAACTGCGCAACCTCGAACTCGGGCTGCTCATCGTCGCATGCGTCATCAACGCGGGCGCGATCGTGCTCGTGCAGCTCGGTGCGCTCGGCCGGGTCGACACCCAGCTCGTGCTGCTCGGCGCGGGCCTCTCGGTCCTCGTCTTCGGCCTGCACGTCGCGATGCGCTTCGTCGCGCGCGACGCCGACCCGTTCCTCCTGCCCATCGCGACGGTGCTCAACGGCCTCGGCATCGCGATGATCTACCGCATCGACATCGCGAACGGCGACGTCGGGTGGGAGAGCGCCGCGGTGCGGCAGATCGTGTGGAGTGCCATCGCGATCGTCGCGGGCATCGCGACGATCCTGATCATCCGCAACCACCGCGTGCTGTTCCGCTACACCTACCTGTCGGGACTCATCGCGATCGTGCTGCTCCTGCTGCCGCTGCTGCCGGGGATCGGCCGGGAGGTGAGCGGTGCGCGGGTGTGGATCGGGTTCGGCGACTTCGCCACGTTCCAGCCCGGTGAGATCGCGAAGATCGCCCTGGCCGTGTTCTTCGCGGGGTACCTCGTGCGCAACCGCGACTCGCTGTCGATGGTCGGCAGGACCTTCCTCGGCATGCGATTCCCCCGCGCGCGCGACCTCGGACCGCTGCTCGTCGTGTGGGCGCTGTCCATGTCGGTGATCGTCTTCCAGCGCGACCTCGGCACGGCGCTGCTCTACTTCGGCCTCTTCCTCGTGATGCTGTACGTCGCCACCAGCCGGCTCTCGTGGGTCGTGCTCGGCCTCGCGCTGTTCTTCGGCGGCGCGCTCGTCGCGAGCCAGACGCTCGACTACGTCGGCAACCGCTTCGCGAACTGGCTCGACCCCTTCAGCCCGGAGCGCTTCGACGCGCAGTACGGCGGCAGCTACCAGCTCGTGCAGGGCCTGTTCGGCCTCGCCAACGGCGGCCTGATCGGCACCGGCCTCGGGCAGGGGCGCCCCGACCTCACCCCCGTACCGCAGAGCGACTACATCATCGCCAGCCTCGGCGAGGAGCTCGGCCTGGCCGGGGTCTTCGCGATCCTCGCCCTCTACCTGCTGTTCGTCGCGCGAGGCTTCCGCATCGGCTTCGCCGGACAGGACGACTTCGGCAAGCTCCTCGGCGTGGGCCTCGCGTTCGTGCTCGCGCTCCAGGTGTTCATCGTGGTCGGCGGCGTCACCCGGGTCATCCCGCTCACCGGACTCACGACGCCGTTCCTCGCGGCGGGCGGTTCCTCGCTCGTCGCGAACTGGATCATCGTGGCGCTGCTGCTCCGGCTCTCCGACACGGTGCGCAACCACCCGAGGCTGGTGATCGACGGATGAATCGCGAACTCAAGCGGGTGACGATGGTCGCTCTCCTCATGTTCTTGGCCCTCTTCGTGTCCTCGACGGTGATCCAGTACGCGCAGGCCGAGAACCTCGCGGCCGACCCGCGCAACTCCCGCACGCTCTACGCGAGCTACTCCGTGGAGCGCGGGCCGATCCTGGTCGGCGGGGAGCCCATCGCCTTCTCGCAGCCGTCGGGCGACGACTACAAGTTCCAGCGCGTGTACTCCAACGGGCCCCTCTACGGAGCGGTGACCGGGTACATCCCCGTGAACGGCGAGGCGACCGGCCTCGAGCGGTCGCTCAACGACGAGCTGAGCGGCCGCAGCTCGTCGCAGTTCTTCGACTCGCTCAACCGGCTCATCTCGGGCCAGGACCCGATGGGCGCCTCAGTGGAGGTCGCGATCGACCCTGTCGCGCAGCAGGCGGCGTGGGATGCGCTCGGCGACTACACCGGCGCCGTCATCGTCACCGAGCCCTCGACGGGCCGGATCCTCGCGATGGTCACGAAGCCCACCTTCGACCCGAACCGCATGGCCGTGCACAACAGCGAAGAGGTGCAGGTGACCTACGACGCACTGCTCGCAGACCCGGGCGACCCGCTCTTCAACCGCGCGACCGGCGGCGACATGAACCCGCCCGGGTCGACGTTCAAGCTCGTCGTCGTCGCCGCCGCGCTCGAGTCCGGCCAGTACACCCCTGACAGCACCTTCCCCAACCCCGCCTCGCTCACGCTGCCGGGCACGGACGCGGTCGTGCGCAATTCCGGCGGCGGCACGTGCGGCGGCGGCGCCGAGGTGACGCTCGCCGATGCGCTGCGGCTCTCCTGCAACATCCCCATGGCCGAGCTGGGCATGCAGCTCGGCGACACGGCCATCCGCGAGCAGGCCGAGAAGTTCGGCTTCAACGACGAGTTCGCGATCCCCTCCGCGACCGAGCCGAGCGTCTACCCCCGGGGGCTCGACGAGCCGCAGACGGGGCTCAGCGCGTTCGGCCAGGGCGATGTGCGGGCGACCCCCATGCAGATGGCCATGGTGTCGGCCGCGATCGCCAACGGCGGCATCGTGATGAACCCCGATCTCGTCGACGCGATCATCGCTCCGGACTTCACTCCGATCGACGAGTTCCAGCCCTCCGAGTACGGCCGTGCGATCAGTGAGGAGACCGCGTCGACCATGACGAGGATGATGGTGAACGGCGTCGAAACCGGTGCCGCGAGTAATGCAAGAATAGACGGCGTCAGCGTGGCCGGTAAGACCGGAACAGCCGAGAACGGCGAGGACGATCCATACACCCTCTGGTTCACCGGATTTGCCCCCGCAGACGACCCTCAGTATGCGATCACGGTGCTCGTGGAGGACGGCGGAGGGCTTGGCCAGGAGGGGTACGGCAACCTGATTGCCGCACCGATTGCGAAACAGGTACTAGAGGCGGTGCTGAACAAATGAGACCGAGCGCTGGACTCACCTTCGGTGGGCGCTATGAGCTGCAGTCCCGGATCGCGATCGGCGGCATGGGCGAGGTGTGGCAGGCCACCGATCTCGTGATCGGCCGGCAGGTCGCGATCAAGATCCTGAAGGACGAGTACCTCGGCGACCCCGGCTTCCTCGAGCGGTTCCGCGCCGAGGCCCGGCACGCCGCGCTCGTGAACCACGAGGGCATCGCGAACGTCTTCGACTACGGCGAGGAGGACGGCAGCGCCTACCTCGTGATGGAGCTCGTGCCCGGCGAGGCGCTCTCGACGATCCTCGAGCGGGAGCACGTGCTCTCGACCGACAAGGTCCTCGACATCGTGGCGCAGACCGCGGGCGCGCTGCAGGCCGCGCACGCGGCCGGCCTCGTGCACCGCGACATCAAGCCCGGGAACCTCCTCATCACGCCCGACGGCCGGGTCAAGATCACCGACTTCGGCATCGCGCGCATCGCCGACCAGGTGCCGCTCACCGCGACCGGCCAGGTCATGGGCACCGTGCAGTACCTCTCGCCCGAGCAGGCCTCCGGCCACCCTGCGTCGCCCACGACCGACATCTACTCCCTCGGCATCGTCGCGTACGAGGCGCTCGCGGGCCGACGGCCGTTCACCGGCGAGTCGCAGGTCGCCATCGCGATGGCGCAGATCAACGAGACGCCGCCCGACCTCCCCGTCACGGTGTCCGAGCCCGTGCGCAACCTCGTCTACTCCTGCATCGCCAAGAACCCGGCCGACCGCCCGCAGACGGCGGCGCACCTCGCGCGCGCCGCCACGGCGCTCCGACGCGGCGACGTGCAGGGCGCAGCGGCCGCGGTGCCGGCGGTGCTCGGCGCCGGG
>NZ_RHHB01000084.1 GCF_003710805.1 Agromyces tardus | reverse complement strand
ATGTCCGGCGGTGTCCTACTCTCCCACAGGGTCGCCCCTGCAGTACCATCGGCGCTGCGAGTCTTAGCTTCCGGGTTCGGAATGTGTCCGGGCGTTTCCCTCGCGCTATGGCCGCCGAAACTCTTGCCACACCGCGTCCGGCACCAAGGGTGTTGGTGGGTGGGTGTGTGGTCTCGTTGGCCACACCCGCCCGGTGACCGTTGTTGGTGGTCGCCATGTGGGCTGGGTGTGGTGTTCTGTGTTGAATTACGTAGTGGGGTTCCGTCTGTTGGGAACCACAGAGTGGACGCGAGCAATCCTGGGCCACTCACACGGCCTTTCGATGAATGATCTTCAAACGTGTGTGAGTGTAGTGATTGTCAAGTTATCGGCTTATTAGTACCAGTCAGCTGCACACCTTGCGGTGCTTCCACATCTGGCCTATCAACCCAGTCGTCTGGCTGGGAGCCTCTCCCCCCGAAGGGGATGGAAATCTCATCTTGAGGCCGGCTTCCCGCTTAGATGCTTTCAGCGGTTATCCATCCCGAACGTAGCTAACCAGCGGTGCTCCTGGCGGAACAACTGGCACACCAGAGGTTCGTCCAACCCGGTCCTCTCGTACTAGGGTCAGATCCTCTCAAATTTCCTGCGCGCGCAGAGGATAGGGACCGAACTGTCTCACGACGTTCTAAACCCAGCTCGCGTACCGCTTTAATGGGCGAACAGCCCAACCCTTGGGACCTACTCCAGCCCCAGGATGCGACGAGCCGACATCGAGGTGCCAAACCATGCCGTCGATATGGACTCTTGGGCAAGATCAGCCTGTTATCCCCGAGGTACCTTTTATCCGTTGAGCGACAGCGCTTCCACAAGCCACTGCCGGATCACTAGTCCCGACTTTCGTCCCTGCTCGACCTGTCAGTCTCACAGTCAAGCTCCCTTGTGCACTTACACTCGCCACCTGATTGCCAACCAGGTTGAGGGAACCTTTGGGCGCCTCCGTTACTTTTTGGGAGGCAACCGCCCCAGTTAAACTACCCACCAGGCACTGTCCCTGAACCGGATCACGGTTCGAAGTTAGATATCCAGAGTGACCAGAGTGGTATTTCAACAATGACTCCACGAACACTAGCGTGCCCGCTTCACAGTCTCCCACCTATCCTACACAAGCCACACCGAACACCAATACCAAGCTGTAGTAAAGGTCACGGGGTCTTTCCGTCCTTCTGCGCGTAACGAGCATCTTTACTCGTAATGCAATTTCGCCGAGTTCGCGGTTGAGACAGCTGGGAAGTCGTTACGCCATTCGTGCAGGTCGGAACTTACCCGACAAGGAATTTCGCTACCTTAGGATGGTTATAGTTACCACCGCCGTTTACTGGGGCTTAAATTCTCAGCTTCGCCTTGCGGCTAACCGGTCCTCTTAACCTTCCAGCACCGGGCAGGCGTCAGTCCGTATACATCGTCTTGCGACTTGGCACGGACCTGTGTTTTTAGTAAACAGTCGCTTCCCACTGGTCTCTGCGGCCTTCAACGCTTCAGGAGCAAGTCCCTACACGTATCCGGCCCCCCTTCTCCCGAAGTTACGGGGGCATTTTGCCGAGTTCCTTAACCACGATTCTCTCGATCTCCTCGGTATTCTCTACCTGACCACCTGAGTCGGTTTGGGGTACGGGCGGCTGGAACCTCGCGTCGATGCTTTTCTCGGCAGCATAGGATCACCCACTTTTCATCCGCATCGCGTCTCAGCCTGTGTGAGCGACGGATTTGCCTATCGCTCGGCCTACACGCTTGCCCCGGGTCAACCATCGCCCGGGTTGGGCTACCTTCCTGCGTCACACCTGTTAATACGCTCACCGCACCAGACTCGGGTCGCACGCTCCACCAACCGGTGTCCCCGAAGGGACGATGGCTGGCTTCGGATGCTTAGCATTGCTGGATTAGTGTGGGCGGTTCTTCGCCGGTACGGGAATATCAACCCGTTGTCCATCGACTACGCCTGTCGGCCTCGCCTTAGGTCCCGACTTACCCAGGGCAGATTAGCTTGACCCTGGAACCCTTGGTCTTCCGGAGGACGGGTTTCTCACCCGTCTTTCGCTACTCATGCCTGCATTCTCACTCGTGTGGCCTCCACGGCTGGTTTCCACCGCCGCTTCACCGGCCACACGACGCTCTCCTACCCATCAACACGGCTGGACCACGAAGGCCTACCACAAATGTCAATGCCACAACTTCGGTGGCGTGCTTGAGCCCCGTTACATTGTCGGCGCGGAATCACTTGACCAGTGAGCTATTACGCACTCTTTCAAGGGTGGCTGCTTCTAAGCCAACCTCCTGGTTGTCTGTGCAACTCCACATCCTTTCCCACTTAGCACGCGCTTAGGGACCTTAGTTGGTGGTCTGGGTTGTTTCCCTCTCGACGATGAAGCTTATCCCCCACCGTCTCACTGCTGCGCTCTCACTTACCGGCATTCGGAGTTTGGCTGACGTCAGTAACCTGTTGGGGCCCATCGGCCATCCAGTAGCTCTACCTCCGGCAAGAAACACGCAACGCTGCACCTAAATGCATTTCGGAGAGAACCAGCTATCACGAAGTTTGATTGGCCTTTCACCCCTATCCACAGCTCATCCCCTCCATTTTCAACTGAAGTGGGTTCGGTCCTCCACGACGTCTTACCGTCGCTTCAACCTGGCCATGGATAGATCACTTCGCTTCGGGTCTAGGACCTGCGACTGAATCGCCCTATTCAGACTCGCTTTCGCTACGGCTTCCCCTCACGGGTTAACCTCGCCACAGATCACTAACTCGCAGGCTCATTCTTCAAAAGGCACGCTGTCACCCCAACAAGGAGGCTCCAACGGTTTGTAAGCAAACGGTTTCAGGTACTATTTCACTCCCCTCCCGGGGTACTTTTCACCTTTCCCTCACGGTACTTGTCCGCTATCGGTCATCTGGGAGTATTTAGGCTTATCAGGTGGTCCTGACAGATTCACGCGGGATTTCTCGGGCCCCGCGCTACTTGGGATACCTCTCCGGCCGGCCAGGCATTTCGACTACGGGACTCACACCCACTCCGGTTGGCCTTTCAATGCCATTCGTCTATACCTGACGCGTCACCGTGGTCGACCGGCAGATCGACCCGAAAGGTCCCACAACCCCGACCATGCAACCCCTGCCGGGTATCACACATGGCTCGGTTTAGCCTCTTCCGCGTTCGCTCGCCACTACTTACGGAATCACGGTTGTTTTCTCTTCCTGTGGGTACTGAGATGTTTCACTTCCCCACGTTCCCTCTACCCGCCCTATATATTCAGGCGGGAGTCACCAGGTCACCCAAAGGGCCTGGCGGGGTTTCCCCATTCGGAAATCCTCGGATCACAGCTCGTTTATCAGCTCCCCGAGGCTTATCGCAGATTACGACGTCCTTCTTCGGCTCCAGATGCCAAGGCATCCACCGTTTGCTCTTAGAAACTTGAAATCACATGAGTTCGATCGAATTCGTGCGACACCACCCGAAGGGCGATGCCACGAAATTGACCAGTGAACACACCAAACAGAGCACCCCGAAAGGCACCCTCCTGGCGATTCACCTATTGTGAAACAGCCCGAAGGCTGCTTCTAAGATGCTCGCGTCCACTATGTAGTTCTCAACAGACGGCCAGAACCCCCACACCCGCCAGCACGAAGCCGACCTCGGTGAAGGCCTGAAGAAACCATCACCCCCACCCGAAGGCAGAGTTGTCCGGTCCCTCAGGACCCAACAGCGTGCACGCACCAACCCGGCCGGCCCCCACCGTTCCAACCCACCGAAGCGGGCGTACTAGACGCGAACCATTCACGTTGATGCCTATGTCAATGTTCCACCCATGAGCTGCCAGCCAAGAACATTCGTCTTGATACCGGCATGCCTGGAAGACCGAAGTCTCCAGATGCTCCTTAGAAAGGAGGTGATCCAGCCGCACCTTCCGGTACGGCTACCTTGTTACGACTTAGTCCTAATCACCGATCCCACCTTCGACGGCTCCCTCCACAAGGGTTAGGCCACCGGCTTCGGGTGTTACCGACTTTCATGACTTGACGGGCGGTGTGTACAAGGCCCGGGAACGTATTCACCGCAGCGTTGCTGATCTGCGATTACTAGCGACTCCGACTTCATGAGGTCGAGTTGCAGACCTCAATCCGAACTGAGACCGGCTTTTTGGGATTCGCTCCGCCTTACGACATCGCAGCCCTTTGTACCGGCCATTGTAGCATGCGTGAAGCCCAAGACATAAGGGGCATGATGATTTGACGTCATCCCCACCTTCCTCCGAGTTGACCCCGGCAGTCTCATATGAGTTCCCACCATTACGTGCTGGCAACATACGACGAGGGTTGCGCTCGTTGCGGGACTTAACCCAACATCTCACGACACGAGCTGACGACAACCATGCACCACCTGTAACCGAGTGTCCAAAGAGTTCCACATTTCTGCGGCGTTCTCGGTTATGTCAAGCCTTGGTAAGGTTCTTCGCGTTGCATCGAATTAATCCGCATGCTCCGCCGCTTGTGCGGGCCCCCGTCAATTCCTTTGAGTTTTAGCCTTGCGGCCGTACTCCCCAGGCGGGGCGCTTAATGCGTTAGCTACGACACGGAAACCGTGGAAAGGTCCCCACATCTAGCGCCCAACGTTTACGGCGTGGACTACCAGGGTATCTAATCCTGTTCGCTCCCCACGCTTTCGCTCCTCAGCGTCAGTTACGGCCCAGAGAACTGCCTTCGCCATCGGTGTTCCTCCTGATATCTGCGCATTCCACCGCTACACCAGGAATTCCATTCTCCCCTACCGCACTCAAGTCTGCCCGTACCCACTGCAGGCCCGAGGTTGAGCCTCGGGATTTCACAGCAGACGCGACAAACCGCCTACGAGCTCTTTACGCCCAATAATTCCGGACAACGCTCGGACCCTACGTATTACCGCGGCTGCTGGCACGTAGTTAGCCGGTCCTTTTTCTGCAGGTACCGTCAAGCCGAAGCCCTTCTTCCCTACTAAAAGAGGTTTACAACCCGAAGGCCGTCATCCCTCACGCGGCGTTGCTGCATCAGGCTTGCGCCCATTGTGCAATATTCCCCACTGCTGCCTCCCGTAGGAGTCTGGGCCGTGTCTCAGTCCCAGTGTGGCCGGTCACCCTCTCAGGCCGGCTACCCGTCGACGCCTTGGTGAGCCATTACCTCACCAACAAGCTGATAGGCCGCGAGTCCATCCCAGACCGAAAAACTTTCCACCCCAAACCATGCGATTCGAGGTCCTATCCGGTATTAGCTCCGATTTCTCGGGGTTATCCCAGAGTCCAGGGCAGGTTACTCACGTGTTACTCACCCGTTCGCCACTAATCCCCGGTGCAAGCACCGGATCATCGTTCGACTTGCATGTGTTAAGCACGCCGCCAGCGTTCGTCCTGAGCCAGGATCAAACTCTCCAAAAAAAAATGGTTCCCAACACCCGAAGGCATCAGGGAGTTCAATCTCTGACCGAGAAACAATCAATACTGACTGTCCATCAATCCAAAGGAATCCCACCCCCACCAAAAGGCAAGGGACAGGGTTCAAAAATTGGCATTGAACATAGTGCACGCTGTTGAGTTCTCAAGGAACGGACGCACCCG
>NZ_RHHB01000083.1 GCF_003710805.1 Agromyces tardus | reverse complement strand
GCGGGAGCGGGTGCCGGGGCCGGCGCCGGCATGGGCGCGGCCGCGCCGCCGCCCCGGTCGGCCGGCGGCCCGCGCACCGTGGAGTACCCGGTGGCGGATGTCGCGGCATCCGCTCGGCCGCTCGGCCCGTTCAGCTGGTGGCTGTTCGGCGCGTGGACCCTGCTGCTCGTCGTCGGTGCGCTCCTGTCGTTCTCCGCGGGGCCGCTCTGGGCGCCGATCGACCTCTGGGCGCGCATCGTGCTGCTCGTGGTGTTCGCGCTCGCCACGGCGCTCACCGCCCGCCGCTGGGTCTGGCGGGCCACGCTCGCGCTCATCGCCGTGAGCGCCGCCGCGACCGTGGCGCAGACGACCGTCGGCGGGTTGCTCGGCCTCGGCTTCATGATCGTCGCGAGCTTCGGTCTCGCGGTGCAGGCACGGCTGGTGCGGTTCCCCGACTGAGCGCGGCCGATGTGGCGTGCCGGCCCGTGCGCACCACATACTGGGACCATGCCCGCCACGTTCGTCGTCGTCCCACAATGGCAGGGCTCCGTCTCTGCGCGCGCCATGAGCCACGCCGACGGCGCCGCCGCGATCCAGGGCGACCTGCCCGCGTCGGCCACGGTCGTCGTCGAGGTGCCGGTCGAGGCGGGCGAGGCGCTCGACACGGGCGTGCACCGGTACAGCACGCTGCTGCGGGTGCGGGAGCTCACCGCACGGGCGCTCTCCGAGGTCGGCGGCACGCCCATCATGATCGGCGGCGACTGCGGCGCGGCGCTCGCGGCGGTCGAGTTCGCCGTCGCCCGCGGCACCGCGACCGGCGACGACGCGAGCAGCGACCCGGCCGACCGGGGCGACCTCGCCGTGCTGTGGCTCGACGCGCACCCCGACCTGAACACCCCCGAGACGAGCCCGTCTGGTGCCTTCAACGGCATGGTGCTGCGCGCGATCGCGGGCGAGGGCGCCGAGGGGCTCGCGCTGGGCCCCGACACCAGGGTGCCTCCGTCGAGGCTCGTGCTCGGCGGCATCCGGGCGATCGACGACGGGGAGCGGGAGTTCATCGACGAGCATGCGGTGTCCGTGCTCACCGTCGAGGACCTGAGCGACCCGACGGTCGTCATCGCCGCCCTCGAGGAGACGGGGGCGTCGCGCGTCTTCGTCCACGTCGACCTCGACGTGCTCGACCCCTCGTCGCTCGCCGGCCTCTCGTACCCGATGCCGTTCGGCGTGGGTCCCACCGAGCTCGTGGCGCTGCTCAAGGCCGTCGTCGCGCGGTTCCCCCTCGCTGGCGCCTCGATCGCGGGCTTCTCCCCCGCGTCGCCGGATGTCGCGATCGACGACCTGCCCACGATCCTGCGCGTCGTCGGCGCCCTCGCCTCGGCCGCTGCGCCCGCATCCCGCTGAACCGCGGCGAACGGATGCCGCAGCGCCCGCGCGCTGCCTAGGCTGGGACATGGTCGCCCGGCGCACGGCGGGGCCGCCCGGGAGGAGCCGGCATGCAGCGGGAGTTCGACGTGGTGGTGCTCGGCGCAGGGCCCGTCGGTGAGAACGTCGCCGACCGGGCCCGCGCCGCGGGGCTGGAGGTGGCGGTCGTGGAGCACGAGCTCGTCGGCGGCGAGTGCTCCTACTGGGCGTGCGTGCCCTCGAAGACCCTGCTGCGCAGCGCGACCGCCCTCCGTGCGGCCCGGCGCGTCCCCGGCGCCGCGGAGGCCGTGACGGGCGACCTCGACGTCGCTGCCGTGCTCGCCCGGCGCGACTACTGGGTGTCGGACTGGGACGACCACGGCGCGGTCGACTGGCTCGACAGCGTCGGCGTCGAGCTCGTGCGCGGCCACGGACGCCTCGACGGCGAGCGCCGGGTCGTCGTGAGCCCGCCCGAGGGCGACGACGTCGTGCTCGTCGCGCGACACGCGGTCGCGGTGTGCACGGGGTCCGACCCGATCATCCCCGACATCGACGGGCTCGGCGGCGCGCGCCCGTGGACGAGCCGCGACGCGACGAGCGCGCAGTCGATCCCGGCGCGCCTGGCGATCATCGGCGGGGGCGTCGTCGCCGCCGAGATGGCCGCGGCCTACGCGGGCTTCGGCAGCGAGGTCACGGTGCTCGCGCGCAGCACGATGCTGCGCGGCATGGAGCCCTTCGCGGGCGAGGCCGTCACGGCGGGCCTCCGCGGCCTCGGCGCGACCGTGCGCCTCGGCGTGACGCCCGAGCGCGTCGCGCGCGACGCCGACGACGCCGTGGTGATCACCCTCCCGGGCGGCGAGACGGTCGTCGCCGACGAGGTGCTCGTCGCCACCGGCCGCGGGCCACGCAGCACGGGCATCGGGCTCGAGACGGTGGGCCTCGAGCCCGGCGCGTGGATCGAGGTCGACGACACGCTCGCGGTCGCCGGGGCGTCCGTGACCGCCGGCCCGGACGGCGCCGACGGGGCCGACCCGAACGCCGCGGTGCCGTGGCTCTACGCCGTCGGCGACGTGAACCATCGCGCGCTGTTCACCCACCAGGGCAAGTACCAGGGGCGGGCCGCCGGCGACGTGATCGCCGCCCGCGCGCTCGGACGCCCCGTCGACGACGCGCCGTTCGGCGTCCACGTCGCCACGGCCGACCACCTGGCGGTGCCGAGCATCGTGTTCGGCGATCCGGAGGTCGCGACCGTCGGGCACACCGCGGCGACGGCCGAGCAGGCGGGCGTCGCGGTGCGCCTCGCCGAGGTGGAGTTCTCGAGCGTGAGCGGCGCCGGCATCCTCGCCGACGGCTACGCCGGGCGGGCGCGCCTCGTGATCGACGACGAGCGCGCGGTGGTCGTGGGCGCGACCTTCGTGGGGCAGGACACGGCGGAGCTCGCGCACGCGGCCACGATCGCGATCGTCGGCGAGGTGCCCGTCGACCGGCTCTGGCACGCCGTCCCCGCGTTCCCGACGATGAGCGAGGTCTGGCTGCGCCTGCTCGAGTCGCTCGGCCGCCCCGAGGCCCGCCCGTGAGCGCTCGCGAACGGGGCGCGGTGCTCCGCATCCGCCTCACCGACTCCCCCGTCAGCCGGGTCGGCTACTGGTACGCCACGCTCGTCGGCTTCGCGTGGGGCTTCCTCTGGAGCCGGGGCCGCATCGAGCTGCGCCGGGGTCTCGTGGTCTTCACGGGCATGCCGAAGTGGACCTTCGGCCGCGGGGGCTCGTGCGTGGGCGCGTGCTACCTGACCGATCGCAACGACGGCGACGTCGTGCTCGGGCACGAGGCCGTGCACAAGGCGCAGTGGCAGAAGTACGGCATGCTCTTCCCGCTGCTCTACTGGCTCTCGGGACGCAACCCGCTGAAGAACCGGTTCGAGATCGAGGCCGGGCTCGAGGCGGGCGGCTACGTGCGCCGACGGCCCGGGCGCGTTGCGCACCCGGGCCGCGACGCGGCATCCGCCTGACCGATCAGCCCGCGGCCGGCTCGGCGGCCGCGGACAGCGACGACACGAGGTCGTCGAGGCCGTAGGTGAGGGAGAGCGCCGTGGGCGGCGAGACCGCGGCGATGAGCTCGGTGCCCACGACCTGTGCGACCTGACCGCGCGCGACGGCCGGGATGACGCCGATCGGCGCCGACGTGAGGAACGCATCGGCCTCCGCCTGCGTGTCGTGGTAGCTCAGCACGAGGTCGCTGTCGAGCCGGTCGAGCTGCTCGTAGCTCAGCGTGTAGTAGAACGGCGAGTCGCCGTTGGCGAGCTCGGTGACCGACGGCGCGGTCTCGAGGCCGAGGCCCGAGAGGAACTCCACGCGCGAGTCCTCGGCCGTGTAGACGTAGAAGGTGCCGGCGACGTCCCAGACGGCCGCGACGGTCTTGCCGGCGAGCTCCGGGTGGGCGTCCGCGCGGGCGGCGAGCTCGGCGTCGAGGTCGTCGAGCACGCCCTGGGCCTCGTCGGCGAGGCCGAGTGCCGTGCCCACGGTCGTGACGACCTCGCGCCACGGGGTGGTCCACGCGGCATCCGGGTAGGCGACGGTCGGCGCGATCTCGCTGAGCAGCTCGTACTGCTCCTCGGTGATGCCCGAGTACGGGGCGAGGATCACGTCGGGGGCGGCCTCGATGAGCTCCTCGTACGGCGGCGCCTCGCCGTCGTCGGTGAGGATCGTGGGCGTGTCGGCGCCGAGGGCCTCGAGCTCGTCGGCCACCCAGGGCAGCACGCCGTCGGCGTTCGCGCCGTAGCTCTGCTGGGCGATCGCGACGGGCACGACGCCGAGCGCGAGGGCGGCCTCGGTGCTCCCCCAGCCCCAGGTGGCGACCCGCTCGGGCGCCTCGGCGATCTCGGTCTCGCCGAAGGCGTGCTCGATCGTCACCGGGAAGGCGTCGGATGCCGCAGCGGCGCCACTCCCGCCGGTGTCGGCGTCGGTCGTGGCGCCGGCGCAGCCGGCGAGGGTGAGGGCCATGGCAGCGGCGGCGGCGATGACGGCGAACGTGCGTCGGGGGTGCATCGACTCCCTTTCGGTCGGGGACGGGTCGGTGCCGAAGTCGGCTCTAGTTAGCTTAGCCTCACCTTACTCCGTGCGACGAACCGTGACGCGGCGGCATCCGCTCGGTGCTCGTCGTCACCGCTCGCCGCGGTGGTACCGCCCGATCGGCACGACGAGGGGCGACCCCGCCACCGGGTCGGTCGTCACGAGGCACTCGAGGCCGAACGCGGCCTCGACGGTCTCGGCGGTCATCACCCGGGCGGGCTCCCCCGCCGCGCGGATGCGGCCGCCGTCGACCACGACGAGGTGGTCGGCGTACCGGGCGGCCAGGTTGAGCTCGTGCAGCACCATCACGACCGTCGTGCCGAGCTCGCGGTTCGACTCCGTGAGCAGGTCGAGCAGCTCGAGCTGGTGGCTCGCGTCGAGGAAGCTCGTGGGCTCGTCGAGCAGCACGATGTCGGCGCGTTGCGCGAGCACCATCGCGATCCAGACGCGCTGCCGCTGGCCGCCCGAGAGCTCGGAGACGGCGCGCCCCGCGAGGTCGGCGGTGCCGGTCGCCGCGAGGGCCTCCGCGACGATCCGGTCGTCGTCGCTCGACCGGCCGCCGAACCAGCCGCGGTGCGGATGCCGCCCACGGGAGACGAGTTCCGAGACGACCACGCCGTCGGGCGCGACGGGCTGCTGCGGCAGCACCGCGACGCGGCGCGCGAACTCGCGCGCACCGTAGGAGCGCACGTCGCGCCCGTCGAGCGTCACCCGGCCCGAGGCGGGCGTCATGAGCCGGGCGAGCCCGCGCAGCAGCGTGGACTTGCCGCTCGCATTCGGCCCGACGATGGCCGTGATGCGGCCGTCGGGCAGTTCGAGGTCGAGGCCGTCGATCACCGTGCGTCCGTCGTACGCGAGCGTGAGCGACTCGGCGCGGAGCGAGTGCGGCGCGGCGGGTGCGGCGGGCAGCCCGGAGGTGGGCGCCCCGGGCTCGTCCGCGGCGGGCTGGTGCGGTGCGGGACGGGTCATCCGTCGATCCCCTTCCGGTCGCCCCGGGCGATGAGCCAGAGGAGGTACGGCGCCCCGATGAGGCCCGTGACGATGCCCACCGGCACGGCGACGCCGGCCAGGGCGTGCTGGGCCACGAGGTCGGCGACGAGCACGATCGCGGCGCCGACGAGGGCGGATGCCGCGAGCGCGGCGCTCCCGCGGCCGACGAGCGCCCGGGCGACCGGCGCGGCGACGAGCGCGACGAATGCCACGGGCCCGGCGATCGCCGTGGCGACCGCGACGAGCCCGACGCCCACGAGGATGGCCGCGCCCCGCGCGCGTGTGACGCGGAGGCCGAGTCCGCGGGCGGTGTCGTCGTCGAGCGCGAGCAGCGGCATCCGCGGGGCCAGCAGTGCCGTGCACAACCCGAGCACGGCGAGCGCGGCCGCGGCGACGCCGAGCTCGGGCCACGGCACGTTCGCGATTCCGCCGACCATCCACACGAGCGCCGCAGACGCCTCGCGGAGCTCGGCGCGCGTGATGAGCCAGCCGAGGAGTCCCGACACGACCGATGCCATGCCGATGCCGACGAGCACGAAGCGGATGCCGGTGAGCCCGCTGCGCCACGCGAGGCCCCAGACGAGCGCGGCGACGGCGAGGGCGCCACCGAAGGCCGCGAGCGACACCACCGGCCCGGAGAGGCCGCCGAGCAGGATCGCCGCGACCGCGGCGAGGCTCGCCCCGCCGGTGACGCCGAGCAGGTCGGGGCTCGCGAGCGGATTGCGCAGGGTCGACTGGAAGAGCGCCCCGCCGAGGCCGAGGCCGACGCCGGCGACGAGCGCCGCGACGATGCGCGGCAGGCGGAGGCGGTAGAGCACGAGGTTCGTCGTCGCGTCGCCCTGCCCCGTGAGGCCCGCGACGACGTCGGCGAGCGTGAGGCCCGCGGCGCCGAGCAGCAGGCCGGCCGTGGCCGCGGCGAACGCGACGAGCCCGGCGCCGGCCACGACGGCGAGCGTGCGCCGGTGGGCGGTCGAGCGGGCGCGGG
>NZ_RHHB01000082.1 GCF_003710805.1 Agromyces tardus | reverse complement strand
GCGGCCGCAGGCGTCTGCCCGGCAGCCCCGGCCGAGGCCGCCGCGGCCGCAGGCGCCGGCGCCGCGGCATCCGCCCCGCCCTCGCCCGTGTCGCAGGAGAAGAGCTTCGCACCGACGTTCACCGTCTCGCCCTCGGCCGCGTGCAGCGCCGTGACGGTGCCGGTGAAGGGCGAGGGCAGCTCGACGACGGCCTTGGCGGTCTCGACGTCGGCGATGATCTGGTTGAGCTCGACGTGGTCGCCGACGGCGACGCGCCAGGCGACGATCTCGGACTCGGTGAGTCCCTCGCCGAGGTCGGGCAGTGCGAAGTCGCGGATCATCGCCGTCATCCCTCCACCCCGCTGAGCGAGTTCGGGCGTCCGAGCGCGCGATCCACGCCGTCGAGGATGCGGTCGAGGTCGGGCAGGTGGTGCTGCTCGAGCTTCGCGGGCGGGTACGGGATGTCGTGGCCCGTGACGCGCACGGGCGCGGCCTCGAGGAAGTCGAAGCAGCGCTCGGTGATGCTCGCCGCGATCTCGGCGCCCACGCCGCCCTGCTGGCCCGCCTCGTGCGCGACGACGAGCCTGCCCGTCCGGCGCACCGACGCCTCGATCGTGGCGTAGTCGACGGGGGCGAGCGAGCGCAGGTCGACGACCTCGATCGACACGCCCTCCTCCGCGGCGGCGGTCGCGGCATCCCGCGCCGTCTGCACGAGCGCGCCGTACGTGACGAGCGTGACGTCGCGACCGGATGCCACGGTGGTCGCGACGCCCATCGGGCGCGCGTCGGCGAGGCTCGCGTGCTCGTCGACCTCGCCCTTCACGTGGTAGCGCCGCTTCGGCTCGAAGAAGATCACCGGGTCGTCGCTCGCGATGGCCTGGCGGATCATCACGAACGCGTCGGCGGGGTTGGAGCAGGCCACCACGCGCAGCCCCGCGGTGTGGGTGAAGTACGCCTCGGGCGACTCGGAGTGGTGCTCGGCCGCGCCGATGCCGCCGCCGAAGGGCACGCGGATCGTGATGGGCATCCGCACGGCGCCGCGCGAGCGGTAGTGCAGCTTCGCGACCTGCGCGACGATCTGGTCGAAGCCCGGGTAGATGAACCCGTCGAACTGGATCTCGACGACGGGCCGGAACCCGCGGTACGCGAGCCCGACGGCCGTGCCGACGATGCCCGCCTCGGAGAGCGGCGTGTCGACCACGCGGTGCTCGCCGAACTCGGCCTTGAGGCCGTCGGTGACGCGGAACACGCCGCCGAGCGTGCCGATGTCCTCGCCGAGCAGCACGACCCTGTCGTCGTCGGCGAGGGCGCGGCGCAGGCCCTGGTTGAGGGCCTTGCCGAGGGTGAGGGTCGTCATCGTGCGCCTCCGCGGGGGTCGGATGCCGCGGCGCCCGTGCCGGCGGCGTCCGCGGCTGCGGCCTCCGCGTCGTCGAACATCGCGAGGTAGCGCGCGTAGTGGTCGCGCTGCCGGTCGAGGTGGCTGTTCGGCTCGGCGTAGACGTGATCGAACGCGCTCATGGGCTCGGGGTCGGGGATCGAGACGAGCCCGGCGCGCAGCTCGGCCGCCGCACGGTCGGCCGCCGCCTTCGCGTCGGCATCGAGCGCATCGGCGTCGAGCCCGCGGGCGGCGAGGTGGGCGCGCAGCCGGGTGATGGGGTCGCGCTCGCGCCACGCGGCGAGGTCGTCGTCGGTGCGGTAGCGCTTCGGGTCGTCGGCCGTGGTGTGGGGGCCCATGCGGTACGTGACCGCCTCGATGAAGGCCGGGCCCTCGCCCCGGCGGGCGCGGTCGAGCGCCCAGCGCGTCACGGCGAGCACCGCGAGCACGTCGTTGCCGTCGACGCGGATGCCGGGCATGCCGAAGCCGTCGGCCCGGCGCGCGAGGGGCTGGTGGGATTGGAGGCCCACCGGTTCCGAGATGGCCCAGCCGTTGTTCTGGCAGAAGAACACGACGGGCGCGGCGAAGCTCGCGGCGAACACGAGCGCCTCGTTGACGTCGCCCTCGCTCGTGGCGCCGTCGCCGAAGTAGGCGACCGCGGCGGCGTCGGTACCCTCCCACTTGGCGCCCATCGCCCAGCCGGTGGCGTGCAGCGCCTGCGCGCCGATGATGATCTGCGGCACGGCCATGTTCTTCTCGAACGGGTTCCAGCCGGATGCCGCCGAGCCCCGCCAGACGCTCAGCAGCTCGTCGGGGCGCACCCCGCGCAGCCATGCGACCGCGTGCTCCCGATAGCTCGTGAAGGCGAAGTCGTCGGCGCGCAGCGCGGTGGCCGAACCGATCTGGGCGGCCTCCTGGCCCGCGAGCGGCGGCCAGAGCCCGAGCTCGCCCTGGCGCTGCAGCGCGGTGGCCTCGCTGTCGAGGCGGCGCACCACGACCATGTCGCGGTGCAGGTCCACCAGGGCGTCGTCGTCGACGTCGGCGACCCAGGGGTCGTACTCCGCGCTCGCGTGACGCTCGCCGGTCGGGCCGAGCAGTTGGACGAGGTCGTCGGGGCGTGTGAGCAGCCCGGTCGCCTCTCGGTCGGAAGGGGTCATCGTCGAACCTCCGTGTCGGCGCGCCGCCTTGTGGGCCGCGTCGCGCCCGGCGCCCATGCCGGATACCGCAAGGGTACGTCGATCTGGCAATCGGCTCAAGCAACCGCGAGTCGGTTGAGCATGTTGCCAAACAGTGCGACGAATTGCGGTGCTATCGTGTGGCACTATGAACGGCTACGACCAGGTCGACCGAGCCCTGCTTGCGGCGCTCGCGGCCGACCCCCGGGCGACCGTCGTCGCGCTCGCCGACCGGCTCGGGATGTCGCGCAACACGGTCCAGGCGCGGATGTCGCGCCTCGAGGCATCCGGCGCGTTCCTCTCGTTCGACCGGAGCATCGACCCGGTGCCGCTCGGCTACCCGCTCGAGGCGTTCATCGCGGTGCACGTGCGCCAGAAGCGCCTCACGGAGGTCGTCGAGGAGATCGCGCAGATCCCCGAGGTCATCCAGGCCCACGGCCTGTCGGGGCCCATCGACCTGCTCGTGCGGGTGGTGTGCCGCGACGCGCACGACCTCTTCCGCATCGACGGCGAGATCCTCGCGATCGACGGCGTCGAGCGCACCGAGACCTCGCTCGCGATGGGCGAGCTCATCCCGTTCCGGCTCGGGCCGCTGCTCGGGCGCGACTGAAACGTCGACGGCCGCGGGCTCGCCCGCCCGACTGACCGCCCGACCGGACGACCGACCGCCCGCCCGCCTGACCGCCCGACCGGACGACCGACCGCCCGCCCGACTGACCGCCCGCCCGACCGCCCCGACGACGGATGCCCGCCCCGACGAGTCGGGACGGGCATCCGGTGCAGCGGTGTCGACTAGACGTCGGCGCCCTCGGCGGGGGCGTCGGCGTGCACGCCGGTGGCCTCGCGGCCCTCGGTGTCGGCGTCCTCGGCCAGCACCGGGGCGAGCGAGAGCTTGCCGCGGTCGTCGATCTTGGTGATCTCGACGAGGATCTTCTGGCCGACGCCGAGCACGTCGTCGACGTTCTCGACGCGCTTGCCGCCGGCGAGCTTGCGCACCTCGGAGATGTGCAGCAGGCCGTCCTTGCCGGGCAGCAGCGAGATGAAGGCGCCGAAGGCGGCGATCTTCACGACGGTGCCGAGGAACTGCTCGCCGACCTCGGGGTTGGTCGGGTTGGCGATCGCGTTCACCTGGGCGCGGGCGGCCTCGGCCGAGGGGCCGTCGGTCGCGCCGATGTAGACGGTGCCGTCCTCCTCGATGGAGATGTCGGCGCCGGTCTCGTCCTGGATCGCGTTGATCGTCTTGCCCTTCGGGCCGATCAGCTCGCCGATCTTGTCGACGGGGATCTGGACCGAGATCACGCGGGGCGCGGTCGGTGCCATCTCGTCGGGGCCGTCGATGGCGGCGTTGAGCACGGCGAGGATCGTCGTGCGCGCCTCCTTGGCCTGCGTCAGCGCGCCGGCGAGCACCGAGGCGGGGATGCCGTCGAGCTTCGTGTCGAGCTGGATCGCGGTGACGAACTCGGAGGTGCCGGCGACCTTGAAGTCCATGTCGCCGAGCGCGTCCTCGGCACCGAGGATGTCGGTGAGGGCCGCGTAGCGGGTCTCACCGTCGACGGTGTCGGAGATGAGGCCCATGGCGATGCCCGCGACGGGTGCGCGCAGCGGCACGCCCGCGTTGAGCAGCGACAGGGTCGACGCGCAGACGGAACCCATCGACGTCGAGCCGTTGGAGCCGAGCGCCTCGGACACCTGGCGGATCGCGTAGGGGAACTCCTCGCGAGTCGGCAGCACCGGCATGAGCGCACGCTCGGCGAGGGCGCCGTGGCCGATCTCGCGACGCTTGGGCGAACCCACACGACCCGTCTCACCCGTCGAGTACGGCGGGAAGTTGTAGTTGTGCATGTAGCGCTTCTTGGTGACCGGGCTCAGCGAGTCGATCTGCTGCTCGAGCTTCAGCATGTTCAGCGTGGTGACGCCCAGGATCTGGGTCTCGCCGCGCTGGAAGATGGCGGAGCCGTGGACGCGCGGGATGACCTGCACCTCGGCGTCGAGCGGACGGATGTCGGCGAGGCCGCGACCGTCGATGCGCACGCCGTCGGCGAGGACGCGCGAGCGCACGACGTGCTTGGTGACCGACTTGTAGGCGGCCGACACCTCGGCGTTGGCCGACTCGGGCAGCTCGCCCGCCTCGACCTTCGCGGCGACGGCGTCCTTGACGCGTGCCTTGAGGGCGTCGTCGGCGTCCTGGCGCTCGACCTTGCCGGCGATCTGGTAGATGCCCTTGAGCTCCTCGAGCGCGAGCTCCTCGACGACGGCCTTGGTCTCCGGCTGGTACGGCGGGAACGTCGGGTAGTCGGCGGTGGGCTTGGCCGCGGTCGACGCGACCTGCTGCTGCGCCTCGACGAGCTGCTTGATGAAGGGCTTCGACGCCTCGATTCCCTGCGCGATGACGGCCTCGTCGGGCTTGACGCCGCCGGCCTGGATGAGGTTCCACGCGTTGTCGGTGGCCTCGGCCTCGATCATCATGATCGCGACGTCCTGCGAGCCGTCGGCCTCGGTGACCACGCGACCGGCGACGACCATGCTGAACACGGCCTCCTCGATCTGCGAGTACTTGGGGAAGCCGACCCACTGGCCGTCGATGAGCGCGACGCGCACTCCGCCGACCGGACCCGAGAAGGGCAGGCCGGAGAGCTGCGTCGAGAGCGACGCGGCGTTGATCGCGAGCACGTCGTAGTACTCGTCGGGCTCGATGGCGAGCACGGTGACGACGACCTGCACCTCGTTGCGGAGGCCCTCGACGAACGAGGGGCGCAGGGGGCGGTCGATGAGACGGCAGGTGAGGATCGCCTCGGTCGACGGGCGGCCCTCGCGGCGGAAGAACGAGCCGGGGATGCGTCCCGCGGCGTACATGCGCTCCTCGACATCGATCGTGAGCGGGAAGAAGTCGAAGTGCTCCTTCGGCTGCTTCGACACCGAGGTGGCCGAGAGCAGCATGGTCTCCTCGTCGATGTAGGCGACGGCGGAGCCCTGCGCCTGCTGGGCGAGGCGGCCGGTCTCGAAGCGGATCGTGCGGGTGCCGAACTTTCCGTTGTCGATGACGGTTTCGGCGAACGTGATTTCAGGACCTTCCAAGAGGTCTCTCTCCTTTGTTTCGGCTCGCACGCCCGTATGGCGCGCGAGGTGAACATCGGAGCAGGAACAGGCAGATCTCAGCGCATCGGATGATTCCGCCAGCGCTGGTCACCAGTCGAAGTCCACCAAGCCGTGCTTGGTAAGCCACCACAGGGGACCAGCTCCTGCCGGCCTGCTCCAGGCGCCCGAGCGGGCGCCGGCTCATGTTGAATTGAGCGGATGCCACGCGGGCATCCTTCCCGAGCCTACCAGTCCGGCGTGTCGCGACCTAGCGGGCCGCCGGACGCCGTGCGTCGACCCGCCCCGAGTGGGACACCGTGCGACAGCGTCGCGGCGCCCGTGGCAGACTCGATCGCATGACATCCGACGAGCAGAGCTCCTCCGGCCCCTCCGAGGAGACCAAGCGCAAGTTCCGCGAGGCGCTCGAGCGCAAGAACCAGACGGCGAAGCAGCGGGAAGGCGAGGCCCACCTCGACGGCGGCGGCCAGGCGCAGCACAGCCAGGGTCCCGCCGAGCACAAGCGCGAGTTCCGCCGCAAGAGCGGCTGAGCCCTGTGCGGGCCGACTGAACGCCCGGGCGATCGCCCGGGCGTTCAGTTCGCCGCGGCCGTCGCCGCCGCGAGGTAGCCTCGCCAGCCGCCGAAGCGCGTGATGTCCTCGGCATCGGCCACGGCGATCGCCTCGCACACGAAGCCGTGCAGCTCGCTGCCGTCGACGAGCCGCACGGTGCCGATGCCGAGCGGCGCGCCGATCTCGGCGAGGAACGCCGCGACGGACTCCCCCGGCAGCCGGTACACCTCGACCTCCAGCGCGGCGCCCCCCTCGCCGACGCGCACCAAGCCGGGCTTCGGCGGCACCGTGCCGCTCAGCGCGTAGAGGCGGTACTCGGGCGCGGTCGTCGTGCGGGAGACGAACGTCGCCCCGAGCTCGAGCAGGCGCGGGTGCAGCGGCATGCCCTCGAGGTGCGCGCCCACGACCGCGATCGGCAGGCCGGCGGCATCCGTCGCGCCGGCCGCTGTGCCCGCCCGCGCGCCCACGCCCGAACCGGACGCCGGCGGGACCGGGGCTGCGGGCGCGGCCG
>NZ_RHHB01000081.1 GCF_003710805.1 Agromyces tardus | reverse complement strand
CCCACGCGGAACCGCGGCCACCCCGGATGCGCCACCGCGACCGCCCCGGTCGCCTCCTGCAGCGCGAGCGCCGCCCCCGCCGCCCGGCGCGCGTGCGGCTCGCCCGCGGCGCGGGAGTCGAACACGACCATGATCGCGTCGCCGATGATGCGATCGATGCGCCCCCCGAATCGCTCGACGAGCGGCGGGATCGCCTCGGTGAAGTAGGTGTTGAGCATCGCCGTCACCTCGGCGGGGTCGTGCGCCTCCGAGAAGCGAGTGAAGCCCTCGAGGTCGGCGAACAGCACCGAGACCTCCCGCTCTCCCGCGGCGGTGTCGAGGGAGTAGAGGCCGGCCCAGCGCTCCTCGCGCCACGAGCGCTGGGCCGTGACCGCGATGATCACGAACGCGGCGAGCATGAGCACGTGCCACTCCCACCACGACATGTGCCAGTTGCGCCCCAGCACGATCGCGATCGACGCCTCGGCGAGCAGGGTGAACGCCGCCGCGAGCGCGAGGGGCAGCGGCGACGCGGAGTGCCGAGGCACGCGCAGGTACCGCACGACGGCGATCGAGTAGAACACGAGCGAGACGACGCCCAGCACCGCGAAGGGCACCGTCGTGCGCTCGGGCGGGGCCGCCGCATCGAGGGGACCGAGGCGCAGCAGCGACACGGCGGCCCACGCGGCCATCGCGGCGACGAGCCCGCCGACGAGCCACGGTGCCCGGCGCATGAGTCGCGCCGACCGCTCGGCGTCGAAGTCCAGGCTCGACCAGGCCGCGAACACCGACGCGATCGCGAGGCCCACCGGAGTCGCGAGCGCGAAGCCCGTGTTGCTCGCCTCGAGCAGCACGCCCGGCGTCGCAAGCGCGTGCAGGGCGAGGAACCCGGCGGCCGCGAAGAACGACAGGGCGACGAGCAGCAGCCGGGCGTCGCCGCGCAGCCGCGCCGCGGCGCCGACGGCCCACGCGAGCGCCGCGTTGATCGCGCCGACCGCGAGCACGAGCCAGAAGTGCGACGGCTGGTGCTCCCAGGCCGCGTCGAGCTCGGGTCGTGCGACGAGGAGGAAGAGCCCCGCGAGCGGGATGAGCAGGATCAGCCCCGTGAACAGCACCCGCCCCGCGCCGAGCGGCGGCGCCGCGGGTCCCGTGGCGCGGGGGCCGGCGCTCATCCGGCCGCGCTCCGCTCCTGCGCGTTCCGCTCCTGCGCGCTCCGCTCCTGCGCGCTCCGCTCCTGCGCGGCGAGGTGCGCGTGCACCGACGACACGACGACCGACCCCTCGCCCACGGCCGATGCGACGCGCTTCACCGACGCGCGGCGCACGTCGCCGACGGCGAAGACGCCGGGCAGGCTCGTCTCGTGCGGGTCGGGGTCGCGGTCGAGCGTCCAGGCGCGGCGTCCGCCCTCCTCGAGCACGGCCGGCCCGGTGAGCACGTAGCCCCAGCGGTCGCGGAGCACCTCGGGCGGCAGCCAGTCGGTGCGGGGTGCGGCACCGATGAGCACGAAGAGCCCGTCGCAGGGCTCCTCGGCCGTGGCATCCGTGGACCGATCGCGCACCACGATGCGCTCGAGCACGCCGTCACCACCGCCGCCCACGACCTCGACGCCCGTGCGCACCGTGACGCCCTGCGCGCGCAGCTGGTCGATCAGGTACTGCGACATGCTCTCGGCGAGCGTCGCACCGCGCACCAGCAGGGTCACGGATGCCGCGTACCGTGCGAGGTGCAGGGCCGCCTGCCCCGCGGAGTTGCCGCCGCCGACGACGTGCACGACCTTGCCCGCCATGGCCTGGGCCTCGACCGCGGACGCGCCGTAGAAGACGCCCGCGCCCTCGAGCGCCTCGAGCTCGGGCACGCCGAGACGACGGTACGACACCCCGGTCGCGAGCACGACGGAGCGGCACGCCACCTCGTCGCCCGGCGCGATGGTCACCACGAAGCCGTCGCCCTCGGCGCGCAGGCCGACCGCCTCGCGGGAGTGGGCGAACCGCGCGCCGAACACCCACGCCTGCTGGTACGCGCGCTGCGCGAGTTCCGACCCCGAGATGCCGCGCGCGAAGCCCAGGTAGTTGCGGATGAGCGAGCTCGATCCCGCCTGCCCGCCGATCGCCTCGCGTTCGACGACGAGCACGTCGAGCCCCTCGGATGCCGCGTAGACGGCGGCCGCGAGGCCCGCGGGTCCGGCTCCCACGACGACCAGGTCCGCGACCCGCGGCCCGTCGAGCGCGGTCTCGAGGCCGTACGCCTCGGCGAGCTCGGCGTTGCCCGGATCGCGGAGCACACGCCCGTCGAGCAGCACCACGATCGGATGCCGGGGGTCGGGCGGTTCGCCGAGCGCGGCCAGCCGCGCGAGCGCCTCGTCACTGCCGGGCGCGAGCCAGGTGTGCGGCACTCCCCCGCGCGCCAGGAGGCTCCGCAGTTCGTGGGTGCGCACGAGCGCCTGGTCGCCGATCACGGTGACCTCCCGCGGCCGCACGCCGATCGACCGCTCCCACTCCAGCAGGAACTCCGTCACCGTGCGGTGGAAGTACTCGTCGGGCGAATGCCACGGGCGGATGACGTAGTACTCGATCTGGCCGGTGGCCATGAGCTCGAGCACGCGGTCGCGCGTCGTCCGCTCGCCCCACGATCCCCACTCGATGAGGAACCCGCGCCGAGCGTCGGGGAAGAGCCGCCGCGCCGCCGCGAAGACCGTTCCGGCGGCGCCGGTCGCCGCGCGTTCGTCGGCCAGCACGAGCGCGACGACCTCGCCGCGCGCGGCGACGTCGTCGATCTCCTGCATCGCGGCGTCGTGCGACCGCACTCCGACGATGCGGTAGTCGCTCGCGTACCGGCGTTCGAGCTCGCGCACCACGGCGGCGCGCGCGCCGTCGTCGGTCGCGGCGACGAGCACCACAGGCAGTGGGGCCGGTTCCATGGCTCCTCCTCATCGCGGCGAGTGCGCACTGCCGCGACCCCCGCCCGCTGCGTTCGCGACCGAGTGTACTCCGGCGCGGTGCGGCTGCGGCGTCACGATTCCGGGTGCCGACCGACGCCGAGCGCGTGCGTGCCACCGGCCCCGGGACGCACGGATGCCCCGGGACGCACGGATGCCCCGGGGCGCATCGGCCCCGGGGCATCCGCCCGTCTCATCGCGTCACGCCGTGACGGCGACCCGCTCGCGGTCGGCCTCGTCGACCTCGCGCAGGTCGAGCCCGCGGGTCTCGCGGGCCGCCCAGACGGCGACGAGGGTGATCGCGCAGGCGACGGCGACGTAGATCGCGACGGGGACGCTCGACCCGTACTGCGCGAGGAGGCTCGTGGCGATGATCGGCGCGAGGGAGCCCGCGAAGATCGACGTGACCTGGTAGCCGAGCGAGACGCCCGAGTAGCGCATGCGCGTCGGGAACATCTCGGCCATGATCGCCGGCTGGCCCGCGTACATCGCGCCGTGGAACACGAGGCCGAGCGAGATCGCGAGCCAGATCACGACCGGCTGGCCGGTGCTCATGAGCGGGAAGGCGAAGAACGCCCACGCCGCACCCAGCACCGCGCCGATCGCGTAGACCGGCCGACGGCCGATGCGGTCGGACAGTCGACCCCACTGCGGGATGACGAGGAAGTGCACGAGGTGCGCGCCGACGAGCAGGAGCAGGGTGTTCGCGGTGCCCTCCTTCACCACCTGGGTGAGGTAGACGATCGAGAAGGTCACGACGACGTAATAGAGGATGTTCTCGGCGACGCGGAGGCCCATGGCGGTGATCACGCCGCGCGGGTAGCGCTTGATCACCTCGATGACGCCGTACGAGGTCGCCTTCGCGGCCTCGCGCTCGGCCTGCATCTCGAGGAAGATCGGCGCGTCGGCGACCTTGGTGCGGATGTACCAGCCGATGAGGACGATCACGGCGGAGAGCCAGAACGCGACGCGCCAGCCCCAGCCGAGGAACGCCGCCTCGGACAGCGTCGAGGAGAGCACGAAGAGCACGAGCGTGGCGAGCAGGTTGCCCACCGGCACCGCGGCCTGCGGCCAGCTGGCCCAGAAGCCGCGCGACTTCGAGGGGCTGTGCTCGGCGACGAGCAGCACCGCGCCGCCCCACTCGCCGCCCAGCGCGAAGCCCTGCAGGAAGCGCAGGATCACGAGCAGGGCCGGCGCGAGCAGGCCCACCTGGGCGTACGTCGGCAGGCAGCCGATGAGGAACGTCGCGACGCCGATGAGGATGATGCTGAGCTGCAGGAGCTTCTTGCGCCCGTACTTGTCTCCGAAGTGCCCGAACACGATGCCGCCGAGCGGACGTGCGATGAAGCCGACGGCGTAGGTGAGGAACGCGGCGATGATGCCGGCGTACGGGTCATCCGACGGCGGGAAGAAGGCGGTGCCGAACACGAGGGTCGCCGCCGAGGCGTAGAGGAAGAACTCGTACCACTCGACGACGGTGCCCGCCATCGATGCGGTCACGACTCGCTTCAGGCCCGAGGTCGTCGGGCTCGCGCTCGTCTCGCGGACGGGTGCTTGGGTCATCCGATGCTCCTTTGCATGGTGGTGCCTGGGGGATGCGACGCTGTCGCGTCATCGCCCGAGTATGGCTGCAGGATTCCGCACCGACAATGGCGAGAACCGCAGTCGTGATGTGCGAATATGCACACATGTCGACGATGACCGCACCCCGCCCCGCCCCGAACGCCGACGACCTGCTCGTGCTGCTCGCGGTCGCCCGCGACGGGCGCTACACCGCGGCGGCCGCCCGGCTCGGCCTCAACCACACGACGGTCGCCCGACGGATCGACGCGCTCGAGCAGGCGCTCGGCGGGCGCGTGCTCGCACGCGGCGCCGCCGGCTGGGTGCTCACCCCGCTCGGCGAGCAGGCCCTGGCGGCCGCCGAGGGCGTCGAACGGGCCATGCGCTCGCTCTCCCACGAGACCGCGGCGCTGCACGGCGTCATCCGGCTGAGCGCGACCGACGGCTTCAGCGGGTTCATCGCGGCGCCGGCGATCGTCGCCGTCCGGCGGCAGCATCCGGATGTCTCACTCGAGATCGTCGCCGCGACCCGGCGCGCCGCCCAGCACCGCGTGGGCGTCGACCTGGAGGTCGTCGTCGGCCGCCCGCACGTGCAGCGGGCCGAGGCGATCCACCTCGCCGACTACGTGCTGGGCCTCTACGCGAGCCGCGCGTTCCTCGAGCGGCACGGCACGCCGCGCTCGCCCGCGGAGCTCGCCGGTGCGCCGCTCGTGTACTTCATCGAGTCGATGCTGCAGGTCGACGCGCTCGACGAGGCGCGGCGGTCGACGCGCGGCATGACGGATGCCGTGTCGAGCACGAACGTGTACGTGCACGTCGACGCGACGCGCGCCGGGGCGGGGTTCGGCCTGCTGCCCGCGTTCCTCGCCGACCCGCACGACGACCTCGTGCGGCTGTTCCCCGACGAGGTCGAGGAGCGCCTGCCCTACTGGCTCGTCTGCCGCCCCGAGGCGCTGCGGCAGCCGACGGCCATCGCGTACATCGCCGCGCTCCGGGCCCGCATCGCCGAGGTCGGCGACGAACTGCTCGGCCGCGCCCGGACGCGCTGACGCCCCGCCCGACCGGGATCAGCCGGCGTGCGGGGCGTCGGAGCGGGTGTCAGCCGCGGAGGGACCGCGGCTCGTCGTCCTCGACCTCGTCCTCGTCGAGGTCGTCGGCGTCGTCCTCGACCTGGTCGTCGTCCTCGTCCTCGTCGTCGAAGTCGTCCTCGTCGCGCGGCTTCACGTACGGGTCGGCGTCGCCCGCGTACTCCGCGGTCGCGGCGAGCACCGAGGTCTCCGCGTCGCGCGTGCGCGCCTCGCGGAGGAGCGCCTCGATGTGCTCGGCGTTCTCGGGGATCGCGTCGGCGATGAACTCGAGCGACGGGGTGAGCCGCGCCGTGATGTTGCGGCCGACCTCGCTGCGGAGCATGCCGGTGGCGGCCTGGAGGGCGAGCGCCGAGTCGCGGCGCTCCTCCTCGGAGCCGTACACCGTGTAGAAGATGCTCGCGTGCTGCAGGTCGCCCGTGACACGCACGTCGGTGATCGTCACGAAGCCGAGCCGCGGGTCGCGGAGCCCCTTGTCGAGGCGCTTGGCGACGATCTCCTTGATGCGATCGGCCATCTTCCTGGCCCGTGCCGGGTCAGCCATTGTGTATCTCCTCTCGGGGCAGGGTCGGGACGGCTTCGCCGCCGCGACCGCCTCGACGTGAATCGGGGTAGAGGTCCCCGCTCTTCACCTGAGTGAAGAACCGGGGACCCCTGACCACGATCAAGCCCGAGGCTTCTCGCGCATCTCGATGGTCTCGATCTCGTCGCCGACCTGGATGTCGTTGAACTTGCCGAGGCCGATGCCCGCCTCGAAGTCCGTGCGGACCTCGGTGACGTCGTCCTTGAACCGACGCAGCGACTCGATCGCCAGGTTGTCGCCGACCACGACACCGTCGCGGATGACGCGTGCCTTGGCGTTTCGCGTGATCGTTCCCGATCGCACGATGACACCGGCGATGTTGCCGAACTTCGAGGAGCGGAACACCTCGCGGATCTCGGCGACGCCCGACTGGACCTCCTCGTACTCGGGCTTGAGCATGCCCTTGAGCGAGGCCTCGATGTCGTCGATCGCGTTGTAGATGACCGAGTAGAAGCGCACGTCGACGCCCTCGCGGGCGGCGCGCTCGCGTGCCTTCACGTCGGGGCGCACGTTGAACCCGATCACGATCGCGTTGTCGATCGTGGCGAGGTCGATGTCGCTCTCGGTGACGGCACCCACACCGCGGTGCAGGATGCGCAGCTGGACGCTGTCGTCGACCTCGATCTTCATGAGCGACTCCTCGAGCGCCTCCACGGCACCCGACACGTCGCCCTTGATGATGAGGTTGAGCGCCTCGACCTTGCCCTCCTCGAGGGCACGGGTGAAGTCCTCGAGCGAGATGCGCTTGCGGGCCTTGGCCAGCTGCGCGTTGCGCTCCGCGGCCTCGCGCTTCTCGGCGATCTGACGGGCCGTGCGGTCCTCCTCGGTGACGAGGAAGGTGTCGCCGGCGCGCGGGACGCTCGAGAGGCCCTGCACCTGCACCGGACGCGACGGGGTCGCGGCCAGCACGGGGTCGCCGTTCTCGTCGGCCATCGCACGGACGCGGCCGTAGGCCGTGCCCGCGACGATCGCGTCGCCGACATGGAGCGTGCCCGACTGGATGAGCACGGTCGCCACGGCGCCGCGGCCCTTGTCGAGCTTCGCCTCGATGGCGACACCGCGGGCGTCCTTGTTCGGGTTCGCACGCAGGTCGAGTCCGGCGTCGGCGGTCAGGAGCACTGCGTCGAGCAGGTCCTGGATGCCGATGTTCTCGCGCGCCGAGACGTCGACGAACATGACGTCGCCGCCGTACTCCTCGGCGACGAGGCCGAACTCGGTGAGCTGCTGGCGCACCTTGGCGGGGTTCGCGTCGGGCTTGTCGATCTTGTTCACCGCGACCACGATCGGCACGTTGGCCGACTGGGCGTGGTTCAGCGCCTCGATCGTCTGCGGCATGATGCCGTCGTCGGCAGCGACCACGAGGATCGCGATGTCGGTCACCTGCGCACCACGGGCACGCATGGCGGTGAACGCCTCGTGGCCCGGGGTGTCGATGAAGGTGATCGCGCGCTCGATGCCCTCGTGCTCGGTGTGCACCTGATACGCACCGATGTGCTGCGTGATGCCGCCGGCCTCGCCTGCGACCACGTTCGCGTTGCGGATCGCGTCGAGCAGGCGCGTCTTGCCGTGGTCGACGTGGCCCATGACCGTGACGACCGGGGGACGCTGCTCGAGGTCCTCGTCGCTCTCGCCCTCGAGCTCGGCATCGAGGTCGATGTCGAAGCCCTCGAGGAGCTCGCGGTCCTCGTCTTCGGGAGACACGACCTGGATCTTGTATCCGAGCTCCTCGCCGAGCACCTGGAAGGTGGCCTCGTCGAGGGACTCCGTGGCCGTCGCCATCTCACCTAGGTGGAAGAGCACGGTCACGAGCGAACCGGGGTTCGCGTCGATCTTGTCGGCGAAGTCGGAGATCGAGGCGCCGCGACGCAGTCGGATGACGGTGTTGCCGTCGCCGCGGGGGACGCTCACGCCGCCCAGCGACGGGGCCTCCCGCATCTCGAATTCCTGCCGCTTCGTGCGCTTCGACTTGCGGGACTTGGACTTGCCGCCGCCACGACCGAACGCACCGGCGGTACCGCCGCCGGGGCCACGGCCACGGCCGCCGCCACCCGCGGGACGCGGCGCGCCGAAGCCGCCGCCGGGCGCGCCGCCGGGGCGCTGGAAGCCGCCGGCACCGCCGGGACGTGCACCCGCGCCT
>NZ_RHHB01000080.1 GCF_003710805.1 Agromyces tardus | reverse complement strand
CGCTCGGGCGCAGGGCGGCGTCGCGCACCGCCGACGCCGCGCGCTCGACGGCGGTGCGGCGCGACCCGAGCGGCTCGAGCGGCCAGCGGGGCCGGTCGGCCACGCCCGTGCGCGGGTTCTCGTCGTACTCGCGCGCGGTCGGGAGCACGGCGGGGTCGACGATGCCCGCGACCGCGAGTTCGCGAAGGAACGGGCTCGGCCCCCGCGGCGCCGTCTGGGTCGCCCACCACGAGCCGGTGAGCAGCAGCTCGCTGCGGGCCCGGGTGAGGCCCACGTAGGCGAGCCGACGCTCCTCCTGGGCGTGCCGCTCCCGGTTCTCGGACGCGAAGGCGGTGGCCGCGTCGTCGAACTCGGCCTGGCTCTGCACCCCGCGCCACATGAGCTCGGGCAGCTCGTCGCGGTCGCCTCGGAAGTCGTTGGGCAGTTCCCCGAACGCGAGCCATCCGCGGTTCGACCGCGGCTTGGACGGCAGCTCGTCCTCCACCATGCGCGGCATCGCGACCACGTCCCATTCGAGCCCCTTCGACCCGTGGATCGACAGCACCTGCACGGCGCCGGGCTCGGGATCGTCGAGGCGCGGCGAGAGCCGGTCGCGCTGCTCCGCCTCGGTGAGCCACCCGAGGAACGCCCCCAGCGTGGGGTGCTCGGCCATGTCGACGAACCCGGCGAGGAGCCCGTCGAAGGTCTCGAGGCTCGGGCCGCCGAGCGGCTGCCCGGGGTTGGCTGCGACCTCGATGTCGAGCAGGAGCTCCTGCTGCACGAGGCTCACGAAGTCCACGAGCGGCAGGCCGGCACGTCGGCGCAGCGCCTGCAGCTGCGCCCCCGCGCGGCGCATGCGGGCGAGCCCGATCTCGCTGAACCCGCGGAGTGCCGAGTGCGAGTCGGGTGCGGAGAGCAGGAAGTCGAGCGCATCGACGATCGAGGGCGACTCGTCGGGAGCGATCGACCCCCGCAGGCCCCTGCGAACCTCGTCGGCCAGGCGCTGCGACGAGAGGTCGCGGTCGGCGAGCCATCGGGCGAGGCCGCCCAGCGCCGCGAGGTCGGCCGGACCGATGCGCCAGCGCGCACCGCCGAGCACGCGGAGCAGCTCGGACCCCGCGCTCGGGTCGTGCAGCACGCGCAGGGTGCAGACGAGGTCGGCGATCACCGGCTGGTCGAGCAGTCCGGCGACGCCGAGCACGTGCACGGGCACGCCCCGGTCGCGGAGCGCCTGCGTGAAGAGGTCGACGTGCGCGAAGGTGCGGCACAGCAGTGCGCCGCTGCGCTCGCCGCCGCGCATGCGGGTCGCGAACCAGTCGGCGACCAGGGCGGCCTCGTCGTCGATCGTCTCGCCCCACGCGACATCGAGCCGCCCGCCGCCGGCGAACGGCGACGGCGACAGCGGCGCCTTGGCGATGCCCGCGTCGAGCGGGCCGATGAGCACGTTGGCCGCGTCGAGCACGATCACCGGATTGCGCCAGCTCGTCGACAGGTCGTACGTGTCGGCGTCTCCGGCCGCGAAGTCGTCCGCGAAGCGGGCGAGGTTGGCGGCGCTCGCGCCGCGCCATCCGTAGATCGACTGGTCGGGGTCGCCGACGGCCATGACGGAGTGCCCGCCGAAGAGCGTCGCGAGCAGGCGTGTCTGCACGACGCTCGTGTCCTGGTACTCGTCGAGCAGCACGGTGCGCGAGCGGTCGCGGTGCTCTGCCGCGACCTCGGGATGCCGCATGCAGATCTCGAGCGCGAGCGCCACCTGGTCGCTGAACTCGATGTACCCCCGCTCGCGCTTGGCGCGGGCGTACGCGTCGGCGAGGTCGAGGAGCGGCGGCAGTGCCCCGACCACGCCGAGCGCGTCGGTGAAGCTCTGGAACGGGGTGCGCTTGCGCGGCGCCTCGATGGGCAGGCCCTCCATCGCGAGGAAGTCGCGGGCGAACGCGCGCACGTCGCGGCTGTCGGCCACGTTCTCGGCGAGCGCGCGGCTGAGGCCGAGCACGGCGCCGGTGACCCGGTCGAGCGACGCGTCGATCTCGACGAGCCGGGGGTCGGCGGATGCCGCGACGACGCCCCGCGCCAGCTGCCACGCCGAGGCCTCGCCGAGCACCGCGGCGTCGGGCTCACGGCCGATGCGCAGCGCATGCTCGCGGTAGATCGCGCCTGCGAACGCGTTGTAGGTGCCCACGGTGGCCGACTCGAGGGGGTCGAGGTCGAGGTCGGCGATGCCCTCGGCGACGAGCTGCGCGACCCGTTCGCGCACGCGGTCGGCGAGCTCGCCGGCCGCCTTGCGCGTGAACGTGAGCCCGAGCACCTCGGGCACGGCGACGTGGCCGTTGGCGAGGAGCCACACGACGCGGTTGGCCATGGTCTCGGTCTTGCCGCTGCCGGCGCCCGCCACGACGATGCACTGACGATGCGGGTCGGCCTCGATGACGGCGCGCTGCTCGCCGGTCGGGGCGTGGAGCCCGAGCCGGGCGGCGATCTCGTCGGCGCCGATGCGCACGTCGCGCACGTCGCGCACCTGGCGCGCACCGATCGTGCCGCTCACGCCGACACCGCCGGCACGAGGTGCACGCGGTACTGCCAGTCGCCGAAGCGCGACCGGGGCCCGAGCTCGGCGGGCCCGTCGAACTCCGCGCCCGCCATGATGCGGCCGACCGCGTCGAGCCGCTCGCGGAACGCCGCCTCCGCCGCGTCGTCGAAGGGCTGCTGGGCCCGCTCGGTGTACTGCAGGCCGCCGACCGGGCGTGCGACGAAGACGAGCTTCGCCCCGCCGGCGACGCCGCCCGTGGGCACCACCCCCCCGCGCGCGGCGAGCTGGTAGGCGGCGAGCTGCGGGTGCGCCGCGGTCTGCGCCGCGGTGGGCGGCGTGCGTCCCGTCTTCAGGTCGACGATCACCGTGGTGCCGTCGGGCGAGGCCTCCACCCGGTCGATCGTGCCGGTGATCCGCACGCGCCCGCTGACGATCGTGAACCGCCCCTCGGCGCCGAGGAGCACCTTGCCGTCGTCGGCGAAGTTGCGGAGGTAGTCGGCGGCGCCCTCGGTCATGCGGCGCGCGCCGCGCCGCTCGCGCTCCGCCACCCAGCCCGCCTCGAATCGCAGTTCGCGCCAGCGGCGCTCGACCGCTTCCCAGAGCGCCTCGACGTCGACCTCGCCGCTCGCCGCGGCCTCTTCGACCACGGCGTGCACGATCGTGCCGATCGACGCGGCGAGGCCCGACGGCGGTGCGGCGACGTGATCGACGAACCACCCGAGCGGCGACTCCTCGGCGCGGTCGATCTGCGACGGGGAGACCGGCACGAGCGCCTCGGGGTCGCCGTCGAGGTCGATGAGCGGCGCGGTCGTCGAGGGCAGCGCGAGGCCGTACCAGTCGTCGGGATGCGCACCGGGGATGCCGTGCTCGGCGAGGAGCGCCAGCGCCGCGGCCGCCTCGCCGGTCGGCGACGCGCTCGCCTCGCGGCGCAGCGCGCCCACGAGTCCCCGCAGGTGCAGCGGCCGGCGGCGCGGCGCACGCAGGCGGTCGGGCGCGTACGCCATGAGCATCGAGGGCTGCTCGTCGTCGGTCGCGGTGCAGCTCAGCACGAGCTGGCGGCGTGCCCGCGACGCGGCGAGGGCGAAGAGCCGCAGTTCGTCGGCCCGCACCGATGCGCGCGCCTCGGCGACGCTCTCGGGTGCGGGCACGGGCGCACCGGCGCGCACGGCACCGGCGACCCGCACGAGGTACTCGGTGTGCAGCAAGGTTCCGCGCGGGCGGAGGTTGGGCCACACGCCGTCCTGCAGTCGGGCGACGACCACGACGTCGAACTCCCGTCCGATGAGCGCCGCGGGCGTGCCGACGAAGACCGTCTCGGAGCTGCGCCGCGGAGCGAGCGAGTCCTCGGGCAGCGCGCTCGCGAGCACGTCGTCGACGAAGCGCCGCGCCGGGGCGTCGGGTTCGCGCTCGACGAAGCGCCGCGCGGCGGCGAACAGCGCGACCGCGGCGTCGAGCGCCCGGTTCGCCTCGTCGGCGAGCACGCCGGTGCCCGAGGACTGCGCCGTCCACTCCGCTGCGAGCCCGCTCCCCTCCCAGATCGCCCAGAGCACCTCCTCGACGGTGCCGCCCCGCTCGGCGACCCGCCGTGCCGCGTCGAGCACCTTCGCGAGCCGGCCGGCACGGCGGGCGGATGCCGCATCGATGGTCTCGAAGCCGCCGGCCACGCCGAGCGCCTCGACCAGGAGCTCGTCGGCGGTGCGCGTGCCGCCCGCGGCGAGCTCCTCGTGCCGCAGCGCGAGCCGGAGCCGGCGGAGGCCGACCCCGTCGAGCCGCCCGATGGGGCCGGTGAGGAGCGCCACCGCGTTCTCGGCCGAGAGCGGCTCGCGGCCGAGCGCGCACGAGGCCGCGGACAGCAGTGCGGCCGCCGCGGGGGCGTCGCGCAGCGCGGTGCGCGCAGCGCTGCCGGCGGTGGGCACGTCGGCGAGCGCGAGCCCTCGCTCGAACGCGGGCACGTCGCCGCCCGAGCGGAGCACGACCGCCATCGACGACCACGGCACCCCGTCGAGGAGGTGCCGCTCGCGCAGGAGCGCGGCGACCTGCTGCGCCTCGCCGGCGGGCGACGAGCCCTCGATGCCGAGGACGGGTGCGAGCGGATCGGTATCGGCGTCGTCGACGGCGGCCGGCACCGGGGCTCGGTGGGTGCCGCCGAGCGCGGTGCCGATGTGCGAGGTCACCGAGGCGAGCAGCGCGCGATGCTCGGCGCGTCCGCGGTGCGCGACGGGCAGCTCGATACGCCGCACGGGCGCCCCGTCGAGGGCCGACGAGAGCGAGCCCAGCAGCTCGGGGCGGCCGCCGCGGAAGCCGTTGCTCGCGACATCCGGATCGCCGACCGCGACGACCTCCACGCCCCGCGCCGCGAACGCCGCGAGCAGCGCGGCCGTGGCCTCGGTGGCCTCCTGCGCGTCGTCGACGACGATGAGCCGCAGGCCGGCGAACACCCCGAGCGCGGCGGCCGCGTCGGGGTCGTCGATGCTCGCGCGCACGATCGCCGCGGCGAAGACCCCGAGCTCGGCGGAATCGAACTGGGTCGGGCGCAGCTGCTCCTTGATGTCGAGGTACTCGGCGAGGAACTCGCCCGCCGCGATCCACTCGGGTCGCCCGGCGGCCCGCCCGAGCGCGCCGAGCGCCGCGGGGTCGAGGCGCTGCTCGACGGCGCGCATCATGAGCTCGCGCAGCTCGGCGCGGAACCCCCGGAGACGCCGCACGTCGGGGCCGAGGCCCTCGGGCCACGCGGGACCGTCGCCCTCGTCGATGGCCGCATCGATGAGCTCGCCGATGATCTGGTCGTGCTCCGCCCCCGTGAGCAGGGTGACCGCGGTGCGCAGCCGACCGCGCACGAGGTCGAACGCCACCGAGTTCGCCGTGCGGGCGATCGGCCCGCGCGTGGTGATGCCGAGCCGGAGTGCCAGGTCGTCTCGCAGGGCGGTGGCCGCCGCGCGGCTGGCGGCGAGCACGAGCACCTCGTCGCTCGCGAACCCGCCCCGCAGCACGCGCTCGGCGACGAGCTCGACGACGAGCCGCGTCTTGCCGGTGCCGGGGGCCCCGAAGACCGCCGCGTGGCCCCCTCCGTCGAGACCCAGGGCGGTGACGACGGATGACGCGGCTGCCTGCATGGCCCCACCGTAACCATGTCCGCCGACAGTGAACTCGCGCGGCTCGCCGACGCGCGTGTCGTAGGGTTTCAGCAAGGACAGAAAGGCGCACAGTGGACGTACGCATCGGCATCCAGAACTCCCCCCGCGAACTCTCCTTCGAGACGTCGCAGTCGGCTGCGGAGGTGGAGAAGGCGGTCGCAGCGGCGCTCGCCGGCCAGTCCGCCCTGCTGCGCCTGACCGACGCGAAGGGCACCGTCTACGTCGTGCCCGGCGCCGCGCTCGCGTACGTCGAGATCGGTTCGGAGGAGTCGCGCCGCATCGGGTTCGTCGGCTGATGGAGCTCCTCTTCGTCACGCTCGGCGGGGCGATCCTGGGCCTCGGCGCGCGCTATGCGATCCCCCGGCGGCACACGCACGGCGTCGTGCTGGTGCCCGCCGTCGGGGCAGCGGCATCCGCTGTGGTGTGGGTGGCGCTCACCTGGCTCGGCTGGGCGTGGGACGGCGGCTGGATCTGGGTCGCGGCCCTCGTCGCGGGCGGCGGCGCTGCTGCGCTCACCGCGTTGCTGCTCGGTCGTCGCCGCGAGCAGGCCGATCACGACCTCTTCGAGCGCCTCGCGCGTCCGGGTCGGGCCGCGACCGCTCGCTGAGCCGCCTCGCTCGTCACGGCGCCTCGCTCCGTCACGGCGCTGAGCGGCGTTCCCGTGGGGCGTGCGGCTCAGGCCGTGAGGCCGAGCGCGTCCATGCGTCGGGTGTGCGCGGCGATGAGCTCCGTGAAGACCGGCTCGACGTCGGCGCCGAGCGCGCCGCCCGACTCCGAGGCCCGCAGTGCCGAGCGCGCGATGAGCAGGGTGTCGCCCACGAGGCGACGCCCCCAGAGCGCGAGCCGGTCGTCGAGGGTCTCGTCGGCCGCGATCGCGGCGGCGAGCTGCTGCTCGATGACGACCGAGGCGCCGTTCTCGCCGAGGATGCCGCGCACCCGTGCGCCGAGCTCCGGCGGCAGCCCCGCGGCCAGCCGGGAGAAGTAGTCGTCGAGCATGCCCGACGTGATGTGGATGCCGAGCAGCAGCTCGTGCCAGTCGGCGCCGAGCGTCGCCAGGCGGAACCGGTCGGTGGCCGGCGCGAACGGCGCCATCACCTCGGCCGGCTCGGCGCCGAGGCGGCGCAGCTCGGCGATGAGCTCGTGGTGCTTGCGCAAGGCGACGCCCGCGGCCGAGCTCAAGCCCTCCTTGGAGGCGAGGTCGGGCGCCGTCGCCACGGCCTTCGCGAGGCTCTCGAAGAACTCCAGCTGGATGTACGCCGCCTGGCCGAGGAACGCGACCGGCTCGGGCACGATCTCGGTGAAGTCGATGCGCGTGAGTTCGGTCGGCGCGACCCGCGGTCGAAGCCGCGGGGATTCCGCACGCGGCACACGCCGCTTCGACCAGATCGCCACGGGGACAGCATATCCGGGTCTCCCAGCCGCACTCCGATAGGCTGGTGCATGTACGCGGGCGATGGATCCGCGGTCGTGCGCCTGTGGCAGAAGACGGGGCGCACCTTTCTTCTTTCACGACAGGCAGACCTTTGACCACTTTCACAGACCTCGGCATCGCGCCCGACATCGTCGACGCACTCGCCGGGAAGGGCATCGTCGATGCCTTCCCCATCCAGGAGCAGACCATCCCCCTCGCCCTCTCGGGCCAGGACATCATCGGCCAGGCGAAGACCGGCACGGGCAAGACCTTCGGGTTCGGCCTGCCCATCATCCAGCGCCTCGGCGACGACCCCGAGGGCGGCGTCAAGGTACTCGTCGTCGTGCCGACCCGCGAGCTCTGCGTGCAGGTGACCGAAGACCTCGAGCTCGCGGCATCCAACCGCCCCACCAAGATCGTGTCGATCTACGGCGGCAAGGCCTACGAGGGCCAGATCGAACAGCTCAAGGCCGGCGCGCAGATCGTCGTCGGCACCCCGGGCCGCCTCCTCGACCTCGCCTCGCAGCGGCTGCTCTCGCTCAAGAACGTCAGCGAGATGGTGCTCGACGAGGCCGACAAGATGCTCGACCTCGGCTTCCTCCCCGACATCGAGCGGATCATGGCGCAGACGCCGGCCACCCGGCACACCATGCTGTTCTCGGCCACGATGCCGGGGCCGATCGTGGCTCTCGCGCGCCGCTTCATGACGCGCCCCATCCACATCCGGGCGACCGACCCCGACGAGGGACTCACGCAGGCGAACATCAAGCACCTCGTCTACCGGGCGCACTCGCTCGACAAGGACGAGGTGATCTCCCGCATCCTCCAGGCCGAGGGCCGCGGCAAGACCGTCATCTTCACGCGCACGAAGCGCGCGGCGGCCAAGCTCGTCGAGGAGCTGAACGACCGCGGCTTCAACGCCGCCGCCGTGCACGGCGACCTGAACCAGGACCAGCGCGAGCGCGCGATGGCCGCGTTCAAGGCAGGCAAGAAAGATGTGCTCATCGCCACGGATGTCGCGGCCCGCGGCATCGACGTCGACGACGTGACGCACGTCATCAACCACACCATCCCCGACGACGACAAGGCGTACCTGCACCGCGTCGGCCGCACCGGCCGCGCGGGCAAGACGGGCATCGCGGTCACGTTCGTCGACTGGGACGACCTGCACAAGTGGGCGCTCATCAACCGTGCCCTCGAGTTCGGCCAGCCCGAGCCGACCGAGACGTACTCGTCGAGCCCGCACCTCTACAGCGACCTCGACATCCCAGCGGGCACCAAGGGCCGGCTGAAGCCCGCCGCGCCCACCGCCGCGCCCACGCGCTCCGCCACCGCGGGCCGCCACGAGGACACGCCCGCCGAGGGCGGCCGCGGCGAGCGCTCCTCGCGCCCGCGGTCCCGCAC
>NZ_RHHB01000008.1 GCF_003710805.1 Agromyces tardus | reverse complement strand
CGCGCGCCGCGCGGCGCGCCGGCTCGCGTGGCGCGGGCACCGCGGGCAACGGCCCTCGCGCAGCGGAGCCCGACGACGACGGCCCGCGCCCGACCGGGGCCCGATCGCTCGGCTGAGGCACGGATCCGAGCGCGACGCGCCGCCGCGGCATCCGTCAAGCCCTTCTGGCCGGCGGCCCACCCGGGTAGCGTGGCGACATGGCTGATTTCGTGCTCGAACTCGCAGACAAGGTGGCCGGCGTCGGCGTGCGCACGGCGTACGCCGAGAAGGTCGACATCGACGGGGTCACGGTGCTGCCCGTCGCCCTCGGCTACTACGGCTTCGGCGGTGGGTCGGGTTCCAGTGAGGAACAGGGCGAGGGCTCCGGCGGCGGTGGCGGCGGTGCTTCGATCCCGCTCGGCGCGTACATCGGGCGGGGCGGCGACGTGCGGTTCGAGCCGAACCTGCTCGGACTCCTGCTCGTGGCGATCCCGCTCGTTGCGGTCACCGGCAAGGCGCTCCGGCTCCTCATCAAGGCGCTCAAGAAGTAGCCGCGCCGCGGTGCCGGCGGGAGCGACCGCGCCGGACCGCTGATCGCCGCGCCCGGCCGCCGCGACCGCCGCCTCGCGACCCGCGCAGCTCCGCTGCGCGGCGTATACTCGTGCTCGAACACGGGAGTCCGGTGAGCCGGGCTGAGAGGAAGGTTCTCAACCTTCGACCGTCGAACCTGATCTGGGTCATGCCAGCGCAGGGAGGGCAGCACATCTCATCTCCCGTGCCTCTTTCCACGAATCGAAAGGGCACGACAGTGCACAACGCATCCACCACCCCCGAGGCCACCGAGACGGGCGCGGCGGCGGCGATCCCGTCGAGCAACCGCTGGCGGGTCGTCGACATCGTCGTCGCGAGCGTCATCGGCGTCGCGACGGGTCTCGTCTTCCTCTTCTGGAACAACGTCGGGTACGCCTGGTTCTCGGCGGCCGACGCCGTGACGCCCGGGCTCGGCGGCGTCGCCGTGGGCATCTGGCTCATCGGCGGCGTGCTCGGCGGGCTCATCATCCGCAAGCCGGGCGCCGCGCTCTACGTCGAGCTCCTCGCGGCGATCGTGTCGGCGCTCGTCGGCAACCAGTGGGGCATCGAGACGATCTACTCGGGCCTCGCGCAGGGCCTCGGCGCCGAGCTCGTCTTCGCGGCCTTCGGCTACAAGCGCTTCGGCGTGCTGCAGGCGGTGCTCGCGGGCGCCGCGGCGGGCGCGGCGGCCTGGACGCTCGAGCTCTTCCTCTCGGGCAACCTGCAGAAGTCGGCCGAGTTCCTCGGCCTGTACTTCGTCACCGTCGTGCTCTCGGGCGCGATCCTCGCGGGCCTCCTCGGCTGGCTCGTGGTGCGCGCACTCGCGGCGACGGGCGCGCTGCACCGCTTCGCCGCCGGCCGGGACGTGACCGAGCGGGTCTGATCCGTGTCGGGTTCCACGTCGGCTGTCGGCCCCGTCCGCGTCGAGGCGCGCGGCTGGGGCTGGCGGCACGCGGGTCGCCTCCGCTGGGCGCTCGACGGGATCGACCTGCGCATCGCGCCGGGGGAGCGGGTGCTCCTGCTCGGCCCGTCGGGCTCGGGCAAGTCGTCGCTCCTGCACGCCCTCGCGGGCGTGCACGGCGGCGACGACGAGGGCGAGGAGCGCGGGTCGCTGCTCATCGACGGTGCGCGCGCGGGCGGTGCGCGTGGTCGCGCCGGGCTCGTGCTGCAGGATCCGGACTCGCAGGTCATCCTCGCGCGCGTCGGCGACGACGTGGCGTTCGGCTGCGAGAACCTGGGCGTCCCGCGTGACGAGACCTGGCAGCGCGTCGCCGAGGCGCTCGACGCCGTGGGGCTCGACCTGCCGCTCGATCACCCCACCTCGGCGCTCTCGGGCGGGCAGAAGCAGCGCCTGGCGCTCGCGGGCGCGCTGGCGATGCGCCCGGGGCTGCTGCTCCTCGACGAGCCGACCGCCAACCTCGACCCGTCGGGTGTCGCCGAGGTGCGTGCCGCGGTGGCACGCGTGCTCGACCGCACGGGTGCGACGTTCGTCGTGGTCGAGCACCGGGTCGACGTCTGGGTCGACCTCGTCGACCGCGTCGTCGCGCTCGGCTCCGATGGGCGGCTGCTCGCCGACGGTCCGCCCGACGAAGTGCTCGAGCGGCACCGCGAGGCGCTCCTCGCGGCCGGCGTGTGGGTCCCCGGGGCCCCGCTGCCGATCGAGCGCCGGGCGGATGCCGCGGGCTCGCGGTCCGCCCAGGCGATCCTCGTCGGCGAGCAGCTCGCCGTCGGACGCCGACGGGGGGCGGTCGTGCGCGCGGGTCTCGACGTCGCGCTCGCCGAGGGCTGCTCGACCGTGCTGACCGGACCGAACGGGGTCGGCAAGTCGACGCTCGCGCTCACGCTCGGCGGACTGCTGGAGCCGCTCGGCGGTCGCGTCGCCGCATCCGCGCCGTTGGCCGGCCGTCTCGTGCCGGAACCCATCCGCTGGCGCTCGCGCGACCTGCTCACGCGCATCGGCACGGTGTTCCAGGAGCCGGAGCACCAGTTCGTCGCCTCGACCGTGCGCGCCGAGGTGGCCGTGGCGCCGCACGCCCTCCGCCTGTCCGGGGCCGAGGGCAGCGCGCGTGCCGACGAGGTGCTCACGCGCCTGCGTCTCGACCACCTCGCGGGAGCGAATCCGTTCACCCTCTCGGGCGGTGAGCAGCGCCGGCTGTCGGTGGCCGCGGTGCTCGTCGCGCGGCCCCGGGTGATCATCCTCGACGAACCCACGTTCGGGCAGGACCGCGCCACGTGGCTCGAGCTCGTGCGGCTCCTGCGCGAACTCGTCGACGACGGAGTCACGCTCCTCGCGGTCACGCACGACGCCGCGTTCGGAGAGGTGCTCGGCGACCGCCGGCTGGACCTCGTCGCATCCGACGACGCCGCGGCGTCCGCACCCACCGGGAGCGCCCAGTGAGCGCCGCCGCCACGACGTCGGCAGGCGTCGGCATGGTGTCGTCGGCCCCGCGACTGCGGTTCGTCGACCGGGTGAACCCGGTCACGCGCCTCGCCGCACTCGTGGTGCTCACGACCCCGCTCCTGCTCACCGTCGATTGGCTGAGCGCCGCCGTCGCCCTCGGCATCGAACTCGTGCTGTTCGCCCTGGCCGGGGTGACCCCGAAGCTCCTGGTCGCGCGCACCTGGCCGATCCTCGTGTCCGCGCCGATCGCCGGCCTCAGCATGCTGCTCTACGGGCAGCCCGAGGGCACCGAGTACTGGAGTCTCTGGCTCGCGCGCATCACCGACGGCTCGATCGAGCTCGCCGTCGCCGTGACCGTGCGCGTGCTCGCGATCGGCCTGCCGGCCGCGCTGCTCTTCCTGCGCGTCGATCCGACCGAGCTCGCCGACGGGCTCGCGCAGATCGCCCACCTGCCGGCGCGGTTCGTGCTCGGCGCCCTCGGGGCCACTCGCCTCGTGGGGCTGTTCGTCGAGGACTGGCGCGCGATGGGACTCTCGCGTCGCGCTCGCGGGATCGGCGACCACGGGGTGATCCGGCGCGTCGCCACCATGGCGTTCGCGCTCCTCGTGCTCGCGATCCGGCGCGGAAGCAAGCTCGCGACGGCCATGGAGGCGCGCGGCTTCGGCTCGGACACGCCGCGCACGTGGGCCCGGGTCTCGACCGTCGGCGGGTCGGATGCCGCGCTCCTCGCGATCGCGGCGGCCGTCGCCGCGCTGTCCATCGCCGTGGCCGTCTGGGCCGGCACGTTCAACCCGGTGTGGTCGTGACGTGCTCCGCGGCGGCCCCGGTCGGGGCGTTCGCGGTCGCGGCGACCGTCGCGATGCGAGACGCTCCCGCATCGTCGCCGCTCGGCCCGACGGCGGCGATCGCAGCGGTGCTGGCCGGGGCATCCGCACGACCGGCGCAGCTCGTGCTCGTCGACGGGCCGAGCGGCGCCGGTAAGTCGACCTTCGCCGACCGGCTGCTCGCCGCATGGCCCGCCCACGCCGCGCGGCTCGTGCGACTCGATCAGGTCTACCCCGGCTGGCACGGGCTCGACCCCGGTGCCGAGCGCCTGCGTCGCGACCTCGTCGACCCGTTCGCGCGCGGCGCGCCCGCGCGTTGGCGGCGTTGGGACTGGTCGGCCGACGCGGTGGCCGCGGTCGAGCGGATGCCGCCGGGCCGTCCGCTCATCGTCGAGGGCTGCGGCGCCTTCGCCGCGGGCGCCGATGTCGAGGGAGCCGTGCGGGTCTGGGTGACGGCGCCCGACGGCCTGCGTCGTCGCCGTGCGCTCGACCGCGACGACGGCGGCTTCGACGACTACTGGGACCTGTGGGAGGCGCAGTGGCGCCGGCACGTCGCACGCGACCGTCCCGATCGGCGGGCCGACGTGCGCGTGCGCGTGCCGAGCGGGGTCGGCGCGCTTGCGCAGCGCGCCGGATGACCCCGACCAGCCGGGCGGGATACGGTAGGAACATGAATGACACAGCGGCCCAGTACGTGGCGGAGTTCCTCGACGGCCCCCTCGAAGGCGACTTCGAGCACCGTGCGCTCGTCGGCGGCAAGACGGAGTCGCGCGTCGGCATGGTCGCCGCGGTCGACGGCCTCGAGTCGCTGTTCTGGTACGACGCGGTCGACGAGCGGGAGGTCAACGGCCAGCTGCGCGTCCGCTTCCGCTTCGATGCCGGCGACTCCGACCCGGTGGAGTCCGACGAGGAGAACGCCTGACGTGACCGGTCCTGCCGGATCGACGCGTCGGTGCCTCAGGCCTGACCGTCGAGGAAGGCCTCGATCAGCGTCGCCGGGTTGGTGAGCCGCCAGATCGGTCCCGGGTCCCGGATGGCGCCGTCGAGCTGCAGCGCCGAGCTGACCTCGCGTTCGCCGACCTCGACGGTGACCGTGCCCACGGTGCGCCCATCGGGTGCGGTCGTGAAGCGGTCGACGTCGACCGATGCCGCGCCCGCGGTGGCGCCCCACGAGGCATCCGTTCTGCTGGCCGCCGCGACGAGCCGCGCCCGCTCGCCCCAGGCGGACTCGACGGTGCCGTAGCTCGATCCCGCGGCGATGACCTCGACGGGCGCCGCCGATGCCGTGGCGCTCGCGACGGCGGCGAGCACGGCGGGGTCGAGCGTCTCGTAATCGGGCTGGCCGAGCATCGCGCCGATGAGCCGGTGCGCGGGCGCATCGCCCGAGGCGGGGAGCACGGTCGTGAAGACGAAGCCGAGCCCGCCCTGGTCGGTGTAGCTGCGGGTGATCGCGCGGATGCCGTCGCTTTCGAGGTGGCCGATCACGTCGGGGATCCGCTTTGCGCCCGCGGCGGTGGGGGCGTCGTCGCCGTTCGCGAGCAGCTCGCCGAGGGTGGGTTCGGCGAGCACGCGCGCGGCGAGCTCGGTGAGCTCGCTCGCGGTGCCCACGTTGTCACCCGAGAGCCCGGTCGCATCGGCGACCCGCGTCGACGCGAAGCCCTCCTGCTCGAGCCAGGCGTTCGCCTCGGTCACGTACTGGTCGACGGATCCGAACGCCCAGCGGGCGAGCGTGTCGGCGTGGTTGTTGCTCGAGGCGAGCAGCACTGCCCGGAGCACATCGCGCTCCGTCCAGGTGTCGCCGGGCGAGACCTGGAGTACCCGCGATCCCTCGGCGTCGTACCGCAGGTAATCGGTGTAGTCCTCGGCCCCGATGCGGATGTCGGGCCCGTCGAGCCCCTGCTCGAGGGGAAGGCCGTCGAGCGTCACGAGCAGGGTCACGAGCTTCGCTGCCCCGCCCATCGGCATGGCCACCTGCTCGCCGGCGGTCGCGATGATATCGCTCGTGCCGTCGTCGGCGACGACCGCGAACGCGCTCTGGCCGTCGGCGGGCAGCGTGATCGGGGTGGACGCCGGAGCGGTGTCGCCGGCCGGTTCCGCGACCCGCACCGTCACGTCGGGCAGCGGGCCGAGCAGCATCGCGGGGCCGTACACGCCGACGGCGAGGATCGCAACGGAGCCGAGGGCGATGCCGAGGATGCGGCCGGGGGAGACGCTCATGCGATCAGGTTAACCCGGCGCGGTTCATGCCCAGCCCAGCTCGTGCAGCCGGTCGTCGTCGATCCCGTAGAAGTGGGCGATCTCGTGCACGAGGGTGACGTGGATCTCGTCGCGGAGTTCCTCTTCGGTCTCGCAGACGGCGAGCAGCGGTTCCCGGTAGAGCACGATGCGGTCGGGCATCTCGCCGAATCCGTAGCGGTCGCGATCGGTGAGCGCGACGCCCTGGTAGAGGCCGAGCAGGTCGAGGGATCCGTCTTCCGGGCGGTCCTCGACGACGAACACGATGTTCTCGAGGCCGTCGACCATGTCATCGGGCAGCTCGTCGAGTTCGTCGACGACGATCGCCTCGAACGTCTCGGCATCGAGGTGCACGACTGCTCCGATCGGAGAGGTATTGGGGTGAGTAACGGGGCTTGAACCCGCGACCTCCTGGACCACAACCAGGCGCTCTACCAACTGAGCTATACCCACCATGCGCGGATCGCTTTCGCGATCAGACAACCCTAAGAGACTACACCACCTTGGCGGTGAAATCGTTCACGACGTCGGCGGCGATCGACTGCAGATCCTGGCTGGAGGGCCCGGGATCTGCGACGAACACGGCACGACGGTAGTACTGCAGCTCGCGGATGGATTCGAGGATGTCGGCGAGGGCCCGGTGGCCGCCGTCCTTGGCCGGCGCGTTGAAGTAGGCGCGCGGGAACCAGCGCTTCGCGAGCTCCTTGATCGACGAGACGTCGACGTTGCGGTAGTGCAGGTGACCGTCGAGGCGGGGCATGAACTTCGCGAGGAACGCGCGGTCGGTGCCGATCGAGTTGCCGGCGAGCGGCGCCTTCTGCTCGTCGGGCACATGCTTCAGCACGTACTCGAGCACCTCGTACTCGGCCTCGGCGACGCTCACGCCGTTCGGGATCTCCTCGATCAGGCCCGACTCGGTGTGCATCGCACGAACGAAGTCGCCCATGGACTGCAGGGCGCTGGCATCGGGCTTGATCACGATGCTGAGGCCCGGGTCGACGGGATTGAGGTCGTAGTCGGTGATGACCACCGCGATCTCGACGAGCTCATCGACCTCGAGGTCGAGCCCGGTCATCTCGCAGTCGATCCAGACCAGTCGGTCACTCGAGGTTGCCATGGCCAGAGTCTACCGGCGAGCCCCGACAACGCCGGATGCGAGCCGCAGCGCGGTGCCCCCGGCAGGAATCGAACCTGCGACCGACAGATTAGAAGGCTGCTGCTCTATCCGCTGAGCTACGGGGGCCGTCGTCGACAGCATAGCGGTCGCGCCCGAATCGCCCCTGAGCAGGGCGGCGTCAACCCTCGGAGGGCACGCCGACATCGTCCTGCGGCGCACGCGTCGCGCCGGGCTGCGACCGGGGCCCGCGGATGGAGAGCGCGAGGAGCGGGAAGACGAGCACCGACAGCAGGCCGGCGCCCACGAGCGCCGCCGCGGTGCCGCTGTCGAGGTCCCCCTCATCGACGCCGATCGCCGTGACCGCGACGATGATCGGCAGGCCGGTGGCCCCGAACAGCGCGGTCGCCCACCGATCGCGTCGATCCGAGCCCGACGGCGCGGCGAGCACCGAGGGGAGGCCGCGCACGATGAGGAATGCCACGAGCGCGATCGGCACGAGCACCAGGTCCGCCGGGTCCGAGAGGAGGGCCTCGAGGTCGAACGTGAGGCCCGTGTTGATGAAGAAGACGGGCACCAGCAGTCCGTACCCGACCGCCTCGAGCTTCGATTCGACGACCTCCGCCTCGTGCTCGGGTGCCCCGGTGAGCAGCAGACGGTAGATGACGCCCGCCGTGAATGCTCCGAGGAGCATGTCCAGGTCGAGCACGATGCTGAGGGCCACGAGCGTGAGGAGCACGAACATCACGAGGCGCACCGCGAACTGTCCGCTCGTGTGCAGCGTGGCGGTGATGACCCGATGCAGGCGGCGCCCCGCGCCCCGAGCGGCGACGACGATCACGACGGTGGCGACGACGGCGAATCCGAGGAGCACGAGGGCGGACTGCCACGGCTGGCGCCCGCTCAGGAAGAGGGAGATCGCGAGCAGCGGACCGAATTCGCCGACCGCGCCCAGCGCCACCACCGCGATGCCGAAGGGGGTGCCGAGATCACCGGAGTCCCTCAGCACCGGCAGGATGGCGCCGAGGGCCGTCGACGTCAGCGCGATGCCCATGAACGCGGCCGACGGGATATCGGGCGCGAGCAGCGCTGCGATCCCGATGCCCGCGGCGAGCGAGATGAGCCAGCCGATCGCGGCGCGGCCGAGCGGGCGTCCGCGGATCGCCCGGAAGTCGATCTCGTTCCCGGCGAGGAAGAAGAGCATGGCGAGGCCGAAGTCGGCGAAGAGGCCGATGAAGTCGTCGGTCTTGAGCCAGCCGAGCACTGCGGGACCGAGGACGAGTCCGAGCGCGATCTCGAAGACCACGAGCGGGATCGCGACCCATCTCCCGAACCCGCGCACGAGCAACGGCGCGGTCACCGCGATCGCGGGGAGGAGCACCAACGCACTCGTCGAGATCTCCACCGCAGCCCCCTGCCGCGCACCCCTGAGTGCGCCTCCGGCGATGTTATCGGAGGGAGGCGTCGTCGTGGCGGCGCACGGGTGCCGCAGCGAGCGCCGCGATCGTGTTTCTCCGTCGAAACATGTCGGAGGTATCGTCGTGGAATGCGAGACCTGCAGGCGCGAATCATCGCCGAGCTCAACGTCAGTCCGACCGTCGATCCTGCCGAGCAGGTCCGGATCCGCATCGACTTCCTGAAGGACTACCTGCGTGCGTCCGGCGCGGCTGGGCTCGTGCTCGGCGTCAGCGGCGGCCAGGACTCGACCCTCGCTGGCCGGCTGTGCCGACTCGCCGTCGAGGAGCTCGCTGCGGAGGGCGTGACGGCGCGGTTCGTGGCCGTGCGACTGCCGTATCACGTGCAGCACGACGAAGCCGATGCCCAGTTGGCGCTCGACTTCATCGACCCCCAGGAGATCGTCACCTTCAACATCCGCGACGCCGTCGACGAGCTGGCCGAAGAGTACGCCGAGGCGACGGATGCCGCGCTCAGCGACTTCGGCAAGGGCAACGTCAAGGCGCGCATGCGCATGGTGGCGCAGTATGCGCTCGCCGGCGAGGGACACCTGCTCGTGGTCGGCACCGACCATGCCGCGGAGGCGGTCACCGGCTTCTTCACGAAGTACGGCGACGGCGGCGCCGACGTGCTGCCGCTCACGGGGCTCTCCAAGCGACAGGGCCGCTCACTGCTCGTGCACCTGGGCGCGCCCGAGCGGCTGCACCAGAAGGTGCCCACCGCCGACCTGCTCGATCACGATCCCGGGCAGGCCGATGAGGCGAACCTCGGCCTGTTCTACCACGACATCGACGCCTTCCTCGAGGGCGAGGACATCGATCCCGCGATCGCGGAGAAGATCGAGCGGCGCTACCTGCAGACCCGTCACAAGCGCGCCGTGCCCGTGTCGATGTTCGACGAGTGGTGGCGCGACTGACCCGTCTCGGCGGGCCTCAGCCCTGGGTGGGAGTGGACGCGTCGACGCTCGGCCGGGCGGGGCCCTCGATCGTGCGGGTCGGCCCAGTCGGCGCGTCGGCGAGCGCCGAGCCGGTGTCGGTCGCGCCGGTCTCGATGGTGTCGGCCGCCGGGGTGTCGCGGTAGCGCTCGTGGTGCTGCTCGGCGATCCACGCGTCCTGCTGCTCGACCACGGCCTGCTCGGGTTCCTGGCGCTGCGAGCGCCAGCGCAGGAGGTCGTTCTGGAACTGGCGGCGGGTGCGCCCGGGGCGGCGCTGCCACTCGAGGAGCCGGTCGCGGAACTCCACCACCGCCGGGTCGAGCTGGTAGCCGAAGGTCGCCGAGGCGCGCTTGAGCTCGTGGAGCTGGTGCGCCGCCCAGTTGGCGGCGACATCCGACCCCTTGATGGGCAGGAGCCGCACGAGGATGTCGGCCTGGCCGACTGCCCGGTCGGCGAGCACCTGCTCCTGCGGGGTCAGCGAGTTCCAGACGGATGCCTCCGTCGCCGCGTCGACGAGGGCGGCGATGGCGGCGTTCTTGGCCTCGCGATCGCGCTGGGCGACCACGTGCCGGATGGCCATTGCGGAGATCCACGCGGCGAGGAGACCTGCCGCGAGCACGGCGAGGAAGAGCACGACGCCGGTGAACAGCACCGGTCGGGCTTCGTCGGACGTGAGCCAGGAGATGAGGTCGTTCCACAAGTGCATGAGCGCAGGCTACCGGCGCTGGGGCCGGGCGCCTCGGCGCGCGCGCGGCGTGGCCGGGATCACGAGGGGCGCCGTCCGGCGGCGCTCGTGCGGATCGTGGCGCGCGCGCGTCACCGGAAGCACTCGGCGGCGTCGCGCGCCGACCAGAACTCGCCGATCACGCGCGGCGCGCCCGCACCGGGCGCCATGCGCCGCGCGGTGAAGCGCTCGTCGCCCGATCGCCGGTGCCGCTCGACGTGACCGAGCACCGCTCCGTCGGCACGGCTCACGCGCCAGAGACCGGGTGCGACGGGGTCGAATCGCAGCTCGCGCACGGCGAGCGGGAATGGTTCGCGGGTCGGGGCGAGCGTGGGCGCGGACATGGATGCTCCTTCGTCGTCGTGCAGCCGGCCCTGCGAGATGCCTCGAAGGTACCGGCGGCCACCGACATCCGCCCGCCCGGAATGCCGAGCCCGCGCCGCCTAGCCGAGCGCGGTGCCGTGCGCCGCGTACGGCTCGATTCGCGCGATCTCCTCGTCGGTGAGCGGGGCGGCGTCGAGGGCCGCGACGTTCTGCTCGAGCTGGGCGACGCTCGACGCGCCGATGAGCGCGCTCGCGACCTGCGGAACCCGCAGCACCCACGAGAGCGCGAGCTGCGCGAGCGACTGGCCCCGCTCGAGCGCGATCCCGTTCAGGGCACGGGCCCGATCGAGGTACTCCTCGCTGATGCGGTCGGGGGAGAGGAAGTGGCTCGTCGCAGCGCGCGACCCTGCGGGCACCTCGCCCGAGAGGTAGCGGTCGGTGAGCAGGCCCTGCGCGAGCGGCGAGAACACGATGGCGCTCGCCCCGACCTCGTCGAGCACGGGGAAGAGCCCCTCCTCGATGTGACGGTCGAACATGGAGTACCGCGGCTGGTGGATCGTGAGCGGGACGCCCTCGGCCGCGAGGGCTGCGGCGGCGGCCTGCGTCTGCTCGGGCGAGTAGTTCGAGATGCCCGCGTAGAGCGCCTTGCCCTGGCGCACGATCGTCGCGAGCGCGCCCATCGTCTCCTCGATCGGCGTCTCGGGGTCGGGGCGGTGCGAGTAGAAGACGTCGACGTAGTCGAGGCCGAGGCGCGCGAGGCTCTGGTCGAGTGACGAGATCAGGTTCTTGCGCGAGCCCCACTCCCCGTAGGGGCCGTTCCACATGTGGTAGCCGGCCTTGCTCGAGACGATGAGCTCGTCGCGGTACGGCTTGAGGTCGGTCGCGAGCAGGCGGCCGAAGTTCTCCTCGGCGCTGCCGGCGGGCGGACCGTAGTTGTTCGCGAGGTCGAAGTGCGTGATGCCGAGGTCGAATGCGCGGCGCACGATCGCGCGCTGCGTGTCGAGCGGGCGGTCGTGCCCGAAGTTGTGCCAGAGGCCCAGCGAGAGGGCGGGCAGCTTGAGTCCGCTCCGACCGATCCGGTTGTAGGTCATGCGGTCGTACCGCTCGGGAATCGCGACGAAGGTCATGAGGTTAATCTAGGGCGATGGAAAGCTACGTTCTCGCCGGAGGCTGCTTCTGGTGCCTCGATGCCGTCTACCGCACGCTCCGGGGTGTGCACGACGTCGTCTCGGGGTACACCGGCGGTACCACGCCGAACCCGAGCTACGAGGAGGTGTGCACGGGCGCCACCGGGCACGCCGAGGTGGTGCGCGTCGACTTCGACCCCGACGTGATCCCCCGTGAGGTGATCCTCGACGTCTTCTTCACCCTCCACGACCCGACGCAGCTGAACCGCCAGGGTGCGGATGTCGGGACGCAGTACCGGTCCGCGATGTTCCCGGCCGACGAGGCGCAGCGGGAGCTGTTCGAGCAGGCGCGGTCGCGCGCGAGCGAGTGGTGGCCCGGCGAGATCGTGACCGCGATCGAGCCCCTCGGCGACTTCCACCCGGCCGAGGAGTACCACCAGGACTTCTTCGCGAAGAATCCCGGCCAGGGCTACTGCCTGGCCGTCGCGCTGCCCAAGGTGAACAAGATCCGGCGTTCGTACGCCGACTACGTCGTCGCCTGATTCGGCGTCGCGCGCCGCGACTGGTCCTCGACAGCGCCCCGGTGCCGCGATCCGTGCACCGGGGCGCTGCGCGTGCGCCCGCGTGCTGCGGCGCCCCTCGATGCTGGGGGCACGCGGCATCCGGGGTCGTCCCGGCACGAGGGCTCCGGATGCCGCGAGCCGCCGATCCGCGGTGGCGCCGACTCAGGGAGCACAACCGCATGACCGACCTCATCACCGTCACCGGAGTCGTGGGCAGCGACCCGCGACACACCGTCACCGGCCAGGGACTCGCCATCACGAGCTTCCGGCTCGCCTCGACGCGCCGCTACTTCGATCGCGCGAAGGGCAGCTGGGAGGACGGCGAGACGAACTGGTTCACCGTCGCCACGTTCCGCAACCTCGCGGTGAACGCCGCCCGGTCCCTGCGCAAGGGCGAACGCGTCGTCGTGCGCGGGCGCCTCAGGCTGCGCGCGTGGGACACCGGTGACAAGTCCGGCCTCGCCGTCGAGATCGAGGCCGATGCCGTCGGGCACGACCTCGGCTGGGGTGTCTCCAGCTGGCAGAAGGCGGGACCCGCCCGCTCCGCCGACGATCTCGCGCCCGCGTCATCGGCGACGGGTGGCAACTGGCCCATGGGCGACGATACGGCGGCGGCGGCGCCGCAGGCGGGCGGATTCGATCCGATCGACGCGCCCGAGCCGTCCGAGTCCGAGCTCGACGGGGTGGCCGAGCAGCACGACCGGGTCGACGGGTTCGGGCTCGCCGAGCCGGGTGCGTCGGTCGAAGCCGTCGACTCCGACGAGCCGGCTGCCGCGCTCGCCGGGTGAAGCCGGGTACCATCGTCGCCGGGCCGGTTGCGCAGAGGATCGGCCCGGTGGGCGAACCGGCGGCAAGGGGTGGGATGACGCGGCGAACGGCGACGGCGACGATCCTGGCGTCGGTCGCGATCCTGGTCGGCATGGCCGGATGCACCGCGCCGAGCACGCAGCCCGCGCCGTCCACCGATGCCGCTGCGACGGCGACTCCGTCGGCCTCGGCCTCGGCGCCGGCGACGACGGAGCCCGCGCCGGTTCCCTCGCTGCGGCCGGAGCTCGCGGCATCCGAGAACCTCGCCTACTTCGACCTCGTGAACCGGCAGGTGATCGCAGCCGACCCCGCGGCCGGGGGTCGTGACTTCATCGACGCGCTCACGGCGGCCGGATTCGACCGGGCCGCGATGGAGGTCACCTCCGACACCACGACCCTGGGCGACCCGGCCGATTCGATCCAGTTCGCAGTTCGCTTCCAGGACGCATGCCTCGTCGGGCAGTACGGTCCGAAGTCCGACGGCTACCACGGCGCGGTTCGCCCCGCGCTCGGCACCGGTGGCTGTCTCGTCGGCGAGACCCGACCCATAGACTGGTAGGCGACATGGCGGACCACCTCCGGTCACCCGGGTTGCCGAACGGTGTGTGCCAGCAGACGTAGGGATTTTTGTGGCGGATTACATTTACTCGATGGTGCGCGCCCGCAAGGCGGTCGGCGACAAGGTCATCCTCGATGACGTGACGATGGCGTTCCTGCCGGGGGCGAAGATCGGCGTCGTGGGCCCCAACGGTGCGGGAAAGTCCACGATCCTCAAGATCATGGCCGGGCTCGACCAGCCCTCGAACGGCGAGGCGAAGCTCACCCCGGGCTACTCGGTGGGCATCCTCATGCAGGAGCCGGTGCTCGACGAGACGAAGACGGTGCTCGAGAACGTGCAGGAGGGTGTCGGCCCGATCAAGGCCAAGCTCGACCGGTTCAACGAGATCTCCCTGGCGATGGCCGAGCCCGATGCCGACTTCGATGCGCTCCTCGCCGAGATGGGCACCCTGCAGGAGGCCATCGACGCGGCCGACGCCTGGGACCTCGACTCCCAGCTCGACCAGGCGATGGACGCGCTGCGCTGCCCGCCGGGCGACGCGCAGGTCTCCGTGCTCTCGGGCGGTGAGAAGCGCCGCGTCGCGCTCTGCAAGCTCCTGCTGCAGAAGCCCGACCTGCTGCTGCTCGACGAGCCCACCAACCACCTCGACGCCGAGAGCGTGCTCTGGCTCGAGCAGCACCTCGCCAAGTACCCCGGCGCCGTGCTCGCCGTGACCCACGACCGGTACTTCCTCGACCACGTCGCCGAGTGGATCTGCGAGGTCGACCGCGGTCGCCTCTACCCCTACGAGGGCAACTACTCGACCTACCTCGAGAAGAAGCAGGAGCGCCTCACCGTCCAGGGCAAGAAGGACGCGAAGCTCGCGAAGCGCCTCTCCGACGAGCTCGACTGGGTGCGCTCGAACGCGAAGGGCCGCCAGGCGAAGTCCAAGGCCCGTCTCGCGCGCTACGAGGAGATGGCGGCCGAGGCCGAGCGCACGCGCAAGCTCGACTTCGAGGAGATCCAGATCCCGCCGGGCCCGCGCCTGGGCGACATCGTGCTCGAGGCGAAGAAGCTCACGAAGGGCTTCGGCGACCGCGTGCTCATCGACGACCTGAGCTTCACCCTGCCCCGCAACGGCATCGTGGGCATCATCGGTCCCAACGGCGTCGGCAAGTCCACGCTGTTCAAGACGATCGTCGGCCTCGAACCCCTCGACGACGGCCAGCTCAAGGTCGGCGAGACCGTGAAGATCTCGTACGTCGACCAGTCGCGCGGCGGCATCGACCCGAACAAGACCCTGTGGGAGGTCGTCTCCGACGGGCTGGACTACATCCAGGTCGGCAAGACCGAGGTGCCGAGCCGCGCCTACGTGTCGACGTTCGGCTTCAAGGGTCCCGACCAGCAGAAGCGCGCCGGCATCCTCTCGGGCGGTGAGCGCAACCGACTGAACCTCGCGCTCACCCTCAAGCAGGGCGGCAACCTGCTGCTGCTCGACGAGCCCACGAACGACCTCGACGTCGAGACGCTCTCGAGCCTCGAGAACGCCCTCCTCGAGTTCCCCGGCTGCGCCGTGGTGATCACCCACGACCGGTGGTTCCTCGACCGCATCGCGACCCACATCCTCGCGTACGAGGGCACCGACGAGAACCCGTCGTACTGGCACTGGTTCGAGGGCAACTTCGAGTCCTACGAGGCCAACAAGGTCGAGCGGCTCGGCGCCGATGCGGCGAAGCCGCATCGGTCCACCTACCGCAAGCTCACGAGGGACTGACCATGCGCCTGCACGTGCCGACGCCGCTCCGCTGGAGCGACCTCGATGCGTACGGTCACGTCAACAACGCCCGCATGCTGAGCCTCCTCGAGGAGGCCCGCATCCAGGCGTTCTGGGTCAACGACGACGGCACCGCCGAGCACGCCGTGGGCGCGTCCACGGCGGTGCTCGACGCGTCGCCGGGCGCCACGACGGTGACGCTCATCGCCCGGCAGGAGGTCGAGTACCTCGCGCCGATCCCGTACCAGCGCATGCCGCTCGACATCGAACTCTGGATCGGCCACATGGGCGGCGCGAGCCTCGACGTCTGCTACGAGGTCTACTCGCCGGTGGGCGCCGAACCCCGCACCCTCTACACGCGCGCGTCCACGACGATCGTGCTCGTGGATGCCGCGACCGAGCGCCCCCGTCGCATGACCGAGGCCGAGCGCGACGCCTGGCAGCCGTACCTGGGCGAGCCGATCGAGTTCCGCCGGCGCTGACCGACGACGGACGCCGTCGGCTCAGTCGTCCCCGCCGCCGTCGCTGCCCTCGCCGCCACCCGTCGGGCTGTCGCTGTACGAGCCCTGCCAGACCGCCCGGGCGCCCGCATCGCCGATCTGGATGATCGTCCAGGTCGCGCCAGCGCCCACGACGACCGCCGCGATGGTCAGGAGCACCGAGACGACCGTGCGCGCCGTGCGCGCTCGAGGCGGAGCCGCGGCATCCGTGGCCGTCGCCGTTCCGGTCGGGCCGGCCGCCGTCGCCGTGGAGGTCGGCCGTGCAGCCGTCGTCGCGGCGGACGCAGTGGCGCCCGTCGGCGGTGCGGGAACCGCGTCGACAGCGGCACGTCGCACCTGTCTCCGCTCGACGATCGCGAGCACGGCGATGAGCACCGCGATCACGGTGAGGCCGATCGCCCAGGGCTCGATGTCCTTGCCCTGCTCGGTGTGGGCCTCGATGAGCGGCGTCTCGTTCACCCGATGCTCGAGCCACTCACCCGACTCGATCGTGAGGTAGGTGAGGCCGAGCAGCACGAACGCGCCGATGACGGTGGGCAGCCACAGCACACGGCGGGCGGCAGGCCAGGCGGCGAGCACGACGAGCAGCACCGCGAGCAGCGGGATGCCGACGACGACGACGTGCACGAGCAGGATGTGGGCGGGAAGTCCCGCGATCTGGAAGTCCATGGCGCGTCAGCCGGCGATCACTCGGTCGCCGTCGACGGACACCGCGACCTGGGGAAGCGGCTTCGGCGCCGGGCCCTGCTCGACCGCGCCCGTGGCGGCGTCGAACACCGAACCGTGGCACGGGCACTCGAACTGCGACCCCGCCGCGGCGACGACGCACCCCTGGTGCGTGCAGATCGCGCTGAACGCGACGACCGTGCCGGCCGTGGGCTGCGAGAGGAGCACCGGCTCCCCGCCGATCGTGGCATCGATGCTGCCGCCCACCGGGATGTCGGCGAGTGCCGCGACGTCCTGGCCGGCGACGTCGGAAGCGGGGGCCTGGCCCGACCCGGACCCGGCCGACCCGCCGTCGCTCGAGGAGCCTGCCGTGGGCGCGCATCCGGCGAGCACGAGGGCGCTGCCGACCGCGCCGACCCCGCCGAACGCGAGCGCCGCGCGGCGGGTGAGATCCGTGGCTTCCGTCATCGTCGTGCTGCCTCCCGGGTCGATGCGCCGCGCGGGTCGCGGCACGTCTGCCCATTCTGTGCCACCGCCGCTCCGCGACACGGCATTGCACAGGAATCGCCCAGTCGCGTTCAGTCGAAGGCGCGGGGCTCGGGCACCCGCACCATGCCCTCCTGGGCCACGCTCGCGATGAGCCGACCGTCGCGCGTGTAGATGCGCCCCAGCGAGAGACCCCGCCCGCCGCTCGCCGAGGGCGACTCGGTGGTGAACAGCAGCCACTCGTCGACCCGCGCGTCGCGATGCCACCACATCGCGTGGTCGAGGCTCGCGACGCGCAGTCCGGGTGTCGCCCACGCGACACCGTGGGCCCGGAGCACCGGCTCGAGGATCGAGTAGTCGCTCGCGTAGGCCAGTGCGGCGCGATGCTGGCGGGGGTCGTCGGGCAGCCGGCCGAAGGCCTTCATCCAGACGGCCTGTCGCGGCATCCGCTCGCCCTCGACCGAGAGGTACACGGGCGACGGGATGTGGCGCACGTCGAACGCGCGCTCGCTCGACCAGTAGCGCGCGACGTCATGGTCGAGATGGCCGAGCACGTCGGCGGTGCTCGGGAGGGAATCGGGGTCGGGCAGGTCGTCTGGCATGTCGAACTGGTGGTCGAGGCCGTCGTCGGCGGTCTGGAACGAGGCGATGAGCGAGAGGATCGGCTCGCCGTGCTGGTAGGCGTGCGTGCGCCGCGTCGAGAACGATCGGCCGTCGTGCAGGCGGTCGACGGCGAAGGTGATCGGATGCTCCACGTCGCCGGGCCTCAGGAAGTAGCCGTGCATCGAGTGGATGGTGCGCTCGACGGGAACCGTGTGCATCGCGGCCGTGAGCGACTGCGCGAGCACCTGCCCGCCGAAGACCCGGCCGAGCGGCATCCACTGCGAGGGGCCCGTGAAGATGTCCTCGGTGGTGCGGGCGCCCGTGTCGGTGAGGCGCAGGGTGCTCAGCAGGCCGTCGATGGGACCGTTCATCGTTCCTCCGTGTGGGTCGGTCGGCCGCCGAACCGCCCGCCGGCGGGCACCAAGCGGCGGGGGCCGCGGCGCTCACTCGGTAGTCTAGACAGGAGATGGTCCAGCAAATCACGCTCGCCGACAGCCTGTCCCTCGGCGACCTGCACACCTACCTGCAGCGCGCCGGTCGCGTCGAGGACGGTTCGGTGCGACTCGTCGCGGGCAGCGGCATCCTCGCGGTGTACACCGCGATCCTCTATCCACGGGGCATCCTCGACGAGAGCCCCACCGTGCTCGGCCTGCGCACCTTCGCGCTCGCCGACACCGAGGAGTTCGACTCCGTGGTGCCCATGCGGTCGCTCGTCGAGCGCATCGTGCGCGCTCGCGGCGCCCTCGGCGACGACGACGAGTCGCGCCCCGTCTCGATGTCGCGGCCGCCCGAGGTCAACACGGTCACGTGGGCGGGCATCTCGCCGCCACGCGGTGGCTGGCGGCCGCTCGGGCAGACGGATGCCGCGACGCTCGAGTCCGCGGCCCGCGCCGGCATCGAGGAGGTCGCCGCCGCCGTGCCCACCGGCACGGGGGAGCAACTCGTGCAGCGCGTGCGCTCCGAGGTGTGGGGCCGCGGCATCCCGAACCTCGAGTACATCCCGGCGGGCGCGGCGTTCGCCGCGTACAGCCTGGGATTCCTCGGCGACGACACGATCTCGATCTTCGAGACCGGGCCGTGGACGCGGCTGAGCTCGCGCCGCGGGCACGTGCTCGTGCGGCGCAAGCCGTGGACGCTCAAGGCGTAGCGGAGCCCGGCGGCGAGGCCCGCGAGCCGATCGGCGCGCGGCGCGTGACGCGAGCCCGCCAGCGCGCGGCGCTCCAGCGAGCGCGTCAGCGCGCGGCGATCGACCGCCCCGCCGCGCGCCCCGTGAAGAGGCAGCCGCCCAGGAAGGTGCCCTCGAGGGCCCGGTAGCCGTGCACGCCACCGCCGCCGAACCCGGCCGCCTCGCCGACCGCGTACAGGCCCGGCACGGGCGTGCCGTCGGCGCCGAGCGCGCGCGACTCCAGGTCGGTCTGGATGCCGCCGAGGCTCTTGCGGGTCAGGATGTGCAGCTTCACCGCGATGAGCGGCCCGGCCTTCGGGTCGAGGATGCGATGCGGCGAGGCGACGCGGATGAGCTTGTCGCCTCGGTACCGTCGGGCGCCGCGCACCGCGGTGAGCTGCAGGTCCTTCGAGAACTCGTGGTCGACCTCGCGATCGCGGGCGGCGATCTCACGCTCGACGTTGCCGGTGTCGAGCAGCCCGTCGGGGTCGAGCGCGCGCATGCCGTGCAGGAGCTCCGGCAGCGTGTCGGCGACGACGAAGTCCACGCCGCGCTCCTTGAACCGCTCCACGGGCCCGGGAGCGCCCGAGCCGAGCCGCTCGGCGAGCAGCCGCAGGTCCTTGCCGGTGAGGTCGGGGTTCTGCTCGCTCCCCGAGAGCGCGAACTCCTTCTCGATGATCTTCTGCGTCAGCACGAACCACGAATGGTCGTGGCCGGTCGCGGCGATGTGCTCGAGCGTGCCGAGCGTGTCGAATCCGGGGAAGAGCGGCACCGGCATCCGCTTGCCCGTCGCGTCGAACCACAGCGACGACGGGCCGGGCAGGATGCGGATGCCGTGCATGGGCCAGACGGGGTCGTGGTTCGTGATGCCCTCGGTGTAGTGCCACATGCGGTCGCCGTTGACGAGCCGGGCACCGGATGCCGCGGCGATGCCGAGCATGCGGCCGTCGACGTGCGCCGGCACGCCCGAGAGCATGTGCTTCGGTGGCTCGCCCATCCGTGCCGGCCACGCCGCGCGCACGAGGTCGTGGTTGCCGCCGATGCCCCCGGAGGCGACGACGACGGCCGGGGCGCGCAGCTCGAAGTGGCCTGTCTCGTCGCGATTGCTCGCCGCGCCGCGCGCCACGTCATCGGGCGCGAGCACCGCCCCGCGCACGCCGACCACGGCGCCGCCCTCGACGACGAGTTCGTCGACGCGGTGGCGGTGCACCAACGTCACGAGGCCCGCGGCCGCGCCCGCCTGCACGCGCGCGATGAACGGTGCGAGCACGCCCGGGCCCGTGCCCCACGTGATGTGGAACCGGGGCACCGAGTTGCCGTGGCCCGTGGCCGTGCCGGCGCCGCGCTCCGCCCAGCCGACGATGGGGAAGAACCGCACGCCCTTGCCGTGCAGCCACTCGCGCTTCTCGCCCGCGGCGAACTCGAGGTAGGCCTCGGCCCATCGCCGTCCCCACTCGTCGTCGTCGCGGTCGAAGCCGGCGGTGCCCTCCCAATCCTGCCGGGCGAGTTCGAGCGAGTCGTGCACGCCCAGTCGGCGCTGCTCGGGGGAGTCGACGAGGAACAGTCCGCCGAACGACCACCACGCCTGGCCGCCGAGGCTCGCCTCGGGCTCCTGGTCGACGATGACCACGCGCTTGCCTGCGTCGACGAGCTCGGAGGCGGCAACGAGGCCGGAGAGGCCGGCTCCGACGATGATGGCGTCGGCGGTGTCGGGCATGGGCGTGGCTCCTTCGTCACGGGCGGTCGTTCTCACCTTAGGGGCTGAGGCCGGGCGGAATCCGCTTGTTGCCGTCGCCGGGCTGGGAGGGCTTGAATCGAGTGGGACCCGGCCTCCCGGGTGTGCGGCACCCGCGCGCCGGACGGCTCGCGGAGGTGCGCAATGGACGATCGGCAGGAGTTCCTGGACTGGGTCGCAACTCGTCTCCATGACGCGGAGGTCGCGCTGCACAACGGCGATGCCGGGCCGAGGCTCGCCGTCTGGACTCGTCGCGAACCGGTCACGCTGTTCGGCGCCTGGATGTCGGGCGCCGGGCAGGAGGAGGTCGGTGCGCTCTTCCGCAGACTGGCGGCCACCTTCTCCGACTGCACGCACTTCTCCTACGAGCTCGTCGCGGCCGACGTCGTGGGCGACCTCGCGTACACCGTCGGGTACGAGCACACTCGGGTCTCCGTCGACGGCGAGCCCCGGGACTACCGGCTCCGCGTGACGCAGGTCTATCGCCGCGAGGAAGGGCAGTGGCGGGTCGCCCACCGGCATGGCGACACGTCGGCGAGCGACGACTCGCCCTGACCCCCGACCGCGACCCGACGACGATCCGTCGACGATCCGAAGTCACCCGGCCCGGCTACTCCTCGAACGTGTTGACCATGGCGAACGCGGCGCGCTGCAGGTAGTCCCACAGCGTCGTCTCGGCGATCGGGGGCAGGTCGAGCGTGTCGACCGCGTGCCGCATGTGCGCGAGCCAGCGATCGCGCGCCTCGGGGTTGACCTTGAACGGGAGGTGGCGCATGCGCAGGCGGGGGTGGCCGCGCTGCGCGCTGTACGTGCCCGGGCCGCCCCAGTACTGCTCGAGGAACATGGTGAGGCGTTCGGCGGCAGGCCCGAGGTCCTCCTCGGGATACATGGGCCGCAGCACGGGGTCGTCGGCCACGCCGCGGTAGAACTCCGCCACGAGGCGTTCGAACGTCTCGCGCCCGCCCACCGTCTCGTAGAACGACGGCCCGAGGGCGGGGCCGTCCCGGCCGTCCTGCAGCGGGACGCCTGCGGGCTGCGGGCGACCGGATGCCGCGGTGTTCGCCTGGTCGGTCACGGGGTGTCTCCTGCGGTCGGCGGGCTCTGCAGGCGCGGCGCACGCGGCGCGCGGGGCTTCGTCTTCGTCGCCACCCCGTAGCCCGAGCCCGAGCCGGACTCGACCACCGAGCTCGGTGCGGTCTTCGGCGGCTTCGCGCCCTTGATCCGGGTGGCTCCGTCGAACCCGCTCAGGACCACGCTGCCGAGGCTCGGCATGCGCACCTCGAGTTCGTCGAGGGCGCGCTTCAGCCGCATCCGCAACTCCCGCGCGACGTCGTCCTTCGCGGACGTGCGCACCTTCATGACGAGGCGGATCACCATGTGGTCGTCGGAGATCGACTCGAGGCCCCACACCTCGGGCTTCTCGAGCACGCGCGAGCGCCACTTGCTCGTCTGCGCGAGCTCGCTCGCGGTGCGGAGCATGGCGGACTCGACCTCGTCGATATCGGCCTCGGTGGGCACGGAGACGTCGACGATGATGCGCGCCCACCCCTGCGACATGTTGCCGACGCGCAGGATCTCGCCGTTGCGCACGAACCAGAGCGTGCCGTTCACGTCGCGCACCTTCGTGACGCGGATCTTGACCTCCTCGACGATGCCGGTGGCGAACCCCAGGTCGACGATGTCGCCGACGCCGAGCTGGTCTTCGACGACCATGAACATGCCGTTGAGGCCGTCCTTGACGATGTTCTGCGCGCCGAAGCCGAGGCCCGCGCCGATCGCCGCGGACAGCAGCGCGAACGAGCCGAGGATCTGCGGGTTGATGACGTTCACGATGAGCAGCACGACCACGATGAACAGGGTGACGTTCACGATGTTCGTGAGCACCGAGCCGAGCGTGCGGGTGCGCTGCACCAGCCGCACCGCAGCGAGCGGCGAGGCGTTCAGCGCCTGCGTGTCGGTCACGTCCTGCTTGCGCTTGACGCCCGTGACGATCTGGGTCACGACGCGGTTGATCACGAAGTGCAGGATCCACCGCACGAGCAGCGCGATGAGCACGATCGCGATGACCGCGATCGTGTTGCCGACGAAGACGTCCCAGTTCTCGGTCCAGTACGCCACGATCGATCCCCAGAAGTCGGTCGGGGTGCCCGCGGCCGGTTCCTCAGTTCGGAGCATGGTTCGCAAGTGTAGCGACGCGTCGCCGCCCGAGCCTGAGCGAGGGCACAGGCCGACACACGGCCGGCGGACACCGGGTCGGCGACCACCGAGGCGAACGGAGGCCGCGTTCAGCCATCGGACTCCGACGTGGCTTCGGCGAGCGCGGCCGCATCGCACGCGCGAGCCGCGAGCGCCCGCTCGAGCTCGGACAGCTGCTCCGCGACGAGCCGGTGCAGCGGCGCCGGCTCCGGGTTCGCAGTGAGCCACTCACGGGTGACCGCGGCGAGCTCCTCGGACACGAGCGGCGACGGGTAGAGGCGCGACACGATGAGCGACGCCATCGAGAAGCTCCGCGACGACCAGGCGTGCTGCAGCATCGCGAAGTAGTCCGTGACCGTCGAGGCGAGCAGCTCGACGGGCCGCGATCGACGCCACCCGAGCGCGATCGCGCGAGCGAGGTCGTTCGAGAGGGCCGTGTCGGTCGCGACGCGACACCACGCGGCATCCTTCACCGCCTGGTCGGGGCGTGCGGCTCGCGCGGTCTCGGCGAGCTGGCGACCCTTGGCGGTGTCGTCGAGGGCGAGCGCGTCGGCGATCTCCTCATCGGATGCCGCTCCCAGCGCCGCCCGCGCCGTCACGATCTCCCAGCGCAGGTCGAGGTCGACCTCGAGCCCGTCCAGGCGGATCTCGCCCACGAGCAGGCTCCCGAGCACGTCGGCGTGGGCGGCCGTCGCGGCGAGGCGCGTGAACGCCTTGACGAACTGGAGCTGGGCGTCGGAACCGGGCTCCGCGAGCTCGGCGAGCGCCCAGATCGTGTCGCCCGCCTCACCGGCGAGCTCGTCACGATGGCCGTCGGCGAGGTAGCGGCCGACGGCGAGCTCCACGCGGTCGAGCGCGAGACCACGCGCGGCCGAGGAGGTCTCGTGTCCGACGCTCGAGACGACGAGGCGCACGAAGTCGCTCGCGGGGAGCTCCGCGTCGCGCACGGCGTCCCACGCCGAGCCGAGGATCACGGCCCGGGCCACGGGGTCGTCGATGTCGGCGAGCCGGTCGACGGCGGTGCGGAACGACGGCGCGTCGAGCCGCACCTTCGCGTAGGTGAGGTCGTCGTCGTTCACGAGCAACAGCGCGGGCCGGCTGCGCCCGACGAGTTCGGGGACCTCGGTCGTGGGCCCGTCGACGTCGAGCTCCACGCGGTGCTCCCGCACGAGGCGTCCGCCGCGGTCGGCGTAGGAGCCGATCGCGACCCGATGCGGCCGCAGCGTCGGATGGGTGGCGGCGGCCGTCTGCTCGATGCGCGCCGCGGTGATCGTGCCCGCGGCATCCGCCTCGACGACGAGCCGGAGGGTGTTGACCCCTGCGGTCTCGAGCCACAGCTGCGACCACCGCGTGAGGTCTCGGCCGCTCGCCCGCTCGAGCTCGTCGAGCAGGTCGCGCAGAGTGGCGTTGCCGCCGGCGTGCGCCGACAGGTAGGCGCCCACGCCGCGCTGGAACGCGTCGAGCCCCACCCAGGCGACGAGCTGCTTGAGCACCGATGCGCCCTTGTCGTAGGTGATCGCGTCGAAGTTGACCTCGACGTCGCCGATGTCGTCGATGGTGGCCACGACGGGGTGGGTCGAGGGCAACTGGTCCTGCTCGGCGGCGTGGGTCTTCTCGTCGCTCGCGAACCTCGCCCAGACGCCCGTGAACTCGGTGATCTGCGACGTCGCCAGCGTCGACGCCCAGGTGGCGAACGACTCGTTGAGCCAGAGGTCGTTCCACCAGCGCATCGTGACGGCATTGCCGAACCACATGTGGCTGAGCTCGTGCAGCACCACGATGGCACGCTGCTCACGACGGGCGTCGGGCACGCGCGCCCGGAACAGGTAGCTCTCGTTGAACGTGACCGCGCCCACGTTCTCCATGGCGCCCCAGTTGTACTCGGGCACGAAGATCTGGTCGTACTTGCCGAACGGGTACGGCACGCCGAACGCGGCCTCGTAGAACGCGAGACCCGCCTCGACGAGCCCGAACATCACCTCGGGCTCGGCGTACTCGGCGAGCGAGGCGCGCGTGAAGAGCCCGAGGGGGATGTCGCGTCCGTCGACGCTCGTCGCGCTGCCGTGCCAGGCGGCGTAGGGCCCCGCGACGATCGCGACGATGTAGCTCGAGATCACGGGACCGGTCTCGAACGCCCACGTCGCCACGCCCTGGCCGACCGGGCTCGGCGCAGGAGAGGGAGCGTTGCTCAGCACCGTCCAGTGTGCCGGCGCGGTGATGGTGAATCGCACCGAGGCCTTCAGGTCGGGCTGGTCGAACACGGCGTACACCCGGTTCGCCTCGGCCACCGCGAACTCCGTGTAGAGGTACGTCTCCCCGTCGACGGGGTCGGTGAACCGGTGCAGGCCCTCGCCGGAGTTGGTGTACGCGAAGGCGCCCACGACCCGCAGCTCGTTCTCGGCCTCGAGCCCGTCGAGGGCGATGCGCCAGCCGTCGGTGACGGATGCCGCGTCGAGGGCGCGCCCGTTGAGCACGACCTCGTCGAGGGCGCTCGACGTCGCCTCGATGAACGTCGAGGAGCCGGGCGTGGCGCGGAAGCGCACGACCGTCTCGGACCGGAACGATCCGCCGGGCGCCGTGAGGTCGAGCGTGACCTCGTAGGAGGGCTCCCCGACGATCGCGGCGCGCGCCTCTGCCTCCGCGCGCGTCAGATCCGTGCGCGGCACGCTACCCCTCCAGGGCGTCGCGCGCCTGCGCGGCGAGAGCACGGTCGATGCCCGCGAGACGCTCGATCACGAGGCGACGGAGCGCGGCCGGGGCATCGGCGTGCGTGTCGAGCCACGTGCGCGACGCGTCGGCCACGGCCCGGGTGGCGAGCGGCGACGGGTAGAGACCGTCGACGAGCTTCTCGGCGATGGCATAGCTGCGCTCCTCCCACACCCGCTCGAGCATCGCGAAGTAGCGGTCGACGAACGCCTCGAGCAGTGCGGGGTCGCTCACCCGCAGGAATCCCTCGGCGGTCTCGCGCACGATGGTGTTCGTCGCGGTGTCGACGTCGACGAGCGACGACCACGCACGCTCCTTGCCCTCCAGGGTCTGGATCGCCGCGCGGGCGTTCGCCGCCGACTGCTGGCCGGTCGCCGTGTTGTCGTTGGCGAGGCGCGCGTCGATCTCGGCGTCGCCGGCGCGACCCGCGGCGACGAGCGCGATGAGCAGCTCCCAGCCGAGGTCGGTGTCGATCTCGAGACCCTCGAGCTCGAGTGTGCCGTCGTGGAGCGCGACGAGCTCGTCGACGTGGGACCCGGCCTCGGCGATGGTCGCGAAGTTCATCACGAACTGGAACTGCGCGTCGCTGCCGGGCTCGGCCTCCTGCGCGAGCCGCCAGAACTCGTCGGCGAGCGCACGGCGGGCCTCGGCCCGGCGCTCGGGCGCCACGTAGGCGCTCGCAGCGAGCACCGAGTTCGCGAGGATGATGCGCAGCGTCGTCGACTCGGTCTCGCTCGCGACGTTGCCGCCGACGAGGGCGAGGTAGTCGCTCGCGCGGGTCTCGGCGTCGCGCGTGGCATCCCACACCGCGCTCCAGACGAGCGCACGGGCGAGCGGGTCCTCGATCTCCGAGAGGTTCCCGAGTGCGACGCCGTGCGACTGCTCGTCGAGGCGGATCTTGGCGTAGGCGAGGTCGTCGTCGTTGAGCAGCACGAGGTCGGGGCGGGCGAGCCCCACGAGCTCGGCGACCTCGGTGCGCTCGCCGTCGACGTCGAGCTCGACGCGGTGCTCGCGCACGAGCTTGCCGCCGCGCTGGTTGTAGAAGCCGATCGCGAGACGGTGCGGGCGGAGCGTCGGGTACTCGGCGACGGCGGACTGCAGCACGGCGAACGACGTGATCAGCCCCGCGTCATCCGTGTCGATCTCGGGACGCAGCGTGTTGACGCCCGCCGTCTCGAGCCAGAGCTTCGACCACTCGGTGAGGTCGCGACCGCTCGCGACCTCGAGCTCGGCGAGCAGGTCGGCGAGCGTCGTGTTGCCCCAGCCGTGCTTGCGGAAGTACGCCGAGACGCCGGCGAAGAACGCGTCGACGCCGACCCACGCCACGAGCTGCTTCAGCACCGACCCGCCCTTGGCGTAGGTGATGCCGTCGAAGTTGACGAGCACGTCCTCGAGGTCGCGGATCTCGGCGACGATCGGATGCGTCGACGGGAGCTGGTCCTGGCGGTACGCCCAGCTCTTCTCCATCGAGTTGAAGGTCGTCCACGCCTCGGTCCACTCGGTGGCCTCGGCGGTGGCGATCGTCGACGCCCACTCGGCGAACGACTCGTTGAGCCAGAGGTCGTTCCACCACTTCATCGTGACGAGGTCGCCGAACCACATGTGGGCGAGCTCGTGCAGGATCGTGACGACGCGACGTTCGCGCACGGCATCCGTCACCTTGGAGCGGAACACGTAGAACTCCGTGAAGGTGACCGCGCCCGCGTTCTCCATGGCACCCGCGTTGTACTCGGGCACGAAGAGCTGGTCGTACTTCGCGAAGGGGTAGGGCACGCCGAACTTCGCCTCGAAGTACTCGAAGCCCTGCTTGGTCTTCTCGAAGATGTAGTCGGCGTCGAGGAACTGCGACAGGCTCTTGCGACTGAACACGCCGAGCGGGACGACCCGCCCGTCGGCGCTCGTGAGCTCGTCGCGCACGACGGCGTAGGGGCCGGCGATGAGCGCGGTGATGTAGCTCGAGATGCGCGGGGTGGGCTCGAAGGCCCACGTCTTCGCGCCGGTGCTGGTCGAGCCCGCGTCGACCGGTTCGGGCGTGGGGGAGTTCGACACGACCTCCCAGTGCCCGGGCGCGGTGACCGTGAAGCGGAAGGCCGCTTTCAGGTCGGGCTGCTCGAACACCGCGAACATGCGGCGCGAGTCGGGCACCTCGAACTGCGTGTAGAGGTACACCTCGTCGTCGACCGGGTCGACGAAGCGGTGCAGGCCCTCGCCGGTGTGCATGTAGCGGCCGTCGGCGACGACCCTCAGCTCGTTCTCCGCCTGCAGGTTCGGCAGCTGGATGCGCACGCCGTCGCTGACCTCGGCGGGGTCGAGCTCGACGCCGTTGAGCGTCACGGAGTGCACGGCCGCGGTGATGGCGTCGATGAACGTCGAGGCGCCCTCCCTGGCGGCGAAGCGCACGGTGGTCTCGCTGCGGAACACCTCCGGCCCCGTGGTGACGTCGAGCACGACGTCGTAGTCGTGCACCGAGACGAGCGCAGCGCGCTCCTCGGCTTCGAGGCGGGTGAGGTTCTCTCCAGGCACGGTGCGGTCTCCATCTGCGTCGAACGGATGCGTCGCCCGACGTTCGTGGCGCGGACGACCTCGAACAGCCTAGTCCGGCGTCACCGCGCGGCGCAGGCGCATGCGATCCCTAGACTTGCTCCCATGCGCATCCACATCGCGACCGACCACGCCGGCCTCGAGTTCAGCCGCACGCTCGTCGATCACCTGACCAACGGCGGTCATGAGGTCGTCGACCACGGTCCGGCCGAGTACGACGCCCTCGACGACTACCCGGCGTTCTGCATCAACGCGGCGCTCGGCGTGACCCGCGACCAGGCAGCGGGGGTCCACGCCCTCGGCATCGTGTTCGGCGGCTCGGGCAACGGCGAGCAGATCGCCGCCAACAAGGTGCGCGGCATCCGTGCGGCCCTCGTCTGGAGCATGGACACGGCGATCCTCGCCCGCCAGCACAACGACGCGAACGTGATCTCGATCGGCGCACGCCAACACACGGTGGAGGAGGCGATCCGCTACATCGACGCGTTCATCGCCGAGCCGTTCTCGGGCGACGAGCGGCACGTGCGCCGCATCGCGCAGCTCGCCGAGTACGAGACCACGGGCGACATCGCCGGCAAGGGCGTCGATGTCTCGGCGTAGCTCGACCCGGGGCGTCGAGGCGCCCGCCGCGAAGGAGTAGCCCACCGTGCCCGAGGGCCATTCCGTCCATCGCATCACCCGGCAGTTCGAGCGCAACTTCGTCGGCCACGTCGTGCACGCGTCGAGCCCGCAGGGCCGATTCGCCGAGGGGGCGGCCGACCTCGACGGGCGGCGGATGACGGATGCCCGCGCCGTGGGCAAGCAGATGTTCCTCGGCTTCGAGGGCGACCGCTGGCTGCGCGTGCACCTCGGCATGTACGGCGCGTGGGACTTCGCGGGCGACATCCTCATGGATGCCACGATCGCCTCGGCCAACGGCCGCATGGGGCAGACCAACCAGCGCGGCACGTTCCTCGAGGGGCCGAACCCCGACGCGGTCGTCTTCGACGCGGCGGGCGAGAACTCGATCACCTCGATCGGGGCGCCCCGCCGCACGCGGCTGCGCATGTCGGAGTCCGAGAAGGAGGGGAACGAGCTCGAGACGTTCCCGCCCGAGCCCGTCGGCCAGGTGCGGGTGCGGCTGCGTACCGACACGGTCGTCGCCGACCTGCGCGGCCCGACCGCGTGCGAGGTGCTCGACCCGGCCCAGGTCGAACAGGTCGTCGGCCGGCTCGGCCCGGACCCCCTCATCGACGATGGGCCCGCCGCCCAGGAGCGGTTCACGAATGCCGTGCGGCGCAAGCCCACGCCCATCGGCTTGCTCCTCATGGACCAGAACGTGGTCTCGGGCATCGGCAACGTCTACCGTGCCGAGCTGCTCTTCCGGGCCAGGCAGAACCCGCACACGCCGGGCAAGCAGGTGCCCGAGGAACACGTGCGCCACCTCTGGCGCGACTGGGCGAAGCTGCTGCGCATCGGCGTCGAGACCGGCCAGATGATGACCATGGACGACCTCGATCCCGAGGCCTACCGTGCGGCCATGGCCAACCGCGCCGACCGGCACTGGGTCTACAAGCGCGAGGGCCTGCCCTGCCGGGTGTGCGGCACGAACATCGCGCTCGAGGAGATGGGCGCCCGCAAGCTCTACTGGTGCCCCTACTGCCAGGCCTGACCTCGACGCCGATCGAGGAGCGCGAAGCGCGTCTCGAGATCCGTCCCCGAGCAGGCCGACCGACACGACGGAAGGACCCCATGCGACAGAACCCGAGCTTCACCCTCGCGAGCGACGAGGGCGTGAAGCGCCTCGTCCGCGAGCATCCCTGGGCGACGATGGTGAGCTCCACGGATGCCGCGGGCCTCGTCGCCTCCCACTACCCGGTGCTCCTCGACGAGACCGCCGAGGGCATCACCCTCCTCACGCACGTCGGACGCCCCGACGAGGTGGTGCACGAGCTCGGCCGCCACGAGGTGCTCGTCATCGTGCAGGGTCCCCACGGCTACATCTCGCCCGGCTGGTACGACGCGAACCCCGCGGTCCCCACCTGGAACTTCGTGACCGCGCACCTCTACGGCACGCCCGAGCTGCTCGACGCCGCCGAGAACCTGCGCGTGCTCGAGGCGCTCGTCGACCACTTCGAGGACGCGATGCCCGAACCGCGCCGCATGCGCGGCACCGCCGAGAACGGCGCCTACGCCGACCGCATCGCCGCGGGCACCGTCGGGCTCCGCATCCCCATCACGCGCTTCGTCGCGAAGAACAAGATGAGCCAGAACAAGCCCGCCGAGACGGTCGACCGGATCATCGGCGAGCTCGAGGGCGACGGCCCCTACGCGAGTCCCGCGCTCGCCGCGGAGATGCGCCGCACGCACGAGGTGCTGCGGGCGGCACGCTCGTGACCGGGGCGCAGGGCCGCGAGGCAACTCCGACGGATGCGGCGGAGCCGCTCCTGCTCGCCGGGGCGCGCCTGCCCGGCTCCGAGGCGCTCGTCGACGTGCATCTCGCCGGCGGCGCCGTCGCCGCGATCGTGCCGGCCGGAGGCGCGGCGCCGGGCGCGACGAGCGTGGCACGCCGTGTCGTCCTCGACGGCCGGTACCTCGTGCCCGGCCTCTACGACCGGCACGTGCACTTCTCCCAGTGGGCGATGGTGTCGCGCCGGCTGGACCTGGCCGGCGCGGAATCGGCCGCGGCGGTGGCCGCCCTCGTCGCGGCATCCGTCGACCGCGGCGAGCCCGAGGTGATCGGGTTCGGCTACCGCGACGGGCTCTGGCCCGAGCCCGCGAGCCGCGCCGTGCTCGATGCCGTCTCGGGCGACGTGCCCGTCGTGCTCGTCGCCGCCGACCTGCACGCGTGCTGGGTCAACTCGGCCGCCGCGCGGCGCCACGGCGTCGACGAGGCCGCGGGCGCCAGCGGCGTGCTGCGCGAGGACGACTGCTTCCGTCTCGTGCGCGAGCTCGACGACGTCGCCGACGCGGTGCTCGACGGGTGGGTCGCCGACGCGGCCGCACGTGCCGCCGCACGCGGCGTCGTGGGCGTCACCGACTACGAGATGCGGTGGAACCGCGACGACTGGGCCCGGCGGGCCGCCGGCGGCATCCGATCGCTGCGCGTCTCGTTCGGCGTCTACACGCAGCACCTCGACCGCGCGATCGCCGAGGGGCTGTGCACCGGCGACGTCGTTCCGGGCAGCGACGGGCTCGTGACCGTCGGCGGCTACAAGGTCATCACCGACGGCTCCCTCAACACGCGCACGGCGTGGTGCTTCGACCCGTACCCGGGACTCACGGGCGACGAGGCGTACGGCCTCGCGACGGTGCCGCTCGACGAGCTCGTGCCGCTCATGCGCCGGGCGGATGCCGCGGGCATCACCCCGGCCGTGCACGCGATCGGCGACCGGGCGAACGCCGCCGTGCTCGACGCGTTCGAGGCGGTCGGATGCCGCGGCTCGATCGAGCACGCCCAGCTGCTCCGCCACGAGGACGTCGCCCGCTTCACCCGGCTCGGCGTGGTGGCGAGCGTGCAGCCGGAGCACGCCATGGACGACCGCGACGTCGCCGAGCGGTACTGGGCCGGACGCACCGACCGCGCGTTCATGCTCGCCGAGCTCGTCGCCGCGGGGGTCGAGCTGGCGCTCGGCTCCGACGCGCCCGTCGCGCCGCTCGACCCGTGGATCGCGATCTCCGCGGCCGTCGGACGGACTCGCGACGGACGCGAGCCCTGGCATCCCGAGCAGTCCATCGAGGCGCGTGCGGCGCTCGCCGCGTCGACGGGCGGACGGGGCGCGTCGGTCGCAGTGGGCGGCCCCGCCGACCTCGCGGTCGTCGAGCTCGATCCGTTCGCGGCATCCGTCGACGAGCTGCGGCGGATGCCGGTGGCGCTCACCCTGCTCGCCGGCCGCCCCACCCACTCGACGATCGAGTAGCCCCGCCGATCGGGTGGGGCCGCGAAGCGCCCGTCCCCGCCGATCGAGTAGGGCCGCGAAGCGCCCGTCCCCGCCGATCGAGTAGGGCCGCGAAGCGCCCGTATCGAGATCCCCGCCGCCCCGGGGGGAAACCCCCGCATCGATCGGGGCGCGCACCGGCTGGGGCGTCCGCGCCCCGATCGGAAGGCTGGAACCATGCCAGCACCACGACGAACCCGCTCACACCGCGCCGCCCTCCGGCGCCCCCGCGCGACGACCACCGCCCTCGCGGCGATCGCGGCCGGCGGCCTCATCGCCGTCGCCTTCGCGGGCTGCGGGCTCGTGGGCCCCGCGCCGTTCTCGACGGTCGGCGAGGTCGACTTCGACACCCCGCTCGCCATTCCGCCCCTCGCCGAGTCGACGATCGACGCCGACGGCACGCGCGTCTTCACCCTCGACGCCCAAGCCGGAACGACCGAGTTCGCACGGGGCGTCGCGAGCGAGACCTGGGGCTTCGACGGCGCCTACCTCGGCCCGACCCTCGTCGCCGCGCGCGGCGAGCGCGTGCGCGTCGACGTGCGCAACTCGCTCGACGTGCCCACGACCGTGCACTGGCACGGCATGCACCTGCCCGCCGAGATGGACGGCGGTCCGCACCAGATGATCGAGCCGGATGCGACGTGGTCGCCCGAGTGGGAGGTCGACCAGCAGGCCGCGACGCTCTGGTACCACCCGCATCCGCACGGCGAGACGGAGTCGCACGTCGCGCGCGGCCTCGCCGGCCTGTTCCTCGTGCAAGACGAGCAGGAGGCGGCGCTGCCGCTGCCGCGCGAGTACGGCGTCGACGACGTCCCCGTGATCGTGCAGGACTCCGGCTTCTCGGCCGACGGACGGCGGGAGGATCCCCAGCAGGGCTTCGCGGGGCGACTGGGCGACGAGCTCATCGTCAACGGCACCCGCGGCCCGTTCCTCGAGGTGCACGACGAGCTCGTGCGCCTGCGGCTGCTCAACGCGTCGACCGCTCGCGCCTATGCGTTCGGATGGAGTGACGGGCGCCCGATCGAGCTCATCGCGACCGACGGCGGCCTGCTCGAGGCATCCGTGGAACTCGATCGCGTGATGCTCTCGCCCGGCGAACGCGCCGAGGTGCTCGTGCGGGTCGCGCCGGGGGAGCGGGTGACCCTGCAGTCGGTCATGACGCCGGAACTCGCGGGCATGAACCCCTCGATCGCCGCCTCGAACGGGATCACCGACGCGTTCGACGTGCTCGAGGTGCGCGCAGCCGACCGCCTCGATCCCGCACCCGAGGTGCCCGAGCAGCTCGCCGACGTGCCGCCTGTCGACACCGACGACATCGCGACGACCCGCACGTTCACGCTCGACGGCTTCCAGATCAACGGCGACCAGATGGCGATGGACCGCGTCGACGAGACCGTCACCGTCGACACGACCGAGCGCTGGATCGTCGAGAACACGAGCCAGATGCCGCACAGCTTCCACGTGCACGACGTGCAGTTCCGCATCGCCTCGATCGACGGCTCCCCGCCGCCGCCCGAGCTCGCCGGCTGGAAGGACACGATCTTCGCGCGCCCCGAGACCCGCTACGAGCTCGTCCTGCGCTTCGAGGACTACGCCGACCCCGACACGCCGTACATGTACCACTGCCACCTGCTGTGGCACGAGGATCAGGGGATGATGGGGCAGTTCGCCGTCGTCGAACCCGGTCAGCAGGCCACGTTGCCGAACACCGAGGAGACCAGCCATGAGCACTGAATCGACCACCGACCCGGCCGGGGGTCTCGCACCCGCCGTCATGACCCAGACGACGGATGCCGCACCGCGACGCCGCGGCTACGGCTCCCTCTGGGCGGCCGTGCCACGCGAGTTCGGCTTCCTCATCCTGACGCTGCCGATCGCGATCGTAGCGCTCACCGTGCTCGCCACGGTGTTCTTCACGGGCCTCGGACTCATCACGCTCGTCTTCGGCGTGTTCGTCGTCGTGGCCGCGCTCTACATGGGGCGCGGGTTCGGCGTGCTCGAGGTCGTGCGGCTCCGCTGGGCGGGCCGCCCCGAGATCCGCCAGCCGGCGTGGGAGCGCGGCGACCGCGAGCAGGGCTTCTGGCGCACGCTCTTCGCCCCGTTCGTCGACGGGCACTACTGGCTGTACCTCCTGCACGGCATGATCGTGAACCCGGTCGTGAGCATCGTCACGTGGACCATCACGGTCGTGTGGGTCTCGATCGGGCTCGGCGGCACCACTGGGTGGATCTGGGAGTCGTTCATCCCCGAGGGGAACCGCTCGGTGTGGCCCGTCGACTGGGCCATCGACCGGGTGTTCCCCGGCAACACCTTCGACATCGACCCGCGGGTCGCCGAGAACGTCGCCGGGTTCCTGCTCGGGCTCGTGTTCCTCCTCACGCTGCCGTTCGTGTTCCGCGGTCTCACGCTGCTGCACGACGTGATCGGCCGGGGCATGCTCGGCGCCTGGCGCTCGGAGGCGCTCGAGGTCGAGGTCGCGCAGCTCTCGGCGTCGCGGGGCGCCGCGGTGCAGGCGGAGGACGCCTCGCTCCGCCGCCTCGAGCGCGACATCCACGACGGGCCGCAGCAGCGGCTGGTGCGCCTGCAGATGGACCTCGCCGCCATCGAACGCAAGCTCGACACCGACCCCGAGGCCGCGCGAACGCTCCTCGGGGAGGCTCGCGACCAGGCACGGGAGTCCCTCGACGAGCTCCGTGCACTCTCGCGCGGCTTCGCCCCGCCGCTCCTGCAGGACCGCGGGCTCGCCGTGGCCCTCGAGTCGCTGGGATCGCGCAGCCCCGTGCCCGTCATCAGCGAGCTCGAACTGCCGACGGACGCAGCGCTGCCCGCACCGATCGAACGCAACGCGTACTTCATCGTCGCCGAGCTCCTCGCGAACGCCGCGAAGCACTCCGGCGCGACGGCGATCCGCCTGCGCGCGGCCACCCGGGACGCGGGGGAGGCCGGGCACTGGCTCGACCTCTGGGTCACCGACAACGGCCACGGCGGCGCCACCCCGGAGCCCGGACATGGGCTCGCCGGCCTCGAGGAGCGCGTCGCGGGACTCCGTGGCCTGTTCGTCATCGACAGCCCCGTGGGCGGGCCGACCGCGATCGGCGCGCACATCCCCTACACGCCGCTCGCGGCATCCGACCCGCACTGAGCCGGCCGCACGCGATGGCTACTGTGGAGGACATGACCGCCCGGAACCCCCTGCGCATCGTGCTCGCCGAGGACTCGATGCTGTTGCGCGAGGGGCTCGTGCGGCTGTTCGACGAGGCGGGGTTCGAGACCGTGGCGGCCTATGGCGACGCCGACGCGCTGCTCGCGGCCCTCGACGACACCCGGCCCGACCTCGCGGTGCTCGACGTGCGCATGCCGCCGACGTTCCGCGACGAGGGCGTGCGCGCGGCGATCGAACTGCGACGACGGATGCCGCGGGTCGGCGTGCTCCTGCTCAGCCAGTACGTCGAGGGCACCTACGCCCACGAGCTCCTGTCATCGGGCGAGGGGGGCATGGGCTACCTGCTCAAGGACCGCGTCGCGTCGCTCGAGGAGCTCGAGGACGCGGTGGAGCGCGTGAGCCAGGGCGGCACGGTGCTCGACCCGCAGGTCGTGCGCGAGCTGCTCGCCCGGCGCAGCGACCCGCTTGCGACCCTCACGCCCCGCGAGGGCGAGGTGCTCGCACTCATGGCGGAAGGCCGCACGAATGCGGGCATCGCGAAGGAGCTCTTCATCGGGGTCGGTGCGGTGGAGAAGAACGTCACGTCGATCTTCCAGAAGCTCGGCCTCGAGGACTCGGGCACCGACCACCGCCGGGTGCTCGCCGTGCTCACCTGGCTGCAGCGCTAGTCGTCCGGCGCCGCCTCCGTCGTGGCGTCGGGCGGCGAATGCCGCAACGGCACGTGCGAGGCGTACGAGCGCAGGTACAGGCGGTACCCGCGCAACAGGAATCCGAGGAACAGGGCGAGCCCGACGACGATGCCCGCCGTCACCGCCACCCACACCTGCCCGCCGAGGGCGATCGCGAGGCTCCCGGCGAACAGGCCGGCCACGGCCGCCGTCACGACCGTGATGATCATCATCGAGCTCGCGAAGACCTGGCTCGGGCCGCGTCGGAAGAAGTAGTGGTAGGTCAGTTCGGCGCCCGGGCGGTCGTCGTTCGCCGACATGAGGAAGTACCGCTCGAGGCCCGGGTCGAGGTCGAGGTAGGCACCGCGCAGGCGGTTCATCGCGAGCACGTACATGAGGTCCTCGGTCGCGGTGTTGTAGGCCCGCAGGAGGGTGATGAGGCCGAGGAGGACGAGCAGGAACAGGATGCCGAGGGCCGCGACCCCGAACCAGCCGCGGAACTGCGTGGCGTTGCCGAGCAGGCCGAGCGACAGGAGCCCGGCCGACACGAGCGTGAGGAAGATCGCGATGCGCGTGAGCACCTCGCTCTGCGTCGTACTCCTGCTCGCGAGGAGACTCCAGTGCTCGGTCGCGAGCAACTGCGCGCGCACCGAGCGCTGCGCATCGGTGAGCCGCTCGGGCTCGGATGCCGCGGCAGACGGGTCGGGCCCGGATGCATCCGCCATGTCGGCATTCTGCACCCGGGCCCGTTGCGACCGCATCCCCTGTTCGGGCGGGCGGCCGTGGGGGCGCGCCGGGTCGCGCAGCTACTTCACGCTGAGGTGCGCCGAGAGGAACCAGCGGTCCTTGTCGAGCACCTGCCGGATGCCGATCGCGACGTCCTGGCTCGCGGGGTCGAGCTCGGCGAGCCCTTCGATCGCGGCGTTCACCTTCTCGGTCGCGAGGTCGATCTGCGCGATCACGTCGGCGATGGTGTCGTCGGCCTGCGTGAAGCCGGCCTTCGGGTTCACGGCGCCGCCCTCCTTCGCGATGGTCGCGAGACGCGCGTCGATCGGGAGGCCGAGTGCGATGACCCGCTCGGCGGCGAGGTCGGCGCTGTCCTGCGCGTGGGCGACGACCGTGTCGAGGAACTCGTGCACCTCGATGAAGTTCGTGCCACGCACGTGCCAGTGCGCCTGCTTGCCGTTCACGGCGAGCGCGACGAGCTCGTGCACGATCGGCGTGAAGAACTGCGCGACGCCCGAGGCGACCTCGGGGTTGGCGCTCGTCTTCGGGGCGGTCGTGGTGTCGGTCATGTGTTCCACCTTCCTCACTGCGTTGTCGTCGTCTGCTGCAACGCTCTGCAGCAGGCTGGGTATTTCACGGAAGCGAGGGCTCTGCCGGCCCGGGACCGACGGCAACCGGATCGGGCGCCGCGAAGCGTGCGCTCGGTTTCGGCCGGAACCGTCGGAACGCGAGAACGAAGATCCACGTTCCGATGATCAGGGCGGCGGATTCGGCGATCGCAACCCCCAGGCTCGGTGCGGGCAGGAGCGGCACGAGCAGGTTGATCGCGGTGTTCCCCGCGGTGAACGCGATGAGCGAGTCCCCGCCGAACGGGCCGGGTGAGAACACCGCTCCGCGGAACACGGCCGCCCAGACGACGTACGCCGCCAGGAACGCGACGCTGGATGCGAGCAGCCCCACGGCGTAATAACCCGGGTGGTTGGTGAACCGGTACTCGCTGCTCGTCACGTACGAGCGGACCACCTCGAGCGGCCCGGCCTGAGCGACCAACCAGGCGACGATCCCGACCGCGACCATGAGGCACACGGAGAACAGCCACCACCGTCTCACGATCGACTTCCCGCCGCGGTTGCGCACTGCATCTGCGAGAACCATGCCCACGACCGCGAGGAGCATTGCGTGGAACGTGCTGGGGCCGTACAGATCGCCGATGCCGAAGATGCGGGCGATCGCGAGGCGAGGCGAGCCGTGCGGGGGCGATGGAACCAGCTCCGCGATGATCCACCACGATGCCGCGAGTGCGAGCGTCGCAGCGAGGCCGTATCGAACCCGGAACGCGACCAGCGGCACCGCGATGACGAAGAACACGACGTAGAAGACGAAGATCTCCGCATTCGGGATGGCGCGGACGGCCACGAGCGAGAGCAGGAAGTCGACGGGTGCGATCATGCCGCTGACGACTGCTGCGATGCCGATGACCCCGAGGGCGATGAAGCACTTGAGGCTCTGCGTGAGGAGCCGTCGCGTGCCGTAGCGGTGGTTCGCTCGCCAGTACCGCGTGTAGGCCAGCTCGACGGTGGCGCCGGCGAGCAGGATGAACATCGGGGTGGCGGTGCGAGTGATCGACCGCACCGCCAGGTAGGCGTCGGACGATTGGTCCTGCAGGAGTGTCCAACCGCCCGTGATGATCATCATGTGGGAGAACAGCGCGAGGATGATCGCGACCGTCCGCATCCAATCGAACGGCACCGTGCGGCGACCGGCCGGAACCCCCGGCGACGACGGTAGACGTTGATCGGTCACCGGCTGAGCGTATCGGCCCGCCGACGAACCGCGGGTTCAGCGGTTCACACTGCGTGAGACATCACATGGAGGGGATGACGGGAATCGAACCCGCGTAATCAGTTTGGAAGACTGAGGCTCTACCATTGAGCTACATCCCCGAGCGCCCGCGCGCGGGCACTGGATCATCGTAGTACACGACGACCCGCGATCCGTGACGCGCCCGCGTCAGCGCAGGGCTGCGATCGTGCGCACGACGCCCCGGGCGAGGCGGAGTTGCCGTTCGTACGTTGCCGCGAGCGCGATGAGCAGCGCACCGGCGATCGCGAGCCAGAGCCACCACCAGACGGCCTCGTACAGCCACGTGATCCACGGCCAGAGCTGTTGAGCGCGTGCACGAGCAGCACGGCCGCGCCGAGGAGCAGTGGTGCCTCCAGCCGCCACACCGCGCCGGCGACCACCGCAGCCACGGACACGATGCCCAGCGTCACGATGCGCCAGAGCTCGGAGTCCGTCCAGTCGGCGACGAGCCACGGGATCAACAGCACCGCGAGCCCGGGCCCGAGGGCGGGCCAGCTGCCGAGCGCGGGGGAGCGGCGCATCCGCAGTGCGCCGGCGCCGATGAGCGCGGCAGCGAGGGGAATCGTGGTCACGTCGAACGGGTCCACCGTGCCGAGGACGAGGACCAGCACCGACCAGGCGACGAGCGCGCCGAGCGAGCTCCAGCCGAGCACCGCCCCCGCGAACGGCCGACGCGAGAGGGACGCATTCGCGATGTGCACGGCTGCGAGGGCGGGAAGCAGCACGGCGGCCCGAAGCGTCGGCTGATCGTCGTACGCGATGGCGACCACGGTCGGCACGGTGCCGAGCACGAGCGATGCCGCCAGCATCCACTCCGCGAGCATGGCCGGCCGCGAGCCCGTCCATGCCCACGCGATCGCACCGAACACTCCCGTCGCGAACCCGATGAAGGGCCAGAACTCGGGGATCAGCGCGCTGGGCTCGCCCGCCGCCACCGCCGTGCCGCGCACGAGCGCTGCGCCGGTGACCGCGGTCCATCCCGCGACGACGGCGAGCAGCCGGATCGGGACGCCGCGCGAACGCTCGGGAAGGAACTGACCGGCGATCACGACGACCGCGCCGATCGAGACGAGGACGAGGGTGCGGAGTTCGGATCCGGCCGAGGAAGCCACGCTCGGGAGCACGGCGACGGCGGCAGCCGACGCGAAGAGCGTCGTGCGGCCGGCGGCGGTCGATGCGGCAGCGGTGCGCCGCCAGGTGATGAGCGCGCCCGCGATCGCGAGCGCAGCGGCGAGCGGCAGCGAATAGGCCTCGACGTCGGTCACGGCGTCGCCGGCCAGCCACGTCCACACGGTCGCGACCGCGAGGGCGAGGCTGAGCCACGAGAGATGGCGGAGCGGCGAATCGCCGCCGATCGGGTCGCCGCTGACGCCCGCGAGGATGACGGGGACGGGCGTGAGGACGAGGAGCACGAGCCACGGCTCGGCGGCGTAGACGGGGCCGACGCCGACGCCGACCCCGAGGGCGACCACCGCGACGAACCCGACCGCAGCGCTCCAGGCGGCCGTCGTCGCGGCGCCCAGCCGGCGTACGACGTGCGCGAGGCCCGCGCCCACCAGCGCGGCCCCGGCGAGGCCGAGGGCGACGACGGGCGCCCCGGCGAACTGGTGCGCGAGGCCGGCGGTGCCGAGGCCGAGGGCGAGTGGAGTCGCTGCGCCGAAGGCCACTCGCGGTTCGACGGGCACCGACGGACGGAGCCACAGTCCCGCTGCGATCGCAAGGACCATCGCGGGAACCCAGGCCAGCGTGGGAGTCGGCACGACGACGAGCGCCGTCGCGGCGATCAGCGCAGCGGCGAACGGCGGCGCCACCAGCGCAGCGCGGTCGCCGCGCGCGAGCCGCGGTGCGAACGCGAGCCCGCCGAGGACGAGCGCGCACGCAGTGCCGGCGCACATCCACGGGGAGTCCCATGGCGCAGGGAACGGGTGGTGCGCCGCATCCGCCCAGCCGGGCAGTGTCGCCATGGTGATCGCGAACACGGTGGTCGTCACCACGAGGTGCAGGATGCCGAAGACCCCCGCCGAGGCCGCGGACCAGACACGCGCTGCGAGCACGCGGCCCGCGACCGAGAGCAGGAGGACGGCGGTGACCGCCCACCACCAGATGTCGGTGCTCGCGTGGGCGATCGCCCATGTCATCGCGGCCGCGGTCATCCCGGCCGCCGCGAGCGTCGGGATGGAACCACGAAGACGCCGGGACACGGGCGTTGCGGCGACGGCGAGGGCACCGGTCGCAAGCGCGAGCAGGATCAGGACCGCCACCGAGATGGTCGATGCGATGCCGCTCGCCGCCACGACGGTGAACAGCGCGAAACCCAGGGGGAGGGCCATGAGGGTGCGAAGCCGACGCAGGAACGACAGCGCGATCGCCGCCCCGATCGCCATCACGATCGGAGTCAGCACGACCCCGGGCTCGGAGTCGAAGGAGGTCGTGCTCACATTCGCGTCGCCGGGGACCGCCCAGACGAGGAACCGTTTGAACAGCAGCCCGGCGATCGCGGTGACGCCGAGCTGGATGCCGGGCACTGATGCGAGGACGGCGACGGCCGCGGCCGGGAGGAATGCGTTGCGCGCGTCGGCGTGGATGCCGCGTCGGAGCGTGAATGCCGCGAGCACGCACGCGACCGCGGTCGCGGCAGCGGGAGCGATCCAGACGGCGTCGGCGGCCTCGAGTTCGCCGGCCACGCCGAGCGTCGGGGCGAGCGCCGCGCTCGCGCCGGCGATGACCGCGGCCACCTGCGACCACGCCGGGTGGAGGCGCGCGGTCGGCAGTCGCAGTGCGGCCACCGCCAGCAGCCAGACCACCGCGACCGCGCCGAAGGCCCATGTCGCACTCCAGGTGATGTCGGGGAGCGCCCAGATCGCCGTGAGGAAGGCGAGCGCGCCGGCGGCTCCCGACTCGATGAGCACCACCGTGCGTTCGACCCGGGGCCGCACGAACAGCGCGGCGAGGCCGGCGGTCGCGGCGGCGAGGAAGCCGAGCCACACGCCGGTCGGGACGTCGGACTCGGACACGAGCCCCGCGGCGAGCAGGAACAGCGCGACCGGGGTGATGCCGGCGGCCGCGAAGCCCGGCACCCGGACCCCGCTCACGAGGCGGGACGCGGCGAGCAGCCCCGCGACGACGAGCAGTGCAGCACCCCAGTACGTCGAGACTCGGAGCGACCCCGTGCCGAAGACGTCGTTCGCGCGCACGGTGTACACGTCGAGCAGGAGCAGCACCACCGCGACGGATGCCACGCCCTCCGCGGTGCCGGGGAGCCGACGCGCCCGGAGGAACCACGCGAGCGCGAGCACCAGCACGCTCGCGGACGCGATGATGATCGAACGCACCTCGAGGCTCGCCACGAGGTAGGCCACGAAGAGGAACACGATCGCGGCGACCGAGAGCAGCACGACCCCGAGTGCGAGCAGGAGCACCTGCACGCCGGAGCGACGCGGGGCCGGCGGGCCGGCGGCGACGGTCGGAGGAGCGCCCGGCGCTCCTCCGCCGGCGGGGGCCGCCACCGGTGCGGCCGTCGTGGCAACGGGCGCAGCTCCGGCCACCGGTGCCGCCGGTGCCGCAGCCGCCGGCACCGGGGGCCTGGCGGGCGCCGTCGACCACCACGCTGCCGCGCCCGCGGCCTCGAACGCGGCTGCCTGGTCCGACCGCATGCGCGCGATGACGGCCTGGCGCCCGCGCTCCGCCTCGTACACCCGTGTCGAGGCGGCCAGCAGTTCGGATGCCGCGGGCACGGCGAGCTGCAGACCGCACACCTCGCACGTGGTGCTCCTGAGCCGTGAGAAGCAGGACGGGCAGAGGGTCGTGTCGACGAGTTGTGCGGGGTCGGTCGGCCAGCTTCGCGGGTCCCTGGGGAACGGTCCGGGTCGCGTCGTCTCTGGCATGCGCTCACTCTGGCATGCCGTTCGGCGACCGTACAGGATTTCCACAGGGTCGCCGGATCCCGCAGTCGGCCTGCGGGCGGGTCGAGCCGAGCGCACCGCCGCGGAGGCGCCCGAATCGGGTCGGATCCGCCGGCGCACCGGGGCGGCCCGGGAGCGTGCGGCCCGTGCAGTAGACTTTCGTGGGTTCATCCGTATTCCGGCGCGTTCGGCGTGCCGTCGCGGATGGGCTGACGAGTTGAGTCAGCGACTCGGGGCGTAGCTCAGCTTGGCTAGAGCGCCCGCTTTGGGAGCGGGAGGTCGCAGGTTCGAATCCTGTCGCCCCGACGGGTCGTGAGATCCGACACGAACTTTCCACACAACAGGAGATCTTCCCCATGCCGACCACTTCGGTTGAGAAGCTGAGCCCCACGCGCGCCAAGCTCACCATCTCGGTGACGCCCGAGGAGCTGAAGCCCAGCATCGCCCATGCCTACGAGCACATCGCCGAGCAGATCAACGTGCCCGGCTTCCGCAAGGGCAAGGTGCCGCCGCCCATCATCGACCAGCGGGTCGGCAAGGCCGCCGTGCTCGAGCACGCGGTGAACGAGGGCCTCGACGGCTTCTACCGCGCCGCGGTCACCGAGCACGAGCTCCGCCCGCTCGGCCGCCCCAACGCCGACATCGTCGAGTGGCCGAACGAGGCCGACTTCTCGGGCGACCTGCTCCTCGCGATCGAGGTCGACGTGCGTCCCGAGATCGAGCTCCCCGACTACCGCGGCCTCGAGATCACCGTCGACTCGGTCGAGGTGGGCGACGACGAGGTCACCGCTGAGCTCGAGCGGCTGCGCAGCCGCTTCGGCACGCTCATCACGGTCGACCGCCCCGCGAAGTCGGGCGACTTCGTCACGCTCGACCTCGTCGCCGTGATCGACGGCACCGAGGTCGACACCGCGAGCGGCATCTCCTACGAGCTCGGCTCGGGCGAGTTGCTCGAGGGCATCGACGAGGCGCTCGACTCGCTCACCGCGGGCGAGACCACCACCTTCGAGTCGAAGCTGCTCGGCGGCGACCACGAGGGCGAGACCGCCGAGATCACCGTCACCGTCACGGCCGTCAAGGAGCGCGAGCTCCCCGAGGCCGACGACGACTTCGCGCAGATCGCGAGCGAGTTCGACACCCTCGACGAGCTCACGGCCAGCCTCACCGAGCAGGTCGCCCGCAACAAGTCGTTCGGCCAGGGCAGCCAGGCCCGCGACCTCCTCGTCGACAAGCTCCTCGAGCTCGTCGAGGTTCCGGTCGCCGACAGCGTCATCGAGGACGAGGTGCACCGTCACCTCGAGTCCGAGGGCCGCCTCGAAGACGACGAGCACCGCGCCGAGGTGACCGAGTCGAGCACCAAGGCGTTCCAGACCCAGATCGTGCTCGACGCGATCGCCGAGGCGGAGAAGGTGCAGGTCAGCCAGGACGAGCTCACCCAGTACCTCGTGCAGGGTGCCGCTCAGTACGGCATGGACCCCAACGAGTTCGTGCAGATCCTGAGCCAGAACGGTCAGATCCCCGCCATGGTCGGCGAGGTCGCCCGCAACAAGGCCCTCGCGATCGCACTCGGCAAGGCCAAGGTCACGGATGCCGCCGGCAATCCCGTCGACCTCTCGGAGTTCACCGCCGTCGGCGACGAGGCGGAAGCCGAGGCCGAGCAGGCGGAGGCCGCGTCCGACGAGGCCGAGGCGAAGCCGGCCCCGAAGAAGCGCACGACCAAGAAGGCGGCCGACGACGCTGCCGCCGACGAGGCGGACGCCGAGGAGCCGAAGAAGCCGGCCCGCAAGCGCGCCGCCAAGACGGACGACGCAGAGTAGTCACCTCTCGACGATGTCGAGCGAAGGGCCGGATGCCGCAGCGCATCCGGCCCTTCGTCGTCCCGGCGAGCGACGGCTCAGTGCGGGAAGAGCAGCTCGCCGCCCACGAAGAACAGCACGAACACCGCGACGACGGCGGCCAGGATGATGAGCACGAGGGATCGATCGCCGCGCACGACCGCCCAGATCGACAGCACCACGCCGATCACCCCGACGCCGAAGATGAGCGGGCTCGGCAGCGGGAACGCGACGCCGACCTTGAGGACGAACAGCAGGATGAACGCCAGCGTCACGCCGAGTCCCCACCATCCCAGCCGCTTCGCCGGGAACACCTGCACCGCCATGCGCCGCCGCCTCGCCTTCCGGACCCTCGGGCCACCACCACCGCGTGGTGCCCCACACGATAGGGGCGGGCCGGACCGCGGGGTCATGACCTTCGGCCCACCGGGCGGCGGCTCCGCGCGACGCACCCGATATCGTCGAGGGACGACCGGAGGGACACCCGCATGACCGACTGGCAGGAGCGCGTCCACGCCGTGTGGGCGGCGACGGACGAGCTCGGCGACGACGAGGTCGTGCGCCGCATCGACGCGCTCGCCGCCGAGCGGCCGGAGGCGGATCCGCTCGCCCTCTTCGAGCGGGCCGGCGCGCGCGACTCCGCGGGCCTCGAGGAGGAAGCGGAACCCCTCTACCGCGCGGCCCTCGCGAACGGCCTCGGGGGATCCGAACGCGTGCAGGCGCACGTGCAGCTGGCCTCGACGCTGCGCAACCTGGGTCGTCCGCTCGAGTCCATCGCGCTGCTCGACGCGATCGAGCCCGAGGCCGGGGAACTGCGCGACGCCGTCGTCGCGTTCCGCGCGCTCGCGCGGGTCTCGGCCGGCGACGCCCGCCGCGCGGCATCCGAGGCCCTCGGCGCGCTCGCGCCGCACCTGCCCCGCTACCGCGTTTCGCTCGCCGCGTACGCAGCGGAGCTCGCGGCATCCGCCTAGGGCGAACAGCCCGGATCGCGCGCGTTGCACCGGATAGATTCGAGACAAGCGACAACCGAAACGGAGCGACACATGGCCGAACCGACACTGGGACCCAGTGTTTTCGATCGACTGCTGAAGGACCGCATCATCTGGCTGGGATCCGAGGTGCGCGACGACAACGCCAATGAGATCGCGGCGAAGCTGCTGCTCCTCGCCGCCGAGGACCCGAAGAAGGACATCTACCTCTACATCAACTCGCCCGGCGGCTCGATCACGGCCGGCATGGCGATCTACGACACGATGCAGTTCGTGCCCAACGACATCGTCACGGTCGGCATCGGCATGGCCGCATCCATGGGCCAGCTGCTGCTCACCGCGGGCACCAAGGGCAAGCGCTACATCACGCCCAACGCGCGCGTGCTGCTCCACCAGCCGCACGGCGGATTCGGCGGCACGTCGAGCGACATCCAGACGCAGGCCCAGCTGATCCTCGACATGAAGAAGCGCCTCGCCGAGATCACGGCGGCGCAGACCGGCAAGTCGGTCGAGCAGATCAACCGCGACGGCGACCGCGACCGCTGGTTCAACGCGCAGGAGGCGCTCGAGTACGGCTTCGTCGACCACATCCGCGAGTCCGCGCTCGACGTGTCCGGCGGCGGCGGAACCGACCAGGCGTAGGCACCGAGAGAAGAGAGAACGAGCGAATGAACACCCCTGCTTTCGGCGGCACCGCGTTCAGCGGTGTCCAGGCTCCAGGCTCCCGGTACATCCTGCCGAGCTTCGAGGAGCGCACGGCCTACGGCTACAAGCGCCAGGACCCGTACGCGAAGCTCTTCGAGGACCGCATCATCTTCCTCGGCGTGCAGGTCGACGATGCGTCGGCCGACGACATCATGGCCCAGCTCCTCGTGCTCGAGTCGATGGACCCCGACCGCGACATCATGATGTACATCAACTCGCCCGGCGGTTCCTTCACGGCCATGACGGCGATCTACGACACGATGCAGTACATCCGGCCGCAGATCCAGACCGTGGTGCTCGGACAGGCTGCGTCGGCTGCGGCGGTCATCGCCGCGGCGGGCGCGCCCGGCCGTCGCCTCGCGCTTCCGAACGCCCGCGTGCTGATCCACCAGCCCGCGATGGGCGAGGCCGGGCACGGCCAGGCATCCGACATCGAGATCCAGGCGGCCGAGATCCTGCGCATGCGCTCGTGGCTGGAGGAGACGCTCGCGCGCCACTCCAACCGCACGCAGGAGCAGGTCAACACCGACATCGACCGCGACAAGATCCTGTCGGCGAACGAGGCGCTCGAGTACGGCCTCATCGACCAGGTGCTCTCGTCGCGCAAGCAGCTGCCGTCGCTGGCGCGCTGATCGGGCCCCGAAGGGCGGGTGCGGATGCCGCATCCGCCCTTCGTCATTTCGTTTCCGCCAAACCGTGGCGTATGGGCCCCACCCCCATGCGGTCGGGCTAGGCTCGGAGCAGACGCGTGAAAGGGAGGGTGCGATGGCACGCATCGGGGAGAGCGCAGACCTGTTGAAGTGCTCCTTCTGCGGCAAGAGCCAGAAGCAGGTGCAGCAGCTCATCGCCGGACCCGGCGTCTACATCTGCGACGAATGCGTCGAGCTCTGCAACGAGATCATCGAGGAGCGCCTCGCCGAGGCGGGCGAGGCCGAGGCGGGGGAGTTCGAGCTCCCGAAGCCGAAGGAGATCTTCGCGTTCCTCGAGGAGTACGTCATCGGCCAGGAGGCCGCGAAGCGCGCCCTCGCCGTCGCCGTCTACAACCACTACAAGCGCGTGCGCGCCCGGGCCACGATCACCTCCGCCGACCGTGCCGACGACGACGTCGAGATCGCGAAGTCGAACATCCTCCTCATCGGCCCCACGGGCTGCGGCAAGACGTACCTTGCGCAGACCCTCGCGAAGCAGCTCAACGTGCCCTTCGCGGTGGCGGATGCCACGGCGCTGACCGAAGCCGGCTACGTCGGCGAAGACGTCGAGAACATCCTCCTGAAGCTCATCCAGGCTGCCGACTACGACGTGAAGCGCGCCGAGACCGGCATCATCTACATCGACGAGATCGACAAGATCGCCCGCAAAGCCGAGAACCCGTCGATCACGCGGGACGTGTCGGGTGAGGGCGTGCAGCAGGCGCTGCTGAAGATCCTCGAGGGCACCGTCGCATCCGTGCCGCCGCAGGGCGGCCGCAAGCACCCGCACCAGGAGTTCATCCAGATCGACACGACGAACGTGCTGTTCATCGTGGCCGGGGCGTTCGCCGGGCTCGAGGAGATCATCTCGTCGCGGGCCGGCAAGCGGGGCATCGGGTTCGGCGCACCGCTGCACTCCAAGCAGGACGAAGCGGAGCTGTTCAGCGAGGTGCTCCCCGAGGACCTGCACAAGTTCGGCCTCATCCCCGAGTTCATCGGACGGCTTCCCGTCGTGGCGACCGTGACGCCGCTCGACCAGCACGCGCTCATGGAGATCCTCACCGAGCCGCGCAACGCGCTCGTGAAGCAGTATCAGCGCATGTTCGAGCTCGACGGCGTGCAGCTCGACTTCGAGCACGCCGCGCTGGAGTCGATCGCCGACCTCGCCGTGCTGCGGCAGACGGGCGCGCGCGGCCTGCGGGCGATCATGGAGGAAGTGCTCGGGCCCATCATGTTCGAGGTCCCCTCCACCACCGGCGTCGCCCGCGTGGTCGTCACGAAGGAGTCGGTGCTCGAGAACGCGGCGCCGACGATCGTGCCGCACAAGCCGCGCCGCGCCGAGAAGTCGGCCTAGCCTCCTCGCGCAGAACGCGATGCAGGCCTGACGTGCGGGCCTGCTTCAGTCGAAGACGCGCAGCAGCTGCCAGTGCGTGCCGTCATGGGCGACGTCGAAGACGTGGGCCTCTCCGTCGCCCGTGACCGCCTGGAATCGCCAACCGGTGATCTCGAGCGGCGGGCCGCCCGGTGCGCCGGAGTCGGCGAACGGCTCCCACCAGTCGCACGGCGCCACGAGCGGGGTGGGGGTGTCGTTCACGCGGAAGCGGCGCGCCCGCCACACGAGGCGCAGCGGCTCGCCGGCCTCGCCTGTCCAGACCTCGACCGGCTCCTGAGTGCGCAGCATCCGACCTCCACCGACATTCGAAGATATGTTCGATGGTAGCACCCGCGGGCACGCCGGACGAGGGGCGATCCTCCGAGCGGATGCCGCGGAGGCATCCGCTCTCGTGAGGTGGCCAGGGGCGCGACGAACCGCCGCGCGACGCACTGCGCGGCGGCGAGGCGGAACGGCGGTGTCAGGCCAGGTCGTCGTCGGTGCGGGCGCCGAAGACGATCTCATCCCAGCTCGGCATCGACGCGCGGCCCTTCTTGGCACGGCTCACCGGCCCGGTCGCGGACTTGCCGCCCCAGAGTGCGCGTGCGGCGGAGCCGGGCGGCTCCTCGGCGGTCGGCTGCGGTTCGGGCGCGGCGGCGGTGGGAACCGGAGGGGGAGGGCTGGGCTCATGGCGCAGCACCGGATTCAGCGCGGTGGGCTGGGGGAGCCGCTCCTGCTCGCCGGTGGCGGCCTCCCGCTCGCCGCGGCGCCGCCGGAGCGCCTCGAGCAGGTCGGCGGTCTCGCCGGTCGAGGGCGCGGGTTCGTCGGCCCGCTTGATCGCGGCCCGCGCAGCGGCAGGGCTCGAGACCGAGGGAGTGCTGCGGGCGTAGGGCAGCACCTCGATCTGCGGGGCGGTGTCGTTGTCGTCGCCCTCGGGCTCGTCGAAGGTGAACGCCCCGCTGTCGAAGCGGGACTCCTCGGATTCGGGGCCGACGGCGCGCAGCCGGGGGATGAGTCCGCCCTTGACCTCGCCGTGCTGCGACAGCGTCATGGCCTCGGAGTTCTGCGGATGCAACGACTGCTTGCGCGGCTCGAAGCCCCATCTGGCGTCGTGGTCGATGCCGTCGGCCGTGAACTCGAGCTTGACGATCCAGCCGCGCTCCTCGTCCTTCCAGCTCGCCCAGCGCTCCCCGTGGGCGCCGAGTTTCGCGAGGCGCTCGCGCACGACCGTGCCGAACGAGGTGGGCTCATCGCCCGCCTCCATGTCGGCGGGGACGTGCACGGGCACCGCGAGCGCCGAGGTGATCACGTGCTCGCGCTCGGCGAGCACCGGACCCTCGAATCGGCGGATGTAGTCGACGGACGCGCCCGTGAGTTCGGCGACGTCCTCGGCGGACAGCCCGGAGCGGATGTGGGACTGCACCTCGCGTGGCGACAGCCTCGGACCGGTGTGCTGCTCTGGCTGAGCCTGGCGGATGCGCGACTGGAGCACCTCGTCGATCTCGATCCGGAAGCGTGCGCCGTCCTCGGACGCCGCGAGCAACGCGCCGTTCTCGACTCCGATTACCTTCAGTTCCTGCATCGCGAGAAGCCCTTCCGTGCCTTCGTCTCCGCCCAAGGATGCCATGCCGTCTTCGGTGCCGCCGGGAATAGGCCGGGCGTGCCGGAAGTTGTGCATTCCACAGGTTCGACGGCGCCGGCCAATTGGTTTGCTAACGCACTTGTTTTAGTGCAGACTGTGCCCGCCGAATCTTCGGCAATGAGGAAATGGATGGGAATGGCAACGGATTACGACGCACCGCGGAAGACCGAAGACGACTCCGAGTCGATCGAGGCCCTCAAGGAGCGCGTCCCCGACAAGATGTCCGGTGTCGTCGACGTCGAGGACGCCGACAACCCCGGCAGCTTCGACCTGGCCGGCGCTGATCTCTCCGACGTCGAACTCGACGTCGTCGTGCTTCCGCCCCAGGCGGACGAGTTCACCTGTGTGAACTGCTTCCTCGTGAAGCACCGCTCGCAGATCGACCACGAGACCAAGCTCGGTCCGATCTGCCTGGAGTGCGCGGCCTAGTCCGCACGCTCCACACCACGAGGCCGTCGCGATCCGTTGATCGCGGCGGCCAATTCGTTGGGCCGGCGGCTCGACACGAGCCAGTAGGGCGTGGGATCCGCCGGGTCCGTGACCGGAATGCGCGTGACGCCGTGGACCCAGCCCCGGATCACGAGGAACGCGCGCACGTCGAGGCCGGTGCCGCGCTCGATGCGCGCGGCGTCGCCGTCGGCGCCGTAGGCCGCTCCCGTCTGCTCGAGCGGGATCTGCGCCCGGCCGGCACGTAGGCGCCCGTCGACGACCTCGATGACCGGAGCGGTGAGCGACAGCGAGCCCACCACGGCGAGGTAGAGGACCACCCCGGTCACGATGCCGGCGGGGAGTGAGACGGGAGCGAGCACGAGGATGCTGGCGGGAACCAGCAGCAGGCTCGAGATGTAGATCCAGGGCGACGGCCACAGCCGCTCGCGGTAGTCGGGCATGGATCTATCAGACCAGACTTCTGCACTACCCTCGAACAGTGACCGAATCCGTCGACGTCCTGATCACGGCAGACCGCCTCCCCGCCTACGCCCACCCGGGCGATGCGGGCGCGGACCTGCACGCCGCCGAGGCGGTCGAACTGCAGCCGGGCCAGCGCGCCACCGTCGGCACGGGCGTCGCGATCGCGCTGCCCGACGGCTACGTCGCTTTCGTCGTCCCGCGGTCGGGGCTCGCCTTCAAGCACGGCCTCACGATCGTGAACGCACCGGGCACCGTCGACGCGGGCTATCGCGGCGAGATCAAGGTCGCGCTCCTCAACACCGACGCGACCGAGCCGTACCGCATCGAGGCGGGCGATCGCATCGCGCAGCTGGTCGTGATGCCGGTCAGCCGTGCGCGCTTCGTCGAGGTCGAACGACTTCCGGGCAGCCAGCGCGGCGAGGGGGGATTCGGTTCCACCGGATTCGGTGAAGGACACAAGTCAGGAGTGCACGCGTGAGCGACATCGAGAACATCGACGACACCCCCGTCGACCACCCCAAGTCGGCTCCGGCCGACCGTGCGGCGAACGGGCCGCTCGACGAGTCCGAGGCGAACCCGGTGCGTCCCTACGTCGACCTCGGCGGAGTGAAGGTGCTCCCGCGGGAGGGCCTGCACCTGCGCCTCGAGGTCGAGGAGGGCACGAAGCGCGTCGTGGCGATCGGACTCGACTACGCCAACTCCACGCTGCAGGTGCAGCCGTTCGCGGCTCCCCGCTCGAGCGGCCTCTGGCACGAGATCCGCGCCCAGATCGCCGACCAGATCGCGCGCCAGGGCGGCACCACCACGGTGCGCGAGGGAGCGTTCGGACCCGAGCTGCTCGCGCAGATCCCGGTCGCGACCGCCGACGGCACCCCGGGCCAGATGCGCCTCGCCCGCTTCATCGGCGTCGACGGCCCGCGCTGGTTCCTGCGCGGCGTCATCGCGGGCGAGGCCGCCGTCGATCCCAAGGCGGCCGAGCAGGTCGAGGACCTGTTCCGTTCCATCGTCGTGGTGCGCGGTGCCACCCCGATGCCGCCGCGCGACCTGATTCCGCTCCGGATGCCGGCGACCTCCGCCGGCGGACCCGTCGCCTAGGCGTGCGGATGTCCGACGCGGAGCCGCGTGACGCGGAGCGCGATCCCGTCGTGCCCGGTGACCCGGACGCGGTCGACCTGCCCGCATCCGGCGAGGCCGCCGGCAGCGAGCCGCATTCGGAGGCGCCCGACCAGGCCGCGGACCTCGGGCGACAGCTCGCGGCCGCCGCCGAGCGAGCGGGGCTGGGCAGCCTCGCGCGAGACGAGGCGCTGAGCGGTCGCGACCTCCTCGCGGCACTGGGCGGAATCCGCGGGCTCGCCGAGGCGATCGTGCCCGGCGTCGTGTTCCTGCTCGTCTACACGTTCACGCGTGAGCTCGTCTGGGCGCTCGTCGCCTCGCTCGGGCTCGCCGTCGTGTTCACGGTCGTACGGCTCGCGGCGCGGAGCCAGCCGACACAGGCCATCGCGGGACTGATCGGCGTCGCGGCATCCGCTGCCCTCGCGCTCTGGACGGGGCGCGCGGAGGACAACTACGTGCTCGGCTTCTACACCAATGCCGCCTACGGCACGGCGATGCTCGTGTCGCTGCTCGTCGGCTGGCCCCTGATCGGGCTCGTCGTCGGGTTCCTCATGGGCGACGGCACCGCATGGAAGCGCGACCGCCGCAAGTACCGTGCGATGCAGCTGCTCACCCTCATCTGGCTCGGGCTGTTCGTCGCGCGTCTCGCGGTGCAGTTGCCCTTCTACTTCGCCGGGAACGTCGAGGCGCTGGGCGCCACGCGGCTCCTCATGGGGGTGCCGCTCTACGCGCTCGCCCTCGTGTTCTCGTGGCTGCTGGTGCGCGCCGTGTACCCCGCAGCCGAGCGCCGCCGCGAGTGATAGAGTTATCTCGACGTCGAGATAAATCCGCACCCGGTGCGGAGGCTGTCCGTCGCAGGTGGCTTCGGTTACCCTTGCAGCGACGGCCCCGTGTCTGACGAATGGGTTCAAGTGCCGCCCCGGTTGTCGGCGGCATCCGCGAAGGAGAGGACATCGTGTCTGCAGTGAACAGTTTCGGGGCGAAGGACACGCTCCACGTCGGTGATCGGGCCTATGAGATCTTCCGCATCGACACGGTGCCCGGCTACGAGAAGCTCCCCTTCAGCCTGAAGGTGCTCCTCGAGAACCTGCTCCGCACGGAGGACGGCGCGAACGTCACCAAGGAGCAGATCGAGGCGCTCGGCTCGTGGGTCCCCACGGCGGAGCCCGACACCGAGATCCAGTTCACGCCCGCGCGCGTGGTCATGCAGGACTTCACGGGCGTGCCCTGCATCGTCGACCTCGCCACGATGCGCGAGGCGGTCGTGGCGCTCGGCGGAGACCCGAACCGGATCAACCCGCTCTCGCCGGCCGAGATGGTCATCGACCACTCGGTGATCGCCGACCTGTTCGGCACCGAGAACGCCCTCGAGCGCAACGTCGAGATCGAGTACGAGCGCAACGGCGAGCGCTACCAGTTCCTTCGCTGGGGCCAGACCGCCTTCGACGACTTCAAGGTCGTGCCGCCGGGGACCGGCATCGTGCACCAGGTCAACATCGAGCACCTCGCGAAGGTCATCTACGACCGCGAGGTCAACGGCGTCACCCGCGCATACCCCGACACCTGCGTCGGCACCGACTCGCACACCACGATGGTCAACGGCCTCGGCGTGCTCGGCTGGGGCGTGGGCGGCATCGAGGCCGAGGCGGCCATGCTCGGCCAGCCCGTGTCGATGCTCATCCCGAAGGTCGTCGGCTTCAAGCTGTCGGGCTCGATCCCGGCGGGCGTCACCGCGACCGACGTCGTGCTCACGATCACCGACATGCTGCGCAAGCACGGCGTCGTGGGCAAGTTCGTCGAGTTCTACGGATCGGGCGTGGCATCCGTGCCGCTGGCCAACCGCGCGACCATCGGCAACATGAGCCCCGAGTTCGGCTCGACCGCCGCGATGTTCCCCATCGACGACGTCACCATCGACTACCTGCGGCTCACCGGCCGCAGCGAGGAGCAGCTCGCGCTCGTCGAGGCGTACGCGAAGCTGCAGAAGCTCTGGCACGACGCCGACCACGAGCCCGTGTACTCGGAGTACCTCGAGCTCGACCTCTCGACGGTCGTTCCGTCGATCGCCGGCCCGAAGCGCCCCCAGGACCGCATCGTGCTCTCGGACGCGAAGGCACAGTTCGAGGCCGACCTCGTGAACTACGCCGAGGTCGACCACGACCTCGTCGACCTCGAGGGAGCCGAGTCCTTCCCGGCCTCCGACCCGCCCGGCAACTCGCCCGAAGACGAGCACAGCCACCACCTGCACCACCACCACAGCCACGCCCCGAAGACGGCGTCGAAGCCGACCACGGTCGACCTCGCCGACGGCACCTCGTACACGCTCGACCACGGCGCGGTCACGATCGCGGCGATCACGTCCTGCACGAACACGTCGAATCCGTCGGTCATGCTCGCCGCGGGCCTCCTCGCCCGCAACGCGGTGAAGAAGGGCCTCAAGGCGAAGCCGTGGGTCAAGACCACGCTCGCGCCGGGATCGAAGGTCGTCACCGACTACTACGAGAAGGCCGGCCTCACCGACGACCTCGAGGCCCTCGGCTTCTACACGGTCGGCTACGGCTGCACCACCTGCATCGGCAACTCGGGTCCGCTCATCGAGGAGGTGTCGGCGGCCGTGCAGCAGAACGACCTCGCCGTCACCGCGGTGCTCTCGGGCAACCGCAACTTCGAGGGTCGCATCAATCCCGACGTGAAGATGAACTACCTCGCGAGCCCGCCGCTCGTGATCGCCTACTCGCTCGCGGGCTCGATGAACTTCGACTTCGAGACCGACCCGCTCGGCCAGGACCTCGACGGCAACGACGTCTACCTCAGGGACATCTGGCCCGACACCGCCGAGGTGCAATCCACGATCGACACGTCGATCAACAAGGACATGTTCACGAAGCAGTACGCCAGCGTGTTCGAGGGCGACGAGCGGTGGCGCACCCTGCCCACGCCGACGGGCGCGACCTTCGAGTGGGACGCCGAGTCGACCTACGTGCGCAAGCCCCCGTACTTCGACGGCATGACGATGCAGACCACCCCGGTCACCGACATCGCGGGCGCCCGGGTGCTCGCCAAGCTCGGCGACTCCGTGACGACCGACCACATCAGCCCGGCCGGCAACATCAAGGCCGACAGCCCCGCGGGCCAGTACCTGACGGAGCACGGCGTCGACCGCAAGGACTTCAACTCGTACGGGTCGCGTCGCGGCAACCACGAGGTCATGATCCGCGGCACGTTCGCGAACATCCGCCTGAAGAACCAGCTCCTCGACGGCGTCGAGGGCGGCTACACGCGCGACTTCACCCAGGCCGACGGCCCGCAGTCGTTCATCTACGACGCGAGCCAGCACTACCAGGCCGAGGGCACCCCGCTCGTCATCTTCGGCGGCAAGGAGTACGGCTCGGGCTCGTCGCGCGACTGGGCGGCCAAGGGCACGAGCCTCCTCGGCGTCAAGGCCGTCATCACCGAGAGCTTCGAGCGCATCCACCGCTCCAACCTCATCGGCATGGGCGTCGTGCCGCTGCAGTTCCCGGCGGGCGAGTCGGCCGACTCGCTCGGCCTCGACGGCACCGAGGTCGTGTCGATCACGGGCCTCGAGCAGCTCAACGAGGGCGTCACCCCCAAGACGGTGCACGTCGTCGCCGAGCCGAGCGCGCACTCGCCCGAGGGCAAGCAGACCGTCGAGTTCGACGCGGTCGTGCGCATCGACACGCCCGGTGAAGCCGACTACTACCGCAACGGCGGCATCCTGCAGTACGTGCTGCGCTCGCTCGTCTGAGCGATCCGGCACGACGGCGGGGCCGGGCTCGGTGAGCCCGGCCCCGCCGTTCGCGTTACGGCGCATCGCTGGGGGAGCGTCCAGGGGGCGTCGCGTAGAATCGGTGGGTGCCTCGCCCCACCCGGGGGCAGGGTGGAAGGCGGCTCCGGATGACACTGCTCGAGACCATCTCCGGACCACGCGACCTCGACGCGTTGAGCCCTGAGCAGCTCGAGCAGCTCGCCCGGGAGGTGCGCGAGTACCTCGTGGCATCCGTGTCGAAGACGGGCGGACACCTCGGCCCGAACCTGGGCGTCGTCGAGCTCACGATCGCGATCCACCGGGTCTTCGATTCGCCCCGTGATGCGATCGTCTTCGACACCGGTCACCAGTCGTACGTGCACAAGCTGCTCACGGGTCGTCGCGACCTGTCGTCGCTGCGCACGACCGGGGGTCTCGCCGGCTATCCGCAGCGCTCCGAGTCCGTGCACGACGTCGTCGAGAGCTCGCACGCGTCGAGCTCGCTCTCGTGGGCCGACGGCATCTCGAAGGCGTTCGAGATGACGGGGCAGGGCGATCGCCACGTCGTCGCGGTCGTGGGCGACGGCGCCCTCACCGGCGGCATGACGTGGGAGGCACTGAACAACATCTCCGACGACAACACGCGCAACCTCGTGGTCATCGTCAACGACAACGGACGCTCGTACGCCCCCACGATCGGCGGCATGGCGCGCTTCCTGAGCTCGGTGCGCACCCGGCCGAGCTACCGCTCGCTCCACGAGAGCAGCAGCCGGGCGTTCGACAAGCTCGGTTCGCCGGGCCGCGCGTTCTACCGCGGCGTGCGCGGCGGCCTGCACGGCTTCCTCAGCCGGTTCAGCGGCAACGAGGCGCTCTACTCGAACCTCGACATCAAGTACATCGGCCCGGTCGACGGGCACGACGAGCACGCCGTCGAAGCGGCGCTCCGTCAGGCGAAGTCGTACGGCGCGCCGGTCATCGTGCACGCGATCACCGAGAAGGGCCGTGGCTACGAGCCCGCCCGCCGCGACGCGGCCGACCAGTTCCACGCCGTCGGGCAGATCGACCCCGAGACCGGCGAATCGCTCGAGACTTCGTCGGCGCCGTCGTGGACGGGCGTGTTCGCCGACGAACTCGTCTCGCTGGCCGAGCAGAACCCGCGCCTCGTGGGCATCACCGCAGCCATGCTCCGGCCCACCGGCCTGCACCGCATGGCCGAGCGCTTCCCGAGCCGCGTGTTCGACGTCGGCATCGCCGAGCAGCACGCCGCCACCTCGGCGGCCGGCCTCGCGTTCGGCGGACTCCATCCCGTGGTCGCCGTCTACGCCACGTTCATCAACCGTGCGTTCGACCAGGTGCTCATGGATGTCGCGCTGCACAAGGCGGGCGTCACCTTCGTGCTCGATCGCGCCGGCGTGACCGGGCCCGACGGGCCGAGCCACCACGGCGTGTGGGACCTGTCGATCCTCCAGGTGGTGCCGGGCATCCGCATCGCCGCGCCGCGCGACTCGGTGCGGCTCGTGGAGGAACTCGGCGAGGCGGTCGCCGTCGACGACGCGCCCACCGTGCTGCGGTTCCCGAAGGGCACCGTCGGCACCGAGTACGACGCCGTGCGCCGCCTCGACGACGGCGTCGACGTGCTCGCCGAATCCGAGCGCAAGGACGTGCTGCTCGTCACGGTCGGCCCGATGGCGGGCATCGGCCTCGAGGTCGCGCAGCGCCTCGAGGCGCAGGGAATCGGCGCGACCGTCGTCGACCCGCGCTGGGTCGTCCCGGTGCCGCGCAGCGTCGTCGACCTCTCGGCCGAGTACCGCATCGTCGTGAGCATCGAAGACGGCATCCGCGTGGGCGGCATCGGCACCCGCATCCGGCAGGATCTCCGCGAGGCGGGCGTCGACACCGCGGTGACCGAGATCGGCCTGCCCGACGAGTTCCTCGATCACGGGTCGCGCGGCGACATCCTCGAACGCGTCGGGCTCACACCGCAGCACATCGCGCGCGACGTCACTGCGATGGTGCTGGGCAGCAAGCTGCCGCACGCCCGCAACGCGGGCGCCGACCTGCCGGCCGGCTCGAGCCCGCAGCAGCGGGTCTGACCTCGATTCGCGACCACCCGGCCGCGTCGCCGTCTTCCCGCGCTGCCACCTCACGGCGGCTGCGCCGACGGCTCGCGCGAGCGGATGTCGCGTGCCGCCCTCACCCGATGCGGTAGACGTGCTCGACGGCATCGCCGAGCCTCGTGACGCCGGTGAGCTCGAGCGGCGGCGTGACCGCCCGCACCGGCAGCAGCGGCCGCCCGCGCCCGAGCGCCACGGGCATGTAGGTGACGAGCAGCTCGTCGAGCCGGCCCGCCGCGAGGAACTGCGCCGCGACCGGCCCGCCGCCGACGACCCAGACGTTGCGCCCCGCGGCGGCGGCGACGGCGGCATCGGCGATGGGCGCGATGTCGCCCGAGGCGAAGCGGATGTCGGCGCCGTCGGGCGACTCGAGCTCGCGGTGCGTGAGCACCCACGTGGGCACCGACCCGTAGGGCCAGCCGCCGCCCTCGCGCAGCACCCACTCGTAGGTGGTGGCGCCGAGCACGAGCGCGCCGACCTCGGCGAAGAAGCGTTCGTAGTGCCCTTCGAAGTCGTCCATGCCGAACTGGAGCAGCCATTCGAGCCCGTCGTGCTCGTCGGCGATGAAGCCGTCGAGCGTGGAGGCGACGTAGTACTGGATCTTGGTCATCACGCAAACGTACGAGCGGCCCCCGACATCCGTCGAGGGCCGCTCGCGTGGGCGTCGCGGTGGATCAGGCGTCGATGCCCGTCACGGGCGGGTGGTGGAACGTGTCGCCGAACACGCGCTCGCTCGCGCCGACCCGGTCGAGGTAGGGCGTGAGGCCGCCCATCTGGAAAGGGAATCCGGCGCCGAGGATCATGCAGAGGTCGATGTCCTCGGCAGCGGCGACGACCTGGTCGTCGAGCATGAGCTTCGTCTCGCGGGCGAGGCCGTCCTGCAGGCGGACGAGGATGTCCTCGGCCGTCGACGGGTTCGTGCCGCCCGACACGATCTTCAGGGCGTCCTTGTCGAAGCCCTTGACCCTGCCCTTGTCGTCCTTCTCGAGCAGGGTGCCGTACTCGGCCAGCTTGTGCAGGTTCTCCGAGCGGTAGAAGCGGTCGGGGAAGGCCGCGTGGTGCGTGTCGAGCACATGCGCGCCGACCGTGAGGCCCACGAGGTCGAGGAGCGCCGAGGGCGCCATCGGGAGGCCGAGCGGCGCGATGGCCTCGTCGACGGTCTGGAACGACGTGCCCTCATCGACCGCGCGCATCGCCTCGCCGAGGAGCACGGCGAGGAGGCGGTTCACGACGAAGCCGGGCGTGTCCGCCGTGATCACCGCGTTCTTCTTCAGCTTCGCGGCGGTGACCATCGCGGTCGAGAGCGTCGCGTCATCCGTCGCCGGGGTCTTGACGACCTCGATGAGCGGCATCACCGCGACCGGCGTGAAGAAGTGGAAGCCGACGACGCGCTCGGGGTGCTGCAGCTTCGCGCCGATCTGCTCCACCGAGAGCGAGGAGGTGTTCGTGGCGAGCACGGCCTCGGGCGAGATGTACCGCTCGACCTCGGCGAACACGTCCTGCTTGATCGCGAGCTCCTCGAAGACGGCCTCGATGACCCAGTCGCAGTCCGCGAAGTCGGCCTTGTCGGTCGTGCCCGTGACGAGGGCCTTCAGGCGGTTCGCCTCGTCGGGCGAGATGCGGCCCTTCTCGAGGAGCTTGTCGACCTCGCCCGTGATGGAGGCGACGCCCTTGTCGACGCGCGCCTGGTCGATGTCGGTGATGACGACCGGCACCTGCAGGCGGCGCAGGAACAGCAGGGCGAACTGGCTCGCCATGTAGCCGGCGCCGAGCACGCCGACCTTCGTGACGGGCTTCGCGAGCGCCTTATCGGGCGCGCCCGCGGGCCGCTTCGCGCGCTTCTGCACGAGGTTGAAGGCGTAGACGGATGCGTGGAACTGATCGCCTGCGATGAGGTCCGCGAGCGCGGCATCCTCACGCTCGAAGCCCTCGGCCCTCGTGCCGCTCTTCGCGGCCTTGAGCAGGTCGAGCGCGACGTAGGGAGACCGGGGCACGGTGCCGATGCGGCTCTGCAGCATCTTGCGGGCGATGCCGATCGCCGCGTCCCACTTGACGAGACGCTCGACCTTGCCGGGTTCGTTCGGCCGCTTCACCTTGATGCGGCCGGAGACGACGCCGTCGGCCCAGCGGATGGAGTCCTCGAGGTAGTTCACCGAGGGGAACATCACGTCGGCGATGCCGAGGTCGAGCACCTCCTGCGCCTTGAGCATGCGGTTCTGCTTGAGCGGGTTCTCGACGACGACCTTGAGCGCGTTCTCGATGCCGATGAGGTTCGGCAGCAGGGTCGCGCCGCCCCAGCCGGGGATGAGGCCGAGGAACACCTCGGGCAACGCGAACGCCGGCACCGACGCGTCGACCGTGCGGTAGTCGGCGTGGAGTGCGATCTCGACGCCGCCGCCCAGGGCGAGTCCGTTGACGAAGGCGAACGACGGCACGCCGAGCTCCGACAGCTTGCCGAGCACGTGGTGTCCGAGCTGTCCCATTCGCAGCGCGACCTCGCGGCTCGGGATCTCGGAGACCTTCGAGAGGTCGGCGCCGGCCGCGAGGATGAACGGCTTGCCCGTGACGGCGACCGCGTGGATCTCGCCGCGCGCGGCGCGCTCTGCGAGGGTGTCGAGCGTCTTCCCGTACTCGATCAGCGTGGCGGGGCCGAGCGTGTTCGGCCGGGTGTGGTCGCGCCCGTTGTCGAGCGTGAGGAGGGCGAGCGTGCGGCCCTCCGACAGCGGCACGTCGCGCACGTACGAATGCGTGACGACCTCGTCGTCGGACATGGCCGTGAGCGCGGAGAAGTCGATCTTCGTGTAGTCGGTCATCGTGGTCGTCCTCAGGCCTTCTTCGCTGCCTTGCGCGAGTAGTTCGGGTTCTCCCAGATCATGGTGCCGCCCTGTCCGAGGCCCACGCACATGGTCGTGATGCCGTACCGCACGTCGGGGCGCTCGGCGAACTGGCTCGCGAGCTGGTTCATGAGTCGAACGCCGGATGACGCGAGCGGGTGCCCGACGGCGATGGCGCCGCCCCACGGGTTCACTCGGGGGTCGTCGTCGTCGATGCCGTAGTGGTCGAGGAGCGAGAGCACCTGCACGGCGAACGCCTCGTTGACCTCGAGGAGGCCGATGTCGTCCATCTTCAGGCCGGCGCGGCGCAGCGCCTTCTCGGTGGCCGGAACGGGGCCGATGCCCATGATCTCGGGGTCGACGCCCGCGAAGGCGTAGCTCACGAGCTTCATCTTGGGCTGCAGCCCGAACTCCTTCGCCGCCGAACCGCTCGCGAGGAGGGCCGCCGTGGCGCCGTCGTTGAGGCCCGACGCGTTGCCGGCGGTGACGCGGCCGTGCGGACGGAACGGGGTCTTCAGGCCCGCGAGCCCCTCGAGGGTGGTCTCGGGCCGCATGACCTCGTCCTTCGTGGCGAGGCCCCAGCCCTCGGCGGTGCGGATCGCGACGGGCACGAGGTCCTGCTGGATCTTGCCCGCGGCGTAGGCGGCGGCCGTCTTCTGCTGGCTGCCGAGCGCATAGCGGTCGGCGCGTTCCTTGGTGAGGTGCGGGAAGCGGTCGTGGATGCGCTCGGCGGTCGCGCCCATGACCAGGGCGTCCTCGGAGACCATGCGCTCGGAGACGAACCGCGGGTTCGGGTCGACGCCCGATCCCATCGGGTGGTGGCCCATGTGCTCGACGCCGCCACCGATGGCGAGGTCGTACTGGCCGAAGCCGATCGATCCCGAGAGCATCGCGACCGAGGTCATGGCGCCGGCGCACATGCGGTCGATCGAGAACCCCGGCACCGACTTCGGCAGGCCTGCGAGGATCGCCGCCGTGCGGCCGAGCGTGAGGCCCTGGTCGCCGGTCTGGGTCGTGGCCGCGATGGCCACGTCGTCGATGCGGTCCTTCGGAACGCTCGGGTTCCGTTCGAGCAACCCGACGATCGCCTTCACGACGAGGTCGTCGGCCCTGGTGTTCCAGTACATGCCCTTTTCGCCGGCCCTGCCGAAGGGGGTTCGGACCCCGTCGACGAACACGACATCAGCTCGTTCAGCCACGCTGCAGCTCCCTTTCGATGAGGATCCACCGATCCTATGGACGGCCTCGGGAGGCGCGGAATCGCTTGACGGAACCTACGAAGCGTCGCGCTCGGCGTCTTCCAGCGATTGTGCCGCTGCTACAAACGCCGCCGCGATTCTCTGTGAGGTTGCCTCAACCTGCCAAGGTCGTGCCCCGAGGGCGGCGAGGGCCTCGCCCACCGACTCCGCGGTGGGTTCGGCGGGCGGATGCCACGCGAGGCGCCGGAGGTGGTCGGGCGTGAGCACGTTCTCGACGGGCATCACGAGCTCGTCGGCGACCTCGGTCAACGCCGCCCTCGCCAGGCGGAGCCGGGCGTCGGCCTCCGGGTTGCGCGCGGCCCACGACCGCGGGGGCGGAGGAGCGTCGGTGGGCACCCGCACCGCGGGCGGTTCGCTCGCGAGCCCCTCCTCGATGGCCGCCCACCAGCGATCGAGCTCCGTCCGGCTCGCGCGGCCGTTGAACTCGCGCAGTTCGGCGAGGGCGCGCTTGGACTGCGGGAGCGCCTTCGCGGCAGCGAGGAGCGCGGCATCCGGAACCAGGCGGCCGGGGGCGACGTCGAGCTCGACGGCGAGCGCATCGCGACTGAGCCAGAGGGAGCGGGCCACCGCGAGGTTGCGGGGGGTGCGGATCGCGTGGATCCCGGAGAGGCGTCGCCACGGCTCGGCGGCGGCCGGCTTCGCCTCCCGTCGCAGCACCGCCTCGAACTCCTGCGCGGCGAGCTCGGACTTGCCGGCCTCGGCGAGCCGCGTCACCAGGTGGTCGCGCACGTCGACGAGGAGTTCGACGTCGAGCGCGGCGTACTTCAGCCACGACTGCGGCAGGGGCCGCGTCGACCAGTCCGCGGCCGAGTGCTCCTTCGCGAGCCGGATGCCGAGGAGTTCCTCGACGACCGACGCGAGGCCGACGCGCGGCATCCCGAGCAGGCGCGCCGCGAGCTCGGTGTCGAAGATCGTGGTGGGGTCGAGTCCGACCTCGCGGAGGCAGGCCAGGTCTTGGCTCGCCGCGTGCAGCACCCATTCGACGTCGCCGATGGCCGCCTGCAGCGCCGTGAAGTCGCCGAGCTGCGGCGGATCGAAGAGGAACACGCCCGCGTCCCGCCGGAACACCTGGATGAGGTACGCGCGCTGCGAGTAGCGGAATCCGCTCGCCCGCTCGGCGTCGACTGCGACGGGACCGGTGCCGGCGGCGAGGAGTGCGACGGCGGCGCCGTACTCCTCACGCGTCTCGATCGCGCGGTAGTCCTCAGCCACGATTCGACCTCCGTCGGGGAAGGGCCGTCACCCCCTCGGATCGAGGCGGCAGCCCGGCGAGCATGCACAACAACTCGCCCCAGCCTTCCACATGCGGCGCGATGACCCCATCGAGCGGCGTCCACGAGGCGCGCAGCTCGAGCTGGGCGCCGTCGCCCTGCCGGGCGAGTTCGCCGAACCCCGTCGAGAGCACCTTCGTCGCCGTGCCGGATGCCGCGACGTAGCGGGCGCCGCGGGCATCGAGCGCGTCCACGAGCCACGACCACGCGACATCCGCGAGGAACGGGTCGAGCCCGATGTCGGTCTCGAGCGGCGCCTGCGCGAAGCACACCACGCGGAACCGGCCGCCCCACGCTTCGGGCTCGTCGGGATCGTAGAGCAGCACGAACCGGCCGGTGCCGAGCTCGGAGTCGTCGCCGTGCGCGGTCGGCGCGACATCCGCCGCCAACGCCACCGCGAACGGGGCGAGCGCCACGGGCGCCGGGATCTCGGTCACGCGCAGTTCGGCGCGCGTCGACGCGGACCGCAGCGAGTCGAGTGCGGCAGCGAACTCGGGGGGAGGCGTGATCGCTGAGTCGGACACGTGTGCAGACTAGAGTCTCGGGCAGGGCGGACGTCGACGGCGCGCCGCTCCGACCCGCAGTGCCGGTGAGGGAGGCTCGGATGGCTCTGACGAGGCGGTCTCGCACCGCGATCGGCATCGTGCTCGGCGTGCTCGGCGCGCTCGTGACGGGCGCTGCCATCGCCGCGGCCGTGACGGCGGTCGTGTTCGCGCGGCGGGTGGTGATCCCGCCGCTCAAGCGCGACGAGGACCTGCAGCTCTCGTCGGTCGACCTCGCCGGGGGACGGCTCGCCCTCGCGAGCTCCGACGAGTCCCGCATGCGCGGGCGCTACGGCCTCTGGTTCGAGAACGACTCGGGTCACGCGCGCATCGGCGACGTGGTCGACGAGGACGACCGGTCGGTGCGGCGCACGATCGACTCGGTCGACTTCGGGCGGCTCGACCGGGCGCGGCGGGGGCGCATCAACAGCTGGTACCACCTCGGGCCGTGGGAGGTCGCCGACGACTACGAGAACGTCCTCGTCGAGACGGCACTCGGACCGGCGCCCGCCTGGTTCGTCCCCGCGCCGACGGAGTCCCACGACTGGATCATCCAGGTGCACGGACGCGGCGCGAAGCGGCAGGAGGGGCTGCGCGCCGTGCCGCCGGCCCGCGCCCAGGGCTGGAACTCGCTGCTCGTCTCCTATCGCAACGACGGCGAAGCGCCGGAGAGCGAGGATCGACGCTACGGGCTCGGCGGCACCGAATGGGCCGACGTCGTCGCCGCCGTGCGCTTCGCGAACGATCGCGGCGCGCGGCGCATCGTGCTCATGGGCTGGTCGATGGGGGGCGCGATCGCGCTGCAGGCGTTCTTCCGCTCGGCCGAGGTGCGCGAACGACTGGTGGGCATCGTGCTCGAATCGCCCGCGGTCGACTGGGTCGACATCCTGCGCTTCCAGGGGCGAGCGGCGGGCCTGCCGCACGACGCCGGCGAGTTCGTGGCCCGCGTGCTCAGCGCTCCGCTCGGCGGTGTGGTCACGGGGCTGGCGGCGCCGATCGACCTCGAGGCGCTCGACGCCGTCGCGCGTGCCGACGAGCTCGACGTGCCGATCCTCCTCATGCACAGCGTCGACGATGGGTTCGTGCCCATCGAGGGGTCGAGGCGGCTCGCGACGGTGCGCGCCGACATCGTGCAGTTCGAGGTCTTCGAGGGCGCCCGGCACACCAAGCTCTGGAACCACGACCCCGAACGCTGGACCGCACTGCTCGGGGACTGGCTCGCGGCACGCTGACCGATGACGCGGTCACGCCGATGGCGGTACGACGCCGCGGCGGGCGTTCGCCGCGGTCAGCCGGCGAGGCGCTCGGCGAGCTGGCGCTTCGCGCGAGCGAGCATGCCCGACATCCCGCGCACGCGCAGCGGCGACACCGCCTCGCCCAGTCCGAGCGACTGCGGGTAGTCGGCGGGGACGGCGAGCACCTCGTCGGGGGTGAGGCCGTCGAGTCCCTGCGCGAGGATCGACGCGAACCCGCGCGTCGTGGGCGCCTCGGCGGGCGCCGTGGCGTGCATGTGCACGAGTCCCGCGTCGTCGACCTCCACGAAGATGTAGACCGGCGACTGGCACTCCACGACCCGTTCGAGCAGGTCGGGGTGATCGCGGTAGCGCTCGGGCAGCTCGGGCAGCTCGTTCGAGAACTCGAGCAGCAGTTGCAGGCGGTCCTTCACGCCGAGGGCGAGGAAGTCCTCACGGGTCTCTGCGAGCCGGGCGGGGAGGGTCGTGGCATCCATCGCCTTCATTCTCCCATCCGGATGCCGCATGCCCGCCGTGCGGGCGCGGCATCCGTCGTCGCGGGCCGCCCCGCCATCGGCCCGCCGCTGCCGACTAGCGCCCGGGGACCTCGCCGCGCTCGACGCCGGTGACGATGGGCACGCGCACCGCGTTGCCCCACTCGGTCCACGAGCCGTCGTAGTTGCGGACGTGGTCGAAGCCGAGGAGGTGGGTCAGCACGAACCACGTGTGGCTCGAGCGCTCGCCGATGCGGCAGTAGGCGATGACCTCGTCGCCGTCGGCGAGCCCGGCCTCGTCGCGGTAGATCGCGTCGAGCTCCGCGCGGGTCTTGAACGTGCCGTCGGCTGCGGCCGCGCGCGCCCAGGGCACGGATGCCGCGGTCGGGATGTGCCCGCCGCGCAGCGCGCCCTCCTCGGGGTACGCGGGCATCGTGGTGCGCTCGCCGGAGTACTCCTCGGGGGAGCGGACGTCGATGAGCGGCTTGCCCAGGTGCTCCAGCACGTCCTCCTTGAATGCGCGGATCGCGGAGTCCTCGCGCTCGACCACGGGGTACTCGACGGGCGTCACCTCGGTGGGATCGGTCGTGAGCGGCCGGCCCTCCGCGATCCAGAGGTCGCGGCCGCCGTCGAGGAGGCGCACGTCCTCGTGGCCGAAGAGGGTGAACACCCAGAGCGCGTAGGCGGCCCACCAGTTGTTCTTGTCGCCGTAGACGACGACGGTGGTGTCGCGGGCGATGCCCTTCGATCCGAGCAGGGCGGCGAACTGCTCGCCCGTGAGGTAGTCGCGCACGACCGGATCGTTGAGCTCGGTGTGCCAGTCGACCTTGACGGCGCCGGGGATGTGGCCGGTCTCGTAGAGGAGCACGTCCTCGTCGGACTCGACGACGACGAGCCCGGGCTGCCCGAGGCGTTCGGCGAGCCACTCCGTGGTGACGAGCCGCTCGGGGTGCGCGTACTCGGCCAGCTTGGCTGCGGGGTCGAACTCGACGGACATGAGACCTCCTGGGAACGCCCGGTCGGGCGGGGGTGCGCGGGGGAGCGGACTAGGCTGGTGGCCGTCCACCTCGAATCTACGCGTGGTGCCGGTCGAAGTCATACGACCCGTCATCCGGTGCAATACGGGAGCCGCCTCAGCATGACCTCGGCATCGCATGCCCTTCTCCGCATCGTCGATCGGAATCCCTCGATCACGGGCGCCGAGATCGCATCCGAGCTCGTGCCGCCCCCGCAGTTCGAGCACGCGTCGTTCGAGTCGTACCGACCCGACCCCGACTTCCCGTCGCAGCAGGCCGCGCTCGACCGGCTCGGCGAGTTCGCGGGCGCCTGGCGCGCCGCGCAGCGCCCCGGCGGGTTCTTCTCCCGCAAGCGTCCGGCCCGCATCGAGCTGCCCGGCGTCTACCTCGACGGCGGCTTCGGCGTCGGCAAGACCCACCTGCTCGCCGCGCTCTGGCACGTCGCGCACGGCCCGAAGTACTTCGGCACCTTCATCGAGTACACGGCGCTCGTCGGCGCACTCGGCTACGCGCAGGCGGTCGTGCTGCTGCGCGGCGCCCGTCTCATCTGCATCGACGAGTTCGAGCTCGACGACCCGGGCGACACCATGCTCATGACCCGGTTCCTCGGCGAGCTCATCGCCGACGGCACCCGGGTCGCCGCCACCTCGAACACCCCGCCCAACGCCCTCGGCGAGGGCCGCTTCGCGGCGGCCGACTTCCTGCGCGAGATCCACGCCCTCTCGTCGAACTTCGAGACGCTGCGCATCGACGGGCTCGACTACCGCCGCCGCGACACCGAGGGCCACGCCGAGGCGCTGGCCGACGACGCGGGCGTCGAGCACGCGGCATCCGCCCTCTCGGCTCGCGGGCACCGGGTGTCGCTCGACTCGTTCGACGCGCTCATCGCCCACCTCGCCACCGTGCACCCCTCGAAGTACATCAAGCTCATCGACGGCATCGAGGTGATCGCACTCACCGGCGTGCACGAACTCACCGACCAGAACGCCGCGCTGCGGCTCGTCGCCTTCATCGACCGGGTGTACGACGCGGAGGTGCCGATCGTCTCGAGCGGGCTGCCGCTCGACCAGGTCTTCGCCGGCGACATGATGTCGGGCGGCTACCGCAAGAAGTACCTCCGCTCGATGTCGCGCATGATCGCCCTCACGACGGGCGAGCTGCCGCCGCACGACTGAACGGCCGGGGCCGATCGGGCCGTGATTCACACGGTCTGCCCCGCTTCGCGAAACGCGCTGTTTACCTGAGCGCGAAGCACGTAACAACCTCGAAACCTGAGACGGCCGCTCTCGAAACGTCTCGTCGTGAAACTTGGGCCACAGGATCCCCCACCTGATTCCCCAAGAGAGGTTCGAGATGGATCAAGGCAATACTGCGTTCCTTCTGATCATGGCGGCACTCGTGCTGCTCATGACCCCCGGGCTCGCATTCTTCTACGGCGGTCTCGTCAAGGCGAAGAGCGTCATCAGCATGATGATGATGAGCTTCGGCGCCATCGGCCTCATCGGAGTGCTCTGGGTGCTCTACGGCTACGCCATCGCGTTCCCCTCGGCTGACGGCCTCGCCGCGCCGTGGTCGATCGACTGGTCGGCCATCGGCCTGACCAGCCTCCTCGAGGCCCCGGAAGGCGCCGCCTACCCGCCGCTCGCGTTCGTCGCGTTCCAGGCGACCTTCGCGATCATCACCGTCGCACTGGTCTCGGGCGCCATCGCCGACCGTGCGAAGTTCGGCGCCTGGATGATCTTCGCGGGCGTGTGGGCCACCATCGTCTACTTCCCGGTCGCGAGCTGGGTGTTCAACTTCGGCCTCGACCCCGAGACGGGCAAGTTCGCGTACGGCGGCTGGATCACCTACGGCATGCAGGAGTTCTTCGGCGTCGGCGCACTCGACTTCGCCGGTGGCACCGCGGTGCACATCAACGCCGGTGCGGCAGCCCTCGCCCTGGCGCTCGTGCTCGGCAAGCGCGTCGGCTTCTCGAAGGGCGCGCACGTGCCCCACAACCCGCCGTTCGTCCTCCTCGGCGCGGGCCTCCTGTGGTTCGGCTGGTTCGGCTTCAACGCGGGCTCCGAGCTCGCCGCCGACAACACGGCGGCCATCGCGTGGATCAACACCCTCGCGGCCCCCGCAGCGGCCCTCCTCGCCTGGCTCGTGGTCGAGAAGATCAAGGACGGCAAGCCCACCTCGGTCGGCGCCGCATCGGGTGCCGTCGCCGGCCTCGTCGCGATCACCCCGGCGTGTGCCTTCCTGACCCCGATCTGGGCCATCGTGCTCGGTGTCGTCGCCGGCGCCGTCTGCGCGCTCGCGATCGACCTGAAGTTCAAGTGGGGCTTCGACGACTCGCTCGACGTGGTGGGCATCCACCTCGTCGGCGGCATCATCGGTACCCTCTACCTCGGCTTCTTCGCCAACGGCACCGGCCTCATCTACAGCGGTGACGCCACCCAGCTGCTCGTGCAGGCGATCGCGGCCTTCTCGGTCCTCATCTACTCGTTCGTGCTCGCGTACGCCATCGGCTGGATCATCCAGAAGACGATCGGCTTCCGCGTGAAGAACGAGGACGAGCTCGCGGGCATCGACCTCGTCGTGCACGGCGAGGAGGGCTACAAGCTCGAGACCGTCTGACGACGCTGAATCACCGCGAGGGCGGTGGGGTAGTGTGCGGGTGTGCCAGACACCAGCCGCTTCCTCACCGCCCTCGGCCGTGTGCTGCGCGGTCTCACGCAGGGTCGCGGCAGCGGTGCTGCGAACGGCTCCGCGGATGCCGCGGGCGCCGGCGTCCTCACCGAGGAGCGAGCGTCGCCCGGCCGCGCCGGGGCATCCGCGACCGTCGAGGTCGACGCTGCTCGACTCCGCGGCGTGCGCCTGGCCCATGCCCCCTCGCGCGATGGCGAACCGGACCCGGGTGAGGTCGTCTGGACCTGGGTGCCCTACGAGGAGCACGACGGCCGTGGCAAGGACCGGCCGGTCGTGATCGTCGCGGCCGGTGCGCCGGGGGAGTACCTCGCCGTGCAGCTCACGAGCAAGCCGCACGACGGCGACCGCGACCACGTGTCGCTCGGAACCGGCCCGTGGGATCCGGAGGGCCGGCCGAGCTGGGCGCGCATCGACCGGGTGTTCCGCGTGCACGCCGACGGGATGCGGCGGGAGGCGGCCGCGCTCGACGCCGAGCGCTTCGCTCGCATCGCGGAGGCACTCAGGGCGCGCTACGGCTGGCGCTGAGCGATTCGGTGCGTCGCGCCGGGATCAGCGCGGTTCGCCCCCGCCGGATCTGGCGCGATCCGTCCGTGAAACGAGGAAACCCCCGGGGTGACCGGGGGTTTCCGTCTGTGGGCGATGCCGGGCTCGAACCGACGACCTCTTCCGTGTGAAGGAAGCGCGCTACCAGCTGCGCCAATCGCCCATCAGGATTCGCGACCCGGACTCGCCGTGCCGCGGGTTCGATACTAGCCGACGACAGGGCCCGAATGCACATCGGCGCCGGAGCGCCGGTCCGGGCGCGGCGGTTCCCGGCGAGGAGGCCGCGTGGAAGCTGCGCGCGGGGCCGCAGGGATGCCGCCGAGCGTCGACACGCCCGGGTTGCACGGCCGGATTGCTCGCCTGATCTGGGCTGATCCTGTGAGGCGGGCGCTCGGTTTGTCATTCGTTCACGGTTTCAGTTAGAGTCTCTCTGCACGCAGAAATGCGAGCAACGCGGATGTGGCGCAGTGGTAGCGCATCACCTTGCCAAGGTGAGGGTCGCGAGTTCGAATCTCGTCATCCGCTCTGATCAGGGTCGGGCGAAAGCCCGATTCCTGTTCTTTTGGTGGTGAACCCAGACACGGTGGATTGGCCGAGTGGCGAGGCAGCGGCCTGCAAAGCCGTATACACGGGTTCGAATCCCGTATCCACCTCCAAGCTGAGACCAGTTCTCGACTTGGGCGATTGGCGCAGCGGTAGCGCGCTTCCCTGACACGGAAGAGGTCACTGGTTCGATCCCAGTATCGCCCACCAGCAGTCCCTCGGATCTCCGGGGGAGTTTTCTCATTCGCCCGGCGGATGCTCCAGCATGATGGAGCCATGGCCGGTGTGCTGCTCGACCTCGACGGCGTCGTGTACGTGGGCGACGCGCTCGTGCCCGGCGCTGCCGACACCATTGCGTGGCTCGCCCGGAACGGCGTGCCGTATCGCTACCTGACCAACACCACCTCGCGCCCGCGCAGCGCGATCGTCGAGCAGCTCGGGCGCATGGGCATCACCTCGAACCCGGCCGAGGTCGTCACGCCGGTGGTCGCGGCATCCGCCTGGCTGCGCCGCGAGGGAATCGAGCGCCCCGCCCTCTTCGTTCCGGATGCCACGGCGGCCGAGTTCGCGGCACTGGACACCGTCGCGGCATCCGACGACGAGCGACCGGGCGCGGTGGTCATCGGCGACCTCGGCCGCGGATGGGACTTCGCGACGATCAACCGCGCGTTCCGGCTGCTGATGGACGAGCCGCGGACGCCGCTCGTCGCCCTCGGGCTCACCCGCTACTGGCGGGCCGACGACGGGCTCCGCCTCGACACCGGACCGTTCGTGCGTGCGCTGGAGTACGCCACCGGACGCGCGGCGGTCGTGCTCGGCAAGCCCGACGCCGCCTTCTACGACATCGCGGTCGAGGACCTCGGCCTCGAGGCCGACGAGGTCGTGATGGTCGGCGACGACGTGCGCGCCGACGTCGGGGGCGCACAGCGCGCCGGGCTCGCCGGCGTGCTGGTGCGCACCGGCAAGTTCTCGGCGCAGGACCTCTCGGGCGACGTCGTCCCCGACGCGGTGCTCGACTCGATCGCCGACCTACCGGGATGGTGGGCGCGGAGCTGAAGGTCGTCGCTCGGTCAGCCGCTCGGCTGCAGCGGGTCGAACACGAGGGGCGGATGGCCGATGCGCGTGCTGAACCACGACCAGGCCTCGCCCGAGGTCTGCTCGATGGAGGCCACGGTGTCCTGGGCGGGCGGGACGTTGCGGAGGATGATCGTGATGACGCGGCGTCCGCTGAACCGGATCGAGGCCGGCGCATCGACCGTGCCGCTGCCGGCGTACCCGCTCGGCGTGAACGCGGCCCTGGTCGGCGCGTCGACCGCGAACGTGAACACGTAGGTGGCATTGCCGGTGGCGCCGTAGGCGGCCGGGTTGAAGTGCACGGACACCGCCGGGTTGCGATTCGGCGATTCGCGCAGGTCGAAGCCGGCGTACGGCGTCGTGGTGTCCGTCTGCACGATCGTCGGCCTGATGAGCGTGAGGTTCGTGCGTCCGCGCCCGACGGTGACGGCGGGGGAGAGCACCTCGATCGGTGCCCAGAAGACGGGACCGAGGCCCAGATCGCCGGCGCGGTGCTTGGCGATCCAGTCGGCGGCCGTGAGGTCGGCCTCGAAGGCGGAGAGGTCGACGGGCGTTGCGAGGTCGATGTCGCGATCGTCCCCGGAGTTCCCTGCATTGGACATGAGGAAGACTCTACGAAGCGTGCGCCGGTTCGTCGTCAGTGCCTGCACCGAGCCCCGAATCGCAGGGCGCACGGCTCGGCTCGGCCCGGGGGCCCGGAGCAGCGTCGACGGGTGCGTCCGGCGGCGGGCGGCGGGCGCCGCGGCATCCTGTGGCTACTAGTGTTGAAGGGTTCGTTTCGACTCACAGGGAGTGGATCACAGTGGCCGACGGCTTCGAGCTCTTCACCGATCGATCCGTTGTCGCGATGCGCGTCAACGGCGAGCTCAAGGACCTCGCCACGACGGTGACGGAGACCGACGTGGTCGAGCCCGTCACGATCGACTCGCCCGACGGCTTGAACATCCTGCGCCACTCCACCGCGCACGTGCTCGCACAGGCCGTGCAGACGATCAACCCCGAGGCGAAGCTGGGCATCGGTCCGCCCGTCACCGACGGCTTCTACTACGACTTCGACGTCGCCGAGCCGTTCACCCCCGAGGACCTGAAGGCGCTCGACAAGGAGATGGCCCGCATCATCCGCTCGGGGCAGCGGTTCGTGCGTCGCGTCGTGAGCGACGACGAGGCGCGCGCCGAGCTCGCCGACGAGCCCTACAAGCTCGAGCTCATCGGGCTCAAGGGCCACGCGACCGGCACCGAGCAGTTCGAGGAGAGCGAGTCGGTCGAGGTCGGCGGCGCCGAGCTCACGATCTACGACAACGTCGACCCGAAGACCGGCGAGACCGCGTGGAAGGACCTCTGCCGAGGCCCGCACCTGCCGAACACCCGCATGATCGGCAACGCCTTCGCGCTCATGCGCGTCGCGGCCGCCTACTGGCGCGGCTCGGAGAAGAACACGCAGCTCCAGCGCGTCTACGGCACCGCGTGGCCGACCAAGGACGAGCTCCGCGCGTACCAGCACCGCCTCGAGGAGGCCGCGCGCCGCGACCACCGCAAGCTCGGCGCCGAGCTCGACCTGTTCTCGTTCCCCGAGGAGATCGGCTCGGGCCTGCCGGTGTTCCACCCCAAGGGCGGCATCATCAAGCGCGAGATGGAGGACTACGTCCGCCGCCGCCACATCGAGGAGGGGTTCCAGTACGTCTCGACCCCGCACATCACGAAGGCGCACGTCTTCGAGCTGTCGGGTCACCTGCCGTACTACAAGGACACCATGTTCCCGCCGATGGAGCTCGAGAACAGCGAGTACTACCTCAAGGCGATGAACTGCCCGATGCAGAACCTCATCTTCCGGTCGCGCGGTCGTTCCTATCGAGAGCTGCCGCTGCGCTTCTTCGAGTTCGGCACCGTCTACCGGTACGAGAAGTCGGGCGTCGTGCAGGGGCTCACGCGCGTGCGCGGGCTCACCCAGGACGACTCGCACAGCTACGTCACCCCGGAGCAGGCGCCCGCGGAGGTCAAGCACCTGCTCGACTTCGTGCTCGGGCTGCTGCGGGACTTCGGCCTCGATGACTTCTACCTCGAGCTGTCGACCCGCGACGCGGCATCCGACAAGTTCAAGGGCACCGACGAGGAGTGGGAGGTCGCCACCGCCGTCCTCCGCGACGTCGCGGAGGCATCCGGCCTCGAGCTCGTGCCCGACCCGGGCGGCGCCGCGTTCTACGGCCCGAAGATCTCGGTGCAGGCGCGCGATGCCATCGGGCGCACCTGGCAGATGTCGACCATCCAGTACGACTTCAACCAGCCGGCCGGATTCGGCCTCGAGTACACCGCGGCAGACGGCACGCACCAGCAGCCGGTCATGATCCACTCGGCGAAGTTCGGATCGATCGAGCGCTTCTTCGGCGTGCTCACCGAGCACTACGCCGGTGCCTTCCCCGTCTGGCTCTCGCCTGTGCAGGTCGTCGGCATCCCTGTGGCCGACGAGTACGCGCCGTACCTCGGCGCGATCCTCACCCAGCTGCGCGGCGCCGGCGTACGCGCGGAGCTCGACACGAGCGACGACCGCATGCAGAAGAAGATCCGCACGCACACCACGCAGAAGGTGCCGTTCCAGCTCATCGCGGGCGAGAACGACCGCTCCGCAGAGACCGTGAGCTTCCGCTTCCGCGACGGCTCGCAGCAGAACGGCGTGCCCGTGGCCGAGGCGATCAGCCGCATCCGTGCCGCGATCGACGACCGCCGGCAGGTGGTCTCGAAGGACGACCTGTTCTCATGACGGCCTACGACCACGGCGAGTTCGAGGGCGTCCCCACGGATGCCTCGAGCGAACTCGCCGGTGTCCCCGACGCGTTCCAGCGGCTCTGGACGCCGCACCGGCTCGTCTACATCCAGCACGGGCAGCAGCCCGACGAGCACGCCTGCCCGTTCTGCCGCGCGCCCGAAATGAGCGACGAGCAGTCGCTCATCGTCGCGCGCGGCGAGCACGCCTACGTGCTGCTCAACCTGTACCCCTACAACTCCGGCCACCTGCTCGTGTGCCCCTACCGCCACATCGCCACGTACGACGAGGCGAGCCCCGAGGAGGTAGCGGAGATCGGCGAGCTCACCCAGGTGGCGATGCGCGTGGTGAAGCGGGTGTCGCGGTGCGACGGGTTCAACATCGGCATGAACCAGGGCCGCATCGCCGGCGCGGGCATCGCCGAGCACCTGCACCAGCACATCGTGCCGCGGTGGGCCCTCGACTCGAACTTCTTCCCGATCATCGCCGGAACCAAGGCCCTGCCGCGCCTCCTCGGCGAGGTCCGCCACGAGATCGCTGAGGCCTGGCCCGCCTGAGCGGTCGTCGGTCGTCGGTCGGTCGACCAGCGGCGGAGCCGCCCATCGCGAGCTCGCGGCCGGTCTCGATACGGCGCGGCGGACCACCCGACCAGCCACGGAGGGTCCGGCAGGACTCAGCGGACCTGCCGGACCTCGAACTGCATCCGCGGGTGCGCGTAGGCCTCCTGCGACTCCACGAGCTGCAGCTCGCGCTCGCCCGAGTCGTGGGTCTTCGCGAGCAGGTCGAACACGCTCGACGCCGTGCGCGCGAGCGCGTCGGCCGCGTCGCCCGTGCGGCGGTGGTGCGCGGTGAAGAGCGCCGCCGTGACATCCCCCGAGCCGTTCGCCTTCATCGGCAGGAGCGGGGTCTGCACGATCCACGCGCCCTGGTCGTCGACGGCGAGCATCTCGATCGTGCCCTCCTCGCGGTCGGGACGCTCGACGCTCGTCACGAGCACGGTGCGCGGGCCCGACGCCCGGGCCAGGTCGACCGACTCGAGCGTCGACTCGAGCGAGCCGGGCTCGGTTCCGGTGAGGTAGCCGAGCTCGAACTGGTTCGGCGTGATGAGGTCGGCGGCGGGCACCACGCGGTCGCGCAGCAGCACGGGGATCGCCGGAGCCACGAAGCATCCGCTCTTCGCATTCCCCATCACCGGATCGCACGAGTAGACGGCATCGGGGTTCGCCGCCTTGATGCGGGCGACCGCGTCGAGGATGACCTCGGCGATCCCCTCGGAGCCCTGGTAACCCGAGAGGACGACGTCGATCTTCGGGAACGCGCCACGGTCCTCGATGCCGTCGATCACCGCGCGCACGTCGTCGGGGCTGATCAGCGGACCGCGCCACGCGCCGTAGCCGGTGTGGTTCGAGAAGTTGACCGTGTAGACCGGCATGACCTCGACGCCGATGCGCTGGAGGGGGAAGACGGCTGCGGAGTTGCCGACGTGGCCGTAGGCGACGGCGGACTGGATGGAGAGGACCTTCACCCGTCGATCATTCCATCCCGGCGGGCGTGAGGCGTCCGCCCGCCGCGCGCACGGCGGCGGCGATGTCGGCGGCGAGGCGGTCGGCGTCGGCGTCGGTCAGGTCGTGCACGGTGAGCCGCAGCCGGCGGCTCGCGGCGGGCGCGTCGGCGAGGACGAACTCGTCGCCGGCCCGCACGAGCCAGCCGCGCCGCATGAGCTGCTCCGACACGTCGCGGGCGGGCACCGGCAGCGCGACCCACAGGTTGAGCCCGTCGCCGGCCGCGGCGGGCACCCCGAGCGCGGTGAGGCGTGCGGCGAAGGCGTCGTTGCGGGCGGCGTAGTGCGCGCCCGCCTCCGCGATCCTCGCGACGACCCCGGGATCGGTCACGAGGGCGAGCGTGAGGCGCTGCAGCAGATGGCTCACCCACGTGGTGCCGGGCGTGAGCCGCATCGCGAGCCGCTCGGCCGTGTCGGGATCGGAGGCCGTGACCGCGAGACACATGTCGGGCCCGAGGAACTTCGACACCGAGCGCACGAGCGCCCACCGCCGGTGGTCGGGGCCGATGAGGGAACGGAACGGGCTGCGCGACAGCATCGAGAAATGGTCGTCCTCGATGACGAGCACGTACGGGTGGGCCCGCAGCACGTCGCGCAGCTGCTCTGCACGGCGCTCGGACAGGCTCGAGCCGGTGGGGTTCTGCGCCCGCGGGGTGCACACGACGGCGCGCACGCCCTGGTCGAGTGCGGACCGCAGCCCGTCGACGGTCATGCCCTCGTCGTCGACCGGGACCGGCACGGCCCGATACCCGCCGACGCGCACCGTGTGGATGCTTGTGAGGAAGCACGGATCCTCGAGCGCCACCGCGTCGTCTCGCACGAGCGCCTGGGCGAGCAGTCGCTCGACGGCGTCGGCCGCGCCGCTCGTGATCGTGAGCCGCAGGTCGGGCGGTGCCACGTCGGCCCCCATCCACGCCTGCGCCCAGCGCTCGAGGCCGGGGTCGATGACCGGCTCGCCGTAGAGCACCGGCCGCGCGGCCAGTTCCGCGAGCACCCGGGACGGGTCGGGGATGAGGTCGGGGTCGGGGTTGCCGGTCGCCACGTCGCGCAGCACGCTGTCGGCGGCGAATCCCTCCTGCGCGACCGCGGACCGGTCGGCGACGTGCGTGCCGCCGCGACCGCGGGTGACGACCATGCCCGCAGCGATGAGCTGCCGGTACGCCGCGACGGCGGTGTTGCGGTTCACGCCCAGGTTGTCGGCGAGATTGCGGACGGGGGGCAGGGGATCGCCCGGATGCAGCGAGCCGCGCTCGATGAGCGCGCGCACGCTCGCGGCGATGTCCGCGGCCGACCGGCCGGTGATCTCGAGGGTCATGTCATGATCCATGCCTGTTCGTGATGCAGTGTCCGGTCCATGCTATCTTTTGGCCTAGGCCAAGCAACCGCCTTGTCCCCAATATTGCGCGATCGCGCGTCATCCGTCGAAGGGAACCCCTGATGAGCACTGCCGAGACCGGCTCCAGCCGTGTGAAGCGCGGCCTCGCCGAGATGCTGAAGGGCGGCGTCATCATGGACGTCGTCACCCCCGAGCAGGCGCGCATCGCCGAGGACGCCGGCGCGGTCGCCGTCATGGCGCTCGAGCGCGTGCCGGCCGACATCCGCGCACAGGGCGGCGTCGCGCGCATGAGCGACCCCGACCTCATCGAGGCGATCATCGCCGAGGTCTCGATCCCGGTCATGGCGAAGGCCCGCATCGGCCACTTCGTCGAGGCGCAGGTGCTGCAGGCGCTCGACGTCGACTACATCGACGAGTCCGAGGTGCTCTCGCCGGCCGACTACGTGAACCACATCGACAAGTGGGCGTTCAACACGCCTTTCGTCTGCGGTGCGACGAACCTCGGCGAGGCGCTCCGCCGCATCAACGAGGGTGCCGCGATGATCCGCTCGAAGGGCGAGGCCGGCACCGGCGACGTCTCCGAGGCGACCAAGCACATCCGCAAGATCACGTCCGAGGTCAACCAGCTCAAGTCGATGACCCGCGACGAGCTCTACGTCGCAGCCAAGGAGCTCCAGGCGCCGTACGACCTCGTGCTCGAGGTCGCCGAGACCGGCAAGCTCCCCGTCGTGCTCTTCACCGCGGGCGGCGTGGCCACCCCGGCGGATGCGGCGATGATGATGCAGCTCGGCGCCGACGGCGTGTTCGTGGGCTCGGGCATCTTCAAGTCGGGCAACCCCGAGGCGCGCGCGGCCGCGGTCGTCAAGGCCACCACGTTCTACGACGACCCCTCGGTCATCGCGGAGGTCTCGCGCGGCCTCGGCGAGGCCATGGTCGGCATCAACGTCGGCGACCTGCCCGCGCCGCACCGCCTCGCCGAGCGCGGCTGGTGACCTCACTCCGCGACGAATCGCTCGGCGCGGTCGACGCGTCCGGCCCCCGGGTCGGCGTGCTCGCCCTGCAGGGCGACTTCCGCGAGCACGCCCGCATCCTCGGCGAGCTCGGGGCGCGGGTCACGCTCGTGCGACGGCCGGGCGATCTCGAGGGCATCGAGGGGCTCGTGATCCCCGGTGGCGAGTCGAGCGTCATGGACAAGCTCGCGCGGGCGTTCGGCCTGGCCGAACCGCTGCGCGAGCGCATCCGCGACGGCCTGCACGTCTACGGCACGTGCGCGGGACTCATCATGCTCGCCGACACGCTCCTCGACGCGATCGCCGGCCAGGAGAGCTTCGGCGGACTCGACGTCGTCGTGCGGCGCAACGCCTTCGGCTCGCAGAACCAGTCGTTCGAGACCGACCTCGAGATCCCGGTGCTCGGTGAGCGCCCGCTGCGAGCGGTGTTCATCCGGGGGCCGGTGGTCGAGTCCGTCGGCCCGAAGGCCACGCCCATCGCGACGCTCGCCGACGGCCGCGTCGTCGCCGTCGAGCAGGGGGGCCTGCTCGGCACGAGCTTCCACCCCGAGATCAACGGCGACACGCGGTTCCACGAGTACTTCCTCTCGAAGCTCCGCTCGGCCTGACGGGTCGGCGGTGATGCCGGGCGGATGTCGCAGGCGCGGTGCAGACTCGGACGCATGACCGAATCCATCGCGCTCCTCCGCGGCGTCAACGTCGGCGGCATCACGATCCGATCGGCCGAGCTGCGCGAGGTGTTCGAGCAGCTCGGCTTCCGCGACGTGCGCACGGTGCTCGCGAGCGGCAACGTCGCCTTCACCGTGCGCACCCGCGAGGCGCCGGCGCTCACGAAGCGGCGCATCGAGCAGGCCTTGCGCGACCGCTTCGGGTACGACGCGTGGATCGTGCTCGTAAGCCGCCGCGACCTCGAGCGGGCGATCGACGGCTTCCCGTTCGACGCAGACGACTCGGGGCGACAGCCGTGGGTGATCTTCGGCTCGGAGCCGCCGGTGCTCGACGAGCTCATGGCCTTCGCCGACGAGGCCGACCCCGAGGTCGATCCGATCGCGCGGGGCGACGGCGTCGTGTATTGGAATCCGGTGAAGGGCACCACGACGAGCACCCCGTTCGCGAAGCTCCTCGCGAAGGCGAAGTACAAGTCGACGACGACGAACCGCAACCTGCGTACGCTGCACAAGCTGCTCGAGTGACGGGCGGCGGCAGCGGCGGTGGCGCACGCGGCGCACCGCGTGCGCGCGGCATCCGCCCGTCGCCGAAGGCAGCCGCGCGCCCTGCCGTAGAATGATCTGTCGGCGGGCGGACCCGCCGTCAAGCGGATACAGGAGAGTCATGTCCGGGCATTCCAAGTGGGCGACGACCAAGCACAAGAAGGCCGTCATCGACGCGCGCCGCGCGAAGTCGTTCGCGAAGCTCATCAAGAACATCGAGGTCGCGGCCAAGATGGGCGGTGCCGACCTCTCGGGCAACCCCACCCTCGTCGACGCGGTGCAGAAGGCCAAGAAGACCTCCGTCCCCAACGACAACATCGACCGCGCCATCAAGCGCGGCGCGGGACTCACCGGCGAGTCGATCGAGTACACGACGATCATGTACGAGGGCTACGGACCCAACGGGGTCGCCCTGCTCATCGAGTGCCTCACTGACAACAAGAACCGGGCCGCGGCCGAGGTGCGCACCCTCATGTCGCGCAACGGCGGCACGATGGCCGACCCGGGTTCGGTCGCCTACAACTTCGCACGCAAGGGCGTCATCGTGGTGCCCGCCGAGGGCACGACCGAAGACGACGTGCTCGCGGCGGTGCTCGACGCCGGTGCCGAGGAGGTCACCGACGAGGGCGACACCTTCGAGGTCATCACCGAGGCGTCCGACATGGTCGCGGCCCGCACCGCGCTGCAGGAGGCCGGCATCGACTACGACTCGGCCGACGCGGCGTTCGTGCCGAACCTCAAGGTCGAGATCGACGCCGACACCGCCCGCAAGGTGTTCCGCCTCATCGACGCCCTGGAAGACAGCGACGACGTGCAGAACATCTACAGCAACTTCGACCTGTCGCCCGAGGTGCAGGCCGAACTCGAGGCGGAGTAGCCACCGCATGCGGGTCCTCGGCATCGATCCCGGGCTGACCCGCTGCGGCGTGGGCGTCGTCGACGTCGCGCAGGACCGGTCGGCGACGCTCGTCGACGTGATCGTGCTGCGCTCGCCCGCCGACCTCGACACGCCCGCCCGGCTCGCGCGCATCGCCGACGGCATCGAGGCGATCATCGAGGAGCACCGGCCGCAGGCGGTCGCGCTCGAGCGGGTGTTCGCGCGGAGCGACGTGTCGACGATCATGGGCACCGCCCAGATCTCCGGCGTCGCGATGCTCATCGCGGCGCGGCGGGCCCTGCCCGTGGCGATGCACACGCCGAGCGAGGTGAAGGCCGCGATCACCGGCTACGGCCGCGCCGACAAGAAGCAGGTCGGTGCGATGGTCGCGCGCATCCTCGGGCTCGAGGCGGTGCCGAAACCGGCGGATGCCGCGGACGCGCTCGCCCTGGCGATCTGCCACGCCTGGCGCACCGGGGGAGTCGCGGGCGCCGCCGTGACCGAGGCCGCCGGTCCGCGTTCCGCCGACGCGCCCGCGCTCACTCCGGCGCAGCGGGCATGGATCGCCGCGGAGCGCTCCGCGGCGGTGTCGGGGGCGGCCCGTAGGCTGAAGGCGTGATCTCCTCCCTTCGAGGCCGAGTGCTCTCGGCATCCGGCAGCACGCTGGTCATCGAGGTCGGCGGCGTCGGCTTCCGCGTGAATGCGACGCCCGCGCTCGTGCTCGCCAGTCGCGAGGGCCAGGAGCTGTTCGTGCATACCACCCTCGTGGTCCGCGAGGACTCGCTCACCGTGTTCGGCTTCGCGACGCTCGACGAGCTCGAGGTGTTCGAGCTGCTCATCGGCGTGACCGGCGTCGGCCCGAAGTCGGCCCTCGGCGTGCTCTCGGTCATGTCGCCCGAACAGGTCGCGGTGGCGGTGCAACGCGACGACGACGCAGCATTCCGCAAGGTGAGCGGCATCGGGCCGAAGACCGCGAAGCTCATCGCCGTCTCCCTCGCGGGCAAGCTCACGGTCTCGCCCGTGACCTCGACGGGTTCGTCGATCGTCGGTGGCGGCGTCGCCGACAGCGTGCTGGCGGCGCTCACGGGGCTCGGCTGGTCGGAGCGCGTCGCAGCCGACGCGTTGACCGAGACCCTCGAGGAGGCCTCACCCGTCGAGGCGTCCTCGGTGCCGACGCTCCTGCGGCTCACGCTCGCGCGCCTCGGGCCCGCGCAGCAGACGGCGAGGGCGCGATGAGCGCGGCAGGGCCCGACGAGCTCGGCGGCGACCTCGACCTCACCGACCCCGAGCTCGCGTCCGAGGCTGAACTCGCCTTCGAGGGCGCGCTCCGGCCGCGCAGTCTCGAGGAGTTCGTGGGCCAGAGCCGCGTCCGCGGTCAGCTGCAGCTGCTGCTCACCGCCGCCACCCTGCAGCAGCGCACGCCCGACCACATCCTCCTCGCGGGCCCTCCGGGGCTCGGCAAGACCACGCTCGCCATGATCGTGGCGCACGAGGGCGGGCGGCCGCTCCGCATGTCCAGCGGGCCGGCCATCCAGCACGCCGGCGACCTTGCCGCGATCCTGTCGTCGCTCGTGCCGGGCGAGGTGCTGTTCATCGACGAGATCCACCGCATGGCGCGGTCGGCCGAAGAGATGCTCTACCTCGCCATGGAGGACTTCCGCATCGACATCATGGTCGGCAAGGGCGCCGGTGCGACCTCGGTGCCCCTCGACCTCGCACCGTTCACGCTCGTCGGCGCGACGACGCGCGCCGGCCTGCTCCCGAACCCGCTGCGCGATCGCTTCGGCTTCACGGCGCACCTCGAGTTCTACGACGAATCCGAGCTGCAGCAGGTGCTCACGAGGGCTGCGGTGCTGCTCGGGCTGCGCATCGACCGCGACGCGGTGGCCGAGATCGCGGGTCGCTGCCGGGGCACCCCGCGCATCGCGAACCGCCTGCTGCGCCGAGTTCGCGACTACGCGCTCGTGCACCCGTCCACGGGGGCCGGACAGCGTGTGGGCGATGCCGACCTCGCAGCCGTTCGTGCTGCGCTCGACCTGTACGACGTCGACCCCCTCGGGCTCGACCGACTCGACCGCGCCGTGATGATGACGATCCTCACCCGCTTCGGCGGCGGCCCGGTCGGCCTCAACACCCTCGCCGTCTCGGTCGGCGAGGAGGCCGAGACCATCGAGGCGGTCGTCGAGCCGTTCCTCGTGCGCATCGGGCTCGTCACCCGAACCCCCCGCGGTCGCGTCGCGACCCCGACCGCATGGCGGCACTTCGGGCTCGCCGACGATCGTGCACCGCACGCATCGGCGCTTCCGATCGATGACCTATAATCCTTGGAGGCTCCGGCTTCCCGCCCCCCACCCCGTGCGCACGGCGCACCTCGGAAGGTTCTCCTCCTCATGACGTTCGATCCGTTCACCATCATCATGCTCGCCGTCCTGGCGGTGCTGATCTTCTTCATGTTCCGCAACTCGCGCAAGCGCCAGGCCGAGGCTCGCGAACTGCAGTCGAAGGTGGCCCCCGGCGCGAAGGTGATGACGAACTTCGGCGTCTTCGGCACCATCCTCTCCATCGACGAAGAGGAGAACCAGGTCCTCCTCGAGACGAGCCCCGGCACGGTCCTCACGGTGCACCGCCAGACGGTGGCGCGCGTGATCACCCCTGCCGAGGAGCCGGAGGCGCTGGCCGTCGAGACCGCCGACGGCGAGCCGGAGTTCGGCGAGCGCGTCGACGAGACCCCGAACGACGAGACGCCCGACTCCAAGAAGTCGAACGACTAGGCTCCCTACCCGACGCACCGCCCGCGCGATGCCGCGCGGGCGCTTGCAGAGAAAGCAGAACACGTGGCTGCACCATCCAAGCGGTCGACCCGACCGACGCCCGTCCGCAAGGCCTGGCGCTCGCTCACCTGGCTCGGCGTCATCATCGTCGCGCTCTTCGGCATCAACGCCGCCGGCGTGATGTGGGCGGGGGGTTCCTGGACCCCGAAGCTCGCCCTCGACCTCGAGGGCGGCACGCAGATCATCCTCGCGCCGCAGCTCGCCGACGGCGAGTCGGTGACGCAGGAGCAGCTCGACCAGGCGGTGTCGATCATCCGCCAGCGCGTCGACGCGTCCGGCGTCTCCGAGGCCGAGATCAACACGCAGGGCGGCCAGAACGTCGTCGTCGCCATCCCCGGCGAGCTCGACGACCAGACGCGGGCGCGCATCGAGTCGTCGGCGAAGCTCGAGCTCCGCCCCGTGCTCCTCGCCGACGTCGCGACGAACCAGTCGATCGACCCGAGCGCGAGCGCACAGCCGACCGACGCGGCATCCGATCTCGCGACCACGCCCACGGCGGTGCCCACCGACGGGAGCGATCCCTCCTGGATCACGCCCGCGCTGCAGGACCAGTTCGACACGTTCGACTGCGCTTCGATCGACTCGAGCGGCGCGAACGCCGCCCCGGCCGACGAGCCCCTCGTGACGTGCGATTCCGGTCGCACCATCAAGTACCTCCTCGGGCCGGTCGAGGTGAGCGGCGAGAACATCACCGACGCCACGAACGGCATGGTCACGACGCAGACCGGTGCGAGCACCGGCCAGTGGGCCGTCAACATCGTCTTCGACGACCAGGGCACCAAGGACTTCGCCACGGTGAGCCAGCGGCTCTTCGCCCTCAACGGCCAGACGCCGCGCGACCAGTTCGCCTTCGTGCTCGACGGCGCCGTGCTCTCGGCGCCGCAGATGAACGGCGTCATCACCGACGGCCGTCCGCAGATCACCGGCAGCTTCACGCAGGAGTCCTCGAAGGCGCTCGCCGACCAGCTCAAGTTCGGTGCGCTGCCGATCAGCTTCACGGTGCAGTCGTCCGACACCATCTCGGCCACGCTCGGCACCTCGCAGCTGGAGGCCGGGCTCATCGCCGGGCTCATCGGCCTCATCCTCGTCGTGATCTACACGCTGTTCCAATACCGTGCGCTCGGCACCGTGACGATCGCGTCGCTCGTGATCGTGGGCGTCATCACGTACCTGACGATCACGATCCTGTCGTGGCGCGAGGGATACCGCCTGTCGCTCGCCGGCATCGCCGGCCTCATCGTGGCGATCGGCTTCACGGCGGACTCGTTCATCGTGTACTTCGAGCGCGTCCGCGACGAGCTCCGTGACGGGCGTCCGCTCGTCGGCGCCGTCGAGGCCGGCTGGAAGCGAGCCTTCCGCACGATCCTCGCGTCCAAGGGCGTCAACCTGCTGGCGGCCGTGGTGCTGTTCGTGCTCGCAGTGGGCAGCGTGCGCGGCTTCGCCTTCACGCTCGGTATCACGACGGTGATCGACGTGATCGTCGTCATCCTCTTCACCCACCCGATGCTGCAGCTGCTCGCGCAGACGAGGTTCTTCTCGAGTGGCAACCCCTGGTCGGGCCTCGACCCGAACGCGCTCGGCGCGGTCTACCGCGGTCGTGCGGAGTTCCGCAAGCCGGTGGCCGTACCGGCGACCAAGGTCGCCTCGAGCGCGAAGGAGGCGCAGAAGCGCCAGACCATCGCGGAGCGCAAAGCGGCGCAGGTCGACGCCACCGTCGGCGCGAGCGAAGGCAAGGAGTCCTGATGGCCAACCGTCTCACCACGTTCGGCAACGACCTCTACACGGGCAAGCGCTCGTTCAACTTCGTCGGCGGACGCAAGAAGTGGTACGCCGTCGTCGCGGTCCTGCTGATCCTCTCGGTGCTCGTGCCGGTGGTGCGCGGCTTCAACTTCGGCATCGAGTTCCGCGGCGGATCGCAGTTCCATATCGCCGGCGTCGCCGACGCGACCTCGCAGCCGGCGATCGACGCCGTGGCGAGCGTCGCGCCCGATGCCGTCGCGAAGGTCACGATCGTCGGCAACCAGGGCGTGCGCGTGCAGACCGACCAGCTCGAGAAGGCGGAGTCCGAGCAGGTCAGCGCGGCCCTCGCCGAGGCGTACGGCGTCGACCCGTCGGAGGTGACCTCCTCGTTCATCGGCGCCAGCTGGGGCGCGGATGTCACGAGGCAGGCGCTCTTCGGCCTCCTCGCGTTCCTGCTCCTCGCCGCGATCGTGATGGCGCTCTACTTCCGAACATGGAAGATGTCGCTCGCGGCCATCCTGGCGCTGCTCGCCGACCTCATCGTCACGACCGGCGTGTACGCGGCGGTCGGGTGGGAGATCTCGCCGGCGGCCCTCATCGGCATCCTCACGATCCTGAGCTACTCGCTGTACGACACGGTCGTCGTGTTCGACAAGATCCGCGAGAACACCGCGGCCGACGGCCAGGAGTCCCGCCGCACGTTCGCGGAGTCGGTGAACCTCGCGGTGAACCAGACGCTCGTGCGTTCGATCAACACGAGTGTCGTGGCAGCGCTGCCCGTCGCGGCCATCCTCTTCATCGGTGCGGGCGCGCTCGGCGCCGACACGCTCCGCGACATCTCCCTCGCGCTCCTGGTGGGCATCATCGTCGGCACCTGGTCGACCGTGTTCCTCGCCGCACCGCTCTACTCGCAGCTGCGCGAGGGCGAGCCCGCGATCAGGAAGCACGACCAGAAGGTGCTCAAGGAGCGGGAGCGCGCGAGCGTTTCGAAGGCGGATGCAGAGGAACTGACGACGGCGTGATCGGGCCCGACTCGGCCCTCGTGCTGAACCACGCTCCGGAGCGGCGATAATTGAAGTTCTGGAGGTGTGAGCGATGACCGAGACGGGAGTCAACTCGACCGCGTCGCTGCGCCGTCTGGTGCCGCGGATCTTCTCGAAGGCGCAGCCCTCCGGTGCCGTCGACACGCTCCTCCGCACGGTGCGGATGCACCACCCGAAGGCCGACCTCGGGCTCGTCGAGCGCGCGTACACGGTCGCCGAGCGTGCCCACGAGGGCCAGAAGCGCAAGAGCGGCGAGCCGTACATCACGCACCCCATCGCGGTCGCGCAGATCCTCGCCGACCTCGGCATCGGGTCGAAGACGGTCGCCGCCGCGCTGCTGCACGACACCGTCGAGGACACCGCCTACACGCTCGACCAGGTGCGCGCGGACTTCGGCGACGAGATCGCGATGCTCGTCGACGGCGTCACCAAGCTCGACAAGGTGAAGTACGGCGACTCGACGCAGGCCGAGACCGTGCGCAAGATGATCGTCGCGATGTCCAAGGACATCCGGGTGCTCATCATCAAGCTGGCCGACCGGCTGCACAACGCCCGCACGTGGGGCTTCGTGCCCGCGGAGTCCGCGACCCGCAAGGCCACCGAGACCCTCGAGATCTACGCGCCGCTCGCGCACCGCCTCGGCATCCAGACCATCAAGTGGGAGCTCGAGGACCTGTCGTTCGCGGTGCTCTACCCGAAGCTCTACGCCGAGATCGAGAGTCTCGTCAAGCAGCGCACGCCCCAGCGCGAGGAGTTCGTGCAGTCGGTCATCGACCTCGTGAGCGAAGACCTCAAGGCCGCGAAGATCCGCGGCAAGGTGATGGGCCGCCCGAAGCAGTACTACTCGATCTACCAGAAGATGATCGTTCGGGGTCGCGAGTTCGACGAGATCTACGACCTCGTGGGCATCCGCGTGCTCGTGAACTCGGTGCGCGACTGCTACGCGGTGCTCGGTGCGATCCACGCGCGCTGGACTCCGCTGCCCGGCCGCTTCAAGGACTACATCGCGACGCCGAAGTTCAACCTGTACCAGTCGCTGCACACGACGGTCATCGGACCGAAGGGCCGTGCCGTCGAGATCCAGATCCGCACGCACGACATGCACCAGCGTGCGGAGTACGGCGTCGCCGCGCACTGGAAGTACAAGGAGCGCATGGCGGGCCGCACCGTCGACAAGACCGGCCAGAATGACACCGACATGGCGTGGCTCGCCCACATCTCCGACTGGCAGGCCGAGACCGCCGACCCGGGGGAGTTCCTCGACTCCCTCCGGTTCGAGATCGGCGCCAAGGAGGTCTACGTCTTCACGCCCAAGGGGCGCGTGATCGGCCTGCCCGCGGGCGCCACGCCCGTCGACTTCGCGTACGCCGTGCACACCGAGGTCGGCCACCGCACCATGGGGGCCAAGGTCAACGGGCGCCTCGTGCCGCTCGAGAGCGAACTGTCGAGCGGCGACGTGGTCGAAGTGTTCACGTCGAAGAACCCCGACTCGGGCCCGAGCAAGGACTGGCTGAACTTCGTCAAGAGCCCCCGTGCCCGCAACAAGATCCGCCAGTGGTTCACGAAGGAGCGACGCGACGAGGCGATCGAGCACGGGCGCGATGCCATCGCCCGCGCGATGCGCAAGCAGAACCTGCCGCTGCAGAAGCTCATGAGCCAGGAGTCGTTCGCCGAGGTCGCGGCGCAACTGCGCTACGACGACGTGTCGTCGCTCTACGCGGCGGTCGGCGAGGGACACGTGTCGACGCAGTCGGTGATCGAGAAGGTCGTCGCACTCGTGCGCGACGTCGACGACGTCGACGAGCCCGACCTGCCGATTCCGGTGCGCACGCGGCCGCTGCCGCGCAACAGCGACTCGGGTGTGCTCGTGCGAGGAGCGCCCGACATCCTCGTCAAGCTCGCGCGCTGCTGCACGCCGGTGCCGGGCGACGAGATCGTGGGCTTCATCACCCGTGGTTCCGGGGTGTCGGTGCATCAGGCCAAGTGCCACAACGTGCAGTCGCTGCTGCGCGAACCCGAGCGCATGATCGACGTCGAGTGGGCGCCGAGCTCGAAGAGCGTGTTCCTCGTGCAGATCCAGATCGAGGCGCTCGACCGGGCCGGCCTGCTGTCGGATGTCACGCGCGTGCTCTCGGAGCACCACGTCAACATCCTCTCGGCGAACGTCTCCACCTCGACGGATCGCCTCGCGCTCAGCCGCTTCGTGTTCGAGATGGGCGACACGACCCACCTCGACCGGGTGCTCAACGCGGTGCGACGCATCGACGCCGTCTACGACGTCTACCGCGTCAGCGACGGCTGAGCTCGCTCAGCGGCACGGGCCCGGGCATCGACCGAGGCCGCCCCCGTCATGCCTGACGCGGGATCGCCAGGAGCTCGGCAGCGGCGAGCCGGCCGCGTGCGAGCGTCTTGTGCGGGAGCCGCGCCGCAGCGTCGATCCGGGCGTGCACCCGCTGGCCCAGCTCGGGCACCGAACCGAGCAGTCGCACGACGACGTCGATGACGGTGCGGTCGTCGAGCTCCGCCTCGCGCAGGAGGTCGAAGGCGGTGCGGACGGCGCTCGTGCACCGTGCGCCCGCGAACTCCAGCACGTCGCCCGCGAGCAGCGACACCTCGCGCACCACCCACGGCCGGTCGAGCCGCACCGCGATGCGCTCCGTATGGGGAACGCAGTACTGCGCGGGACGCGGGGGAGCGTCGAGCGCGCCATGCACCCACGCGGCGGTCAGTCGCTCGGCGATGAGGGTGCGCCCGACGTCGACCGCGACGGCCGCGGCGCGCAACGACGGCAGGTCGGGTTCGTCGACCGGGCACCAGCCGTCGGCGAGCTCGACGAGCTCGCCGTCGATGCGAGCGGCGCACAGTTCGGCAAGATCCAGGTCATCGGTGCCGAGCACGGAGGGGAGTCGCGTCATGCTCCAATGCTGCGCGCCGCCCGCACGACGAGCGCCCCGCGGCATCCGATCTGTGGAGAACGGACGCCACGGGGCGCTTGTGAGCTTCTGGTCGGCTCGAGTCAGCCGCCGACGGCCTTGAGCCACGCCTTGCGCGCCTCGAGCGCCTCGCGAGCGGATGCCGCGGCCTTCTCGTCGCCGGAGGCCTCGGCCGCGGCGAGCTCGCCCTCGAGCTTCTCGATCGCGTCCTGCAGCTGACCGAGCATGCCCTCGGAACGTGCCTTCTTCTCGGGATCCTCGCGCTGCCAGCGCTCTTCCTCGAGGCCCTTGACGTGGTTCTCGACCTTGCGCAGGCGGTCCTCGACGACGCGCACCTGGTCGCGCGGCACGCGACCGATCTCGTCCCAGCGGCGCTGGATGGCGTTGAGCGCGGCGCGGGCCCGCTTGGGGTCCTGCTCGGCGAGGAGCTTGTCGGCCTCGTCGAGCAGCGCGAGCTTCTCGGTGAGGTTGGCCCGGTACTCCTCGTCGTCCTTCGCGTCGACCTCGGCCTTGGCCTGGAAGAGCACGTCGCCGGCGGCCTTGAACTTCGCCCACAGCGCGTCGTCGAGCTTCTTGCCGGCGCGACCCGCCAGCTTCCACTCGTCGAGGAGTGCGCGGTACTCGACGACGGCGTCGGCGCCGCGCGGCGCGAGCGCCTCCGCACGCTCGATGAGCTGCTGCTTGCGGGTGCGGACATCGCGGTGCGCCGCGTCGAGCTCGGCGAAGAACGCCTTGCGGTGCTGCTCGATCGTCGAGCGCGCAGCGCGGAACCGCTTCCAGAGCTCGTTGGCCTCGTTCTTGGGCAGGCGCGGCCCCTCCTGCTGGTGGCGCTGCCACCGGGCGAAGAGGGCGTCGAGCTCGGCGCTGGTCTGCTTCCACTGCGTCTTCGCCGGGTCCTGCGCGGCGAGCGCCTCGGCCGATTCGACGATCGCGGTGCGCTCGGCGATGGCTTCGGCGACCGCCGCCTTCGCCTCCGCCTGCTGCTGGGCCGTGAGCTCCTCGGTCGTGCCGGACAGCGCCTCGAGGCGACGGGCGAGGGCGTCGAGGTCGCCGACGGCGTGGGCGTCGGCGACGGACGCCTGGAGCGTCGCGACGGCCTTCGCCACGTCGGCCGCCGGTGCGCCACGGCGCGCCCGCTGCTCGAGCAGGCTCACTGCGCCGGCGAGATCGGCGTACTTGCGCTCGAAGTAGGCGAGCGCCTCCTCGGGGGAGCCGTCGGGGTACTGCCCCACCTCACGCTCACCGTCGCTCGTCCGCACGAAGACGGTGCCCGCCTCGTCGACGCGGCCCCACGGTTGCTGTGCTGAATCGGTCACGGACTCACCCTATGTCGTCGGTCGGATGCCGCGCGTCGGCGGCGATGACGGCATCCAGCCTATTGCACCCCTCGAGCCCGCCCGCGCGCGAGCGGACCCGCTGACGCGGCATCCGTCGCCCTGCCGCGCCGTCGCGGAGACCCGGTCGCGTGCGCCGCCGACGCGGCGGCCGTCACTGCAGGGTGAAGCCCGTGATGGTGACCGGCGTCGCCGGGGCCGCGTCGTTGCTGCCGTCGACGGTGCCCGCATCGGTGATGCCGCTGCGGAGCTGGTCGAGGCCGCTCGTGACCCTGCCGATCACGGTGTAGCCGCCCGCGCTGTCGGAGTTGAGGGTGGTGTCCTCGTAGACGATGAAGAACTGGCTGCCGTGGCTGTAGCCGTTGTCGGGTTGGCGGGCCATGGCGATGGTGCCGGCCGGGTAGACGCCGTCGGCGGGCGCGTTCTCGACCGGTCCGTAGCTGTAGCCCGGACCGCCCGAGCCGTCGCCCTCGGGGTCGCCGCACTGCAGCACGAAGATGCTGACGTTCGTGAGGCGGTGGCAGGTGAGGCCGTCGTAGAAGCCCGACTGCGCGAGGCTGATCTCGCTCGAGACGGCCTGCGGCGCCGCTGCGCCGTCGAGCTCGACGCCGAGGGGGATGTCGTTGAGGGTGAGCGTGCCCGTCCACGTGCGCGACTCGGCGAGGTCGGGCGAGGGGACGTCGCCCTGGTTCTGCCCGGCCTCGGCGCTGGGGGTGGGGGTCGGCGTGGGCGTGGCCTCCGGTGCACCGGGGCCGCCCGAGAAGTAGAAGAGCTGCGCGGCGGTGGCGAGCGTGAGCACGACGACGAGCGCGATCCCCGCGATGACGTTGTCGCGCCGGCGGCGGTGCTGCTTGCGCGCGTGCACCTCCTGGCGGGCCTGGTAGGTGCGCAGTCGCGCGCGCTCCTCGCGCGCCTGACGGTCGTTCGTTGCCACGCTGCTCCTTCTCGGGATCCTGCGACGAGACTCTACGCAAGCGGTGGGGCCCGCACCAATCGTGCCGGCGCGGTTCCCGGCCCGCGGCGGCCGGGGTGTCGGATGCCGCGGCTACGCTGGATCGCATGGTGGATTCCGGTTCGGGGCTCCGCGCCGGCGCGACGCCGCTCGCGGTGCGCATGCGACCGGCGAGCCTCGACGAGGTCGCCGGCCAGAAGCACCTCCTCACTCCCGGGTCCCCGCTCGTGGCGCTCGCGGGCGACCGCACCGGCGAGACCGGCTCGGTGTCGGTGATCCTCTGGGGTCCGCCCGGCACCGGCAAGACCACCCTCGCGCAGGCGATCGCGCGATCGTCGGGCCGCAAGTTCGTCGAGCTGTCGGCCGTGACGGCCGGGGTCCGCGACGTGCGCCAGGTCATGGAGGAGGCGCGCGCGAGTCGCGACCTCTACGGGCTGTCCACCGTGCTCTTCCTCGACGAGATCCACCGCTTCACCAAGGCCCAGCAGGACGCATTGCTGCCCGGCGTCGAGAACGGCTGGGTCATCCTGGTGGCGGCGACCACCGAGAACCCGTCGTTCTCGGTCATCTCACCGCTCCTCTCACGGTCGCTGCTGCTCACGCTCGAGCTGCTGAGCGACGACGACCTCGGCATGCTCGTCGACCGGGCCGTGGCCGACGTGCGCGGCCTCGGCGGGCGGTTCGTGCTCGAGCCCGAGGCGCGCGCGACCATCGTGCGGCTCGCCTCGGGAGACGCGCGCCGGGCGCTCACCGCCCTCGAGGCGGCATCCGTCTCGGCCGCGAGCACCCACGCGGAGCAGGAGGCGGGCGCCGAGGGAGAGGATCGGAAGGTCGACGCGAAGGACGACCATGAGGCCCCCGTCGACCTCCCCGTGATCACTCCCGAGATCGTCGCGCGTGCGGTCGACCGCGCGCTGCTCCGTTACGACCGCGCGGGCGACGAGCACTACGACGTCATCAGCGCGTTCATCAAGTCGGTGCGCGGCAGCGACGTCGACGCGGCGCTGCACTACCTCGCGCGCATGATCGAGGCGGGGGAGGATCCGCGCTTCATCGCGCGGCGCATCATCGTGCTCGCCTCGGAGGACATCGGACTCGCCGACCCGACCGCGCTCGGCGTGGCCGTCGCCGCGGCCGACGCCGTGCAGTACATCGGCATGCCCGAGGGCCGCATCCCGCTCGCGCAGGCGGTCGTGCACCTCGCGACCGCGCCCAAGTCGAACGCCGCGTACCTCGGCATCGACAAGGCGATCGCCGACGTGCGCGCGGGCAAGGCCGGCCGGGTGCCCAAGCACCTCCGCGACGCGCACTACCCGGGTGCCAAGCGCCTCGGTCACGGCAAGGGCTACCGCTATCCCCACGACGACGCGATCGGCGTGGTGGCGCAGGAGTACCTGCCCGACACGCTCCGCGGGGCGGTCTACTACGAGCCCACCGAGCACGGCAACGAGCGCGAGGTGTCGGCGCGGCTCGCGAAGCTCCGCCGCATCGTCCGCGGCGGCAGCTGAGGGGGCCCGCCGGGTTCCGCGGATGCCGTGGCGCGGCCCTGGTGCGCAGGAAACACGAGACTCGGGCGAGTGACCCGTCCGTGATATGATTTCCGCTGGCCTGAAGCCAGGTTCTCGAGCGCGGCTGCGAGAGAGCCACCGGCGAATGGGAACGATCTGTAGCCGATCGGCCCTTGGCGAATCCCTCTGACACAGACTTCCGGCGCACGATCGCGCCGTGAATTCAATTGAGATTCTTCCGAAAGGACATTCGTGTCGAACCAGTCACGCAGCAAGACCCGCCTCTCCCGCGCGCTCGGCATCGCCCTCACCCCGAAGGCCGCCAAGTACATGGAGAAGCGTCCGTACGCTCCCGGTGAGCACGGCCGCACCAAGCGCAAGCAGGACTCGGACTACGCCGTGCGCCTCCGCGAGAAGCAGCGTCTCCGCGCCCAGTACGGCATCCGCGAGAAGCAGCTCCGCATCGCGTTCAACGAGGCCCGTCGCACCGACGGCCTGACCGGTGAGAACCTGGTCGAGCTCCTCGAGATGCGCCTCGACGCGCTCGTGCTCCGCGCCGGCTTCGCCCGCACCATCACGCAGGCCCGCCAGTTCGTCGTGCACCGTCACATCACCGTCGACGGCCAGCTCGTCGACCGTCCGTCGTTCCGCGTGAAGCCGGGGCAGACCATCGGCGTCAAGGCGCGCTCGGAGGGCACCGAGCCCTTCCAGGTCGCCGCGGCCGGCGGTCACGTCGACGTGCTCCCGAAGACCCCGAGCTACCTCGAGGTCGAGCTCGACAAGCTCCAGGCCAAGCTCGTGCGTCGCCCCAAGCGCGCCGAGGTGCCCGTCACCTGCGACGTGCAGCTCGTCGTCGAGTACTACGCCGCTCGCTGAGCGGAGCTCGCACGGAACGGGGTCGCGGTTCGCCGCGGCCCCGTTCCGCGTCTCCGGGCGGATGCCGCGGCGCACGCCCTAGACTGGATGGAAGCGTGCGTGCGGCGCATCGCATCGGCCCGATCCCAGCGAGGAGTGAGACGTGAAGAGCATCGTGTGGTTCGCCCTCGGCGTGGCGACGGGGTTCGTCGTCGCCCACCAGGTCAACCAGACCGCGCAGGGCCGTGAGTTCTTCGCCGACGTCGATGCGAAGGCGCGCGCATTCGGTCGCGCCGTCGCCGACGGCTACCACGCGCGCGAGGCCGAGCTGCGCGACGCCGAAGCCGGCTGATCGCGCCCCCACCACCGCACCACCATTCGCCGGGTCGCCCCCGCCTCTCGAACCCCAGAACGGAACCATGCAGACTGCCGACATCCGCCAGCGCTGGCTGGACTTCTTCGCCGCGCGGGGACACGCCGTCGTCCCCTCGGCCTCGCTCGTCTCCGACGACCCGACGCTCCTGTTCACGGTGGCCGGCATGGTGCCGTTCGTGCCGTACCTCACCGGGATCGTCCCCGCGCCGTACGACCGCGCCACGAGCGTGCAGAAGTGCATCCGCACCAACGACATCGAAGAGGTCGGCAAGACCCCGCGCCACGGCACGTTCTTCCAGATGAACGGCAACTTCTCCTTCGGCGACTACTTCAAGGAGGGGGCGATCACCTACGCGTGGGAGCTCCTCACGACGCCCGAGGCCGACGGCGGCTACGGCTTCGAACCGAAGGACCTCTGGGTCACCGTCTACGAGGACGACGACGAGGCCATCGAGATCTGGAAGCGCGTCGCGGGCCTGCCCGAGGAGCGCATCCAGCGGCTCGGCAAGGACACGAACTACTGGCACACCGGGCAGCCCGGCCCCGCGGGCCCGTGCTCGGAGATCTTCTTCGACCGCGGACCGGCGTACGGCGCCGACGGCGGCCCGGCGACCGATGACGACCGGTACGTCGAGATCTGGAACCTCGTGTTCATGCAGTACCTCATCGCGGACGTGAAGTCGAAGACCGACTTCCGCATCGTGCGTGAGCTGCCGAAGAAGAACATCGACACCGGCATGGGGCTCGAGCGCGTCGCGTTCCTCAAGCAGGGCGTCGAGAACATGTACGAGATCGACCAGGTCCGTCCGGTGCTCGACCGTGCCGCCGAGCTGTCGGGCCGTCGCTACGGCGCGGACCACGACGACGACGTGCGCATGCGCGTCATCGCCGACCACATCCGCTCCTCGCTCATGCTCATGAGCGATGGCGTCACGCCGTCGAACGAGGGACGCGGCTACATCCTGCGCCGACTGCTGCGCCGCAGCATCCGTGCGATGCGCCTGCTCGGCGTCGAGGGCCCCACGTTCTCGGAGCTGTTCGCCGCGTCGCGCGACGCCATGAAGGCGGCGTACCCCGAGGTGGAGTCGAACTACTCGCAGATCCTGCAGCTCGCGGTCGGCGAGGAGGAGACGTTCCTGCGCACGCTGTCGGCGGGCACGTCGATCCTCGACCTCGCGGTCGCGAAGACGAAGGACTCCGGTTCGCCCGAGCTCGCGGGCGACACCGCGTTCCTCCTCCACGACACGTACGGCTTCCCCATCGAGCTCACCCTCGAGATGGCCGAGGAGGCCGGCCTGGCCGTCGACCGCACCGCGTTCGACTCGCTCATGCACGACCAGCGCTCCCGCGCGAAGGCCGACGCGAAGTCCAAGAAGAAGGTGCTCGCCGACCTGTCGGTGTACGCCGACATGCGCGCCAAGGGCGAGACGATCTTCACGGGCTACACCGAGCTCGCCCAGGACTCGACCGTGCTCGGCATCCTCGTCGACGGCCGGCCCGCACCGGTCGCCGTGGCGGGCCAGACCGCCGAGGTGATCCTCGCCGAGACCTCGCTGTACGCGGAATCCGGCGGCCAGGCGCCCGACCAGGGCCGCATCGTGGGCGACGGCTTCGAGCTCGAGGTGCTCGACGTGCAGAAGCCCGTCAAGGGCCTCATCAGCCACACGGTGAGGGTCACGGCGGGCGAGGTCGGCACGGGCGTCGCCGCGACGACCCTCGTCGACGAGGAGTACCGGCGCGGGGCGACCCAGGCGCACTCCGGCACCCACCTCGTGCACGCGGCGCTCAGGCAGGTGCTCGGACCGAACGCGCACCAGTCCGGATCGTTCAACAAGGCGGGCTACCTGCGTCTCGACTACGGCTGGAACCAGGCGCTCTCGCCGGCGACCCGCAGCGAGATCGAGGAGATCGCGAACGACGCGATCCGCGACAACCTCCAGGTGGTCACCCGCGAGATGCCCCTCGACGAGGCGAAGCAGCTGGGCGCGATGGCGCTCTTCGGCGAGAAGTACGGCGACATCGTGCGCGTGGTCGACATCGGCGGCCCCTGGTCGCGCGAGCTCTGCGCGGGCACGCACGTGACCACGAGCGCCGAGATCGGCATGATCAACATCGTCGGCGAATCGTCCGTGGGTGCGTCGAACCGCCGTGTCGAGTCGCTCGTGGGCCGTGACGCCTTCCAGCGCTTCGCGGCGGAGCGCGCGCTCGTCGGCGAGCTCACCTCGACCCTCAAGACGCGTCCGGAGCAGCTCGTCGACCGCGTCGGCGAGCTCGTCGCGAGCCTGAAGGCCGCCGAGAAGAAGATCCAGGCCTTCGAGGCCAAGGCGCTCGGCGACCGCGTCCCCGACCTCGCGGCGAAGGCCCAGCGTACGGGCGACGTGCTCCTGGTCGCCGAAGCCGTCGGATCGCTCGGCTCCGGAGACGAGCTGCGCCAACTCGCGCTGTCCGTGCGCGGCAAGCTGGGCGACGCGGCATCCGTCGTGGCCCTCGCTGCCGAGGTGGGCGGCAAGCCCCTCGCCATCGTCGCCACGTCGCCCGCTGCGCGCGACGCCGGCGCGAACGCCGGTGCGCTCGCGAAGCTCATGGCGTCGACGCTCGGCGGTGGCGGCGGAGGCAAGCCCGATCTCGCACAGGGCGGCGGCAACGACGTCGGGGCCATCCCGGCGGCGCTCGCCGCCGTCCGGGCGGAACTCGGCAGGTAAGCCGTGCGGAACGGCGCGCGGCTCGGCATCGACGTCGGACGGGCCCGCATCGGCGTCGCGCGCTCCGATCCGTCGGCGATCCTCGCGGTTCCCGTCGAGACGGTCGCCCGGAGCGCCGACGGCGACGGCGACATCCGACGCATCCTCGCGCTCGCCGAGGAGTTCGACGCGATCGAGCTCGTCGTGGGCAACCCGCTCTCGATGTCGGGCGCGGCGACCGCGTCGACGGCGGACGCCGTGGCCTTCGCCGAGCGCCTCGCCGCGGCGGGGGCGCACGTGCGGCTCGTCGACGAGCGGCTGTCGACGGTGAGCGCCCAGCAGGCCCTGCGAGCCACCGGGAAGTCGTCGAAGAAGCAGCGTCCCATCATCGACCAAGCGGCAGCCGTTATCATTCTGCAACATGCCATCGATGCCGAACGGGCATCGGGTGCCGCCCCCGGCCGCACCATCCCCGCCGACGAAGGGCCCTGACCCAGTGAGCCAGCTCCCCCCAGAGCAGCGCGGCAACCCAGCGCGGTCGTCGTCCGAGTGGGACGCGATCCTGTCCGGGCGCGGCGCGGCGGATGTCGCTCCGCCGGCCCCGCCCGCGCCGGCCCCGCCCGCGCCGGTCCCGGCTGCGCAGGCC
>NZ_RHHB01000079.1 GCF_003710805.1 Agromyces tardus | reverse complement strand
GACGACGGATGCCGCCGCCGCCACGGGCGCGTGGGCCGCCACCGGCCCCGGCGCCGGTGCCGGCGTCGATGCGGCGGCGCCGGACGCGCCCGTCGCCGCGAAGCCGAGGGCGAGCGCGGCGACGCCGATCAATCGGCGGACGCGGGACGATCGGATGGGGGCCATGGGCCAACGGTAGCGAAGCGCGGGGGTCCCGTCACGGACCGACGCCGATCCGCATGATACCCAGACGGGTATCGCCGGATCCCGGGTATCCTGACAGCGTGATCGAGGACATCAAGAAGCGCGCCCTGCACCGCACGAAGATCATCGAGGGCCAGCTCCGCGGCATCGAGAAGATGATCGAGAACGAGGACTACTGCGTCGACATCATCACGCTGTCGCTCGCCGTGCAGAAGTCCCTGGCCTCCCTCAACAAGCTGCTCGTCGAGAACCACCTGCGCACGCACGTCTCGCACATGTACGAGCAGGGCGGCGACCAGCGCGAGGAGGCGGTCGCCGAGCTCGTGCGCATCTTCGAGCTCTCCAACAACCGCGGATAGGCGCCGCATGGCGCAGTCCGGCCTCCTCGACGCGCTCGCCGAGCGCGCGGTCGTGCTCGACGGCGGGCTCGGCACGCACCTCGAGCGGCTCGGCGCGGATGTCGCATCCGAGCTCTGGAGCGCCCGCGTGCTCCTCGACGACCCCGGCCTCGTGCTGCAGGCGCATCGCGACTACTTCGCGGCGGGCGCCGACGTCGCGATCACGGCGTCGTACCAGGTCACCTACGAGGGCTGCGCCCGCGCGGGTCTCGATCGCGATGCGACCACCGCACTGCTGCGCCGGTCCGTCGAGCTTGCGCGGCGAGCGCGCGACGAGGCGGGTCGCGGCTGGGTCGCGGCATCCGTCGGCCCCTACGGCGCCATGCTCGGCGACGGCTCCGAGTACCGCGGCGACCTCGGTGTCACGGCCGGCGAGCTCGCCGCCTGGCATCGCGAGCGGTTGCGCGTGCTCGCCGACGCCGGAGCCGACCTGCTCGCCGTCGAGACGCTCGGCTCCCTCGCCGAGGTCGACGCGGTGGTGTCCGCGCTCGCGGGCACGGGCGCGCGGGCGTGGATCGCGGTGACGCCCGACGGCGGGCGCCTGCGCAGCGGCGAACCCGTGGCCGAGGCGTTCGCGCTCGCCGATGCGTGCGACGAGGTCATCGCGGTCGGCGTCAACTGCTGCACCCCCGGGGAGGTGCTCGGCGCGGTCACCGCAGCCCGCGGGGCGACGGCGAAGCCGATCGTCGCCTATCCGAACAGCGGCGAGACCTGGGACGGCACGGCACGGCGCTGGCACGGCGACGCCGCCCTCCCGGTGGAGCTCGTCGCATCGTGGCGGGCAGCCGGCGCCGGGCTCATCGGGGGCTGCTGCCGCACCGGACCGGCCGAGATCGCCGCGATCGCCGAGGCCGTGCGATGACCCGCATCGAGCTCGCGATCGGCGACATCACGCGCGAACACGTCGACGCCATCGTGAACGCCGCGAACTCGAGCCTCCTCGGCGGCGGCGGCGTCGACGGCGCGATCCACCGCGCCGGCGGCCCGTCGATCCTCGAGGAATGCCGGGCGCTGCGAGCCACCACCCTTCCCGATGGACTCCCGACCGGCGACGCGGTCGCGACCGGCGCCGGCCTGCTGGCCGCGAGGTGGGTCATCCACGCCGTGGGCCCGGTCTGGCCGGGAGGGGGGCCGCGCGCCGAGGAGCGCCGGCGGCTCCTCGCGTCCGCCTACCGCTCGTCGCTCGACATCGCCGCCGGGCTCGGCGCGGCATCCGTCGCGTTCCCCGCCATCTCGGCCGGCGTCTACGGGTGGCCGGCCGACGACGCCGCCGAGGTGGCGCTCGCGACGGTGGCCGCCGCCGTCGCATCCGATCGCGCACCAGCGCTCGTGCGGTTCGTGCTGTTCTCGTCCCGCATGCACGCGGAGTTCGGCGCGGCCGCGGGGCGGCTGGGTGTCACGGTCGCCTGAGCGCCGAGATCGCCGGCGGCGCGCTCAGGTGCCCGGCGAGGTCACCGCGATCCACATGTCGAGCTCGCTCGGCTGGTCCGTGATGATGCCGTCGACGCCGAGCGCGCTCACCTCCTGCCATCGCTCGCGGGAGTTGAGCGTGTAGCAGAGCACGGCGATGCCCGCGGCGTGCGCGGCCTCGAGGGCGCCGGGTACGGCGGTCACGGATGCCGCGGTCGTGCCGAACCCGATCACGCCGAGGTACGTCGCGAGCGGCACCGGATCGGCCGGCAGCTCGCGGATGAGCATGATGCGCGGCGTCGCGGGCGAGACCTTCTGCAGCGACTGCAGCGTCTCGATGCTGAAGCTCTGCAGCACGACCCGCGAGCGGAGCCCTCGCGCCTCGACGAGGTCGACGACCCGGCGCACGTCGGTCGGCGTCCAGTCGGCCTTGAGCTCGACGAGCGCACGGGCGGCGTCGCGCTCGCGCAGGGCGTCGAGGAATGCCTCGAGCGTCGGGATACGCTCCCCCGCGAAGTCGTGCGAGTACCACGAGCCGGCGTCGAGCCGGGAGACCTCGTCGTACGTGAGGTCGCCGATGGAGCGCGGGTCGTCGGCGATGCGCTCGAGGGTCGTGTCGTGGAAGAGCACGGGCACGCCGTCGCGGGTGAGCTGCACGTCGGTCTCCACGAACGAGAGCCGGTCCATCGCGAGCTCGAGCCCGGGCATCGTGTTCTCGGGCGCCTCGGAGCGATCGCCGCGGTGGCCGACGATGAACGCCGCCTCACCGGGCGCGCGGAGCGCGCCGAAGACGTCGACGGCGTAGACGCTGTTGGGGGTCGCGGCAGCCCAGAGCGTCACGGCGACCACGGCGGTGCCGGTCGCGGCGAGCAGGACGCGCACGGCTCGGCGGGGGCGCCGCAGGAGGCGCGAAGAGGTCGCGACCGTCGGGTCGGTCGCGTCGGGAGCATGACGCACGGGTTCGGTGCCCTTCCACCGCCGCGCGCCGTTGCGCGATCGGTGCGTGACACTGTAGCAGCGCCGTTACCGTTTCGTTATGACTTTTGCGCCTGATTCCGGGCGGATGCCGCGGCCGGCGCGGCCTCGACGTCGTCGCGTCCCGGGCGCGGGGCCTTGCTCGCCGCCTCGGCCTCCGCGGTGATGCGGTTCGCCATGCCGGCGAAGATGACGCCGTGGATCGGCACGATCGACCACCAGTAGAGACGGCCGGCGAGCCCCTTGGGGAAGAACACGGCGCGCTGCCGGTAGCGCGACCCGGTGCCGTCGGGCTCTGCCGCCATCTCGAGCCACGCCCGGCCCGGCACGCGCATCTCGGCACGCAGCCGGAGGAAGCTCCCGCGGTCGATCGCCTCGACCCGCCAGAAGTCCACGGCGTCGCCGACGTGCAGCGTGTCGGGGTCGCGACGGCCGCGGCGCAGGCCCACGCCGCCGAAGAGCTTGTCGATCCACCCCCGCACCGCCCACGCGAGCGGGAACGAGTACCAGCCGTTCTCGCCGCCGACGCCCTCGATGACGGTCCACAGCGCATCGGCACCCGCCTTCGAGCGCTGCTCCCGCTGGTCGACGTACACGGTGTGGCCGGCCCAGTCGGGGTCGCTCGGCAGCGGATCGCTCGGTGCGCCCTCGACCTCGGCGTTGCGCCAGCTCGTCTCGATGTCGCCGCGCTTCTCGCGCTCGAGCGCGAGCCGCACGGATCGTCGGTAGGTGACGAGCCCCTCGGACGGCGGCGGGATGACGGCATCGATGTCATGGTCGTGCATGACGCAGTCGTACTGCAGCGACTCGATGATCGGCACGGCGAGACGCCTGGGAATGGGCGTCACGAGGTTCACCCACTGCCCGGCGAGCCACGGGGTGAGCACGGGCAACGCCGCGATCGGGCGCTGCGGGAGGCCGGCCTCGACGGCGTAGCCGTTCATGAGCTGCCCGTAGCGCAGCACGTCGGGCCCGCCGATGTCGAAGGCGCGATTCACCTCTGGCGGCACGTTCGCGGCCTCGACGAGGTAGTGCAGCACGTCGCGCACGGCGATCGGCTGGATGAAGCTGCGCACCCACCGGGGCGCCGGCATGTAGGGCAGCACCTCGGTGAGGTGGCGGATCATCTCGAACGACGTCGAGCCCGAGCCGATGATGACGCCCGCCTGGAGCACGATGGTGGGCACACCCGATCCGAGCAGGATCTCCCCCACCTTCGCCCGGGAGCGCAGGTGCTGCGAGAGCTCCCCGCCCTGCGGGTGGAGTCCGCCGAGGTAGACGATCCGGCGCACGCCCGCGGCCGTCGCCGCCTGCGCCATCGTGCGGGCGATGGTGAGCTCGGTCTGCTCGAAGTCGCCGTTGCCGCCCATGGAGTGCACGAGGTAGTAGACGACCTCGATGCCGTCGACCGCGCGCGCGACGGCAGCGGCATCCGTGAGGTCGCCCTCGACGACGTCGACCTCGCGCGCCCACGGCACGTCGCGGAGCCGTTCGGCGCGGCGAACGATCACGCGCACCTCGTGACCCGCCTCGATGAGCTTCGGCACGAGCCGGCCCCCGATGTAGCCGGTCGCGCCCGTCACGAGCACCCGCACGTCGACCCCCTGACCCGGCCGACCGCCTCGGGTCAGGACCGTTCGTTGCCTCGACGATAGTTGCCCGAGACGCGCGCCAGCAGGTGCTGCACCTGTGAATCGTCCGCGCGCTGCAGGGCGGCGACGAGCTGGGCGGCGCTCCGGCCGCCGACGGTCATGACCGCGCGGCCGCCGCGCGACACGATGACCCCGCCCAGCTTCGTGACGCGGTAGTCGAACGGGTCGGTCAGCAACCGACCCCGTTCGTCGGAAGCCCCATTGCGTCCGGCCATGGCGTCACCCCTACTTCAGGCTCTTGGTGTGCCAGACCGTCTTCGTCTCGGTGAAGGCGGTGATGCGGTCGAGGGTGGGGGCCGCGGCATCCGGGCCCTGCTCGGGGCGCAGGACGCGCTTGAGCGTGTCGGCCGCTGCGAACTCGAGGTCGACCCAGTCGAGCTCGCCCGCGCCGACGAGGTCGAGCGCGTTGACGTCGGCGTGGCTGGCGAGCCACGGCGCGATCTCGGCGGGCGACCCGGTGAGCACGTTGACGACGCCCTTGGGCACGTCGCTCGTCGCGAGCACCTCGGCGAGGCTGATCGCCGAGAGCGGGAACCGCTCGCTCGCGACCACGACGACCGCGTTGCCGGCGACGAGGGCGGGCGCGACCGCCGAGACGAGGCCGACGAGCGACGAGTCCTGCGGCGCGACGATGGCGACCACGCCCGTGGGCTCGGGGACCGAGATGTTGAAGTACGGACCCGCGACCGGGTTCGCGTTGCCCGCGACCTGGGCGAACTTGTCGGCCCAGCCGGCGTACCAGACCCAGCGGTCGATCGCCTCGTCGACCTGGGCGGATGCCTGCGCGCGCGTCGCGCCCTCGGCGTCCTCGATCTCGGCGACGAACTGCGCCCGGCGCCCCTCCAGCAGCTCGGCGATGCGGTAGAGCACCTGGCCGCGGTTGTAGGCGGTGGCGCCCGCCCAGCCGGCGACTGCGCCGCGCGCGGCCACGACCGCGTCGCGGGCGTCCTTGCGGGAGGCCTTCGCGGCATTGGCGAGGAAGGCGCCCGAGGCCGAGACGACCTCGTAGGTACGCCCGGATTCGCTGCGCGGGAAGGCGCCGCCGATGTAGAGCTTGTAGGTCTTCGGCACGGCGAGGCGGCTCACTTCGCGGCTCCCTTCTTCGCGGCGCGGGTCGTTCGCGTCCTCGTCGGTCGAGCAGGCCGCTCTGCGGCCGTATCGGGTTCCGCGGACGTGGACTCGCCGGTCTCGAGACGGCGCTGCGCGCCTGCTCGACCCGCAGACACGGCGGAGGACGGCGCGAGGTACGCGGCGAGCCCGTGGCGGCCGCCCTCGCGGCCGTAGCCCGACTCCTTGTAGCCGCCGAACGGGCTCGAGGGGTCGAAGCGGTTGAACGTGTTCGCCCACACGACGCCGGCGCGCAGCTGGTCGGCGACCGCGAGGATGCGACTGCCCTTGTCGGTCCAGATGCCGGCCGACAGGCCGTAGGGAGTGTTGTTCGCCTTCGCGATCGCCTCGGCGGGCGTGCGGAACGTGAGCACCGAGAGCACCGGGCCGAAGATCTCCTCTCGGGCGATGCGGTTCGAGGTCTGCACGTTCGTGAAGATCGTGGGCGCGTACCAGAAGCCGTTCTCGGGGATCTCGCACGGCGCGCTCCAGCGCTCGGCCCCCTCGTCGACGCCCGCGTCGGAGAGCTCGTTGATGCGCTCGAGCTGCTCGGCCGAGTTGATGGCGCCGATGTCGGTGTTCTTGTCGAGCGGGTCGCCGAGGCGCAGCGTCGAGAGCCGGCTCTTGAGGCGCTCGACGACCTCGTCGTGGATGGACTCCTGCACGAGCAGGCGGCTGCCCGCGCAGCACACGTGGCCCTGGTTGAAGAAGATGCCGTTGACGATGCCCTCGATCGCCTGGTCGATGGGCGCGTCGTCGAAGACGATGTTCGCGGCCTTGCCGCCGAGCTCGAGGGTGACCTTCTTCTGCGTGCCGGCCACCTGCTTGGCGATCGCACGGCCGACGGCGGTCGAGCCCGTGAAGGCGACCTTGTCGACGCCCTCGTGCGCGACGAGCGCCGCACCCGTGTCGCCCGCGCCCGTGATGATGTTGACGACGCCGGGCGGCAGGTCGGCCTGCTGCAGGATCTCGGCGAACAGGAGCGCCGTGAGCGGGGTCGTCTCGGCGGGCTTCAGCACGACGGTGTTGCCCGCCGCGAGCGCCGGAGCGATCTTCCACGAGAGCATCAGCAGTGGGAAGTTCCACGGGATGACCTGCGCGGCGACGCCGAGCGAGCGCGGGTTCGCGCCGAGCCCCGCGTGGTCGAGCTTGTCGGCCCAGCCCGCGTAGTAGAAGAACCACGCCGCCACCAGGGGCACGTCGACGTCGCGCGACTCCTTGATGGGCTTGCCGTTGTCGAGCGACTCGGCGACGGCGAGCTCGCGGGCGCGCTCCTGCACGAGCCGGGCGATGCGGAAGAGGTACTTGCCGCGGTCGCGGCCGCTCATGCGCGACCACGTGCGGTCGTAGGCACGGCGTGCGGCCGCCACGGCGATGTCGACGTCGGCCGCGTTCGCGTTCGCGATCGTCGCGATGCGCTCCTCGGTCGCAGGCGACGAGGTCTGGAACGGGGTGCCGTGGCCGTCGACGAACTCGCCGTCGATGAAGAGCCCGTAGCTGTCGCGGAGCGAGAGGATCGCCCGCGACTCGGGGGCGGGTGCGTATTCGAGGAAGCTCATGGTTCGGTGCTCTCGTCTCAGTCGATCGTCACGTAGTCGGGGCCGGAGTAGTGCCCGGTCGTCATCTTCTGGCGCTGCAGCAGCACGTCGTTGAGCAGGCTCGACGCGCCGAAGCGGAACAGGTGCGGTTGCAGCCACTCCTCGCCGACGGTCTCCGCGACGGTGACGAGGTACTTGATGGCGTCCTTCGAGGCGCGGATGCCGCCCGCGGGCTTCACCCCGATGCGCTGGCCGGTGGCCAGGTGCCAGTCGCGCACGACCTCGAGCATGAGGAGCGTGACGGGCAGGGTCGCGGCGGGCTGCACCTTGCCGGTGGACGTCTTGATGAAGTCGCCGCCCGCGAGGATCGAGAGCCACGACGCGCGACGCACATTGTCGTACGTGACGAGCTCGCCGGTCTCGAGGATGACCTTGAGCGAGGCGCTCGTGCCGTCGGGGCGGCGGCACGCCTCCTTCACGGCGGCGATCTGGTCGAACACGAGGCCGTAGCGCCCGGCGAGGAACGCCCCGCGGTCGATGACCATGTCGATCTCGTCGGCGCCCGCGGCCACCGCCTCGACCGTGTCGGCGAGTTTGATCTCGAGTGACGCGCGCCCCGACGGGAACGCCGTCGCGACGGCGGCGACGGAGATGCGTCCGTCGTCTGGGTCGCCGTGCGCTCCGCCGAGCGCGTCGACCGCGAAGGGCACCATGTCGCCGTAGACGCACACGGCCGCGACGCGCGGCGTCGTGGCATCCGCCGGATCGGGGTTCACGGCCTTCGCGACGAGCGAGCGCACCTTGCCGGGCGTGTCGGCGCCCTCGAGGGTCGTGAGGTCGATGAGGGAGATGATCTTGTCGAGAGCCCACTTCTTGGAGCTCGTCTTGATGGAGCGGGTGCCGAGGGCGGCGGCGCGCTGCTCGAGTCCCACGGCGTCGACGCCGGCGATGCCGTGCAGGTAGCGCCGGAGCGTGGCGTCGTCGGGTTCGCCGCCGAGCACGGCGAGCGCGCGCTCGCGCGCGGTGACGAGGGAGGTGCCGGACATGGTGGGTGACCTGTCTTCCTGGTGTGGTCGGCGAGGCGGCCGGTTCAGCCGTCGAGGAGGTGGAGCGCCGTCGCCTCGTCGGTGACGAGCACGGAGCAGAGGCCCGAGCGCACGACGGCGTCGGCGACGGCGTGCTTGGCCCGGCCCGAGATGACCGCGATGCGCAGGGGCCCGGCGCGCAGCTCGTCGAGCGTGAGGCCGATGGTGCGGGCATCGAGGGCGGGGTCGACGATGTTGCCGTCGGAGTCGATGTAACGGCCGACGACGTCGCCCACAGCCCCCTTCTGCACGAGCAGGTCGACGTCGCGGTCGCCGAGGTAGCCGCTCTCGATGTGCACGGAGGTGTGGTCGGCCGGTCCGGCGCTGAAGAGGTAGGCGTCGGCGGAGCGGGCGAGCTCGATGACGCCGGCGACGACGCGGTCGGACTCGATCGCCTCCTTCGTGGCGAGATGCTCGAGGATGGCGGGGCTCGGCAGCAGTGTGGCGCTGCCGCCGCCCTTCTGCGCGATGGCGACGGCGGTGGCCGCAGCCGTGCCCGGGCGCCGGTTCAGGCTCACGCCGCCGTTGATCTGCACGACGTTGACCCCCGTCGCCCAGCCGTTGCGCAGGTGCTGGGAGATGTCGAAGAGGGTGCGCCCCCAGCTGACGCCGAGGGTGCGCGGCACGGGTCGGAGCGCCGTGAGGTAGTCGGCCGCTGCCTGCGCGGTGCGTGCCTGCAGCTCCTCGGCGCCCGAGACGCCGGCCGACGACACGACGATCGCGTCGTCGAGTCCGCGCTCCTCGCGGAGTCGCCGCTCGATCGGCAGCCGCCGGGCGCGCGGGTGCAGGATCTCGATGCGGATGAACCCCTGCTGCTTCGCCTGCGCGAGCAACCGGCCGACCTTCCAGCGGGTGAGCCGGAGTGCCTGGCCGATCTCATCCTGGGTCTTGTTCTCTTCGTAGTAGAGCTCGGCCGCCCGGATGGAGAGCAGTTCGTCGGTCTCGTCCATGCGCCTCCCTGTGGTACCAGTCCAGCGTAGGCACGGTCGGTGCGCACAGCAACACTCGCGTGCGATTCTGCTCATATGAGCAGCGTCGCGGCCGCGGGGTGGCGCCGCGCGCGACGACGCCCGCGCGACGCCGCGCTCCGGCGCCGGCGGGAGCCGGGCGGCTCAGGCG
>NZ_RHHB01000078.1 GCF_003710805.1 Agromyces tardus | reverse complement strand
CGGCCGGTCGCGGCCGCGAGTCGACCGCCGACCTGCAGCGCGCGGCGGCCCTCGCCGCGGCCTGCGAGGGCGCGCGCACCCCGCTGCTGCGCTTCTCGGACGGCGCCGAACCGCTCACCCCGCGCGAGCGCGAGATCGCCTCGCTCGCGGCCCAGGGGCTCAGCTCCAACGAGATCGCGACGCGGCTGTTCCTCTCGCCGCGCACGGTGAACAACCACCTGCAGTCGACGTACACGAAGCTGGGCATCCGCGGCCGCCACGAACTGCAGGCCTGAGCGGGCGGCGCGTGCCCCGGGCCCGGGCCCGTGGGCGGGCGTGGCCCGCGCAGACGGCGACGACGTGCGGCGGTCGCGGTCGGCCGGCGGTCGGGCGGTCCGACGGTCGGCGGCCTCAGGCCGAGACGACCTCGTCGCGTACGCCCTCGAGGCGCTCCCCGACCGCGCCGACGGCGTGCTTGGGAACGCCGAGATCGGCGAGGCTCGTGAGCAGCGTCGACACCATCGTGTCGAACGCGGCATCCGTGATCTGCAGGTCGGCGTGCGCGTCGCGCAGGCCGCGTCCCGAGAAGAGCTGGGGGCCGCCGAACGCGGCGGTGAGGAACGCCCGCTGGTGCGCCTTGAGCCGCTCGAGGTCGATGCCCGCGAAGTACGGGCCGAGCTCGGGGTCGGCGGTCACGCGGTTGTAGAACACCGTCACCGCGGTGCGCACCCCGTCGGGGCCGCCGAGCTGGTCGTAGATCTCGGTCACGCCGCCTCCTCCTCGTCGTCCTGATCCTAGGGTCGCGGATGCCGCGGGCCCGTCTCCTGAGCATCGATTGCTCAATCGGCGAATCCGGTGTGGCACGCGGCATCCGCTCGTGCCACGATGCCCTCGTGACCACCCCCCGCATCGAGTTCGAGGCCGACGTGTTCTCGCCCTCGGGACTCACGCTGCTCGTCGACGGCGCCGCGCAGTCGCACGTGGACCCGCTCGACGCCACACGCCTCTTCTTCGAGTACGTGCGCCGCATCGCCCACGTGATCGACGGGGTAGCGCAGCCGGGCGGCCCGATCCGGGCGCTGCACCTCGGGGGCGGGGCGCTCACGCTGCCGCGGTACGTGACGGCGACGCGGCCGGGGTCGTCGCAGGTCGTCGTCGACCACGACGCCGAGCTCGTCGACACGGTGCTGGCCCGGCTGCCGCTGCCCCGGGGGGCCGACATCGAGATCGTGATCGCCGACGCCCGCGACGCGGTCGTGTCGCTCGCGAGCGTGCCGCCGTTCGACCTCGTCGTGGTCGACCTCTACACGCGCCTCGAGGCGCCCGCCTTCGTCGACGACCCGGGATTCATGGGCGGATGCCTCGGTCTCCTCGCCCCGGGCGGCGTCGTGGTGGTCAATGTGGCGGATGCCGCGGGCCTCGCGCGGCTCGGCGCGCAGGCGCGTGCCCTGGCCCGGGCCGACCCGGGCGCCGAGCTGCTCGTCGCAGGCGACCCGTCGGTGCTCGCGGGCGCGGAGGAGGGCAACGCGGTGCTCGTGGCCGCGCCGCGGGGGCTTCCGGCGGGCCTCGAGGAACGGATACTGGCCGGCGGGCCGTTCCCGGGCGCGGTGCTCACGGGGCACCGCCTGGACGCGGCGATCTGGGGCGCGTGCTGAGGACGGATGCGGGCGCCCGCCGAGCACGGCGGTGCCGCACGGCGGTGCCGCACCGCGGGCGGGTAGCGTGGGAGGCGTGTCCGACCTCGAACGCCGCCTCGCCGTGAGCGGCCACCTCGCCCGCCTCGAGGAGTCCCGGCAGGTGCCGGGGTCGTGGACGCTGTACGTCGACGGCACCCCGCAGTCGCACGTCGAGCTCGACCGCCCCGACTGGCTCGGGTTCGAGTACGTGCGCCGCATCGGGCACGCGGTCGACCTGGTGCGGCCCGAGGGCGAGCCGATCACGGCGCTGCACCTCGGTGGCGGCGCGCTCACGCTGCCCCGCTACGTCGCGGCCACCCGGCCGGGGTCGCGCCAGCAGGTCATCGAGCTCGAGAGCGACCTCGTCGACCTCGTGCGCGAGCACCTGCCGCTCCCCCGCGGCGCCCAGGTGCGCATCCGGCACGGCGACGCCCGCGAGGTGCTCGCGAAGCTGCCCGCCGGACTCGACGGCGCCGTCGACATCGCGATCGTCGACATCTTCTCGGGCTCGCGCACGCCCGCCCATGTCACGAGCGCCGAGTTCTACGGCCTCATCTCGCCGCGGCTCGCCCCCGCCGGCATCGTCGCGGTGAACGTCGCCGACGGCGCGGGCCTCGCGTTCGCCCGTTCCCAGGCCGCGACGCTCTCGCACGTCTTCGAGCACGTCGCGATCGCCGCCGACACCTCGATGCTCAAGGGCCGCCGCTTCGGCAACATCGTCATGTACGCCTCGCACCACGAGCTGCCCTTCATGCAGCTGCCCCGCCGGCTCGCGAGCGACCCGTCGCCCGCGAAGCTCGTCGACGGCGAGGAGCTGCGCCGCTTCATCGCGGGTGCGCCCGTCGTGACGGATGCCACGGCCATCCCGTCGCCGCCGCCGGCTCGCTCGGTCTTCCTCTCGAGGCCGTAGTCGGGGCGGTCCGCGCCCACCACGCGCACGAGAACAGGACCCAGCGGCGGCGTGTGCACGAGAACAGGAACCGGCGGCGGCGTGTCGGTCGCCACCTCATGTTCTGGCGACGGCGGCCCGCGGGGTGGCGAGGTGGCGAGCCGGCGGCGCGCCGGCCGGGTCGCGGGCCGGCGCCGGGCGGTCCGCAGCCCGACGCTCGCGAACGCAGGACCCAGCGGCGCCGCGTACACGAGAACAGGAACCAGCAGCGGTGTGTCGACCCGCATCACCTGTTTTCGCGACGGGGGTGCAGGGGGCTCATCCGTGGGGGTGGCGGCGGGGCCCCTCACGCATGGCGGAACCGCACCTCCTGCCCGGGCCGCAGCTGCGCCACGGCGTCGAGCGACGCGGGCGCCACGATTGCGATGACGGGGTAGCCGCCCGTGACCGGCCGGTCGGCGAGCAGGATCGTCGGCTGCCCCGACGTCGACACCTGGATGGAGCCGGGCACGGTCGCCTCGCTCGGCAGCTCCCCCGGCACCGCGCGATCGAGCGTCGGGCCCTCGAGGCGGGCGCCGATGCGGTCGGTCGAGGCCGAGCAGCGCCACGCGTCGTCGAAGAGGCGGGCGCGGGCGGCATCCGTGAACCAGTCGGCGCGCGGGCCGGGCAGCAGGCCCAGCGTGAGGTGGTCGGCGGGCGGCGGGAAGGCCGCCTCCTGGTCGATGAGGGGCACGGATGTCGCGGGCTCCGGGCCGAGCTCGAGCACGCGCCCCGCGACGACGGGCTCCGGGCCGAGCCCCGCGAGGGTGTCGCGCGAACGGGACCCGAGCACGGGGGGCTCGTCGATGCCGCCGCGTACCGCGAGCAGGTAGCGGATGCCGCGCTCCGCGGGGTCGAGCTCGAGCACGTCGCCCGCGCGGGCCCGTGCCGCCGTGTAGGGCGCGACCGGGCGCCCGCCGAGGCGCGCCCGCCCCCAGGCGCCGGCCACGGCGAACCAGGCGTCACCCGAGAACGTCGCCCGGAAGCCGCCGATCAGGATCTCGAGGCCCGCGGCCCCGTCGGGGTTGCCGACGAGGCGGTTCGCGAGCGCGAGCGCACCGCGGTCGAGCGCGCCCGAGCCGGCGACGCCGAGGTGGGCGAAGCCGGGCCGGCCGAGGTCCTCGACCAGGGTGAGCGCGCCGGGCGCATCCACGACGAGGTGCGTCACGGTCGCACCGCCGCGAAGCGCACCCGGCGCGCGGGCGCGAACAGTGCGGGGTCGTCGGATGCCGCGTCCCACAGCACGGCGTCGGTGCGCCCGACGAGCCGCCAGCCGCCGGGACTCTCGCGGGGGTACGCGCCGGCGAAGGCTCCGGCGAGCGCGACGGACCCGGCCGGAACCCGGGTGCGGGGCGCCTCGAGCCGCGGCACCTCGAACGGCCAGTCGTCGCTCACGAGGTAGCCGAAGCCCGGCGCGAACCCGATGAACGCGACGCGCCACACGGCGTTCACGTGGTGCGCGACGAGCGCCTCGGGCGAGACGCCGAGCAGGCGAGCGGTCTCGTGCAGGTCGTCGCCGCCGTACTCGACGGGCACCGTCACGATGTCGGCGGCACCCGCGGCTGGATCGGCTGCCGCCGCGAGGGTCGAGGCCGGCGCCGCGGAGCCGGGCAGCGCCGCGGCCGTGCGCCGGATCCAGCTCTCCGCCGACTCGAGCGGCAGCACCGCCGGGTCCACGCCGACGAGCAGCGTGCGCGCCGCGGGCACGAACTCGACGACGCCCGCCGGGGCGCTGCGCGCCAGCCCGTCGTGCAGGGCGAGCACCTCGGCGAGGCCGTCGCACTCGACGAGCAGGGCGGCGTGGCCGGCCGGCAGCATCCGCACACTCATGCGAACGCCCGCACCTCGACGCCGGCCGCCTCGAGGGCGCGACGCACGGCGATCGCGATCTGCACCGCGCCGGGGGTGTCGCCGTGCAGGCACAGCGAGTCGGGCGCGAGGTCGACGCGGGCGCCGTCGTCGGCCGCGATGCCGCCCGTGACTGCGAGCTCGACGGCCCGCTCGGCGGCGGCGTCCGCATCGTGCACGACGGCGCCGGCCTCGCCGCGCGGCACGAGCGAGCCGTCGGCGAGGTACGCCCGGTCGACGAAGGCCTCGCGGGCGAAGCGGAGGCCCGCGGCATCCGTCGCGTGCTCGAGCGCACCGCCCGGCGCGCCGAGGATCACGAGCTCGCCGTCGAACGCGGCGACCGTGTCGGCGATCGCCCGGGCGGCGGCCGCGTCGACCGTGAGCCGGTGGTAGAGCGCGCCGTGCGCCTTCACGTACCGCACGCGGAGGCCCGCTCCGCGCGCGATGCCGTCGAGGGCGCCGAGCTGGTAGGCGAGCTCGGCGGCGAGCTCGTCGGGGTCGACCGCGAGGTGGCGGCGGCCGAAGCCCGCGAGGTCGCGGTAGCCCGGGTGCGCGCCCAGGGCGACCCCGTGCGTCGACGCCAGGCGCACGCTCTCGACCATCGTGCGGGCGTCGCCCGCGTGGAACCCGCACGCGACGTTCGCGCTCGACACGAGCCGGAACATGGCCGCGTCGTCGCCCATCGGCCAGGTGCCGAACGATTCGCCGAGGTCGGCGTTGAGGTCGATCGAGCGCTGCATGCTCCCATTCTCGCGCCGCTCCGCGCAGACTGGAGCGGGGAGGACGCATGCGGGGTGCACGGACGGGCGGGGGCGCGACGCTGGTCGCGACCGCAGTGCTCCTGCTCGCCGCGTGCACGGGCGGCGGCGGCTCCGGTCCCGTCGTGATCGCGCCGTCGGACGGCGCCACGAGCGGCACCGCCTCCGCGAGCCCGCCTCCGAGCGGATCACCAGTCGCGGTCGCCGTCGCCGGCGAACCCGAGGAGCTGGCCCGCGGACTCGCGGCGCCGTGGTCGATCCTGCGCCTGCCGAACGGCGGGGTGCTCGTGAGCGAGCGGGACTCGGCGCGCATCGTCGAGGTGCTCCCCGACGGTTCGCTCCGCGAGGTCGTGCGGGTGCCGGGGGTCGTGCCCGGCGGCGAGGGCGGCCTCCTCGGCCTCGCCTTCCTGCCCGCCGGCGACGGACGGCCCGACCTCGTGTACGCGTACCTCACCGCGGCATCCGACAACCGGATCGTGCGGATGCCGCTGCGCGGCGCACCCGGCACGCTCGCGCTCGGCGACCCCGAGACGGTGCTCACCGGCATCGCGAAGGCGGGCAACCATGACGGCGGGCGCCTCGCGTTCGGGCCGGACGGCTTCCTCTACGCGACCGTGGGCGACGCGGGCGTGCGCGACGCCGCCCAGGATCCGGACTCGCTCTCGGGCAAGATCCTGCGGATGACGCCCGACGGTGATCCGGCGCCCGGCAATCCGTTCGGCACGCTCGTGTGGTCGCTCGGGCACCGCAACCCGCAGGGGCTGGGGTGGGATGCCGCGGGCGGCATGTGGGCCGCCGAGTTCGGCCAGGACACGTGGGACGAGCTCAATCGCATCATTCCCGGCGGCAACTACGGCTGGCCCGTCGTCGAGGGGGAGGCGGGCGACCCCCGCTTCATCGATCCGGTCGTGCAGTGGCCGACGGATGAGGCGAGCCCGTCGGGACTCGCGATCGTGGGCGACACCCTCTTCCTCGCGGCGCTGCGGGGGGCGCGACTGTGGTCGGTGAGCCCGCTCACCACGGGGGCGCCGCTCGAGGTGACCGCGTCGTTCACCGGCGAGCTGGGCCGCCTCCGCGACGCGGTTCCCGGCCCCGAGGGCGAGCTCTGGATCCTCACGAACAACACCGACGGGCGCGGCTCGCCCCGCGCGGGCGACGACCGCCTGCTGCGCGTCCCCCTCGCGCCGGCACCCTGAGGCCCCCGTTCGGGGGACGGAATCGGGCCCGAACGGCGTCTCACCGGGACTATTCTCATCCCATGGCGGATCTGGACCGGGTGCGACGGTGGGCCGAGGCGCTCATCGTGCTGCACCTCGATCCGAACGAATGGACGTTCGGCTTCGACAACGCGAAGAAGCGCGCCGGGCTGTGCAACTACACCGCGAAGCGCATCTCGGTCTCCCGCTATCTCGCGTCTCGGTACGACGACGACGAGATCCACCAGATCCTGCTGCACGAGGTCGCCCATGCGATGGTGGGCCCGCGCGCCGGACACGGCCCGAAGTGGGCGTCGACGGCCGCATCGCTCGGGTTCGTCGGGCGCCGCACGCACGACGGCGAGGTCGCGCACGAGCTCGCCCCGTGGGTGGGCAGCTGCCCCGCCGGGCACGAGCACTACCGGTACCGCGAGCCGTCCCGTCCGCTCAGCTGCGGCCTGTGCCGTCGCGGGTTCGACCACGCCAACCTCATCGTGTGGCGACGCCGCGAGATCACCACGGCGATGCGCCGCCGGGCCGCGAGCGCCGCGGCCGAGTGAATCGGGGCGCGCCGCGCGGCATCCGCCCTGCGCTCGTGCGCCCGGCCGGCGCCGCGACCCGGTAGTTTGGTGCGGTGCCCGTCTCGACCGTCTCGATCCCGGTCGGCCAGTGGTTCGCAGACGACGCCGGTCGCTGGTGGTTCGACTCCGGCTCGTTCGCGCTCGACTTCGCCTACACCGGCGCCCTCCCCGCATCCGCCGCTCCCGAGCGGCTGCACTCGCCCGACGACCTCACCGCGTGGATGCGCGACCGGTTCCCCGTGAGCGTCGGCGCGGCACGTTCGCGCGACCTCTTCGACTCGGTGTCGCTGCGTGAGGCGATCGCGCGGCTCGCCACCGCCGCGAGCCGCGACGAGCCGTTCCGGGCGGCCGACGTCGACCTCGTGAACCTGTACGCGGCCACGCCCGACATCCCGCCGACGCTCGCCGGCGGTTCGCGCCAGGCCGGCCGCTCGGTGCAGACCGTGGGGCAGGCGCTCTCGACGATCGCCCGCGACGCCGTCGACTGCTTCGGCCCGGCGAACACCGGGCGCATCCGCGTGTGCGACGGCGACTGCGGCCTGCTCTACCTCGACACGTCGCGGGCGGGCAGCCGCCGGTGGTGCTCGATGCAACGCTGCGGCAACCGCGCGAAGGTGCGCGCGCACCGCGCCCGCAAGTCGGCCCTGCGCGCCGCCGCCTGACCCGCGCCGGCGCCGCTCGTAGGCTGGGCGCATGAGCCCGGATGCCGCGACCCGACCCGTTCCGACCGACCCCGCGAGGCGACCCGCGACCCGCCCCGTGACCATTGTGACCGGCGGAGGGCGCGGCATCGGCGCCGCGATCTCGGAGCGCCTGGCAGCCGACGGGCACGACCTCTTCCTCACCTACCGCGACCGGCGCGACGACGCCGAGGCCGTCGCCGAGCGCTGCCGCGCGGCCGGCGCCCGGGTCGTGCTGCACCGCGTCGAGCTGGCCGACCTCGATGCGGTCGCCGCGGTCGTGCCGACGGCGGTCGCCGAGTTCGGCACGGTGACGGGCCTCGTCAACAACGCGGGCATCACGGGGCGGATCGGCCCGTTCCTCGACGCCCCGATCGAGGAGTCGGAGCTCGTCTTCCGCATCAACGTGCTCGCCACGATCGTGCTGTGCCGGTCGGCGATCGCCCACATGTCGACGGTCCTCGGCGGTGCGGGCGGATCGATCGTGAACATCTCCTCGGGCGCCGCGACGACCGGCTCGCCCGACACCTACATCCCGTACGCCGCGAGCAAGGCCGCCGTGAACGTGCTCGGCATGGGACTCGCGAAGGAGTTCGGCATGGCGGGGGTGCGCGTGAACACCGTGTCGCCCGGCACGACGCACACCGAGATCCACGCGGCCGCCGGCCGGCCGAACGCGCCGGCCGAACGCGCCGCCCGCTTCCCGATGCGCCGCGCGGCGGAGCCCCACGAGATCGCCGGCGCGGTGGCCCACCTGCTGTCGGATGACGCGTCGTACACGTCGGGCGCCGACATCCGCATCACCGGCGGCGCCTGAGCTCAGGCGCGGAACACGCCGTCGCGCAGCTCGGGCACGACCCGCGTCACGTCGCGCTGCGTCGCGAGCCGCACGTCGGCCCGCAGGCCGGGGTCGGCGCCGGTGAGTTCCATCGCGCTGCCCGACGCGCCGATGAGGTGCGTCGCCGCATGGCGGAGTCCCTCGAACGCCGCCGAGGCGACGGCGGCCTCGGGCGAGGTGTGGTCGATGCCCACGCCGACGAGCGCGTCGACGACGGCGCCGGCCACGAGCTGGTCCTCGATCGCGAATCGGAGCTCGCCGTCGCGCGCGGCGTCGGCGCCGGCCCGCGTCCGCTCGCCCGCGGCGACGATCGCGACGACGACCCGCTCGCCGCGTTCCTCCTGCAGGGCGAGGATCCGCTCGGCGACGGCCGTGCGATTGCGCAGGGATGCCGCGAGCACGACGACGTCACGACCGGCGAGCGCGGCGGCGATCCCACTCGCGTCGCCGCGCGCGTCGGCGAGGGCGGTCTCGGTGCCCTGCTCCGCCGCCAGCACGACCGCCGTCGTGAACTGGAGCGCGTCGACGAGCACCACGACGTGCGCGCCAGTCAGGATGCGCTCGGCGCCGGCACGGCCCCAGTCGAGTCGGACCTGGTACTTCGCCTGCCCCAGGGGCGCCGTCGAATCGCTCACCGCGACAGGCTAGTACGCACCCCCGAGGGTGTCGTAATGGGCGAGCGCCTCGGCGTCGTTCGCTCGGGCGGCCGACCGGCGGGCGGCGTCGAGCGCGGCGACGGGGTCCGGCTCCTGCCGCGCCATCACGAGCTGCCGTTCGGCCTCGGCGAGCCGCGTGCGCGCGTCCGCGCCGACGCGGCGCCCACCCCGGTCGACGGCCGCGCGCGCCACCACGAGCTGGCTCTCGGCGATGGCGAGCGCACCGGCGAGCGCACCGCGCGCGCCGTCGAGCCGTTGCTGCGATGCGCGGGCGGCAGCTCGAGCGACCTCGAGGCGGTCGCGCGTCGCGCGCAGGCGATCGCGGTCGGTCACCGGATCACCGCTCAGTTCGCCGCGCGCGCCCAGGGTGACCGATGCCTCGCCGATCGCCGCGCCGAGGGCTGCGGCCTCGTCCGGATCGGCGTGTGCATCGCGCTCGCGGCGGGCCGCCGCGAGCTCCTCGTCGAGCCCGGCCGCCTCCGCAGCGGCCTCGCGCTGCGCGGCCGCGAGGGCGCCCTCGACGCCCTCGACCTCCCCGAGGTCGCCCGCCGCGCGCTCGAGGTGGCCCGCTGCCGACGACAGCAGCTC
>NZ_RHHB01000077.1 GCF_003710805.1 Agromyces tardus | reverse complement strand
GGCTCGCCGTCGTCGGTCCCGACGCGTTCCTCGTCGCCGCCGCCGCCGCCGCGAGCGTCGGCGTGGGCGCTGTGGCCGGGGCGTTCGCGGCCCGTTCGCGTGTCCGGCACGGCGACGTGTCGGCGCCGGGCGACCCGCGGGCGATGCGCGACGACGGGCTCGGTGATCGCGACCGCCGCGACGCGGCTCCGGCCGACCGGGACGGCTCCGACACCGAGGTGCTCGACGACGCGCGGCTGCCCCGCTGAGCGGCTGCGGCACGCGCGGCATGCTCAGGTGAGCAGCGGATGCCGCGGCATCCGCTCGACCGCGCGCCCGGTAGGCTCGTATGGTGCTGCAGCTCGTCGTGCTGATCTCGGGCACGGGATCCAATCTCCGCGCCCTCCTCGAAGCCTCCGAAGACGCCGAATTCCCGGCGCGCGTCGTCGCCATCGGCGCCGACCGCGAGTGCGAGGGCCTCGCGCTCGGCGAGGAGTTCGGCATCCCCGCGTTCACGGTGCCGTTCACCGCCTACGAGTCCCGCGACGCGTGGGGCGAGGCGCTCGTCGAGCAGGTGCGGCGCTGGAATCCGGGCCTCGTCGTGCTGTCGGGGCTCATGCGCCTCGTGCCGCCCGGCGTCGTCGACGCGTTCTCGCCGTACCTCATCAACACGCACCCCGCCTACCTGCCCGAGTTCCCGGGCGCGCACGGGGTGCGCGACGCGCTCGCCGCGGGCGTCACCGAGACGGGTGCGAGCCTCATCGTGGTCGACAACTCGGTCGACGGCGGGCCCATCATCGCCCAGGAGCGCGTGCCGGTGCTGCCGGGCGACACCGAGACCTCGCTGCACGACCGCATCAAGCCCGTCGAGCGGCGCCTGCTCATCCAGACCGTGCTCGACATCGCCAACTCGCACCTCGACCTGAAGGAGCTCTCCGCATGAGCGGCCCCAGCCACGACCCGAGCCTCTACCGCCGCCGCGACGTCGTGCCCGTGAAGCGCGCGCTCATCGCCGTGAGCGACAAGCGCGGCCTCGTCGAGCTCGCCACGGCGCTCGTGGGCGCCGGCGTCGAGATCATCTCGACGGGCGGCACGTCGAAGGCGATCGCCGACGCGGGCCTGCCGGTCACGCAGGTCGCCGAGGTCACGGGCTACCCCGAGCACCTCGACGGACGCGTGCGCACCCTGCATCCGGCCGTGCACTCGGGCCTGCTCGCCGACCTGCGGCTGGAGCACCACGAGCGCGAGCTCGCCCAGCTCGCGATCAAGCCCTACGAGCTCGTCGTCGTGAACCTCTACCCCTTCGCCGAGACGGTCGCCGCGGGGGCCGCGCCCGAGGCCGTCATCGAGCAGATCGACATCGGCGGCCCCGCGATGGTGCGCGCCTCGGCCAAGAACCACGCGAACGTCGCCGTCGTGGTCTCGCCCGATCGCTACGACGAGATCATCGCCGCGGTCGCCGCCGGCGGCACCACCCTCGCGCAGCGCGCGGAGCTCGCACGCGAGGCGTTCCGTCACACCGCCTCGTACGACGTCGCCGTCGCCTCCTGGATCGGCAGCGTCGTCGCGCCCGACCAGCCCGTCGAGGAGTCGCCGTTCCCCGCGTGGGTCGGCGGCACGTGGACGAAGGACGCCGACCTGCGCTACGGCGAGAACTCGCACCAGCGCGCGGCGCTCTACGCCTCGGTCGGCGGTCGCCCCGGCATCGCCCAGGCCACGCAGCTGCACGGCAAGGAGATGTCGTACAACAACTACGTCGACGCGGATGCCGCGGTGCGGGCCGCCTTCGACTTCGACGAGCCCGCCGTGGCGATCATCAAGCACGCCAACCCGTGCGGCATCGCCGTGGCGGCGACCGGCGCCGACGACGCGATCGCCGACGCGCACCGCCGCGCCCACGAGTGCGACCCCGTGTCGGCGTTCGGCGGCGTGATCGCGGCGAACCGCACGGTGACCCTCGCGATGGCGCAGACCGTGTCCGAGATCTTCACCGAGGTGCTCGTCGCGCCCGCCTTCGAGGGCGAGGCCTTCGAGCTGCTCGCCAAGAAGAAGAACATCCGCCTGCTCACGCTGCCCGACGGGTTCACGCCCACCGCGGTCGAGATCCGCCAGGTCTCGGGCGGACTGCTCATGCAGCAGGCCGACCGGCACTTCGCCGCGGCATCCGAATGGACCCTCGCCGCGGGCGAGCCCGCCGATGCGGCCACCCTCGCCGACCTCGAGTTCGCGTGGCGTGCCTGCCGTGCGGTCAAGTCGAACGCGATCCTGCTCGCCTCGGGCGGCGCCTCGGTCGGTGTCGGCATGGGCCAGGTCAACCGCGTCGACTCGTGCAAGCTCGCCGTCGAGCGGGCGGGGGAGCGGGCCGCGGGGTCGGTCGCGGCATCCGACGCCTTCTTCCCCTTCGCCGACGGGGCGCAGATCCTCATCGACGCGGGGGTGAGGGCGATCGTGCAGCCCGGCGGATCGGTGCGCGACGCGGAGGTCGTCGAGGCGGCGAAGGCGGCCGGCGTCACCATGTACTTCACGGGCGAGCGGCACTTCTTCCACTAGGCCTCCGACGGTCGAGCAGGAGCGCAGCGCCGTATCGAGACCCGCTCGTGCTGGTCTCGATACGGCCTTCGGCCTACTCGACCGACGGCTCGACGCATCCGCTGCGGAGTACCCTTGAATCGAACGGCGCTCACGAGGCGCCGGCACGGCACCGCCCACAAGGCGAACAACAAGGAGAACACGGTCGATGACGATCACCCACGCCCCGGCACCCGCTCCCGAGGCCCACGCAGCACTTCCCCTCGACGCCCCCGACCATGAGCGCGTGCTCATCACGCGGGGTCCGCGCTCGGGACTCACCATCATCGTCGCGGTGCACTCCACTGCACTCGGCCAGGCCCTCGGCGGGGCCCGCGTCTGGCAGTACCCGCACTGGACCGACGCGCTCGCCGACGCCCTCCGCCTCTCGCAGGCGATGACCCTCAAGAACGCGGCAGCCGGCCTCGCGCGCGGCGGCGGCAAGTCCGTCGTCTGCATCCCCGCGGGCGAGACCCTCGACGAGGCGCGCCGCCACGACGCCATGCTCGACCTCGGCGACGCCGTCGAGTCGCTCGGCGGGGCCTACATGACCGCCGAAGACGTGGGCACGAGCGCCGAGCTCATGGCCGTCGTGCACGAGCGCACCGAGCACGTGTGCGGCCTGCCCGCCGAGCAGGGCGGCGTCGGCGAGCCGGCGGATGCCACGGCGGCAGGCGTCCACGCGGGCATCCTCGCGACCCTCGAGCACGTCACGGGCAGCCGCGACGTCGCCGGCCGCCACTTCGTGATCGCCGGCCTCGGCCAGGTGGGCGGACGCCTCGCGCGCGCCCTCGCCGCGGGCGGCGCGCGCCTCACCGTCACCGACGTGTTCGAGGGCAAGCGCGCACTCGCCGACGAGCTCGGCGCCACCTGGGTCGACGCGGCCGACGCGCACCGCGTCGAGGCCGACGTGTTCGTGCCCTGCGGCCTCGGCGGCGTGCTCACGCCCGAGGTCGTGCGCGAACTGCGCGTGCGCGCGGTGGTGGGCGCCGCGAACAACCAGCTCGCCTCGCGCGAGGTCGCCGAGCTGCTGCGCGAGCGCGGCATCGCCTGGGCGCCCGACTTCGTCGTGAACGCCGGCGGCGTCGTCTACCTCGACCTCGCCTCCACTCCGGGCATCGGCCAGGACGAGCTCGACGCCCGCATCGCGGGCATCGGCGACACCGTCGGCGCGGTGCTGCGCGAAGCGGATGCCACGGGCTCGACGACGCTCGAGGCAGCCGAACGGCTCGCGACGGCACGCCTCGACGCAGCGCGCTGACGGGCGGCGGGGGGCCGATAGGCTCGTGCCATGACGTCCCCCGCCACCCCCGCCGCGATGCCCCCTGCCCGCTCCACGCCGCGCCATTCCGTGGCGCGACGGAGCATCGCGGCGATCGCCTCCGCGGGTGCCGTCGCCGCGGTCGGCTTCGGTGCGGCGGTGCTCGCGGCGTTCGTCGCGAACAGCCAGAACCCGGCCGTGCTGGGCCAGGTCATCCCGCTCTTCGGGCTCGGCGCGCTGCTGGCGTGGGGCCTCCTCGCGATCGCGAACGCCGTCGGCGCGACCCGCGTGTGGTTCCTCGCGCTCATCACGGGACTCGCCTCGGCCGTGCTCGCGGCGCTCATCGCCACGAGCGCCACGTTCTACCGGGCGGGCGCCTCGTACTCGGGCGACGTGGGCGCCTTCATCCTCGGCTCGCTCGTGAGCCTCAACCTCGTCTTCATCGTCGCCGTCGTGCTCGCCGAGGTCCTGCTCGCGCCGCGGGTGCTGCGCGGGGTGCTCGGCTACGCGCCGAAGCGCGCGCCGCGGCGGGTGGCGCTCGTGCGCATCCCCGCCTCGAACCTCGACGAGGGTCTCCTCACCCACCTCGAGCGTCGGCCCGTCGATCACGCGCGGGCAGATGAGCAGTGGGACAACTACTGCGCCGCGCTCGTCGCCGAGGGCTGGGAGACCGTCGAAGTCGACGCCGCCCCCGAGCTCGCCGACTCGGTGTTCGTCGAGGACACCGTCGTGTTCTTCGGCGACCTCGCCGTGCTCGCCCACCCCGGCGCCGAGGCGCGCCGGCCCGAGGTCGAGGCCGTCGAGCGCGCCGTGCGGGCGATCCCCGGCGTCGAGGTGGCCCGTATCCTCGCACCCGGCACCCTCGACGGCGGCGACGTGCTCAAGGTCGGGTCCACCGTCTACGTGGGGGCGTCGAGCCGCACGAACGGCGAGGGCATCCGCCAGCTGCGCGCGATCGTCGGTCCCCGCGGGTACCGGGTGGTCGCGGTCCCCGTCGAGAAGGTGCTGCACCTCAAGAGCTCCGTCACGGCGCTGCCCGACGGCACGGTCATCGGCCACCCCGACCTGCTCGACGCGTCCTCGCTGTTCCCGAGCTTCCTCCCGGTGCCCGAGCCCGAGGGCGTCGCGGTCGTCGAGCTGTCCGACGAGACGCTGCTCATGTCGGCCGCCGCACCGCGCACCGCCGAGATGCTCTCGGGCCTCGGCTACCGCGTCGTCACGGTCGACATCAGCGAGTTCGAGAAGCTCGAGGGCTGCGTCACGTGCCTGTCGGTGCGGGTGCGCTGAGCGTCACCGCGCCGTCGTGCAGTTCGATGAGCCGGTCGGCTCGTCGGACCAGCAGGGGGTCATGGGTCGTCACGACCGCCGCCACACCGTGCGCGTGCACGAGTTCGACGATGAGGTCCATCACGTTCGCGGCCGTGCCGCTGTCGAGCTGGCCGGTGGGCTCGTCGGCGAGCAGCACCTGCGGCTCCGCCGCGAGCGCGCGGGCGATGCCCACGCGCTGCTGCTGGCCGCCAGAGAGCTCGTAGGGTCGCTGGGCGGCGTGCGCGCCGAGGCCCACGAGGTCGAGCACCTCGGCGACGCGCGCATCCCGGGCGGCCGGCGGCATCCGCTGCAGCCGCAGGGGCACCTCGACGTTCTCGGCAGCTGAGAGCACGGGGATGAGCCCGAACGACTGGAACACGTAGCCGACGCGGTCGCGCCGCACCGTCGCGAGCGCGTCGTCGTCGAGGGTCGAGAGGTCCTGGTCGCCGAGCAGCACGCGTCCGCCGGTCGGCCGGTCGAGGCCGCCGAGCAGGTTGAGCAGCGTGGTCTTGCCCGCGCCCGAGCGCCCGGTGACCACGAGCAGCTCGCCGGCGTGCACCTCGAGCGAGACGCCCGCGACCGCGTGCACGGCGCCCCCGCGCCCCTCGAAGGTGCGGCTGACGGATTCGGCGCGGAGCGTGGTCATGGTGCCTCCTCGGCGTGGTCGGGGGCGGGGCCGCCGGCGGCGTGTCGACCGCGTTGCGGTGCGTCGCGAGCGGGGGTCGGCTCGGAGCCGGCGACTGCGGACTCGGCCGGCTCGCCCACCTCGGCGGCGGGCGCGCCCGGTTCGGCGACAGACTCGGTCACCTCCGCGGATGCCGCCGGCCGTGGCGCCGCGCCGTCGTGACCGGGCCACACCGACACGTGGTCGGGTTCGAGCGCGAGCCGCACGCGATCGCGCAGCGCCAGCCCCGTCACGAACTCCTGCGGGAGCTGGAGCCGTCCGACCCGGTCGAGCACCGCGAACTCCTCGGCGACCGCCTCGATCGCACCCGCTGCGTCGACGCGCGTCGAGCGCAGCACCTCGGTCGAGGTGCGGCCGTCGCGGATCTGCACGGTGCGCCGCACGTGCTCCGACACCGACGGGTCGTGGGTGACGATGAGCATCGTCACCCCGAGCTGCTCGTTGACACCGCGCATCGCCTGGAGCACCGAGACCGATGTGGCCTCGTCGAGCTCGCCTGTGGGCTCGTCCGCGAGCAGCACGGTCGGGTCGTTCGCGAGCGCGACCGCGATGGCCACGCGCTGCTGCTGACCGCCCGACAGCTCGCCGGGGCGGCGGTCCGCGGCATCCGACACCTCGAGCAGGTCGAGCAGCTCGGCGATCCGCTGCTCGCGGGCGGCGCCGCGCCGGGTTCGTGCCACGTTCATCGCGAGGGCCACGTTCTCGCCGGCCGTGAGGTAGGGGAGGAGGTTGCGCGACGTCTGCTGCCAGACGAAGCCGACGGTGTGGCGCTGGTACCGCACGCGTTCGCGCGCGCCCATCGCGAGCAGGTCGTGGCCTGCGACCCGGGCGACACCGGCCGTGGCGGTGTCGAGTCCCGACAGGATCGTGAGCAGGGTGGACTTGCCCGAGCCCGACGCGCCGACCACCGCCACGAGCTCACCCGGATCGATCCGCAGGTTGAGTCCCTGCAGCGCCTGCACCTCGACGCCGTCGGCGCTGAAGATGCGCACGAGGTCGGTGCAGAGGATGTGGGGCTCCGAGGGGCCGTGCGGCGCCCGCGCTTCCTGCGGCGCGTTCGCCTCCCTCGGCTGACTGATCGGATCGGACATGGGTCACCTTTCCTCTTCGATGCGCGTCGCGCGGGCTGCGCTCGCCCGGGCGCCCACGCTCGCGGCGACGGCCGCGGCGGCGATCGACACCGCGATGGAGGTCGCGACGATCGCGCCGATGAGCGGCCAGTCGTACGCGACGAGCGGCGCCGTGCTGCCGCCCGTGAAGGTGCGCACGTCGACGCCCGCGAGCACGATCCAGGGCACGACGGCGCCGAGGGCCACGCCGGCGACGACCGCGGCGACCGTGACCGGCGCGATCTCCCAGCCCACGAGGGCGCGCTCGCCTCGTCGACCGAGGCCGAGGGTGGCGAGGAGGGGCAGGAGCCGCTCGCGGGCGGGCCGGCCGACGGCGAGGGTGAGCGTGATCGCGAGCGCCGTGAGCAGGGTCGAGATCACGATGGCCGCGACGAGGCCCACGGTGAGGCCGCGCGCGTCGGGCCGCGAGCCCAGCTCGGAGGCCAGCTCGTCGGCCGTCGTGACTGCGGCCTCGGCCCCTGCGAGTTCGGACAGCGCCGAGACGGCGGCCGCCGCGTCGGCACCGGGCGCGAGCCGCACGAGCACCGATCGCGGCACGAGGGTCTCGGTGAAGGGGGCCGCGTTCTCGCGGTCCATCAGCATCCAGGTGGGGCGGCCGGTGAAGGGCGTGCTCGGATCCGCGACGCCGATGACCTCGAACGGCTCGCCGTCGAGTTCCGCGTCGCCGCCCTGGGCGAGGAAGTCCGCGATCGGTCGCGACACGAGCACGGGCGTCGCCTCGCCGCCGGTCGCGTCGAGGCCCGCAGGCAGGTCGATCGCGTCGGGGCGTCCCTGCTGCACGCGGCGCAGCTCCTGGGCCGAGACGACGACGATCGTCGCCGTGCGATCGCGGCCGTCGACCTCGAGGCGGCCCGGTCGCGTGGAGTAGACGGGGGCGATGGCCTCCACGCCGGGCACCGCCTCGAAGGCGTCGAGCTGCGCTCGCGTGAAGGGCGCGCCGCTCACGGCGACGTCGGCGCCCACGCGCTCCGCCGACGCCGCCTCGGTTCCCGAACGCACGGTGCCGAGGAGCACCGCCGAGGTCACGGCGACGGCGACCCCCACGACCACGGCGAGCACGGGCACGAGCCCCGCCGTGGGATCGCGGAGCGCCCGCGCCGCGCCGAGGAACGGCACGAGCCCGGGCCGCTCCGCCATCCGGCGCACCAGGCGGCCGAGCGGCAGCGGGTAGAGCCGCAGCACGAGCACGCAGGCCGCGAGCGCGAGCAGGAGCGGGGTCGCCGCGAGCAGCGGGTCGACCCCCTGGCCGGGCCGCGCATCCCCGACGCCGCGGCGCACGAGCAGCAGGACCGCGACCGCGGCGAGCACGAGCACGAGTGCCTCGAGCACGGCACGCCACCGTCCCGAACGGCCACCGAGGTCGGATCGGGCACGGCGCAGCGGGCTGAGCGCGGGCGCGCGAGAGACGAGCAGCGCGGCGGGGACGAGGGCGAAGCCCGCCGCGATCCACCAGCCCTCGATGCCGAGGTCGCCGGGAACGGCGGCGACGCCCACCGCCGCGCCGACGATGGCGGCGGGCACCGCGATCGCGAGGCCCTCGAGCGCGAGGATGCCGCGGAGCTGCCCCGGCGACGCGCCGCGGGCGGCCGCGAGCTCCAGCCCGGCGCGCCGGCGCTCGAAGACCACGCGGGCGCCGAGCAGCAGCACGGCCACGACGACGCCCACCGGTCCCGAGGCGATGGTGGCGAGCACGGCGTCGACCGCGGTCGCGGACACGGCCGCCGCGACGAGGGCGTCGCGCAGGCCGCTCGTGAAGCCGACGTCGCCGACGACCGAGTACGACAGGTAGGGGACGAAGGTGCCGGGCGTCGAGGTCGGCGGCGGGGGGATCTCGATCCACGCGCCCGAGCCGAGGGAGTGCGCCACGCTGCCGAACTCGCCGAGCTGCGCCGAGAGCAGCGAGGTGTCGGTCGCGCGCACCTGGTCGAGTTCGATCGGCAGCCAGACCTGCATGACGGGTGCGGCGACGCTCGTCGCGAAACGCTGCCAGGAGCCCGGGTCGAGGTAGGCGACCCCCGTGTACGTGGGCGCGGAGATGCCGTTGTCGATGACCGATGCCCGGAGCCCCGTGGGCAGGTGCGTCCAGAACCCCGCTTCGGGATCGACCGGCTCGACGGTGCCCGAGAGCACCACGGGCAGGGTGCCGCCGAGCACCGCGACGTCGCGCCGTTCACCGACGGCCCACGCGAGCCGCTCGGCAACCGCATCGGCGAGCACGATCTCGGCGGGAGTGCTTCCGGGGACCTCGCCGGCGAAGGCCGCGGGCCAGTCGCCCTCGGTGAGCCGGACGTGCTCGCGCAGGCGCGGGTCGAAGCCGGGCTGGATCCGGTAGATCGGGCCGCCGGGCTCGGCGCCGGGCACCGCGGCGACGACGGGGTCGGCGACGAGCACGGTGAGCGGATCGCCCGTGGCCCCCCGCAGGGGCTCGGGCAGGGCCGAGCGGAGGTCGCGCAGCCGTTGCTCCTGGGCGCCCCACACCGCGTCGACGTCGTCGGGCAGCGTCGACGCGCCCTCCGAGGGGCCCGGATCGGGCCCGGAGCGCGCCTCGGCCGTGAGGTCGAGCTCCGAGGCCGGACGCGCGGCCAGCTGCTCCGCGAGCGCGGCCGTGTGCAGTGCGGCGACGGTGCGTGGCGTCGCGACGGCGAGGAAGCAGCCGAGCAGCACGAGCAGGGCCACGACGAGGGCCGCGCCCGGGTCGGTCGCGGAGTGGCGCCAGAGCAGGCTGGGCGCCGAGAGCCCCGGATGCCGCCGAGCCCCGCTCATCGCTCCGCCTCCGCGGTGCCCGGTCGCGCCGCCTGTCGGCGCACCGCCGTGGCGGCCGCGAACCCGGCGAGCAGGGTCGCCACCGCGAGCACGAGGATGCCCGTCGCCCACGGCAGCCACGCGACGCCGAGACCGGATGCGAGTGCGGCGGGCGCGCCGGGCACGACCGCGCGCGCCAGCTGGGGCCCGGTGAGGGCGCCGGCCACGAGGCCGATCGCGACGCCGACGACCGTCGCCGCGGCGACCAGGCCCGCGAG
>NZ_RHHB01000076.1 GCF_003710805.1 Agromyces tardus | reverse complement strand
CGAGAGCGCGCCGCATCCGCTCAGCCGCGAGGTGCGCCCTCGCCCGGAGCGGGCGCGGGCGGCTCGGCCGGCGGCCCCGAGGAGGCGGGTGGCGGCAGCGGCGGGAGCGCCTCGGGCGGGAGCACGATCGTGCCGGTGGCGGTCGACGGCTCCGGGCGGAACAGCCACCGCGCCCGCGGCTCCACGAGCGGCCGGAACACACGGCGCACGGGCTTCAGCGACAGCACGATCGAGATGCCGATGCAGAAGACGATCATCGCCGGAAGCACCCAGAACGGCTGCGCACCAGCGAGGATCGGCGTCTCGCGGAACGGGAAGAGCACGAACGAGTGCAGGAGGTAGATGTACATGGTCGCCCCGCCGAACGCCGTGAACCAGGTGGCGCGGCGCGGCATGACCACGAGGAACGCGACCGCAAGCAGCATCGCCAGGAGGAGCAGGAACAGCCGGATCGCACCGGACCACGGCTCGTCGTAGCCGATCGCCTGGTACGACTCGTCGTAGAGCATGAAGCGGCGGAGCTTCAGGTCGCGCCACGTCTCGATCGCCATCGGCATGACGAGCAGCACCCCCGCGAAGAGCGCGATCGCCCCCGCTCGCCAGCGCCACGCCACCGCCGTCGGGAGGTCGAGCCAGCGGGCCGTGATCTGCCACTGGCGCAGCTTCCACCCGAAGACGAAGAACGGGAGCATGCCGAACGTGCGCGAGAGGGCGAGCGTCGAGTCGATCGACTCGGTGTAGCCGGCGCCGATCGAGATCGCGATCGCGATGAGGAGCGGGTAGCGGAGCAGCACGAGGTACGGCAGCGTGATGCGCCACACGGCGAGCGCGATGAGGAACCACAGCGTCCACGACGCCGTGGTGTAGTCGAGCTCGAACGAGCCGCCGAGCGCGAACCGGATGATCGTCCAGATCGTCTCGAAGATGAAGTACGGGAAGACGATGTCGGTGAGGATCTGCCGCAGCGCCCGCGAGTTCGGGGGCCCCGACTTGGCGAAGTAGCCCGCCACCGTGACGAACACCGCCACGTGGAAGGAGTAGATGAAGAGGTAGACGCTGTACGCGGCGTCGTCCTCGCCGATGAGCGGCAGGATGCCGTGCCCGATCACGACGAGGGTGATCGCGATCCAGCGGGCGTTGTCCCAGAGCGGCACGCGACGCCGGAGGTGGTGGGCGCGGGCGGCGGGCGTCGACTGCATCGACCCATTGTCCCGCACCCGCCGGCGACGTCGCGTGCCCGATTCGCACGCCGCACGGGACCCACGGCCCGGGCGTCGCCCCGCGACCCGGCAGAATGGGCGCATGAACGGGTTGCGAGCGGTGGTCACGGGGGCGAGTTCCGGCATCGGGGCGGCGACGGTACGGGCGTTGCGGGCCGCGGGCTGGGAGGTCGTCGCCGTCGCCCGGCGCGAAGAGCGGCTGCGAGCGCTCGCCGAGGAGACGGGCGCCGAGGTCGTCGTCGCCGACGTCACGAGCGAGGCGGATGTCGCCGCGCTCCGCGACCGCCTCGCGGCGACGGGCGGCATCCACGCGCTCGTGAACAACGCGGGCGGCGCCAAGGGGCTCGCCTCCGTCGAGGAGTCCGACGTCGACGACTGGGCGTGGATGTTCGAGGTCAACGTGCTCGCCGTGAAGCGCGTGACGAGCGCACTGCTGCCGCTCCTGCGCCGCGGCGCGCAGCAGCGCGGGGTCGCCGACATCGTGAACGTCACGTCGATCGCGGGGCACGTCGCCTACGCGGGCGGCGGCGGATACAACGCGGCCAAGTTCGCGGCGCACGCGCTCACCGAGGTGCTGCGGCTCGAGCTCAACGGCGAGCCGATCCGCGTGATCGAGGTCGCGCCCGGCATGGTGCGCACCGACGAGTTCGCGCTCGTGCGCTTCGGCGGCGACCGGGCGCGGGCCGACGCGGTGTACGAAGGGGTGCCCGAGCCGCTCGTGGCGGAGGACATCGCGGCCGTCATCGCCGACGCCGTGCTGAAGCCACGGCACGTCGACCTCGACCTCATCGTGGTGAAGCCCGTCGCGCAAGCAGCGCCCTACCGGCTCGCGAAGGGGCCGCTCCACGTGCGGGACGAGGTCGGCGGATGACGACGGCGAGGGCGCACCCGCCGAACCCGCGCCGCGATCGCTACGTCGCGGCGACGGCGCGCCTGCTCGGCATCCTCGGAGTGCTGTTCGTCGTCGCCTACAGCGTCTTCGTGCTGTGGACCGACCGGCCCCACTGGGTCTCGCTGGTGCTCAACACCGTGCTCCTCCTCGCGTGGGCGATCTTCGTCGTCGACGTCGCCGTGCGCATCGGGCTCACGCCGCGCGGGCGCCGCTGGCACTACGCATGGCACCACCCGATCGAGGTGCTCTCGGCGATCATGCCCGTGTTCCGGGCGCTGCGCGTCGTCGGCCTCATCCAGAACCTGCCGGCACTGCAGCGCCGCACCTCGACGGCGGTGCGCGCGCAGTTCATCTCCCTCGCGCTCGCGTACGCGACCGCGTTCGTGTTCTTCATCGCGCTCGCCACCCTGCAGGTGGAGCGGGACGCGCCGGGTGCGAACATCGTGACCTTCGGCGACGCGATCTGGTGGGCGGTCGTCACGATCGCGACCGTCGGCTACGGCGACACCTACCCGGTGACCTCCCTGGGCCGCCTCTACGCGGTGATGCTCATGGCGGGCGGCATCGCGATCGTCGGCACGGCCTCGGCGACGCTCATCTCCTACCTCAACGAGCGCGTCGCGAGCCTGCGCCACAGCCAGGGCGACACGTTCGGGGCGCCGACGCTCGTCGGCGACGTCGACCCGGCTGCCGCGGGCGCCCTGGCGCCGGGAGCGCAGGACGCTGCGGTGCGGGCGGATGCCGCAGGCACGGCGTCGGCGGATGCCGCACCGCCCTCGGGTGCGACCGCCGACTAACCTGACGGGATGACCTTCGATGCGAACGACGCCACCGCCGTGGGCGCGGCATGAGCGTGCACCTCGTCGGCGGCGGCGCGACCACCAGTAGGGACGCCGCGCTGTACGCGCCGTTCGTCGCCGAAGCCGCCCTGCGGGGCGCCGCCGCGGGTCGCGCCCGGCCGCGCATCGCCGTGATCTCCCTGCACCCCGAGGCCCAGGAGAAGGCCGCGGCGCTCGCAGATCTGCTGGCCGCGTCCGACGGCGCGCGCGAGATCGAGGTGCAGCTGACCGCTGGGCGATCCGGCGAGCCGATCCGGCTGACCGCGCTCGCGGACGTCGACGGCATCGCGGTGGGCGGCGGCTTCGTCGAGGAGGTGCGCGCCGGACTCGAGCCGGTCTTCGGGGAGCTGCGTCGGCTGGTCGCCGGCGGGGTGCCCTACCTCGGCGTCTCTGCCGGCGCGATGATCGCCGCCGAGGGCTCGTTCGGGAGCGGCTCGCGCATCGGCGGGGTGGTCGTCGCACCGGAGGATCCGGAGGATCCGGGTGCCGAGCTCGAGATCGAGGCCGGCATCGGCCTGGTCGACGTGGCCATCGAGGTGCACGTCGCCGAACGTGGCATGCTCTCCCGCCTGGTGGCTGCCGTCGAATCCGGGCTCGTCGCCGGCGGGCTCGGCATCGACGAGCGCACGGTGCTGATCGTGGGGGACGGCGCCCTGCGGGTCGAGGGGAGCGGCAGCGTCTGGCGGGTCGTGCCCGCCGACCAGGGCGTGCTCGTCGCCACGATCGGAGCCTGACGGGCGTCGACCCTCGACTCCCCGCTGAGCCCGACCGCCCTGTCGCCCGGTAGCCTGACGGGATGACCTTCGATGCGAACGACGACGCCGCGGGCGTCGACGGACCGCCGCGCGAGATCCTGGCCTGGGACGAGTTCGGCGAGGCCGCCAGGACCCTCGCCGGCGACGTGCTCCGCTCCGGATTCCAGCCCGACGTCGTGATCGCCATCGCCCGGGGCGGCCTGCTGCTCGCGGGCGCGATCGCCTACGCGCTCGGCACCAAGGCGTGCGGCTCGATCAACGTGGAGTTCTACTCGGGCATCGACGAGCGCCTGCCGGAGCCGGTCCTCCACCCGCCCATGCTCGACGCGCCCGCCCTCGGCGGCAAGCGCGTGCTGCTCGTCGACGACGTGTCCGACTCGGGCCGAACCCTCGCGAAGGTCGTGGCGATCATCCGCGCCGAGGGCGCCGAGGTGCGCACCGCCACGCTCTACACCAAGTCGCACACCGTGCTCGTGCCCGACTTCGACTACAAGCGCACCGACCGGTGGATCGTGTTCCCGTGGTCGGCGCTGCCGCCCGTCACGGTGGCCGCGACGACGGCGGAGGGCTCGGCATGAGCGTGCACCTCGTCGGCGGCGGCTGGGACCGCGACCACGCGGCATCCGTCTACGGTCCCTTCCTCGCCGAGGTGACGACCGCGGCCGAGCGCGACGGCGCCGAGCGGGCGCGCGTCGCGGTGCTCCTCGTCGCCGACGACTCCGACGCGGCCGAGCAGTCGGCGCGCTGGATCGCCGTGCTCGAGTCCGTCGCGCCGGTCGAGCTCGCGGTCACGGTCGTGCCGGAGGACGGCGAGTTCGCGGCATCCGACCTCGCGGGCGCGCACGGCGTGCTCGTCGGCGGCGGGCTCACGCCCGCCTACCGCACCGCGATCGAGCCGATCGCGGGCGAACTGCGGCGGCTCGCGGCATCCGGCCTGCCCTACCTCGGATTCTCGGCGGGCGCCGCGATCGCGGCCGACACCGCGCTGCTCGGTGGCTGGCGCATCGGCGGGGTGCCGGTCGTGGCTGAGGAGGCCGGTGAGGACCTCGACGACGTCACGGTCGAACCGGGCATCGGTCTCGTCGACCTCACGATCGACTGCCACGCCGCCCAATGGGGCACGCTCACGCGCCTCATCGCCGCGACCGAGGCCCGACTCGTCGACGGCGGCATCGCGATCGACGAGAACACGCTCTTCTCGATCGGCACCGTCGGCCTGCGCGTCGCGGGGGCCGGCAGCGTCTGGAGCGTCACGGCCGCCGACGACGGCGTGGTCGTGCGCAGCATCACGGGCTGATGGCGGCGACGCTGCCCGAGCTCGCGTCCGCGGGACTCATCGACCCGGGTTGGGCGGAGGCGCTCGCCCCCGTCGCGCCGCGCATCGCGGCCATGGGCGACTACCTGCGGGCCGAGGTCGCCGCCGGACGGGGCTACCTGCCGGCGGGCGACCGGGTGCTGCGGGCGTTCCAGGCGCCCGTCGCCGACGTGCGCGTGCTCATCGTGGGCCAGGACCCGTACCCGACGCCCGGACATCCGATCGGCCTGTCGTTCGCCGTCGAGCGCCACGTGCGGCCGCTCCCGCGGAGCCTGCAGAACATCTACCGGGAGCTGCGCGACGACCTCGGGGTCGAGCCGCCCGAGCACGGCGACCTCGGCGCGTGGAGCCGCGCGGGCGTGATGCTCCTCAACCGGTGCCTGAGCGTGCGGCCCGGCGCCCCCGCCTCCCATCGCGGCGCCGGCTGGGAGGAGGTCACCGACCACGCGATCCGCACCCTCGTGGCGCGCGGCACCCCCCTCGTCGCGATCCTCTGGGGACGCGACGCGCAGGGGCTAGCGCCGCTGCTCGGCGACACGCCCCGCATCGAGTCGGTGCATCCGAGCCCGCTGTCGGCGAGCCGGGGCTTCTTCGGCTCCAAGCCGTTCAGCCGGGCGAACGCGCTGCTGGCGGCGCAGGGGGGCGAGGCGGTCGACTGGCGGCTCCTCGACTGAAGCGGGTCCGCGTCCGATCGGATGCCGCGACATCCGGCCGCAACAACCGGCGCGTAATGTGTTCGGCATGCTCGAGGAGGAATACCAGCAGCGTCGCGTGCTGCCGCCGCACCTGCGCAAGCCGCCGCCCCCGGAGACCCCGTTCACGTTCACGATCCGGCCGGCTCGGGCCACCGACCTCCCCGCGGTGCGGGAGATCTACAACTACTACGTCGCGAACTCGACGGTGACGTTCGACGAGGACGCGATGACGCTCCGCGAGTGGAAGTCGAAGTTCGCCCACCTGCAGAAGCTGGGGATGCCGTTCCTCGTGGCGGAGTCGCCGTCGGGGCAGCTGCTCGGCTATGCGCTCGTGTCGCCGTGGAAGCCCAAGCGGGCGTATCGCTACACGGTCGAGGACTCGATCTACCTCGGTCCCGCGGCATCCGGCAAGGGCCTCGGCCGTGCGCTGCTCGGCGAGCTGATCGCCGCGTCGAAGGCGGCCGGGCTGAAGGAGATCCTCGCCGTCATCGCGGACCAGGGCGCCGAGGGGTCGATCGCGCTGCACGAGAAGTTCGGCTTCAAGGAGATCGGGCGCATGGGCCGGGTCGGCTTCAAGTTCGATCGCTGGCTCGGCACGGTGCTGCTGCAGAAGTCGCTCAAGTAGCGGCGTGCGTAGGCTCGACGCATGACCGAGCTGCACGAGTACACCGCCGTCGAGCTGCACCAGTTGCTGCAGCGCGCACAGGTGTCGCCCGTCGAGGCGACCCGCCACTTCCTCGAGCGGATCGAGCGGCTCGACCCCGAGCTCGGCGCGTTCGCGACGGTCACGCCCGAGGCGGCGCTCGAGCGCGCCCGGTTCGTCGAGCGCGAGGTGCCCAAGGCGGCGCCGCTGTGGGGGATGCCCCTCGGCGACAAGGACCTGCACCCGCGCGCCGGCGTGCGCACCGGGTTCGGCTCGCGCGCGTGGGCCGGGCACGTGCCCGAGGCATCCGACGACCTCGTGCTCGCGCTCGACGCCGCGGGCGGCGTGAGCCTCGGCAAGACCGCGACGCCCGAGTACGGGCTCCCGTCGTACACGGAGCCGCTCGCCGGGCGTCCGGCGCGCAATCCGTGGAATCTCGCCCTCGGCGCGGGCGGGTCGAGCGGCGGGGCCGCGGCGGCGGTCGCGTCGGGGATGCTGCCCTTCGCCCCGGGATCCGACGGCGGCGGATCGGTGCGCATCCCCGCGGCATCCTGCGGCGTCGTGGGCGTGAAGCCGTCGCGTGGACGCGTGCCCGCCGGATCGGGGCTCGACCGGCTCGCGGGGCTCGGAGTGGTGGGGCCGCTCGCGCGCACGGTCGCGGATGCCGCGCTGCTGCTCGACGGCATGATCGCCCCGACCGGCTACCCCGTCGCGCATCCGTTCGCGGTGCGCGCGCCCGGCGGCGACGGCCCGTTCCTCGGCGCGGCGATCCGCGGGGAGGGCCGCTTCCAGGTGGGCGTCGCCACCGACAGCCCGTGGGACGACTTCACCGACATCGACCTCGACGATCGGGCGCGCGCGGGGCTCGACCGGGCGATCGAGCTGCTCGACCGGCTCGGGCACGGCGTCGAGGCGATGGCGCCCGAGCCGGAGCCCGGGTATCCTGCGGCGTTCCGCGCGATCTGGCAGGCGGGCGCGGCGACGATCGACGTCACGGCCGAGCAGGAGCAGTTGCTCGAGCCGCTCACCCGCTGGCTCATGGAGCGCGGTCGCGAGCTCGGCGCGGGGGAGCTCGCGACCGCGCTCGCATGGCTCGCCGGATTCGAGCGCCGCGTCATCCGCCGGTTCGCACCGTTCGATGCCGTGCTGACGCCCGCGCTCGCGCTGCCGCCCCGGCCCGTGGGCTGGTACGACGCGGAGGACGGCGAGGAGAACTTCGCGCAGCAGGTGCGATTCACGCCCTTCACCTCGTTCGTGAACGTCGCGGGGCTTCCAGCGCTCACGCTGCCCGTGTACGACGGCGACGACGGGCTGCCCGTGTCGGTGCAGCTCATCGGCCGGCCCGGTGGCGAGGCCACGCTCTTCGCGCTCGCGGCGCAGCTCGAGCGGGCCGCTCGGCGAGGGCGGCGGCATCCGCCGGTGTGGTGACGCCGGCCGCCGCCGGCCGCCGCCGCCGGACGTCGCCGCACACCGCCGGACGTCGCCGCACGGCTCCGAACCCGGGTTCGGTGCGCTGGGCGGCGTATGCAAGACTTAGGTAATGCTTACCTCACTCGCTGAAGCCGCGGCGCGGCCGCGTCCCGCCTACCGGAGCTTCCGGGCGACGGTGGCCAGGGTCGAACGCCTCACGCCGCACTTCACGCGGGTGACGTTCGCGGGCGACGAGCTCGCCGAGTTCGGCACCGCCGGATTCGACCAGCGCGTCAAGGTCGTGCTGCCGCTCGCGGGCTCCGGCTTCGCGCACTTCCCGGCCGACGAGGACTGGTACCGCGCGTGGCGCGAGCTGCCCGCCGAGCGGCGCAACCCGTTCCGCACCTACACGGTGCGCGCAGTGCGCCCCGCCGAGCGCGAGGTCGACATCGACTTCGTGGGGCACGGCGACGGCGGGCCCGCATCCGCGTGGGCCCTGCAGGCCGCCCCCGGCGACGACATCCTGCTCATCGGCCCCGACGAGCTCAGCGAGGGCCGCACCATCGGCATCGACTGGCGCCCCGGCGACGTGGAGACCGTGCTGCTCGCCGGCGACGAGACCGCCGCCCCGGCGATCTGCGCGATCCTCGAGTCGCTCCCCGCCGACGCGCAGGGCGCCGCCCTCATCGAGATCCCCTCGCCGGACGACCGGCTCGAGGTCCGGGCGCCCAGCGGCGTCGACGTGCGCTGGCTGCCCCGCACTTCGCCCGGCGCGCGGCACGGCGAGCGGCTCATCCCCGCCGTGCGCGACCGGGTCGCGCGCACCTGCCGGCTCCGCGAGTGCGCCACGGCAGCGGATGCCGCGTCCCGCGCCGCGCTCGAGCCCACCGGCCCGGGCCCGGGCCCCGACGTCGACGCCGCCAGCGATGCCGTGCTGTGGGACGTGCCCGAGGGCACGAGCCTCGACGGGGATTGCTACGCCTGGCTCGCGGGGGAGGCATCCGTCATCACGACCCTGCGCCGGTTCCTCGTGAAGGAGGCCGGCCTCGACCGCCGCCAGGTCGCCTTCATGGGCTACTGGCGGCTCGGCCGCGCCGAGCTCGACTGACCCGCGACCGCGACCCGCGAGCACGAACGATGACCGAACGGATGCCGCCCGCGCCCGCGCCCGCCCGCCCGACCCCGCCGCCCGCGCTCCCCTTGCGACGGCGCGGGCCACGGCCGGCGGTGCTCGCGACGGCCCTCGGCGTGCTCGCCCTCGTCGTCGTCGCGAGCCTCGCGATCGGCACCCGGCAGGTGCCGCTCGACGTCGTGTGGGCCGCGTTCGCGAACCCCGACGCATCCGACGCCGACCAGCTCGTCGTGCGGGAGCTGCGGGTGCCGCGCGCGCTCATCGGCGTGATGGCGGGAGCGGCGTTCGGCGCCGTCGCGGCGCTGCTGCAGGGCGCGACGCGGAACCCGCTCGCCGACCCGGGCCTGCTCGGCATCAACGCGGGCGCGTCGCTCGCGGTGGTGGCGGCGATCACCTTCCTCGGCGTCGCGTCGCCCTTCGGGTTCGTCTGGTTCGCGTTCGGGGGAGCGGCGCTCGCCGCGGCGATCGTGTTCGCGATCGGGTCGGCGGGGTCGGGCGCGAGCCCGGCCAGGCTCGCCCTGACGGGGGCGGCGGTGATGGCGACGGCCACCCCGCTCATCTCGCTGCTGCTCATCCGCGACGTGGGCACGCTCAGCCAGTACCGGTTCTGGTCGGTCGGATCGCTCTCGGGCCGCGGCATCGAGACGGTCGCGGCGCTCTGGCCGTTCCTCGTGGCGGGGCTGCTGCTCGCGGCCTGGCTGTCGGGGCGGCTCAACCTGCTCTCCCTGGGTGACGACGTCGCCCGGGGCCTCGGGGTGCGGATCGGCACGACGCGGATCGTCACCGCCGTCGCCGTCGTCGTGCTCGCGGGCACGGCGACCTCGCTCGCCGGCCCCATCGCGCTGCTCGGGCTCGCGGTGGCGCACGCCGCCCGTGGGCTCGTCGGCGCCGACTACCGATGGATCACGGCGGTCGCGGCGGTGCTCGGCGGTGCCGTGCTGCTCGCCGCCGACGTGCTCGGCCGGGTCGTCGTCGCGCCCGCCGAGCTCGAGGCGGGCATCGTCGCGGCGATCATCGGCGCGCCCGTGCTCATCGCGCTCGTGCGCCGCCGCGGCGGTGCCTCGTGGTGAGCCTGCCGCTGGATCCGCTCGCGGCCGAGCACGGCCGGGTCGCGGCATCCGTCGCCCGCGCCCGCTCGACCGCCCACCGGCGCACGCTCGCCGTCGTGGCCGGCGCC
>NZ_RHHB01000075.1 GCF_003710805.1 Agromyces tardus | reverse complement strand
CGACGACGCCCGCGCGACGCCGCGCTCCGGCGCCGGCGGGAGCCGGGCGGCTCAGGCGAGCGGACGCGCGTCGGAGGCCCCGCCGTCGGGCCATCCGGGCCGCTCCGATGCGAGCCGGGCGACGAGCGCCCGCTGGCGGACGAGCACGAACGCGCCGAGACCGGTGAGCAGCACGAAGGCCACGCCGAGCGTCGTGAAGGCGAACCAGTTCGAGTCCAGCGCGAGCACGATCGCAGCCGACACCACGGCGATGCCCGCCGCGGAGAGCTTCGACCCCGCCTTCAGCCGGAGCGCCGGGCTGAGGCGGCCGTCGGGCGTGTCGCCCGGCGTGAGCAGCAGGTCGGCGAACGCGTCGACCGTCGCGAACAGTGCCGCCGCGTAGGTGAGGGCGCAACCCAGCGCACCCCAGAGGTTCGGAGCCTTCACCGCGGCCTCGGCCGCCTCGATCACGACGTCCATGGCGACAATCTACGACTCGCCGACCCCGCGCGACAGTGCGAGCGCCCGCCCGCTCCGAGCTCGCCGCGGCGCGCCTCAGGCGATCGAGCGCTCGAACGACTCCGGCACGTCATCGCCGAACGTGCACGCCAGGAGCTCGGCCGTGGCGAGGTCGTCGGTCGGACGCACGTCGAGTCCGATGAGGGTGTTGATGAGCATGCCCTCGGCGAGGAACGACCGGGCCTGCTCGGGAGTGAATCCGGCCTCCTGCCGCAGCATCCGGTAGACCTCGAAGAAGCCGCCGCGCGCGACCGGGCCGATCGCGGGGTCGGCGCCCATCATGAAGCCGTGCAGCAGGGTGAGCAGGACGCCGCGATCGCCGACCAGCTCGAGGTAGGCGGCACCGAGGCGCGCCTCGGCGGACAACCCCTCGGCATCGGCCTCGGCGAGCGCGGCGCGGAAGGTGCGCAGCAGCCGGGCGAGGGTGTGCCCCAGCGTCTCGATGAAGAGCTGCTCCTTCGTGCCGAACATCCGCACCACGTAGGGCTGGCTGATTCCGGCGCCCTTCGCCACCCGGTCGGTCGTGGCGGCGGCGTACCCGTAGCGCCCGAACACCTCGACGGCCGCGTCGAGGATCTGCACGCGCCGCTCGTCGGCGGGGATCCGGTCGGATTTCGCATTCATGCTTGACATGTTATCAGTCGATTACTACATTGCGTTGTAATCATTCGATTACTTCATTCATCACCGAAACGGAGCCGCAATGTCAGCCCGCCGCCGAGTCCCCATCGGGCTCGTCATCGCCGCCGCATCCATCCCGATGTTCATGGCCAGCCTCGACAACCTCGTCATCACCAACGCACTCCCCGTCATGGGCCCCGACCTCGGCGCCACGATCGAGGAACTGCAGTGGTTCATCAACGCGTTCACCCTCACGTTCGCGACGTTCATCCTCGGCGCGGCCGCGCTCGGCGACCGGATCGGTCGTCGCACGGTCTTCGTCGCGGGCATCGTCGTCTTCACCGCGGCGAGCGTGCTCACCGCGCTCAGCACCGAGCCCTGGATGGTCATCGGCGCCCGCGCCGTGCAGGGCCTCGGCGCGGCCGCGATCATGCCGCTCTCGCTCACCCTCCTCGCCGGGGCGGTCTCCGAGCGGATGCGTCCCGCGGCCATCGGCATCTGGGGCGGCGTCTCCGGTCTCGGCGTCGCGCTCGGCCCGCTCATCGGCGGCGCGATCGTCGAGGGCTGGAACTGGCAGGCGATCTTCTGGATCAACGTGCCGATCGGCCTCGTGGCCGTGCCGCTCGCCCTCGCGGTGCTCCCGAACTCGCGCGGCGCGCGGCGCCCCATCGACATCGCCGGCATCGCGCTCGCGGGGCTCGGCGTGCTCGGCCTCGTCTACGGCATCGTCCGCGGCAACGACGCGGGCTGGGACAGCCTCGAGGTGACCGGCTCGCTCGTCGCGGGCACCGTGCTGCTCGTGGCGTTCGTCGCCTGGGAGGCCCGCGCGAGCGCGCCGCTGCTGCCGCTGCGGCTGTTCCGCGACCGCAGCTTCAGCGTCGCGAACCTCGTGGGATTCGCGTTCAGCTTCGGCGTCTTCGGGGCGATCTTCATCCTCATCCAGTTCCTGCAGGTCGTGCAGGGCAAGACGGCTCTCGAGGCCGGCCTCATGACGACACCGTGGACGATCGCGCCGATGGTCGTCGCGCCGATCGCCGGATTCATCGCCCCGCGCGTCGGCACCCGGGTGCTCATGGCGGCCGGGCTGGCCCTGCAGTCGACCGCGCTGTTCTGGCTCGCCTCGGTGCTCGCGGCCGACGTCGAGTACTCGGCGCTCGTGATCCCGTTCGTGCTCGCCGGCGTGGGCATGGGCCTCGTCTTCGCCCCGATGGCGACGGCGGTGCTCGCGAACATGCCCGGCGACGACCACGCCAAGGCGTCGGGTGCGAACTCGACCCTCCGCGAGGTGGGCGGCGCACTCGGCGTCGCCGTACTCACCGCGGTGTTCGTGGGCGCGGGCGGCTCGCTCACCCCCACGGGCTACGTCGACGCCGCGATCCCCGCGGTCGCGACCGGCGCCGGCGCCCTCGGCCTGGCGTTCCTGCTCGCATTCCTGCTGCCCGCGGGGCGCTCCGGTGCGAGCGCGCGCGGCACCGAGTCGGTCGACGGTTTCGGGCGAGCGGATGCCGCATCCGCACTCGATGCGGAGTTCGGCGAGCCGGAGCCGGTGCCCGCCCTCCGCTGAGCGGACGACGACCGGGGGCGGGATCGGGCGGCTGCCCGGTCCCGCTCCGCCGTGTCAGCGCGCCCGCTCGTCCTCGAAGTACCGCTTGCGCGCCACCACGAGGCCGCCGAGGGCGGCGGGGATCGACGAGAGCAGCAGCAGCCAGAGCGGTGCGGTCCAGCCGCCCGTCGCGTCGTGCAGCAGTCCGACCACGAGCGGGCCGAGTGCGACCACGAGGTAGCCGACCGACTGCACGAATCCGCTCAGCGCGACGGCGCCGGTATGGGTGCGGCTGCGGAGGTTGATGAGCACGAGCGCGAGCGGGAAGAACAGCGGGCCCGTTCCGATGAGCGCGACCCAGAGCCACGTCGCCGCCGCCGGCGCGACAAGGAGTCCAGCGTATCCCGCGACGAGCGACGCCACGCCCACCGCGACGAGCGTGCGCACCCGGCCGTGACGGGCGGCGATCACGGGCACGAGGAGTCCGGCCGGCAGCCCCATCGCCGCGTAGAGCGACAGCAGCGCGCCCGCCTCTGCGGCACTCGTGCCGGCGGTGTCCGCGAGGATCGACGGCAGCCACGCGAACACGGCGTAGGCGTTGAAGCCGGCGACCGCGAACACGATCGCGAGGGACCAGGCGAGCGAGGAACGGGCCGCGCGCAGCAGCAGGCCGGGCGCGGCCTCCTCGGGGAGCACCGCCCGCGCCTGCCGGCGGGGATGCACGAGCAGCGCGATCCACGGCACGAGGGCGAGGGCCGCGACCACGGCCCACATGCCGATGGAGACGCGCCAGCCCGCGGCATCCGCCATCGGGACCGCGACGAGCGGCGGCACGAACGTGCTCACCGACAGGAGCGTGACGTAGATCGTCGTGAGGAGTGCGATGCGGTCGGGGAAGTAGCGCTTGACGAGTGGAGGCAGGAGCACGTTGCCCACCCCGACCCCGGCGAACAGCACGGTGCTCGCCGCGAGGAGTCCGAGCGAGGAGCCCGCGAGGCCACGGCCCGCCAGCCCTGCGATCATGACCACGAGCGCGGCGATGAGGGTGCCCTCGAGGCCGAAGCGACGTGCGATGAGCGGTGTGACGATGCCGAAGAGCGCATAGCAGAGCGGCGGGAGCATGCCGAGCAGGCCGACCTCGACGGCCGAGAGCGGGATGTCCTGCTCGATCCGGGAGAGGATCGGCGAGAGCGAGGCCACGCCCGTGCGCAGGTTGAACGCGACGAGCACGATGCCCGCGAGGGCGAGCGCCCGGCCGGCCCACAGCGGTCGGGACGGGGGCGGGCTCACGTTCCCGAGTCTAGGCTGGGGTCGTGGCCGACTTCGCCCGCTACCTCCCGCTCAGCAACCGCCCCCGGCACGACGAATCCGGGGTCACGAGCGACCGACGCGACGAGACCGCGACGGTGCTCGCGGCGCTCGCCGCACTGCTGCGCGCGACCGACGACGACACCTGGGCGCGCGCGACCGCGCGACCCGGCTGGTCGGTGGGCGACGTCGCGGCCGAGCTCGTCGCCGGGTTCGACCGGTCGGCCGCGCAGCGGGCACTGGATGCCGCGGGCCGCATCGTGCGCGGAAGCGAGGCCCGCCGCCTCGCCGAACTGCCGCGCCTCGAGGGCCCGGCTCGGGCCGCGCAGCTCCTCGACGCCCGCGCGCTCGCACTGCGCGAGCGCGAGCGCCGCACGGGCATCGCCGAGCTCGACGACGCGGTCGTCACGGCCGTGCTCATCGGCGACGCCGCCGGGCGACCGGTGCCCGTGCCGCCCGTGGCGTCGGGCGCGGTCGCGCTGCGCCGCGCGGCCGCGGCACCCGTGGAGATCCGGGCCGTCATCTCCGGGCACTCGCTGCACGCGACCGACGCGGGCTGGACGATCGGCCGCGGCAGCCCGCTCGTCGGCACGGCCGCCGAACTCGTGCGGTTCCTCGCCGGCTACGGCACGACGGCCCCGCGACCGGGCTCCATCCACGACGGCGATGCGGACGCGGGCGGCGCATCGGGCGGTCGCGCCGCCTCCGACTGAGCGCTCCCCGGCGCCGCCGGGCGACGCCCGTCTCGCGCCGCGAGGTGGCGGTCGCCCCGCTGCTCAGTGGACGAGCCCGCGCACCTCATCGACGTCGCGTCGCATCTGCACGATGAGGTCGTCGATCGTCGTGAACGCGACCATGCCGCGGATGCGCTCGACGAACTCGACGTCGACCACGTGGTCGTAGAGGTCGATGTCGCGGTCGAGCACGTACGCCTCGACCTGCTTCTTCGGCACGCCCTCGAAGGTCGGGTTGTTCCCCACCGAGATCGCGGCCGGATAGCGCACTCCCCCGTCGGTCAGCCAGCCCGCGTAGACGCCGTCGGCGGGGATGAGGCCCTCGGACTCGGGCGAGAGGTTCGCGGTGGGGAACCCGAGCTCGCGGCCGCGCGCCGCCCCGTGCACGACGAGTCCGCGCACGGTGGGCGTGTGGCCGAGCAGCTCGGCCGCGCGCCGCACGTCGCCCTCGGCGAGGAGCTCGCGCACCCACGTCGACGAGACCCGCCGGTCGTCGCTCGGGCGCACGTCGCCCACGACCTCGACGTCGAACCCGTGCTCCGCACCGAGCTCGGTGAGCAGCGCGACGTCGCCCGCCCCCCTCGACCCGAAGCGGAAGTCGGCCCCGACGAGCACCACGCGGGCGTGCAGGGCGTCGACGAGGATGTCGCGCACGAAGACCTCGGGCGCCAGCGACGCCAGCTCGCGGTCGAAGTGCAGAACGAGGGACGCGTCGACCCCCGTGGTCGCGAGCAGGCGCAGCTTCTGCGGGATGCTCACGAGCGACTCGGGGCACTTGTCGGGGGCGAGCAGCGCGAGCGGATTGCGGTCGAAGGTCACCGCGACGGCCTGCAGCCGGTCGCGCCCGGCGATCGAGCGCAGCCGGGCGAGCACGGCGCGGTGGCCGACGTGCACGCCGTCGAACTTGCCGATCGTGATCGCCGACGGGCCGAAGCCCGCCGGCACCTGGGCGACGCCGTCGAAGATCCTCACGAGGCGGCCCCGCTCCTGGCGGCGGATTCCTCGGACGCCGGCGCCGCGGCATCCGGCCGGTGCTTCGCGAGCCACCACATGCCGAGCACCGGCAGCACGAGCGGGATGAACAGGTACCCGCGGCCGTAGCCCGACCAGACCGTGTCGTGCGGGAACAGCGCGGGGTCGACGACGCTCAGCGTGCCCACGACGAGCACTCCGGTGAACTCGAAGATGATCGTGGCCCACGCGATGCGGTACCAGGTGCGACCCGGACGGGTGAGCGCGATCGTCGCGACGATGTAGACGACCGCGGCGAGCGCGGAGAGCGCGTACGCGACGGGCGCCTCGTCGAAGCGCTGCACGATCTGCACGAACGAACGGCCGGTGGCCGCGAGCGCGAGCACCGCGTAGACGGCGACGAGCACGCGCCCGATGCCGCCGAGGCGGCCCGGGCGTTCGGGGGCGGGTGCGGTGTCGGATGCGTCGCTCATGTCGTGTTCGATTCTCTCACCGTGATTCACGCCTGCTGCACGGTCCAGATCTGCAGCATGCGGTAGACCATGACCGCCACGGCGAGGGCCGCGACGCCGCAGACGACCGTGCTCCAGCGCCCGCGGTCGACGAGCGCCCAGAAGATCGCGGCGGGCGGGATGAGGAGTGCGCTCACGAGGTAGACGCCGAACTCGAGCACGCTGCCCGACGGGGTGTTGCCGAACGCCGGCGCGACGAGGGCGACCACCAGCTGCACGACGAGCAGCACCTCGACGAGCGCGAGGGAGCCGAGGGTGAGGTCGCTCGGCACGCGCCCGGCGAGGCCGAGCACGATGCAGAGGAGCCCGGCGGCGACGGCCACCGCGATCTGGAGCCACGTGAACCACTCGATCATGCGCCGTCCTCCTCGGGCGGGAAGCCCGTGACCACCTTGAGCTGCGGGCCGCGTCGCTCGACGATCGCGACGAGGCGGTCGCCGGGCGCGATGGCGGCGATCGGGCCGTCGACGTCGCGCGCGCCCTCGGGCACGTCGATGCGCTTGCCGTGCCCGAGGTCGACGGCGGCCTGCGGATCGAGGTCGACGGCCGGGAGTGCCCGGCGGGCGGCATCCGCGGGCCGGATGAGCCGCGCGGCGACGTCGTAGCCCTCGAGCCCGGCCGCCTCGTCGACGTGGAAGCGGCCGATGCGCGTGCGCCGGAGCGCCGTGAGGTGGCCGCCGGTGCCGAGCGCGGTGCCGAGGTCGCGGGCGAGGGCCCGCACGTACGTGCCCGACGAGCATTCGACGCGCACGTCGAGGTCGATGACGCCGTCGCCGTCGCGGCGCTCGAGCAGTTCGAAGACGGGCACGGTCACGGTGCGGGCGGCGAGCTCGACCTGCTCGCCCTCGCGCACCCGGGCGTAGGCGCGCTTGCCGTCGATCTTCACGGCGCTCACGCTCGACGGCACCTGCTCGATGACGCCCGTGAGCGCGGCCATCGCACGCGCGAGCTCGTCGTCGGCCACCGCGGCCATGCGATCTGCGGATGCCGCGGCGAGCGGCTCGCCCTCGGCATCGTCGGTCGTGGTGCCCCAGCCGAGCCGCACGGTCGCGAGGTACTCCTTGTCGAGCCCGACGAGGTGGTGCAGCAGCCGGGTCGCGCCGTTCGCCCCGAGGAGCAGGAGGCCCGTGGCCATCGGGTCGAGCGTGCCCGCGTGGCCGATCTTGCGGGTGCCGACGATGCGGCGCATGCGCGCGACGACGTCGTGGCTCGTGAGTCCCTGCGGCTTGTCGACGAGGAGGATGCCGCTGTTCACGCCGTCAAGGCTACCGCGCGGAGGGAACCCTCCCGCACGCCTACGCTGGAGCGGTGAGGATCGGGATCATCGGCGCCGGTGCGCTCGGCGGCACGTTCGCGGTGCTGCTCGCGCGGGCCGGCCACGACGTGGAGGTCACGGCGCGCGGGGCGAGCCTCGCGGCGATCCGCGAGGGCGGCATCGGGCTCACCGGTGGCTACGGCGAGGCCCACGAACGCGTGGCAGCCGGCGAGGTGCTGACGCAGCGCCCCGAGCTCGTGCTCGTGTGCACGAAGGCGCAGGATGCCGCCGCCGCGATCGCGGCGAACGCCGGCCTGGTCGACGGCGTGCCGGTCGTCGTCGTGCAGAACGGCCTCGAGGGCGTGGCCACGGCCGAGCGGCTGCTCCCCGCGTCGTCGTGCATGGGCATGCTCTCGATCATCGCCGCGAACTACACCGAGCCCGGCCGCGTGCGGGTCACGACGACCGCGGCGAGCTACCTGGGCCGGGGCGACGGCGAGCCCGACGACGAGTGCCGGCGCGTCGCCGCCGTGCTCTCGAGCGCGGTGCCGGTGATCGCGATCGCCGGGTTCCGCGGCGCGCAGTGGACGAAGCTCGTCGTGAACATGCTCAACGCGGTGCCGGCCATCGTGGGCCGGAGCGTGCAGGACGTCGTCGACGACCGGCGCCTCCGCCGGGTCGTCGCCGCGTCCATGCGGGAGACCGTGCGCGTGGCCGTGGCCCGCGGCGTGCGCTTCGGGTCGCTGCAGGGCCTCGGCGACCGCCGCCTGCGGTTCTTCGCGCGGCTCCCGCTGTGGCTCGGCCAGCTGCTGCCGTACTTCATGCGGGTGCGCATGGGCGACGTGCCGAACCTCGGCTCGACGCAGCAGAGCCTGCGGCGCGGGCAGCGCACCGAGATCGACTACCTCAACGGGGCGGTCGTGCGCGAGGCCGAGCTCGCCGGAATGGACGCGCCCGTGAATCGCGCGCTGACGGCGCTCGTGCACGAGGTCGAGCAGGCGGGCGCGTCGCTTCCGGCCGAGCGCGTCGTGTCGGCCGTGCGGGCCTGAGTCGCTCACTCGCGCTCGCGGGCCGCGATCGCGCCGGTCAGCAGCTGTCGAAGAACCGGCGCCGCGGGTGCTCGGGGTCGCTCAGGTCGACGACCACGGATGCCGCGAGCCGCGGGTCGGACTCGGCGTACGCGAGCCGGTCGGCGGGGTCGACCGGCTCGCCGTCGACCGCGATGCGGGCGTCCCAGAGTCCGCTGAGCCGCTCGCGCAGCAGGAACCGGCCGTCGAGCACGAGGAGCGCGTCGGCGGGCCCCGTGAGCCACTTCGGCTCGACCCAGGCGTCGCGGGACGAGTCGAAGAGCCGCGTGACGAACGCGGCCGAGCCGGCCAGCCGGAACGGCTCCACGAGCACTCGGCGCAGCGCCGACTCGTCGATGCCGTAGCGGTAGTAGCGCTCCGCCGTGTCGTCGCCGAAGACCGCCTGCGCCTCGCGCGAGCGGTGGAAGTCCTCGACGCTCGCCCGGAACACCGTGTGGTCGCGCTCGCGGAACACCTCGGCGAGGTCGTCGCCCAGCCGGGACTTGCCGCTGCGCAGCGGGCCGTCGATGGCCACGATCATGCGTCCGCGGCCGTAGTGCGCCAGGAGCTCGTCGGCGATGCCGCGGAGGAAGGTGACCCTGGGGGTCGTGACGAGGCGCATGCACCGAGCGTACGTCGCGGCATCCGCTCGCGTCGATGCGCGCGTCGATGGGACCTAGGCTGAACGGATGCCGCCCCGCGACGCCCGAGCCGAGTCGATCGCCGCGGCGGTGAACGCCTGGTTCGCGGATGCCGCGCGGCCGCTGCCGTGGCGCGCGGCCGACATCTCGCCGTGGGCGGTGCTCGTCTCGGAGTTCATGCTGCAGCAGACGCAGGTCGCCCGCGTGGTGCCGCTCTGGGAGGCGTGGCTGGCCCGCTGGCCCAGCCCCGCCGACCTCGCCGCATCGCCGCCGGCCGAGGCCGTGCGCGCGTGGGACCGCCTCGGCTACCCGCGCCGCGCGCTGTGGCTGCACGAGGCCGCGGTCGAGATCACCGAACGCCACGGCGGCGAGGTGCCCGCCGACCTCGACGCGCTGCTCTCGCTGAAGGGCGTGGGCCCGTACACCGCGCGGGCGGTCGCCGCGTTCGCGTTCGGGCTGCGGCATCCGGTGGTCGACACGAACACCCGGCGCGTGCTCGCCCGGGCCGTCGCGGGCCAGGCGGAACCCGGGCCGCCGGCGACCGCGCGGGACCTCGCCGCGATGGAGGCGCTGCTGCCGGTCGATCCCGACGCGGCGCACGTCTTCAACGCCGGTGCGATGGAGCTCGGCGCCACGGTGTGCACCGCCGCATCGCCGCGCTGCGGGGACTGCCCGATCGCCGCGCTCTGCGCGTGGCGCGCCGCCGGCTACCCCGAGTACGACGGGCCCCGCAAGGCCCGACAGGCCCCGTTCGCGGGCAGCGACCGCGAGGCCCGCGGGCTCGTGATGGCCGAGCTGCGCCGCGCGCACCACCCGGTCACCCGCGCGGAGCTCGCGGCGATCGTGACGGATGCCGCGCGGCTCGGGCGGGCGGTCGCCGGACTCGTCGCCGACGGCCTCGCCGTGGAGGAGGCCGGCGGGCTGCGGCTCCCGGACGCCTGACGCGCCGACGGCGCGTCAGGCGGGCGCCGTGCGCCGCGCCCTCGTCATCCCTCGACGAGGCCCCGCAGCACGTACGCCTCGACGGCGCCCTCGCGTCCCTTCACCTGCCGTTCGCCGAGCGGCTCGGTGATCGCGCCGCCGCCGAGCGCCGCGCGCGTCGCGGCGCCCACGACGACCCCGGCCACGGGCGCGTGACCCTCGAGGCGCGACGCCACGTTCACCGTGTCGCCGATGACCGTGTACGTGCGTCCGCCGCCCGTGCCGACGACGCCGACGGCGGCGAGGCCCGTGTTGACGCCCACGCGGAACCGCGGCCACCCCGGATGCGCCGCCGCGACCGCCCCGGTCGCCTCCTGCAGCGCGAGCGCCGCCCCCGCCGCCCGGCGCGCGTGCGGCTCG
>NZ_RHHB01000074.1 GCF_003710805.1 Agromyces tardus | reverse complement strand
CCCGACGCTCCCGCAGCTCCCGGCGCTCCCGCCGCTCCCGCCGCGACGCCGTCGCAGGCGCGCATCGCGCTGCGCTCGGTGCGGCGCTCGGTCGCGGCATCCGCTCGCTCGGGCCTCGCGGGGGTGCGGCGGGCCGGCACCGCCGTCGGCGCGTTCACCGCGCCCGTCACCGGGGTCATCACGCCCGTCGGGCGGCTCGTGCTCGCCGCCGCGGTCGTGTCGCTGGGCCTCGCTTGGGCGCTCGGCTGGATCGAGCTCGCCTTCGTCGGTGCGACGCTGCTCGCCGCCCTGCTCGTCGCCGTGCCGTCCGTGTTCGGACGGATGCGCTACCGGGTCGAGATCGAGCTGCAGCCGCGGCGCGTGGTCGCGGGGGAGCGGGCGCTCGGGCGGCTCGTCGTGCACAACGCGGCCGACGCGGCATCCGTGCCCTCGCAGCTCGAACTGCCCGTGGGCCGCGGACTCGCCGAGTTCGTGATCCCGTCGATCCCCGCCGGCGGCGAGCACGAGGAGCTCTTCGCCGTGCCGACGCAGCGCCGGGCCGTGATCGTGGCCGGCCCCGCGGCGTCCGTTCGCGGCGACCAGCTCGGCCTGCTGCGCCGCGAGGTGCGCTGGACCGATCCCGTCGAGCTCTTCGTGCACCCGGTGACCGCCCGGCTGAAGCCGTCGGCGGCCGGGCTCGTGCGCGACCTCGAGGGCGAGGTCACGAAGACGATCACGAACAACGACATCTCCTTCCACGCGCTGCGGGCGTACGAGCCGGGCGACGCGCTGCGCAACGTGCATTGGCGCACGTCGGCGCGCACCGGGCAGCTCATGGTGCGGCAGTACGAGGAGACCCGTCGGTCGCAGCTGCTGCTCGTGCACGCCACGAGCGCCGCGCACTACGCGTCGGACGACGAGTTCGAGCTGGCGGTGTCGGTGCTCGCCTCGCTCGGCGTCCAGGTGATCCGGGATGCGACGCGGCTGGCGGCCGCGACCGATCGGCTGCGCCTCGACACGGCCACGCCCACGGCCCTCCTCGACGACACGAGCCGGATCGAGCCGCTCGAGGCCGGCGCGGCACCGGTGCGCGACGTCGTGCGGGAGGTCGCGAAGCGCGTGCCCGCGCCGAGCGTCGTGATCGTCGTGGGCGGCTCGCGGGCGCCGCTCGCCGAGTTCCGCGCCGTCGAGACCGTGTTCGGGTCGGACACGCAGGTGCTCGTGTTCCGCGCAGAGCGGGGCGCCGCGTCGCGCATCACGCGGCTGGGGGAGTCGACCGTCGTGACCGTGGGGGCGCTCGACGAACTGCCGCGTCTCGTCAGGAGGGTGCGACCGTGACCCGGATCGGCCGCAACGCGCTCGTCGACCTCGCCGTGCTCTCGGCCCTGTCGCTGCTCGCGATCGCGGGCTACGAGACGAGCCTCGGCGGTCTCGGCTTCCTGCTCGCCGCCGTCGCCGGCGTCGTCGTCGGCACGCTCGCGGCCCTGCTCGGCACGTGGTGGCGCCTCAACGTCGTCACGACGGTGCTGCTCGCCATCGCCCTCTACTTCCTCGTGGGCACCCCGTTCGTGCTGCCCGAGGCGGCGCTGTTCGCGGTGCTGCCGAGCCCGACCTCGCTCGCGGGGCTCGCCGTCGGAGCGGTGTACGGCTGGGCCGACATCCTGACGATCGCCGCGCCGGTCGAGGCACCCGCATACGTGGCCGCGGTGCCGTACGCGGCGGCCACGGTGGTCTCGCTCGTCGGCGGGCTGCTCGTGCTGCGGTGGCTGAGCGTGCAGCGCACGCCGCTCCGGGCTGCCGTCGCGCTCGTCGGTCCGGTGCTGCTCTTCCTCTCCGGCATCCTGCTCGGCACCGACGAGGCGTTCCTCGGAGCCGTGCGGGGCGTCGCGGTCGCGGCGATCGCGCTCGCCTGGCTCGCCTGGCGCCGCGGCGCGCAGGTCGAGGCCGCGGGTGACGGCGCCGGGCGGGTGCGCCGTCGCAAGCTCACCGGTTCGGCGACGGTCGTCGCGGGCGCCGTCGTCATCGGCGCGGTCGCCGGGCTCGCGCTCTCGCCGATCGCGCCCGACCGGTTCGTGCTGCGCGACCAGGTGGTGCCGCCGTTCGACCCGCTGCAGTTCCCGAGCCCGCTCGCGGGGTTCCGCGAGTACACGAAGGACCTCGCCGAGGAGCCGTTGTTCACGGTCTCGGGCCTCGAACCCGGCGACACCGTGCGACTCGCGACCATGGATTCCTACACGGGCCGCCTCTGGAACGTGGCCGGTCCCGGGCAGTCCGCAGCGGACGGCGGGTACGCGATCGTCGGCACGACGCTCCCGGCGCCCGAGCTCGCCGACCTCGGCAGCGGCCGCTCGATCGAGGTCGAGGTGCTCGCCTACGACGACGTCTGGCTGCCGACCGTCGGCTACGGCTCGGAGCTCGACCTGCTCGATGCCGGCACCGCCCGGCGCGCGGGCGACGTGCGCTACAACGCCGCCGCGGGCACGGCGGTGCTCACGAGCGGCGCCGCCGAGGGCACCCGGTACCGCGTCGAGTCGCGGATCCAGCGCGAGCCGGACGACCGGGACCTCGCCGACGTGCCGGTCGCGCAGCTGCCGCTGCCCCTGGTCGAGAACCTGCCCGACGTGGTCGCCGCCAAGGCGGACGAGTACGCCGCCGACGCGACGAGCCCCATCGAGCAGCTCCGCGCGATCGAGCGCGCCCTCAAGACGAACGGCTTCCTGAGCCACGGGCTCGCGAGCGACGCCGTGCCCTCCCGCGCGGGCCACGGCGCCGACCGGCTCATCGAGCTGTTCACGCGCACGCAGATGGTGGGCGACGCCGAGCAGTACGCCGCGGCGATGGCGCTCATGGCGCGCCATCTCGGCTACCCGGCGCGTGTGGTCATGGGCTACGCCCCAGAGGTGGCAGAGGGCGCGGAGTACACCGAGGTGCTCGGCTCCGACGTGACCGCCTGGGTCGAGGTGCCGTTCGAGGGCGTCGGCTGGGTCTCATTCCGCCCCACGCCCGACAACGTCGACGTGCCGCAGGAGCAGACGCCGAAGCCCAAGTCCGAGCCCCAGCCGCAGGTGCGCCAGCCGCCGCGCGCCCAGCAGGCCGACGACGAGCTGCTCACCACGGTCGAGATCGACGACACCGACGACGAGGACAGAGACCACCCGTTCCAGTTGCCCGCATGGGCGTGGGCGATCATCGCGAGCCTCGGCATCCCCGCTGCGATCGCCGTGCTGCCGATGCTCGCCGTCGCGCTCGCGAAGCGCCGCCGCCGCGCCATCCGTCGCCGGGGCACGGGAGATCGCCAGGCGGCCGGCGCCTGGGAGGAGCTCGTCGATCGCTACGCCGAGCTCGGCTTCGATCCGCCCGAGCGCGCGTCGCGGCTGCAGACGGCCCGCGCGCTCGAGCGCCAGCTCGACGAGCAGGGCCTCGGCGCGGTGCGCACGGGCGACGGCGGGGTGCACCTCGCGACGCTCGCGGCGACCGTCGACCGCGACGTGTTCGGCGCGGGCGACGTCGGCGCGCCGGCCGTCGAGCAGCGGTGGTCCGAGGCGGATGCCGCGGCCGCGGCGGTCGCGGCGGCCGCGGGCCGGCTCCGGCGATTCGTGGCCCGGTACCGGCTGCGGCGTCGCGGGCGGCGCGATTAGGGTGGGGTCGTGAGCCGGCCCGACTTCATCGTGCCCCCGCCGGGCCTGATCCCGGATCCAGCGGCGCCGCACCCGGCTGGCGGCGCCACGGCGAATGAGCGCACCGTTCGCGTGCCCGCGGCCGACCCGCCGGTTCCGGCGCCCACCCCGATGCCGGTGCCCCCGCCGTCTGCGCTTCCGTCCGGTCCGCCGCGTCCCGCCGCGCCCGCCTGGCGCCTCCGCGGGGCGGGCGGCGTCGACGTGCGAGTGGACCGCGGCACCGTGCTCGGCCGCGACCCGCTCGTCGACCCCGCCTCGGGACACGCGGCCGTCGCGCTCGCGGATCCCGCCCGTTCGGTCTCGAAGACGCACGCGCTCGTGCAGGTCGTGGCGGGTCGCCTCGTCGTCACCGACCTGGGTTCGACGAACGGGGTGCGGATCTGGCCGCTCGGCGACGGGCCCGCCGACATCCCGCCGAACGTGCCGACCGAGGTGCCCGACGGTGCCACGCTCCTGCTCGGCGACCTCGGATTGCAGGCGGAACGGGTGCCCGGCGACACGGTGGTAGCCTGAGGGGGTGCGTGCGGCAGCCCTCCTCCTTCGGTGCCGCGGCGGGGCCTCGTTCTAGGCCGTCCCCCGTCGCGGAGTCTGTCGTCGGCTGAATCCACGATCCGAAAGAGACGCTGCCCCTATGAATGACGCCATCGCACCGGCATCCGGCCCGCGCACCCTGGCCGAGAAGGTCTGGGACGCCCACCTGGTCAAGAAGGGCGAGGACGGCACCCCCGACCTCATCTACATCGACCTGCACCTCGTGCACGAGGTCACGAGCCCGCAGGCCTTCGACGGCCTCCGCCTGGCCGGCCGTCCAGTGCGCCGCCCCGATCTCACGATCGCGACGGAGGACCACAACACGCCGACGCTCGACATCGACAAGCCCATCGCCGACCTCACGAGCCGCACCCAGATCGAGACCCTGCGCCGCAATGCGAAGGAGTTCGGCATCCGCCTGCACTCGCTCGGCGACAAGGAGCAGGGCATCGTGCACGTCGTCGGCCCGCAGCTCGGGCTGACCCAGCCGGGCATCACCGTCGTCTGCGGCGACTCGCACACCTCCACCCACGGCGCGTTCGGCGCCATGGCGTTCGGCATCGGCACGAGCGAGGTCGAGCACGTCATGGCCACGCAGACCCTGCCCCTCAAGCCCTTCAAGACCATGGCGATCAACGTCGAGGGATCGCTGCGCCCGGGCGTGACCGCGAAGGACATCATCCTCGCCGTCATCGCCAAGATCGGCACCGGCGGCGGACAGGGCTACGTGCTGGAGTACCGCGGCAGCGCCATCCGCGCCCTCTCGATGGACGGTCGCATGACGATCTGCAACATGTCCATCGAAGCCGGCGCACGCGCGGGCATGGTGGCGCCCGACGAGACGACCTTCGCCTACCTGAAGGGCCGTGCGCACGCGCCGCAGGGCGCCGACTGGGTCGAGGCGGTCGCCTACTGGCGCACCCTGCCCACCGACGAGGGCGCGGTGTTCGACGCCGAGGTCTTCATCGACGCCGACGAACTCGAGCCGTTCGTCACGTGGGGCACGAACCCCGGCCAGGGCGTGTCGCTCAGCGACGTCGTGCCCGACCCTGCCTCGATCGACGACCAGCACGAGCGCGCCGCCGCCGAGCGTGCGCTCGAGTACATGGCCCTCGAGCCCGGCACCCCGCTGAAGCAGGTGAAGGTCGACGCGGTCTTCATGGGCTCCTGCACGAACAGCCGCATCGAGGACCTGCGCGCGTTCGCGTCGATCGTGCAGGGCAGGAAGAAGGCCGACGGCGTGCGCGTCATGGTCGTGCCGGGTTCCGCCCGCGTGCGGCTCGAGGCCGAGGCCGAGGGCCTCGACAAGGTGTTCGAGGAGTTCGGCGCCGAGTGGCGCTTCGCGGGCTGCTCGATGTGCCTCGGCATGAACCCCGACCAGCTCGCCCCGGGCGAGCGCTGCGCATCGACCTCGAACCGCAACTTCGAGGGGCGCCAGGGCAAGGGCGGTCGCACCCACCTCGTCTCGCCGCTCGTCGCCGCGGCCACCGCCATCCGCGGCACGCTCTCGAGCCCGTGGGACCTCGAGCGCGACGGCGCTCCGGGTCCCGAGACGCCCGTTCCGGCCTACTCGACCAGCGGCGCAGAGGAGAAGTGACCATGGAGAAGATCAGCACCGTCACCGGCACCGCGGTGCCGCTGCGCCGCTCGAACGTCGACACCGACCAGATCATCCCGGCGGTCTTCCTCAAGCGCGTCACGAAGACCGGATTCGACGACGCCCTCTTCCACGCCTGGCGTCAGGACCCCGAGTTCATCCTCAACCGGCCCGAGTACCGGGGCGCGTCGATCCTCGTCGCGGGCCCCGACTTCGGCACCGGGTCGAGCCGCGAGCACGCCGTCTGGGCGCTCCGCGACTACGGCTTCCGGGTCGTCGTCTCGAGCCGCTTCGGCGACATCTTCCGCGGCAACGCCGGCAAGCAGGGCCTCCTCGCCGCGCAGGTCGCGTACGAAGACATCGAGCGGATCTGGGAGGTCATCGAGGCCGACCCGGGAATAGCCGTGACCGTCGACCTCGTTGAGCGTACGGTGAGCGCGGGTGCGCTCACCGTGCCGTTCGACATCGATGACTACACTCGGTGGAGGCTGCTCGAAGGGCTCGACGACATCGGGCTCACCCTCCGGGACGAGCAGGCCATCGCCGAATTCGAGTCACATCGTGCGGCGTGGCGGCCGAAGACGCTCCCCATCAGGGAGCCGGCAGAATCAGGGAGCCTGTGAACACACTCGTGGACGACGCGAAGCAGCACGGAACGGCAGTGGGACTGCCCGTCGATCGCATCACGATCAACGGCGGCAAGCCCCTGCGCGGGCGCATCGAGCTGAAGGGCGCGAAGAACCTCGTCACCAAGGCGATGGTCGCGGCGATCCTCGGCGACACGCCCAGCGTGCTCAAGGACGTCCCGAACATCAGCGACGTGCAGATCGTGCGCGGCCTCCTCGAGGTGCACGGCGTGACGGTGACCGAGGGCATCGAACCCGGCGAGCTCGTGCTCGACCCGTCGGCCGTCGAGACGGCGCACATGGCCGACATCGACGCGCACGCCGGTTCCTCGCGCATCCCGATCCTGTTCTGCGGCCCGCTGCTGCACCGCCTCGGCGAGGCGTTCATCCCCGACCTCGGCGGATGCCGCATCGGCGACCGTCCCATCGACTTCCACCTCGAGGTGCTGCGCAACTTCGGCGCCATCGTCGAGAAGCTCCCGAGCGGCATCCGCATGTCGGCGCCCACGGGGCTGCACGGGGCCAAGGTCTCGCTGCCGTACCCGAGCGTGGGCGCGACCGAGCAGGTGCTGCTCACGGCGGTGCTCGCCGACGGCATCACCGAGCTCTCGAACGCCGCGATCGAGCCCGAGATCATGGATCTCATCAACATCCTGCAGAAGATGGGTGCGATCATCACGGTCGACACCGACCGCGTCATCCGCATCGAGGGCGTCGACAAGCTCGACGGCTACACGCACCGCGCCCTCTTCGACCGCAACGAGGCCGCCAGCTGGGCCGCCGCCGCCCTCGCGACCGAGGGCGACATCTTCGTCGGCGGGGCGCGCCAGGCCGAGATGCTCACGTTCCTCAACGTGTTCCGCAAGGTCGGCGGCGACTTCGAGATCGAGGACGACGGCATCCGCTTCTTCCACCCCGGCGGCGAGCTCAAGCCGGTCATCATCGAGACCGACGTGCACCCCGGCTTCATGACCGACTGGCAGCAGCCCCTCGTGGTCGCCCTCACCAAGGCCAAGGGCGTGTCGATCGTGCACGAGACCGTCTACGAGCAGCGCTTCGGCTTCGTCGACGCGCTCGTCGAGATGGGCGCCTCGATCGAGGTGCACAAGGAGTGCCTGGGCGGGCGCCCGTGCCGCTTCGGCCAGCGCAACTTCAAGCACTCCGCGGTGATCTCCGGCCCGTCGCAGCTGCACGGCGCCGACATCGAGGTGCCCGACCTGCGCGGCGGCTTCAGCCACCTCATCGCGGCGCTCACCGCCGAGGGGCGCTCGACCGTCTCGAACGTCGGCATCATCGCGCGCGGCTACGAGAACTTCATCACGAAGCTGGAGCTCCTCGGGGCGGACTTCGCGCTCGAAGGATAATGGGGGAGTGCCACTCCACGACTCGTCTCCCGACGCTGCGCAGAAGCCGCGTTCCGAGAAGCGCCGACCCTCGTTCTTCTGGTTCCTCGCGGTGCTCGTGCTGCCGCTGTGGAACGTCTCGGTGAAGTACCGCTTCCACGGTCGTGAGCACCTGCCGCAGTCGGGTGCGCTCGTGCTCGCACCCAACCACTACAGCGAGATCGACCCGCTCGTCATGGGCGTCGCTGTCTGGAAGCTCGGCCGTGCGCCGCGCTTCCTCGCCAAGGCCTCCCTCTTCAAGAACCCCGTCCTCGGATGGTTGCTGCGCACCTCGGGCCAGATCCCCGTCGAGCGCGCCGGCAGCCAGAGCCACGCCGCGCTCCGGGCGGCCGAGGAGCTCGTCGAGAAGGGCCGCATGGTCATCGTGTACCCCGAGGGCTCGCTCACCCGCGACCCCGACCTGTGGCCGATGCGCGGCAAGACCGGCGCGGTGCGCATCGCGCTCGAACGCGGCATCCCCGTCATCCCCGCCGCCCACTGGGGCACGCAGGCCATCCTGCCGCGCTACGGCAAGAAGCTGAGCCTCTTCCCGCGCAAGACCGTCGACGTGATCATCGGCGAACCCCTCGACCTGTCGAAGTACCGCGATCGCGGGCTCGACCAGGCGACGCTCCTCGCCGCGACCGGCGAGCTCATGGACGCCATCGCCGCGCTCCTCGGCGAGCTGCGCGGCGAGCAGGCTCCCGCGCAGCGCTGGGATCCGACGCAGCACGGCCAGAAGGAGACGGGGCGCCTCGATGGCTAGGCCGCCGCGTCGCGGCCCGGGCAAGCGGGTCGCCGTGCTCGGCGCCGGCAGCTGGGGCACGACCTTCGCCAAGATCCTCGCCGACGGCGGCGCCGACGTCATGATCTGGGCGCGACGCCCCGAGCTCGCCCGCGAGATCCAGGAGGCCAAGCGCAACAGCGACTACCTCCCCGGCGTCAACCTCCCGATCAACCTGCGCGCCACCGCTCGGCTCGACCTGGCACTCGCCGGCGCCGAGCAGGTGTACGTCTCGGTGCCGAGCCAGTCGCTGCGCGAGAACCTCATCGCCGCCGAGCCGCACCTGCACGCCGAGGCCACGATCGTGTCGCTCATGAAGGGCGTCGAGAAGGCCACCGGCCACCGCATGAGCGAGGTCATCGCCGAGGTGCTGCCGATCTCCGAGTTCAAGATCGCCGTGATCTCCGGTCCCAACCTCGCCCTCGAGATCGCGAAGGAGCAGCCGACGGCGGCGGTCGTGTCGTCGACGAGCCTCGAGACCGCGCAGGCCGTGGCATCCATCGCCCGCAACCGCTACTTCCGCACCTTCGTCAACACCGACGTGATCGGCACGGAGTTCGGCGGCGTGCTGAAGAACCTCATCGCCGTCGCCATCGGCATCGTCGACGGCGTCGGCTACGGCGAGAACACGAAGGCGTCGATCATCACGCGCGGCCTCGTGGAGATGACCGACTTCGCCGTCGCCTTCGGGGCGCATCCCGAGACGCTGTCGGGCCTCGCGGGACTCGGCGACCTCATCGCGACGAGCCAGTCGCCGCTCTCGCGCAACAACACCGCGGGCCGGCTGCTCGGGCAGGGCTACCACCTCGCCGACGTGGTGAACCAGATGCAGCAGACCACCGAGGGGCTCGCGTCGGTCGGGCCGATCCTCGAACTGGCGCGCGCGAAGGGCGTTGCGATGCCCATCGTCGAACAGGTCCGGCAGGTGCTCGCGGGCACGCTCGACCCCAAGGACATCGCGCCCCACCTCACGACCGACGACGAGCCGCAGGGTGAAAGGACGATGGATGGACAAGCTGAGGGTGGTACTGCTCTTCGGCGGGCGGTCAAGCGAGCACTCGATCAGCTGCGCCACAGCGGGCGGGGTGCTCCGGGCGATCGATCGTGACCGCTACGAGTTGATCCCCGTCGGCATCACCCGCGAGGGCGCGTTCGTGCTCGAGGCCGACGACCCCGAGCGCTTCGGGCTCGACCCGGAGCACCTGCCCGAGGTGGCCGACAACGGCACCCGGGTGCGCTGGCCCGAGAGCGCCGCGTCGCGCGAGCTCAGCGTGGTCACGGCGAGCGGCGAGCAGACGTCGCTCGGCGAGGTCGACCTCGTGTTCCCGATCCTGCACGGCCCGTTCGGCGAGGACGGCACCATCCAGGGCCTCTTCGAGCTCCTCGGCCTGCCCTACGTCGGCTCCGGCGTGCTCGCGAGCTCCCTCGGCATGCACAAGCACTTCACCAAGACGGCGCTCGCCGCGGCCGGCATCCCCGTCGCGCCGTGGCGCACGGTCACGGCGCGCGAGTGGGCGGATGACGCGGCGCGCGTGCGTGCCGACGCGGCATCCCTCGGCCTGCCCATGTTCGTGAAGCCCGCCCGTGCGGGCTCCAGCGTCGGCGTGAGCAAGGTCACGGATGCCGCGGGCCTCGACGCCGCCCTCGAGGTCGCGTTCGCCGAGGACGACACCGTGCTCATCGAGTCGGCGGTGATCGGACGGGAGGTCGAGATCGGCGTGCTCGGCGGCGCCCCGGGGGAGCGCCCGCGGGCGTCGGTGGCGGGCGAGATCGTGCTCACGGGCGACGGCTTCTACGACTTCGCCGCGAAGTACCTCGATGCGCCGGGCGTCGAACTCGTGTGCCCCGCCGACCTCGGCGAAGGGCGGCTCGACGAGATGGCCGACCTCGCGATCCGCGCATTCGAGGCGATCGGGGCCGAGGGCCTCGCACGTGTCGACTTCTTCCTCACCGACGAGGGCTTCGTGGTCAACGAGCTCAACACGATGCCCGGGTTCACCCCCATCTCGATGTTCCCGCGCTGCTGGCAGGAGTCGGGCGTGACGTATCCCGAGCTCATCGACGAGCTCATCCGCGTGGGCCTCGCGCGCGGCGTGCGACTCGGCTGAGTCCGTCGGGCGCCGCCGGCCCGGCCACGGCCGGGTCGCCGGCACGGTCCGCCGCGTCCGCGGCTACTGCACGTCGCCGAGGTTCGTGCACTCCCGCTCGGCGGGGATGACCGACACCGCGGCCGAGAGGTCGGAGATCGCCGTGCTGCCCGAGACCACGTCGTTGTCGACGAGCACCTCGACCGCCGGCGTGCGTCCGTAGGTCGTGAACAGGTAGCGCGGCGCGTCGGACTCGTCGATGATCCAGTCGACGCCGTCGACGCTCACGCACCGCTCCGTCGTGGGTCCGGGCGGTGTCACGCCGCAGCGCAGCAGCACGGATGCCGGTGCGCCCCACGCCCCCGTGCCCTGCGCGTTCGTCTCGCGCTGGGCGAGTCCCGCGACCTCGTCGGGCAGGCGCACGACGACGGCGGCGCAGTCGGGGTCGGTCGCCTCGGGCGCGGTCTCGAAGGGCACCGCCTGGCTGCAGCCCGCGAGCACCCCGACCGCGACGACGGCGAGTCCGAGCGCGGCGCCGCGCACCGCGGAGCGGGGGGTTCGGGGAAGGCGTGCGGGGCGGCGGGCGGCGGGGTGCGACATCCCGTTCAGGCTACCGTGGGAGGCATGGAGCAGCCTGATCCCGCGAGCGAGCACGAGTCCATCGCGGCGCTGGGGGAGTCCGCGGTGCTCGCCCGCATCCTGCCTCGCCTGGAGTCGGGGTCGGCGTCGCTGCTCGGTCCGGGCGACGACGCCGCGCTCGTGGCCGCGCCCGACGGACGCTTCATCGTGACGACCGACATGATGATCCACGGACCCGACTTCCGCCTCGCCTGGTCGACGCCGTTCGAGCTGGGCTGGAAGGCGGCCGCCACGAACCTCACCGACGTCGCCGCGATGGGCGCCGTGCCCACCGGGCTCGTCGTCGCCATCGCCGCCCCGCCCGAGCTCGACGTGCGGGTGCTCGAGGGCATCGCCGACGGGCTGCGCGACGCCGTCGCGACCCTGGCACCGGGTGCCGGGGTGGTGGGCGGCGACCTCTCCGCGTCGTCGGTGCTCACGATCGCGGTGACGGCCTTCGGCGACCTCGAGGGGCGCGCGCCCGTGCTCCGCTCCGGCGCGCGCCCCGGCGACGTCGTCGCCCACGCCGGCGCGCGCGGCGACGCGGCACGCGGGCTCGCGCTGCTGTTCGCCG
>NZ_RHHB01000073.1 GCF_003710805.1 Agromyces tardus | reverse complement strand
GACCGCCGTGGGCGCGACGGCCGTCGCCGTCGCTGCGGCGGGCGACGCGGCCGTGCCGCTGTGGACCGGCGCGGGCCTCAGCCTCGCCTGGCTCGGGCTGGTGCTCGCGGCCGTGCTGGCGATCGACGCGTTGCCCCGCGGCACGGCGATCGGCGCCACGGTCGTCTCCCTCGGCGCCGTCGCCGCCGTGCTGCCGCTCCTCGTCGCGATCGCGACCGCGGCGGTCGCCGTGCACCCCGCCGGCGAGCGCACGGTGCCCGCGTTCGTCGCGGCCGAGGCCGAGACCGACCCCCGCGTCACGACGCTCGAGATCCAGCCGCTCGACGACGGCGGCATCCGCGCGACGCTCGAGCGCGGCACGGGTGCGACGCTCGACGCGCAGTCGACCCTCGCCCAGACGGACGAGGAGCTCACGCAGGCGGAGGAGGAGCTGGCCACCCTCGCGGGCAACCTCGCGTCCCGCAGCGGCTTCGACGCGGATGCGGCGATCAGCGAGTTCGGCGTCTCCTTCGTGCTGCTCCAGCCGCCCGGCTCCGCGCTCGTCGACGACCGCGAGGCGCTCGCAGCGGGGGAGCGCGCGCGGGTGGCCCTCGACGAGAACCCGGCGCTCGTCGCCGTCGGCGAGACCGACTTCGGCACGCTCTGGCGGTTCGTCGCGGCCGAGGCCGACGCGCCCGCCGCCGCGATCCCCGAGGACGCCGGCGCTCCCTGGGCGCTGTGGATCACGATCGGACAGCTCCTCGTGGTCGGCTCGGCGCTGCTGCTGTCGATCCCCACGGGAGCGGGACGCGAGCCCGACCGCACGCCGCGTCCCACCCGCGGCGCCCGAGGCCGCGGCCGGCCGCGGCCGCCCGTGGCCGAGGCGGCGGAGGACACCCCGCCCGAGGGGTCGTCGCCCGGCGAGTCCCCGCCCGAGCACTCCGCCACCGCCACCGCCACCGAGCCCGAACCCGAGCCCGAGCCCGAGCCCGAGCCCGAGCCTTCGTCCGAACCCGAGTCCGACACCGAACCGGCTCCGACCGCGACCCGAGGAGGCGACGATGCGCGTGAATCGTAGGGTGCTGCACGGCGTCGCGCGCGGCGTGGGCGCCGTGGCCGTCGCGGCACTCGCCGTCGGGGCGTTCATCGCCGCAGACTCGTTCGAGCGGCCGGGCGTCCGCATCGACCCGCCCTCGGTCGTCGTGGAGCCGGAGGAGAGCAGCCAGGTGCGCGTGTGCTCCGGCCCGCTCCTCGTGCTCGCCGACGACGCAGCGGACGCCACGACCGCGTCGTCGTTCGGATCGACCTCGGTCGTGACGACCGCGGATCCTGCCGATGCCCCGATCGAGGAGACCGGCCTCGACGCGCCGGGCAATCCCGACGCGGCCACCGACGGGACCCCGCTCGTCGTCGCGTCGGAACCCGGGTCCGTGGTCGCGGGCATGCTCGCGGCGGCGCAGTCGCAGACGGCGTCGAGCGAGGAGATCTCGGGCTTCGCGGCATCCGCCTGCATCGAGCCGGCCGCGGAGGCGTGGCTCGTCGGCGGCGCCACCGACGTCGGCCGTTCGAGCCTCGTGCTGCTCGCGAATCCCGGCGACGTCGCGTCGACCGTCGACGTTCGGGTCATCGGGGAGGCCGGGCCGATCGAGGCGCCGTCGGCCATCGGCATCACCGTGCCCGCCCGGAGCCAGCGCGTGCTCTCGCTCGCCGGTCTGGCGCCGAACGTCGTCTCGCCCGTCGTGCACGTCACGAGCACCGGCGGTCCGATCGCCGCGAGCCTCGAACACACGATCGTGCGCGGACTCGACCCGAGCGGCGTCGAGCTCGTGACGCCCGTCGCGGCCCCCGCCCCGGAGCAGGTCATCCCCGGCTTCGTGGTGACCTCGGCGGGCGGCGTGGCCCCGCAGGAGGACGAGGCGGCGGGCGACGAGTTCCCCGCGGTGCGGCTCCTCGCCCCCGGCGACGCGGGCGTCGAGGTGAACGTCACGGTCCGCTCGGATTCCGGCGAGGCGGTCTCGGAGCTCTCGGTCTCGCTGCAGGGCGGTCGCGTCATCGACGTGCCGCTCGGCAACCTGCAGACCGGCTCGTACACGGTGCTGCTCGACGCCGACGGACCGGTCGTCGGCGCCGCGCGGGCCACCGCCGAGGTGGAGGGCGATGGCGGCCCGGTCCCGGCCGACCTCGCCTGGACGGCCGCGACCGCCCCGCTCCTCGACCGTGCGGCGATCGCCGTGGCGCCGGGCCCGTCGCCGACGCTGCACCTCGCGAACCCGGGTGGCGACCCCCTCGACGTCACCCTGACCCTCGGCGGCGCGGAGCGCACCATCACGGTGGCGGGCGGTGCGGCGACGTCCATCGCCGTCGATCCGCGCAGCAGCGTGCTCGTGGCCGACGGTGCGGGCCTCCACGCCAGCGTGTCGTATCGCGGCGACGGCGAACTCGCGTCGCTGTCGGTGCAGCCGCCGGGGCCGCTCGACGCGCCGATCCGGGTCTACCCCCACTGACCGGCCGTGGCGCAGGCGCCGCGTGCGCGCCGGCAGCGCCGCGGTGCCGCGTCAGAGGTGCCGGTAGCGCCCCGGCGCGAGCTCCCACGGGTCCTTGCCGAGGAAGTCGGCCACCGCGCGGAAGACGCAGCTCTCGACGAGCAGCCGCTCCTCGCGCTCCTCGCCCTCCTGCAACCGCAGGAACCGCACGATCGGCAGCCGGTAGAACACGATGCGCCGTTCGTCGTGGTAGACGCGCCAGCGGTCGACGTGATCGTCGTGGATGGCCTCGGCAGGTCCCTGTGCGACTTGGAACGTGACGCCCTCGAGTTCGGGCCAGAGGCCGCGCAGGTACGCGGCCGTCGAGGCCACCGTCATGTCGAAGTCGTCGACGCGCGTGCGAAGGGGCTCGAGGTGCGGTCCGGTCACGGCCGACCGCATCCCACGCCCATGGCGATCTCGGATGCCGCGTCTCGGCGACGGTGGAACCGCGGCGACACGACGGGACCGGGGCATGCCCTCCATCGTACCGGGCCCGCGGATCGCTACGCTGGTGTCGCCATGAGACGTTGTTCGCGCACCGCATGCACCGCCGAGGCGGTCGCGACGCTCACGTTCGACTACGCCGACTCGATGGCGGTGCTCGGGCCGCTCGCCCTGGTCCGGGAGCCGCATTCCTACGACCTGTGCGCACGCCACGCCGAGCGCACGTCGGCGCCGCGGGGGTGGCAGATCGTGCGGCACGTGGGCCTCGGTGGGGTAGGGTTCACGGCATGAATCCCCCTCCTGCTTCCGGCGCTCGAGCGCGCCTCGACGCGATCGTGAAGGCCTACGACGTGCGCGGGATCGTGGGCGACGGACTCACCGAGGACGTGGTCGAGGCCCTCGGTGCCGGCTTCGTCGACGAGGTCGGTGCAGCCGGCGGTCGGATCGTCGTCGGCCACGACATGCGCGACTCCTCGCCCGGGTTCGCCGCCGCCTTCTCGCGCGGCGCCTCGCGCCGCGGCGCCGACGTCGTCGCGATCGGCCTGTGCTCCACCGACGAGAGCTACTTCGCGTCGGGTTCCGTGAACGCGCCCGCGGCGATGTTCACCGCGAGCCACAACCCCGCCGCCTACAACGGCATCAAGTTCTCCCGCGCGGGCGCGCAGGGCATCTCGCTCGACACGGGGCTCGCGGCGATCCGCGACCGGGCTGGCGACTACCTCGACGACGGCATCGCCGAGGTCGCCGAGCCCGGGCGGATCGAGCAGGCCGACGTGCTGGCCGACTACGCGGCGTACCTGCGCTCCCTGGTCGACCTCAGCGGCATCCGACCGCTGAAGCTCGTCATCGACGCCGGCAACGGCATGGGCGGCCTCACGGTACCTGCCGTGCTCGGCACCGCCGCGGGCCTGCCCGCCCTGCCCCTCGAGATCGTGCCGCTGTACTTCGAGCTCGACGGCACCTTCCCGAACCACGAGGCGAACCCGCTCGACCCGGCGAACCTCGTCGACCTGCAGCGCGCCGTGGTGGAGCACGGAGCCGACCTGGGCCTCGCGTTCGACGGCGACGCCGATCGCTGCTTCGTCGTCGACGAGCAGGGCGGGGCGGTCGATCCGTCGGCGGTCGCGGCGATCGTCGGCCTGCGCGAGATCGCCCGGGTGCGCGCGCTCGGCGAGGAGCGGCCCACGGTGCTGCACAACCTCATCACCTCGCAGTACGTGCCCGAGTCGATCGAGGCGGCCGGTGCGATCGCCGTGCGCACGCGCGTGGGCCACTCGCTCATCAAGGACCGCATGAAGGAGACCGGGGCCGTCTTCGGCGGCGAGCACTCCGCGCACTACTACTTCCGCGACTTCTGGAGCGCAGACAACGGCATGCTCGCGGCGATGCACGTGCTCGCCGAGTTCGGCTCCCACGCCGAGCCGCTCTCGCAGCTCGCGGCCCGCTTCACCCCGTACGCCCTCTCGGGGGAGATCAACTCGACCGTGGCCGACGTCCCCAGCGCGTACACGCGTATCGTCGAGGCCTTCACCGGCCGCGCCGAGTTCGACGAGTTCGACGGGCTCACGGTCACGGGCATCACCGCGGGCGACGAGCCCTTCTGGTGGTTCAACGTGCGCCCGTCGAACACCGAGCCCCTCCTGCGGCTCAACGTCGAGGGCGAGGACGCCGCGACCATGACGTCGATCCGCGACGAGGTGCTCGCGCTCATCCGCTCCTGACGGTCACGCGGATGCCGCGGGGCCGGAGCCCTGCGACAATGGGATCCATGAGCCTCTCCGCGACATCCGTCCTGCCGTTCAAGGTCGCCGACCTCTCGCTCGCCGAAGCCGGCCGCCACCAGCTCCGCCTCGCCGAGAACGAGATGCCGGGCCTGATGGCGCTCCGTGCCGAGTTCGGCGAGTCGAAGCCGCTCGCCGGCGCCCGCATCGCCGGCAGCCTGCACATGACGGTGCAGACCGCGGTGCTCATCGAGACCCTCGTGGCGCTGGGCGCGCAGGTGCGCTGGGCGAGCTGCAACATCTTCTCCACCCAGGACGAGGCGGCGGCCGCCGTCGTGGTCGGGCCCGAGGGCACCGTCGACGCGCCGGCGGGAGTTCCGGTGTTCGCGTGGAAGGGCGAGACGCTCGACGAGTACTGGTGGTGCACCGACCGCATCTTCGACTGGACGGCCGAGGCCGAGGAGGGCGGCGCCGACTGGATCGGCCCGAACATGATCCTCGACGACGGCGGCGACGCCACGCTGCTCGTGCACCGCGGCCGCGAGTTCGAACTCGCCGGCGCGGTGCCCGCGACGCCGGCCGACGCGAGCGCAGAGTACCGCGTCGTGCTCGACACCCTCCGCCGCTCCCTCGAGCGCTCGACCGACCGCTGGACGCGCATCGCGGCGGAGCTCAAGGGCGTGACCGAGGAGACCACCACGGGCGTGCACCGCCTCTACGAGCTGCACGCCGAGGGCGGGCTGCTCTTCCCTGCGATCAACGTGAACGACTCGGTCACGAAGTCGAAGTTCGACAACAAGTACGGAATCCGCCACTCGCTGCCCGACGGCCTGAACCGCGCCACCGACGTGCTCATGGGCGGCAAGGTCGCGTTCGTCGCGGGCTACGGCGACGTCGGCAAGGGCGCCGCCGAGGCGCTCCGCGGCCAGGGCGCGCGGGTGATCGTGAGCGAGATCGACCCCATCAACGCCCTGCAGGCCGCGATGGATGGCTTCCAGGTCTCCCGCCTCGAGTCGGTCATCGGCGAGATCGACATCCTCGTCACGGGCACCGGCAACAAGGACGTCGTGCGCCTCGAGCACCTGCTCGGCCTCAAGCACCTCGCCATCGTCGCCAACGTCGGCCACTTCGACAACGAGATCGACATGGCCGGCCTCGAGTCGCTCGAGGGCGCCGAGCGCGTCGAGATCAAGCCGCAGGTGCACGAGTGGCGCCTGCCCACGGGTCGTAGCGTGCTCGTGCTCAGCGAGGGCCGTCTCATGAACCTCGGCAACGCCACGGGCCACCCGTCGTTCGTCATGTCGAACTCGTTCACGAACCAGGTGCTCGCGCAGATCGAGCTCTGGACGCGCCCGGAGGCCTACCCCGTCGGCGTCTACGTGCTCCCGAAGCACCTCGACGAGAAGGTCGCGCGCCTGCACCTCGACGCCCTCGGCGTGGAGCTCACCGAGCTCACCCCCGAGCAGGCCGCGTACATCGGCGTCCCGGTCGAGGGGCCGTACAAGGTCGACCACTACCGGTACTGATCGGCGAGCGGATGCCGCGGCGCGCGTGTGCGCCGCGGCATCCGCTCGCCCGGGTCGAGTGCCCGTGCGCGGGTCGAGGGGTCGCCCGCGGCGTCTCGGGGCCCTACCGCTCGGGGAACCCCACCGGACGGGCGTCGAGCACCGGCTCGAGTGCCGCCATGCGGCGCGCTTCGAGTTCGAGCGCGGCCGCGTCCCGCTCGCGGCGCAACGCGGCCACCGCCGCGAGGAACCGCTCCGGATCGGCGGGCGGCACGGGTGCAACGTACGCGGCGACGTCGGCGGCGAGCGTCTGCGCCACGCGCGGGCGGCTCGCGGGCGCGAGGTGCGCCGCGTTGCGGAAGAACGCCGCGACGCGGCGGGCGAGCGCGTCCGGAAGCCGTCCGACGTCGGCGACCGCCGCCCACGAGGCCAGCTCGGCGGGCACGCCGAACGCGAGCGGCACGTAGCGCGGCACGCGCTCGACCTGCGCATGCGTGCCGGCGAGCACGTCGCCGAGCCGCTTCGAGTCGGGGTTGAGGAAGCCGACGAGCAGTGCGAGCCCGCCGAAGGTGAGCCAGATCTCGATCACGCCCACGAGCGCGCGGATGAGCGCGTGGCGGAAGCCGATGGATCCGCCGTCGTCGCGCACCACGCGGAGGCCGAGCGCGAGCTTGCCGACCGACCGGCCCCGAGTCGCGGTCTCGACCGCCGTGGGCAGCACCACGAGGCATCCGACGATGACGGAGATCACGACGGTGCGCCCCGCGGCCTCGTCGAGCTCGAGGCCGGCGGTCGCGAGCAGGGCCGCGACGATGAGGAGCACGGTGATGAGCACGTCGATCGCCGCGCCGCCGGAGCGCATGATCGCGCTGGCCGGCCGCACGTCGAGCGTCACGGCCTCGCCCGTGAGCACGCCCTCGTCGTCGAACCGGCCGGACTGCCGGGCGGAGGCGGTCGCGTCGGCCATGGCTAGTATTCAAGCAGATGGACCTCGACGCGCTCGCCTCCGCCCGCCACGACGACTGGCAGCGCCTCGACGCGCTCGCCCGGGCCCGTCGACTCGACGGCGCCGAGGCCGACGAGCTCATCGAGCGGTACCAGTCCGCGGCATCCGACCTCTCGCTCGTGCAGGCCACGGCGGGCTCGACCGCGCTCGGCGACCGCCTCTCGGTCAGTCTCGCCCGGGCCCGGGTGCGCTTCACCGGTGCGCCCGACAACCCGCTGCGCCAGTTCTCGCGGTTCGCGGTCGTGAGCCTGCCCGCGGCCCTCTACCGGGTGCGCTGGCTCACCCTCGCGGTCGCCGTCGTCACCTTCGTCGTCGCGGCGCTCTACGCCGCGTGGGTCGCCTCCGATCCGCGAGTGCTTGCGAACCTCGGCAGCGAGTCGGAGCTGCGGGCGATCGCCGAGGACGGCTTCGTCGCCTACTACTCCGAGCACCCAGCCGCCTCGTTCGCGGGCTCGGTGTGGACGAACAACGCGTGGATCGCCGCCCAGTGCGTCGCCTTCGGCATCACGGGCGTGTGGGTGCCGTGGGTGGTGCTGCAGAACGCGCAGAACCTGGGCATCACCGCCTCGATCATGTTCGCCTACGACGAGGCGGACACCTTCTTCCTCTACATCGCGCCGCACGGGTTGCTCGAGCTCACGTGCGTGTTCATCGCAGCGGCGGCCGGGCTCCGCATCTTCTGGTCGTGGGTGGCCCCGGGCCCCCGCACGCGCGGGGCGGCACTCGCCGAGGACGCCCGCTCGCTCTTCACGGTCGCGATCGGACTCGTCTTCTTCCTGCTCATCGCGGGCGTCATCGAGGGGTTCGTGACCCCCGCGCCCTGGCCGTGGCCCGTCAAGATCGGCATCGGCGCGCTCGCCCTCGCAGCGCTCCTCGTCTACATGCTCGTGCTCGGCGGTCGTGCCGTGCGGGCGGGGGAGACGGGCGACCTGTCCGCGTTCGACGCGGGCGCGGAGCGGATGACCGCGGGCTGACGTGCGCCCGGTCGGCCGGGTCGCACCGGGTCGGCGTGGGCGGGCCCGGGCGGATGCCACGGCGAGACGCCGACGGCGGATGCCCCGAGTGGGACATCCGCCGTCATGGCTTCGGCCGCGATCAGGCCGGGACGGCGACCTCGGGGTTCGCCGCGCCCGTGATCTGAGCGGGGCGCTCGAAGACCGTGCGGTAGACGAATGCGGCGAGCGCGGCGCCGGCGATCGGCGCGAGGATCGACGCCCACACCTGGCCGAGCGCCTCGCCGCCGCCGAAGATCGCCGTGGCGATGGAGCGGGCCGGGTTGAACGAGGCGTTCGACACCGGGATCGCGACGAGCGCGAGCGCGGTGAGGGTGAGGCCGATGGCGAGCGGCGCGAAGCCGGCGGCGGCGCGGGCGGAGGTGACGCCCAGGATCACGAACACGAACACGGCCGTCGCGATGACCTCGACGAGCAGGAACGAGCCGAGGCCGAAGCCGCCGGGGGAGAGCTCGTCGTACCCGGTCGAGACCGACCGGAAGGCGAGCGCGTCGAACAGGGGGCCGCCCGAGAGGATCGCGAGGAGCGCGGCCGCTGCGGCGATCGCGCCGACGAGCTGGGCTCCGACGTACCCCGGGAGCTCCTTCCACGCGAACCGGCCGGCGACGGCGAGCCCGACGCTGACGGCGGGGTTGAAGTGGCCGCCCGAGATCGCGCCGAAGGCGTAGGCGCTCACGAGCACCGAGAGCCCGAGGGCGAACGCGACGCCGAGGAATCCGACGTTGAGGTTGCCCTCGCCGCCGGCGAACCCGGCGGCGTAGAGCGCCGTGCCGATGACGCCGAAGACGAGCACGAAGGTGCCGAGCAGTTCGGCGGCGAGTTTCTGGACGATGGTGGGCACGGCGGACGCGGGCGCGTCGGACATGGAGGTTCCTTTCGACGGGGAGGAGGTCGGCGCCTCGCCCCTCGGCGAGCGCCGATGCCGACACTATCGGCGGGCGGGTTCCGGTCGTGATTCGCCGAGGGATCTTCGGGTAACGCCGGGATGCGGGACGTCATCGGGCGACGCAGATCCTGCCCAGCTCGCCGTGATCGACCGGCGGGCGGGTCAGAGCCGGCCGGCCGCCTTCAACGCGAGGTAGTGGTCGGCGAGCGCCGGGGGCAGCTCATGCGGCGTCGCCGTCACCGTGGTGGCGCCGAGCCGGTGGGTCGCAGCGGCGACGCGTTCGGCGTCGAGCAGCGCTCGCTCGGCCGCGGCGGCGCCGTACACCTCGGCCAGCTCGCCGCGGTGTCCGGCCGCGGCGGCGAGCCCGGGGTCGGTGACGGATGCCACGACCACGTGGTGTCGCGCGGTGAGCTGGGGCAGCACCGACAGCAGGCCGCGTGCGCTCCCGGGCGAGTCCGCCGTCGTCAGGAGCACGACGAGCGCGCGGTGGCTCGTGACGCGGCGCACCTGTGCGGGCACCGCCGACCAGTCGGCCTCGACGAGCTCGGCGTCGATGGTCGCCATCGTGTCGACCATGCGGGCGAGCAGCTCCGGTCCGCTCGCGCCGTGCACGCGGCCGCGCAGGCGCCGGTCCCAGGCGAGGAAGTCGATGCGGTCGCCCGCATGGGTGGCGAGCGCCGCGAGCAGGAGGGACGCCTCGAACGCCGTGTCGAGGCGCGGCTCGTCGGCGACCCGCGCCGCTGCGGTGCGCGAGGTGTCGGCGACGATCACGATGCGACGGTCGCGCTCGGGACGCCACGTGCGCACCATGAGCCGCATCGATCCCGGCGCCTCGGGGTCGGCCCGCCGCGCGGTCGCGCGCCAGTCGATCGACCGCACGTCGTCGCCGCGCACGTACTCGCGGAGCGAGTCGAACTCGGTGCCCCGGCCCCGGATGAGCATCGGCGTGCGGCCGTCGAGCTCGCGGAGCCGGGTGATCCGCGACGGCAGGTGCATGCGCGAGTGGAACGGCGGCAGCACCCGGATCCTGCCGGGCGCCTCGAGGGTGGCCTGTCGCGCCCACAGCCGGAGCGGGCCGAACGAGCGCACGGTGACGGCCTCGGTGCGGCGATCGCCGCGGCGGGTCGGCGTGAGCTCGAGCGTCGTGCGCCGCACCTCGCCCGGCGGCACGGCGATCGCGGAGCGGTTCGGGCCGACCACGCCCGCCGACGGCTGCCATCCGTCGCGTACGGTGGCCCGCAGCATCCGCGGACCCAGGTTGCGCACCCGCAGCACCGAGGCGGCCGTCTCGCCGAGCCGCAGGCGATCGGGCAGCTCCCGGGTGAGCGCGAGCCGTCGCGGCGATGCCGCGAACGAGAGATCGACCGCGCCCAGCCCGATCGCGAGCGCGAGCCAGCCCACGAGTGCCCACCACGCGATCGCCGCGTCGCCGCCCCCGAGCAGCACGACGGGCACGACGCCCGCGGCGACGAGGAGGGTGAACCGGCCGGTGACGCTCATCTCAGAGGGGGACCTGCACCTGCTGCACGAGGCCGCGCAGCACGCGGTCGACGTCGACGCCCTCGAGCTCGGCCTCGGGGCGCAGTTGCACGCGATGCCGCCAGACGGGCAGGAGCATCGCCTGCACGTGGTCGGGCGTGACCTTCTCGTAGCCCGTGAGCCATGCCCAGGCCTTCGCTGCCGCGAGGAGGCCCGCCGATGCGCGCGGGCTCACGCCGAGTCGCATCGACGGGCTGCGGCGGGTCGCCCGCGCGAGGTCGACGAGGTAGGCGAGCACGTCGTCGGCCACGCCCACCCGCGCCGCCGCCCGGCGCGCCGCCGCGAGCTCCGCGGCGCCGAGCACCGGCTGCACGCCGGCCGCCGCGAGGTCGTGCGGGTCGAAGCCGTCGGCGTGGCGACGGAGCATCGACACCTCGTCGTCGCGCTCGGGCACGTCGAGCACGAGCTTCAGCAGGAAGCGGTCGAGCTGCGCCTCCGGCAGCTCGTAGGTGCCCTCGTACTCGATCGGGTTCTGGGTCGCCGCGACGAGGAAGGGGTCGGGCAGGGGGCGCGTCACGCCGTCGGCCGAGACCTGGCGCTCCTCCATCGCCTCGAGCAGGGCCGACTGCGTCTTCGGCGGTGTGCGGTTGATCTCGTCGGCGAGCAGCAGGTTCGTGAACACCGGCCCCTCGCGGAACGCGAACTCGCCCGAGCGCGGATCGTAGGCGAGCGAGCCGGTGACGTCGCCGGGCATGAGGTCGGGGGTGAACTGCACGCGCTTCGTCTGCAGCCGGAGGGTGCGGCTGAGCGTGCGCACGAGCAGGGTCTTCGCCACGCCGGGCACGCCCTCGAGCAGCACATGGCCGTTCGCGAGCAGGGCGATGATGAGCCCGGTGACGGCGCCGTCCTGGCCGACGACGGCCTTGCCGACCTCGGTGCGCACGCGGTTGAGCGCGGCGCGGAGCTCCTCGTCGGTCTGCGCGGTGGGGTCGGTCATGGTCGCCTTCCTGTCGGTTCGGATGCGTCGTGGTCCGGCCGGAGCGCCGCGCGCACCTGCCGCTCGAGGGCGTCGAGGTCGCGGGCGAGGCCCACGAGCTCGCGATCGCCGGTTGCCGGGGCGTCGACGAGCAGCGAGCGAACGGATGCCGCGTCGCGCCCGCTCGCGTCGGCGGCGCCCGTCACGACCTCGTCGACGTGCGCCGAGCGCGGCAGCCGCAGCGCGACCGCGAGACGCCGGATCGTGCCGAAGCGCAGCTGGTCGAGCGCGCGATCGCGCGCGGACGAGCGTGCGTACAGCCGGGCCCGGCCCTGGCCGGTCTCCTCGGCGGGCACGTGCACCGGCAGGTCCTCGACGACGAGCGGCCCGAAGCGGCGCCCCCGCCAGATGCCGGCGGCGATCGTCACCACGATGAGAAGCACCATCACGGGGCTCACCCAGCCCGGCGTGAGCTCGGCGAGCGTGGGCGCTGCCGCGGCATCCGCGTCGCCGGGGCCGGGCAGGTACCAGACGAGCTCGTCGGAGGCGCCGAGGAGCCCGATGACGAGCGCCGCATTGCCCGCCTCGTCGATCGCCTGGTTCTCGAACGGCGTGGTGGCCCCGACGAGGGCGAGGGCGCCGCCGGCCGGCGAGGTACCCGTGACGAGCGCGAACCCGTCGCCCGACGCGAAGCAGCCCGTGAATCCGGATGCCGCGGCCCCGTCGTCGACCGTGAGCAGGCGCTGCCCGTCGGAGAGCCCGCCGGCGCGCACGGCCGCCTCGACGTCGCAGGAGGCGCCGTCGATCGCGCCGTCGGCGACCCCGGCGAGGCGGACGCCCGGGGCGAGCACCTCGAGCGACGTGAAGTCGGGCCGAGCGATCACGAGGCGCGCGGAGGCGTCGGCGAGTGCGCCGACGCGGTCGCGGTCGAGCACCCCGAGCTCGTCGTAGAGGAACACCGTCGCGCCGGCCGCGGCGCCCTGCTCGGCGGCCGCGAGCGTGCGCACCTCGCGCACCGCCACGCCGTGCGACCGCAGCACCTCGACGAGGGCGCGGGCCCCAGCGGGTGCCGCGTTGTCGGCGCCGAGCGGCGCGCCGGGCGGGCGGGCGGTGCCCTGGACGAGCACGAGGAGGAGGGCGCCGAGCGCGAGCGCGACGGCGATCACGATCCACGGCCGGCGGCGCCGGGCGAGGCTGCGCAGTCCCGGCGTGAGCGAGCGGGTCGCGGCGGCCGATCGGGTGCCGCCGTCAGCGTCGGCGACCCGTGCGACCGGCGCGACCGCCGCGACCGGCGCGACCGCCTC
>NZ_RHHB01000072.1 GCF_003710805.1 Agromyces tardus | reverse complement strand
CGCGGCCTGCGCGCGCGACTCGGCGGCCGCCACGGCAGGAGCCGGCGCGCGGCCGGTTTCGGGCTCGCCGGCCGGCCCCGCGGCATCCGTGACCCCGATGCGGCGCTCGAGGCGCTCGACTCGCGCGAGGGCGCCGCGCTCGGAGTCGTCGGCGGAGGGCACGAGCACGCGCGCGAGCATGAGCTCGAGGTGGAGGCGCGGCGAGGTGGCGCCCGTCATCTCGGTGAGGGTCTGGCTGACCAGGTCGGCGACGCGCGAGAGCTCCGCCGAACCGAAGGCGGCGGCCTGCGCGCCCATGCGGGCGAGTTCATCGGACGGGATGCCGCGCAGCACCGCTGCGGCAGCCTCGGGACTCGTGGCCGCGACGACGATGAGGTCGCGCAGGCGCTCGAGCAGGTCTTCGACGAAGCGACGCGGGTCTTGACCGGTCTGCACCACGCGGTCGGCCGCGGCGAAGGCGCCCGAGGCGTCGCCCGCCCCGATCGCGTCGACGACCTCGTCGAGCAGGGCGCCGTGGGTGTAGCCGAGCAACGCAACCGCGCGCTCGTAGCCGACCGTGGAGCTCTCGGACCCGGCGATGAGCTGGTCGAGCAGCGAGAGCGTGTCGCGGGGCGAGCCGCCGCCCGCGCGGACCACGAGCGAGAGCACACCGGGCTCGACCTGCACGCCCTCCTCGTCGCAGAGCTTCTGCACGTATTCGAGCATGGGCGCCGGCGGCACGAGCCGGAACGGGTAGTGGTGCGTGCGCGAGCGGATGGTGCCGAGCACCTTGTCGGGCTCGGTCGTGGCGAAGATGAACTTGACGTGGTCGGGCGGCTCCTCGACGAGCTTGAGCAGCGCGTTGAATCCCTGCGACGTGACCATGTGCGCCTCGTCGAGGATGAAGATCTTGTAGCGGTCGCGGGCCGGGGCGAACACGGCGCGCTCGCGCAGGTCTCGGGCGTCGTCGACGCCGTTGTGGCTCGCCGCGTCGATCTCGACGACGTCGAGCGAGCCGCTGCCGCCGCGCGAGAGCTCGACGCAGCTCGGGCACACGCCGCAGGGCGTGTCGGTGGGCCCCTCGGCGCAGTTGAGGCAGCGCGCGAGGATGCGCGCCGACGTGGTCTTGCCGCAACCGCGTGGCCCGCTGAACAGGTAGGCGTGGTTCACGCGGTCGGTGCGGAGCGCCGTCATGAGCGGCTCGGTCACCTGCGACTGGCCGATCATCTCGGCGAACGTCTCAGGCCGATAACGGCGATACAGGGCGGTGACCACGGATCAATCGTAGTTGCCGGGTCTGACACGACGTCCGGATGCCGCAGGCGTACCATTCCTGCAACGAAAGGCGGGGCCCTCGATGACGATGACACCGGCGCAACTCGAGCGATTCACGGCCAGGCTGCAGGCCGAGCGTGCCGACGCACTGGCGCGGATGGCGGGCTCGGACTCGGCGATGAGCGAGGTGCGCGCCGCGAAAGCGGGCGGCGTCGCCGACGACGAGCACGACCCCGAGGGCCCGACGATGACCCAGGAGTGGTCGCAGCGCACCGCCGTGCTCGCCGACGTGACCGCCGAGCTGCACGACATCGACCGCGCCCTGGCGCGGATCGCCGAAGGCACGTACGGCGTGTGCACGCGCTGCGGGAAGCGCATCACCGTCGCGCGGCTCGACGCCCGCCCGACGGCCGAGCTCTGCATCGACTGCGCGCGGCTCGTGCGCTGATCCGGAGCCGCGGTCAGGCGCGGGCGCTGGTGTCGGCGAGTGCGCCGGATGCCTCGAGCGGCGCCCCCGCGTCGGCCGCGCCATGCGCGCGAGCCGCCGACAGCCCCGCGAACGAGCGGATGACGAGCGGGCTCGCCCCGAGCACGAGGTACAGCGCGCCGCAGGCGGCCAGCGTGGGCACCAGTCCGAGCTGCTCCACGGCCAGCCCGCCGAGGAGCGCCCCGAGCGGCATGGACGCGGCGACCCCCGCGGTCGTGGCGCCGAACACGCGGGCGCGCATGCCGTCGGTGACCTCGCCGTACATGACCGTCGCCATCATCGGGTTGAGCGCTCCCGCGGCCAGGCCGGAGCACGCCAGCACCGGCAGCAGCACGGGCAGCGGCGCTCCGAGCGCCATCGCCAGGTACGGGGGCGCTCCGGCGAGCACGAAGCACGTGGCGAACATGAGCCGGCCCGAGTACCGGTGGCCGAACGCCCCGAAGAGGGCCGAGCCCGTGAGGGCGCCTGCCGCGAAACATCCGACCATGAAGCCGAGCATCGCCGGGTCGTCGAGCACCTCGGTGGCGTAGACGGGCTTCAGCACGGTCATGCCGGCGGCGTCGATCGCGTTCGTGAGGGTGACGAGCAGCACGATGGCCCGCAGCAGCGGCGAGCCCGCGACGAAGCGGATGCCGGCGACGAACCCGCCGGCCGCGTGGGCATCGCGCGCGCCCGCCTCGCCCGTCGCGCCCGTGTCAGCGAGCGGTGCGGCGCCGTCGGCCGGTGCGGCGCCGTCGGCCGCCGCGATGACGGATGCCGCGACGCGACGCGGCACGAAGCACGCCACGAGCACGGCCGACACGGCGAACCCCGCCGCATCCACCACGAGCGCGGGCACCGGACCCGCGATCGCGACGAGCGCCCCGGCAACGCCCGCCCCGATCATCGACGCCGTGCGCTGCACCGTCGACTGCGCGCCCGCGGCGCGGGCCAGCGGCATCCGCGCGAGGCGGGCGAGGTCGGGCACGAGCACCGTCTTCGCGGTGTCGCCCGGCGGGTCGAGCAGGCCGCCGAGGAAGACGAGGGCGAGCAGCACCCCGAACGGCAGGCCGACCGTGAGGCTCAGCAGCGGGATCGCCAGCACCGTGAGCCCGCTCGCGACATCCGCGACGATGCTCGAGGCGCGATAGCCGAACCGGTCGACGAGCACACCGCCGAGCGCGCCGCCGATGATGAGCGGCACCGTCGCGAACACGCCGGCGACGCCTGCGGCGAGCGCCGAGCCTGTCTCGGTGAGCGCGATGATCGGGATGGCGATGAGCGCGATCGCGTTGCCCGAGAGCGAGCAGAACTGCGCCGCGAACAGGGCGAGGATCGGCAGGCGGCGGCGCGGAGCCGGCGTCGCCGTCGGCGCTGCGGTGCCTGCTCGGGCGCTCATCGCGCGGGCCTCGGGAACGTGTGGGTGATCCACCGCACGGCGCGCGCCCCCTCCGGCCGCTCGCGCTCGTCGCGCCCACGCGCGAACCACCGCTCACGCACGGCGGCCAGGTCGGCTCCGAGCTCGCGGAACTCGTCGAGGGTGAGGTAGGCCGCGCCGTCGCTCGAGTCGGATGCCGCGACCCACTCGGCGTCGAGGTGGGCCTCGGCGTCGAGCGCCTCGAGGAGCTCGCGATGGTACGCGTCGAGCACGGCGCGCCGCATGGCGTCGGATGCCGCGTGCCGCTCGGGATCGCCGAGGAACTCCGCGGGCTGCCAGCTCGTGACCTGGTGCGCGGCGCGCCACCACCGCTCGCGGCGGTCTCGCGCGAGCTCGGGCGCCGGCTCGACGAAGCCGTGCTTCGCGAGCGTCTGCATGTGGTAGCTCGCTGATCCCGCGGCCTCCCCCGTGCGCTCGGCGATCATGCCCACCGTGGCCGGCCCGTCCACGCGGAGCAGGCCGAGGATGCGGAGCCGCATCGGGTGCGCGAGCGCGCGCATCGCACCGGCGTCATGCAGGTCGATACGCGACGGGTCGCTCCGTGACGGGTCGACGCCGGAGCCGGTACGCGGTGCCTCGTTCATGAGGCCAACCTACGTGCACAAGAACCGTTGTACAAGGGTTCTTGTATATTCACCGTGCGCGACTCACGCCTGTGCGCAACTCCGGAGCAACGACGGGCCCACCGGCGTGTCGGATGTCGCAACGCGGCCGTTCCCGCCGCCCTTCCGGAGTTGCGAACGGCACGACCCCGCCCGCCGCCGGTCGAGTGCGGACGACGAAGTCGCCCGCGCATCGAGACCCCTCGCACAACCCCGCCCGCCGCCGGTCGAGTGCGGACGACGAAGTCGCCCGTGTATCGAGACCCGCCCGACCCGGCCCCGCGTCAGCGCTCGACGACCTCGAGCGCCTGCCGGGCGATCTCGAGCTCCTCGTTCGTGGGCACGACGAGCACCTCGGTGCGCGAGGCATCCGTGGAGATGCGGCGGGCGCCGCTCCCCCGCATGCGATTGCGCTCGGCGTCGAGCTCCACCCCGAAGCCCTCCAGCCCCTCGAGCGACAGCTCCCGCACGCGCGCTGAGTTCTCGCCGACGCCGGCCGTGAACACGATCGCGTCGACCCGTCCGAGTTGCGCCGCGTACGCCCCCACGTACGCGCGGATCCGGTGCGTGTAGACCTCGAGCGCGAGCTCCGCGTCGGGGTCGCCCGCCTCGGCCGCCGCCTCGAGGTCGCGCATGTCGCCGTGGCCGCCGAGGCCGAGGATGCCGCTGCGCTTGTTGAGCAGGTCGTCGACGCCGTCGGCATCGAGGCCGGCGCGCCGTTCGAGGTGCAGGAGGATCGCCGGGTCGATGTCGCCCGAGCGCGTGCCCATGACGAGCCCCTCGAGCGGGGTCATGCCCATGCTCGTCTCGACCGAGCGGCCGCCCGACACGGCGCACGCCGAGGCGCCGTTGCCGAGGTGCAGCACGATGACGCGGAGCTCCTCGACGGGCCGCTCCAGGAACTCGGCCGCCGCCCGCGACACGAACCGGTGCGACGTGCCGTGGAACCCGTAGCGCCGGATGCGGTGCTTCTCGGCGAGCTCGCGGTCGATCGCGTAGGTGTACGCGGCGGGCGGCATGGTCTGGTGGAAGGCGGTGTCGAACACCGCCACGTGCGGCACGCCGGGGAACGCGTGCTCGGCCGCGACGATGCCCGCGAGGTTCGCCGGGTTGTGCAGCGGCGCGAGCACCGAGAGCTCGTCGATGTTGATCTTCACGAGCTCGGTGATGACGGTGGGCTCGAAGAACCGCGCACCGCCCTGCACGACGCGATGGCCGACGGCGACGGGCGCGTGCTCCGCCAGCGACGGCCCGTGCGCCTCGAAGGCCTCGAGCATGCGCGCGAACGCGGCGTCGTGGTCGGGCACGCCGACCTCCTCGCGGAACGTCTGCGCATCGTCGCCGTGGCCGACGGTGTGGCTCGCGCGTCCGTCGGCGTGGCCGATCCGCTCGATGAGTCCGCCCGCGAGCGGCTCGCCCGCGGCGACGTCGACGAGCTGGTACTTGAGCGACGAGGAACCCGAGTTCACGACGAGGACGATGCTCACGAGGCATCCGCCGCCTGGATCGCCGTGATGGCCACGGTGTTGACGATGTCCTGCACGAGCGCCCCTCTCGAGAGGTCGTTGACGGGCTTGCGCAGCCCCTGCAGCACCGGTCCGATCGCCACTGCCCCGGCCGAGCGCTGCACGGCCTTGTAGGTGTTGTTGCCCGTGTTGAGGTCGGGGAAGATGAACACCGTCGCGCGCCCCGCGACATCCGAGTCGGGCATCTTGGTGCGTGCGACGGCGACATCGGATGCCGCGTCGTACTGGATCGGGCCCTCGACGGGCAGTTCGGGCGCGCGTTCGCGCACGAGCTCGGTGGCGCGCCGCACCTTCTCGACGTCGGCGCCCGTGCCCGACTCCCCGGTGGAGTACGACAGCATCGCGATGCGCGGCTCGATGCCGAACTGCGCCGCCGTGTGCGCCGACGAGATCGCGATGTCGGCGAGCTGCTCGGCCGTGGGATCGGGCACGACGGCGCAGTCGCCGTAGACGAGCACGCGGTCGGCGAGCGCCATGAGGAACACGCTCGAGACGACCTGCACGCCCGGCTTCGTCTTGATGATCTCGAAGGCGGGCCGGATGGTGTGCGCCGTCGTGTGCATCGCCCCAGAGACCATGCCGTCGGCGAGCCCCAGCTCGACCATCATGGTGCCGAAGTAGGAGACGTCCTGCACGGTGTCGCGGGCCTGCTCGAGCGTGACGCCCTTGTGCGCCCGGCGCCGCTGGTACTCGTCGGCGAAGCGGTACACGAGCACGTGGTCGTGGTTCGAGAGCACCGTGGCGCGTGAGATGTCGAGCCCGAGGCCGATCGCGCGTGCGCGGATCTCGATCTCCTCGCCGAGGATCGTGAGCTCGGCGACGTCGCGCGCGAGCAGCGTGGCCGCGGCGCGCAGGATGCGGTCGTCGTAGCCCTCGGGCAGCACGATGTGCTTGCGCGCCTCGCGGGCGCGGGCGAGGATGCCGTACTCGAAGAGCAGCGGGGTCACGACGTCGGTGCGCGCGACGTCGAGCAGGTCGAGCAGCGCCTGCCCGTCGACGTGCTTCTCGAAGAGCGACAGGGCGGTGTCGCGCTTGCGCTGCGACTCGGCCGCGAGTCGTCCGCGGGTCTGCGTGATGGCGAGCGCGGTGTCGTAGCTGCCGAGCTCGGTGCGGATGATCGGCAGGCCCGACTTGATCCCGTCGATGAGCCGCTCGATGGTGTCGGAGATCGCGAAGCCCCCGTTGAGCACGAGGCCCGAGATCGACGGGAACGTCGCCGAGGCGTGCGCCGTGAGCACGCCGAGCAGCACCTCGCTGCGGTCGCCCGGCACCACGACGACCGAGCCCTCGATGAGGCGCGTCAGCACGTTCTCCATGGACATCGCGGCGATGACGACCCCGAGCGCCTCGCGCTCGAGCAGCTCGGGATCGCCCGCGTAGAGCGTGCCGTGCACGGCCTGCATCACGCTGCGCATCGACGGCGCCACGAGGTAGACGTCTTCGGGAATAGCCCACACGGCGACGGATGCCGCGGCGCCGCCGGATGCGTCGGTGCGCGCCCGCGCGCCCGCATCCGTCGCCGGCCCCGCGGCCGCGCGCACGGCGGCGACGATGTCGTCGAGCCGATCGGGATCGGCGCGGTTCGCGACGATCCCGAGGAGGGTGGCGTGCTCGCGCTGCAGCTCCTCGACGGCGAGCTCGGTGAGCTGCGCGAGCTCGTCGGGCGTGCGGGCGTCCGAGTAGCCGATGTGCTCGGAGGAGCCCCGGCCCTGGGCGACGCGGCCGCCGACCACGAGCAGCACGGGCGCCCCGAGGTTGGCCGCGATGCGCGCGTTCGTCGCGAGCTCGGTGGGGCTGCCGACATCCGTGTAGTCGGAGCCGAGGATGACGACGGCGTCGCAGCGGCCCTCGACGGCCTTGAAGCGGCGCACGATGGTGGAGAGCGCAGCCTCGGGGTCGGCGTGCACCTCGTCGTAGCCGACGCCGATCGCCTCGTCGTACGAGAGGTCGATGACGCCCTCGTGCGCGAGCAGCAGCTCGAGCACGTAGTCGCGCTCCTCGGTGGAGCGGGCGATGGGGCGGAAGACGCCGACGCGGGTGGCGCGCCGGCTCAACGTGTCGATCGTGCCGAGCGCGACCGTCGACTTGCCCGCGTTGCCCTCGGCGGAACAGATGTAGATGCTGTGCGCCACGGTGCCCAGCCTATGGCGTGGGGGCTGGCAACGAAGAAGACCCCCCGCGCACCCGCCAGAGCCCGGTTACCCTTGCTGCGTTTCCGCCCTGGGGGAGTTGGCCTGGATGGCGCCACGCGGGGAGCCGTCATCCATTCTACCTGCTCGAGCGGATGCCGGTGCACTCGGGCCCGCTCGAAGTCGGGTACGATTTCAGAGGCCGCGCGTTCCCGAACGTCGCTGCCCGCCAGGAGGATTCGCCTAGTGGCCTATGGCGCACGCTTGGAAAGCGTGTTGGGTGAAAGCCCTCGGGGGTTCGAATCCCCCATCCTCCGCCAAACGAAACACTCACCGCTCAGCCCGGCCCGCGCCGGCCGGCCAGCCCAGCGAAGAGCGCGTGCAGCAGCGGCAGCGCCGACGCCGCCATGAGCACGGTGCCGAGCACCACCGCATCGGGACGCAGCAGGGTCCCGCCGATGAGCAGGCCGGCGAACAGGATCGCCGAGACGATCCGGCGTCCGGTGCGCTCGAGCTGCCGGACGCGCTGGTCGAGGCGCGGCGTGTCGACGGCGAGCTTCCCGTCCTCGATGCGGGTGACCACGTCGTCGAGCCGGCGGGGCAGCCGCGCCACGACACCGGTGATCGAGACGGCCTCCTGGGCGAACGCGCGCACGACGCCGCCGCGCTCGTCGCGAAGGAGCTGGGCGGCGTACGGTTCCACCGCGTTCCAGATGTTGAACTGCGGATCGAGCCCGCTGCACATGCCGGAGGTGAGCGAGACCGCACGGATGATGAGCAGGAAGTTCTCGGGGAGCTGGAACGGAAGCGAACGCATCGTGTCGCCGAACTCGATCGCGAACCGTTCCAGCTCCTTCGGATCGACCTGCCGCAGGTCCGCGAACCCCATCCCGCCGAAGCGGGCGAACAACGCCGTCAGGGCCCGCTCGAGCTCCGAGGTGTCGGCGGACGGCAGCAGCACCCCCAGGTCCCGGATGCTGTCGACGAGCTGCCGTCCGTTGCGCGCAGCGACTGCGATCAGGAACCGCTGCATGCCCTGACGCAGGGTGTCGGGGACCTCGCCCATCATCCCGAAGTCGATGAACGTGAGCACCCAGTTGCGCCCGCCCGGTCCCGTACCGTCGGGAACCGGGGTGACGAAGATGTTGCCCGGATGCGGGTCCGCATGGAAGAAGCCGCCGACGAACAGCTGGTCGAGCATCACCGTCGCGAAGTCCGCCGCCACCGCCGACGGATCGATGCCGGCGGCGCGCAACCCGGCGAGGTCGTTGATCTTGATCGCGGTGACGTCCTGCAGCGTGAGCACGCGGCGGGTCGTGCGCTCCCACGCGATCTCCGGGACGCGCACGCGTTCGTCGTCGGCGAAGTCGTGCGCGAACCGCTCCGCGTTCTGCGCTTCGTGCAGGTAGTCGATCTCCTCGAGGCTCGTCTGCGCGAACTCCTCGACGAGCCCGGGCAGGTCGACGTGGCTCGAGACGAGCCGGACCCGGTTCAGCCATCCCGCGACCTTCCGCAGCGCCGCGAGGTCGACGTCGATGATCACCTCGATGCCCGGCCGCTGCACCTTCACGACGACATCGGCGAACCCGGTCTCCTCGGCCTCCGACGGCGCCAGGCGGGCGCGGTGCGCCTGGCCGAGGGATGCCGCCGCCAGCGGCGTCGGGTCGAAGGAGGTGTACTTCTGCTCCAAGGGGACGCCGAGCTCGGACTCGGCGAGCGCCCGGATCGCCGCGAACTCCTCGGGCGGAACCTCGTCCTGGAGCCCTTCGAGCTCCCTCGTGATCTCGGGCGGCAGCACGTCGAGTCGCGAGGACATGAACTGCCCCACCTTGATCATGAGTCCGCCGAGCGCGACCGCGAGCGTGTGGAAGTTCCGCGCGATGCGCTGGAGCCTCGCCGCACGGCCGCGAGCGGCGAAGCCCGCCAACCCGATCCGCGGCAGGACGAGCTCGAACCACCAGGCCTGCACCATGTACCGCAGGGCGAACCGCAGGATCCGCCGGTAGCGGGCGCGTGTGTGCCTGACGTCGGCCATGAAGTCTCCTTGACGCCGACGTGCTCGCGGCACGCGGTCAGTCCTGGGCGAGGATCGAGTACAGCCTACGCCGGGCCTCGTCGAGCACCGCGACCTCCTCCGTCACCCGCTCGGGCGACCCGGTGCGCGCCACCTGCGCGGCGGCCTGCGCGAGCTGGGCGCCCGCCCTCGGGATCGTGGTCGCGCTGCCACGATCCATCGCTCACAGGACGACGGCCTGTGGCGAACACCCCTCGCGATCGGCGCCGGCGTCAGAGCGGGTTCAGTCGCCCGGTCGTCCGTTCGTCGGGCCCCGTGCCGTTCGGGCTCGCGGCAGCGGCACGGTCGAGCGCTGCGATCGCCCGCTCACGACCGAGCGCGATGAGCTCGTCGGCGCGGTGGAAGTCCAGCACGCGGGCCGCGTCCTTCGGCACCGTGACGTAGAGGTCGGCCGGGTAGCCCGCGAGCCGGTAGTCGGCGACGAGCGACTGCATCGTGTCGAGCGAGAGCTGCATGACGTCGAACATCCGGAGGCCCGCGGGGAGCTCGCCGAAGACCTCCTCGAGCGCCTGGCCGGCCGCGGTCTCGGGCCCGACCGGCTTCCCGCCGGAGAAGCGACGCGTGACCATCCGCACGACATCGCGATCGAGCACCTGGGCGGCGGTACGACGGAACCGTCCGATCCACTCCTCGCTCGGTTCCGTCTCGGCCGACGCCCGCTGGGGTGTCGGCGGTCGCGCCGTCGAGTTGCCGGAGAGGAGCACCGCGATCGTGAGGTCGGCACGCGACGCGGCGGTCGGCGCGACGGGCACCGGGTTGAGCAGGCCGCCGTCGGCGAGCAGCCGCCCGTTGAGCATGACCGGCGTGATGAAGCTCGGCAGGGCGATCGAGGCCCGGATCGCCACGTCGACCGGGCCGTCCTGGAACCACACCTCCCGGTGGCTGAGCAGGTCGGCCGCCACCGCCGTGTAGGCGACCGGCAGGTCCTCGATGCGCACGCCGCCGAGCAGTTCGCTCACGCGGGACATGATCTTCTCCGCGCGGATCGCGCCCGGCGCCTTGAGCGTCGGGTCGAGCAGCCGCAGCACGTCGCGCTGGGTGAGCGTGCGCACCCAGTCCGTGTAGGCGGGCAGTACGCCGGCCGCGTACAGGCCGCCCACCGCGGCGCCCATCGAGCTGCCGGCGACGCTCACGATGTCGTAGCCGCGTTCCTCGAGCACCTGGATGACCCCGATGTGCGCGTAGCCGCGCGCGCCTCCCGAACCCAGGGCCAGTGCCACCCGCGTGCGCTCCGGCATCCGCCCGACTCCTCCCGACCCGGGCAGCCGTTCGGCCGCCCTCGACCTGCGCTCCAACCTACTCGCCGGGCGGCTCGGCCAGGCGAGGGCGAGCGGATGCCGCGCGATCCCGAGCCGGCTCACGGCGCCGTGTCCCCCTTAATGCCGAATGGCGCGACGCGTACGCGCAGCGCATGATGACAGAGATGTCAGCGGCGCGGGTGGGTGCGAGGAATGGGGATTCAGGGGGCTCCGCCACCGCGACGACGACAGCAGGGGGCGACGGCCTCAGGGTGGGGACCCTGAGGCCGCGTCGCACCCTGGTCCGCAGCATCGGACTCACGCTCGCCGCCCTCGCGTTCCCGCTCGTCATCGCCGACCTGTGGGCCCTCCCGCCGACGGGCGACGTGCGCATCGTCACGTCGGTCGTCCTGCTCGTGTTCGTGGCCGCGGGGCTCGCGTGGCGCCGCTATCGCCGCACCGAGGTCGTGGTGAGCGAGCTCGGCATCGTCGAACGCGGGTTCTTCGGACAGGTGCAGGTCACGGCGGCACGGGACATCGCCGGCGTGATCCGCCTCGAGCTGTACCGGGGCGCGACCCTCGACACGACACGGCAGCTGTTCGTGGTCGACGCCGACGGCGCGTGCCGGCTGCGCATGCGCGGTTCGTTCTGGGACGACGAGGCGATGGACGACGTCGCGCGCCTCCTCGGGATCGACGAGACCGTGCGGCCGGAGCCGGTCACGCTCGCCGAGCTCCGGCGGAGCGATCCGCAATTGCTGTACTGGTTCGAGCGCCGCCCGTTCGCCTCCGGCGCCGAGACCGCCGCGCGCGAGTCCTAGCGCGTCCCGATGCCGAGCCGCGGCGCGTCGGGGGTGCTCGACGGGAGCTCGTGGAAGCCGAGCCGGTCGTAGAACGCCCGAGCGCCGCTGTTGGCGGCGTCCATGCCGAGATGCAGGCGTTCGACGCCGCGCTCGGCGAGCGCCGCGCGCAACGTGTCGATGAGCAGGCGGCCGAGCCCCCTGCCCTGCAGCTCGGGCAGCAGGTCGATGTGCAGGTGCGCCGGGTAGTCGTCGAGTTCGGGGATGCGCATGCGTTCCGGGTCGCCGCCGTCGGCGAGGAGCTGCGCCTCGGAGTAGGCCGGGTCGCGCCCCGTCGGCGCCCCGGGCGTCGGGTGCCGGCGGCGGAACCCGGGCGCCCACTCCCGGCGGTACCACTCGATGAAGTCCGCGGTGTCGGCGACGCCGAGCACGTACCCGAGCACCGGAGCTTCATCGCCGCCACCGCCCACCACGACGAACGCGAGGTCCGGCGCGTAGTCGACGTACGGCAGCGCGTACACCTCGGGCATGAGGGTGTCGTCGGAGTAGACGCCGGTTGCGTCGCCGCCGCCCGCGGCCGTGAGCAGGCAGATGCGCGCGATCGCGTCGCGGTCGGCCGGGCGGTACGGGCGGATGACGGGACCGGCCGCGGCCGCGGCATCCGACCGCTCGCGGGCCGCCGTCACTTGCGCTTCGCCATGCCGAAGATGCCCGTGAGCACCTGCTTCAGCACGGTCTGCGTCGTCTTCGAGCCGAGCACCTCCTCGAGTGCCGAGCGTTCGGGCGTGCGCCGGCGCGACGACGAGCCCGAGGTCTTCTTGAGCAGCCGGTCGTACTCGGCCTGCGCCTTGCGGTCGGCCTTCTCCTGGTCGGCGCGGATCTTCGCCTGCATCCTCTCGTATTCGGCGTCGGCCTTGGCCTTCGCGGCGGCGGCCTCCTCGGCATCGGCGCGGGCCGCGGCATCCGCCATCTTGGTCGTGAGCAGCTCGTGCGCGGACTCGCGGTCGATCGCGGTGCCGTATTTCGCGAGCAGGGGGGATGCCGCGACGGCGGCGTCGATCGCGGCCTGCGGGCTCGGCGACATCGACGCCTGCGGCGCGCGGAGCCGGGTCCAGGCGACGGGGCTCGGCGCGCCCTTCTCGTTCATGACCGTGACGATCGCCTCGCCCGTGCCGAGCACGGTGAGCGTCTCTGCGAGGTCGTAGCCGGAATTCGGGTACGTCGAGACCGTGGCCCGCAGCGCCTTCGCGTCGTCGGGGGTGAACGCCCGCAGCTGGTGCTGCACGCGTGAGCCGAGCTGGGCGAGCACGTCGGAGGGCACGTCCTTCGGGGTCTGCGTGACGAAGAAGACGCCGACGCCCTTCGAGCGGATGAGCCGCACGGTCTGCGTGATCTGCGAGAGGAACTCCTTGGACGCGTCCGTGAAGAGCAGGTGCGCCTCGTCGAAGAAGAAGACGAGCTTGGGCTTGTCGAGGTCGCCGACCTCGGGCAGGTCGTTGAAGAGGTCGGCGAGGAGCCACATGAGGAACGTGGAGTACAGCGCGGGCTTGTCGGCCACGCCCGGCACCTCGAGCAGGCTGATGATGCCGCGGCCGTCGGGCGCGGTGCGCAGGAACTCGGCGGTGTCGATCTCGGGCTCGCCGAAGAACACGTCGGCGCCCTGGTCGGCGAAGGTGATGAGCTCGCGCAGGATGACCCCGACGGTCGCCTTCGACAGGCCGCCGAGGCCCTCGAGCTCGGGCTTGCCCTCGTCGCTCACGAGATAGGCGAGCACGGCGCGCAGGTCGTCGAGGTCGAGCAGCGCGAGCCCGTTGGCGTTCGCGTAGTGGAACACGAGGCCGAGGCTCGACTCCTGCGTGTCGTTGAGGCCCAGCACCTTGCTGAGCAGCAGCGGGCCGAAGCCCGAGATCGTCGCCCGGATCGGGATGCCCGTGCCGACGCCCCCGAGCGAGAAGAACTCGGTGGGGAAGCTCGCCGCCTGCCACGCCTGCCCGATGCCCTCGGTGCGCTTCAGCAGCTTCTCGTTGCCCTCGCCCGGCGTCGCGACGCCTGAGAGGTCGCCCTTGATGTCGGCGGCGAACACCGCGACGCCCGCGGCGGAGAGCTGCTCGGTGAGCAGCTGCAGCGTGCGGGTCTTCCCGGTGCCGGTCGCGCCGGCGACGAGGCCGTGGCGGTTCGTCATGGCGAGGGGGATGCGCACGGGGACATCGGGCAGCGCCTCGCCGTTCACGAGGGCGCCCATCTCGAGGGCGGGGCCATCGAAGGCGTAGCCGGCGCGCACCTGCTCCACGTGCTCGGGGTCGAGCGGGGCGTCGGGGGCGGGGGCGGATGCCGCGGCGGCCGGCTGCGCGGCGGGCGCCCCGGGTGCGGGCTCGGCCGACGCGGGCTCG
>NZ_RHHB01000071.1 GCF_003710805.1 Agromyces tardus | reverse complement strand
GCCGCCCCGGCGCCCGCCCCCGCGGCCCCGGCCCAGCCTGCCGCGACCGGGACCGTGTACGAGCCCGGCCAGGCGCCGCAGCCGTACCACGCTCCCGGCTACGTGCACCCGACCGCGCCGCAGCCGCAGGTCGCCGGCCAGACCGGCCCGACGCAGCCGGTCAGCGGCCAGGTCCCGCCCGCCTTCGGCGGACCGCAGGCCGCCGCGCCCGCAGCATCCGGCGCGCCCGTCGGGCTCGCCGAGAGGCCCGCGAAGCAGCGCCGCGTGGGGCTCGGGGTCGCCGCCGCGATCGTCGCCGCCGCACTCATCGGCGGGGCGTCCGGCGCCGGCATCACCGCGCTCCTCAACGACGACCGGGCCACCTCCACGAGCGACTCCGCGTCGGGCGCCCAGAACATCGTCGTGAACGACACCGCGTCGGTCAACGAGGTCACCGCCGTGGCCGCGAAGGCGAGCCCGAGCGTCGTCACGATCTCGGTCGCGGGCTCGCAGAGCGCGGGCACGGGCTCGGGCATCGTCCTCACCGACGACGGCTACGTGCTCACCAACACGCACGTCGTCACCCTCGACGGCTCCACGGCCGACGCCACGATCCAAGTGAAGACGAGCGACGGCCACCTGTACGACGCGAAGCTCATCGGCACCGACCCGCTCTCCGACCTCGCGGTCATCAAGCTCGTGGATGCCTCGGGCCTCACGCCGCTCGAGTTCGCCGACTCCGACAAGCTCAACGTCGGAGACACGGCGATCGCCATCGGCGCGCCGCTCGGCCTCTCGGGCACGGTGACGAACGGCATCGTGAGCGCCCTCAACCGCAGCATCGACGTGCAGTCCTCGGCTGCTCCGGCCACCCCCGACGACAGCCAGGGCGACACGGGCGAGGGCGACGGCGGCCAGGGCGGCACCGGCGACGGCTCGAGCCCGTTCGACTTCTGGAACTTCGACGTGCCGGGCCAGCAGGGCTCGCAGTCGCAGGCGCAGAACGCCGGCACCATCTCGATCCCGGTCATCCAGACGGATGCCGCGATCAACCCGGGCAACTCGGGCGGCGCGCTGCTCGACTCCGACGGCAAGCTCATCGGCGTCAACGTCGCGATCCTGTCCGCCGGGGGCACCTCGTCGGAGGCGGGCAACATCGGCGTCGGATTCGCCGTTCCCGCCAACCTCGCCAAGCGCGTCTCGCAGGAGCTCATCGAGAACGGGTCGGCCACCCACGGCCTGCTCGGCGCGACGGTCACCTCGGCCGAGGCCGACGGCAAGAGCGACATCGTCGGCGCCCTCATCTCCGAGGTGAGCGCGGGCGGAGCCGCCGAGAAGGCGGGTCTCCAGTCGGGCGACGTCGTCACGCAGTTCAACGGCGTGCCGATCACCGACCAGACCGACCTCACCGCGCAGGTGCGCGCACTGGCCGGCGGAGCCACCGCCGAGGTCACGTACACGCGAGGCGGCGAGTCGTCGACGGTCGAGGTCACGCTCGGCACCTTCGAGGGCTGATCTCGAGCCGGTACGAGACGGCGAGGGCCGGGACCGATCGGGTCCCGGCCCTCGCCGCGTCGCGCGCCCGGACCGGCCTCGCGCGGCATGCGACTGCTAGGCTCGATCGACCCCAGCACGAGTGAGGAACATGCCCGATCAGCACCACCAGGCGGCGTCGCCGTCGCTCGTCGGCGTCTCCTACGTCATGCCCGTGCTGAACGACGCCACGCACGTGCACGCTGCCGTCGAGTCCATCCTCTCGCAGGACTACGCGGGCCCCGTCGAGGTGCTCATCGCCCTCGGGCCGTCGATCGACGGCACGGCCGAGCTCGTCGCCGACCTCGCCGCGCTCAACGAGCACGTCCACGTGCTCGAGAACGAGGTGGGCTCGACCCCCGCGGGCCTCAACATCGGCATCCGCGCCGCGCGCTACCCGGTGGTGGTGCGGGTCGACTCGCACTCGATGCTGCCGGCCGACTACGCCCGCGTCGCCGTCGAGGTGCTCGAGCGCACGGGGGCCGACAACGTCGGCGGCATCATGGACGCCCGCGGCGAGACGCCCTTCGAGCGCGCGGTGGCCCTCGCCTACACGACGAAGGTGGGCCTCGGCGGCTCGGCGTTCCACGTCGGCGGCGAGGAGGGACCGGCCGAGACCGTGTACCTCGGCGTCTTCCGGCGCGACGCGCTCGAGCGGGTCGGCCTCTTCGACGAGTCGATCAAGCGCGGTCAGGACTGGGAGCTCAACCGCCGCCTCCGCGAGACGGGCGGCACCGTGTGGTTCACGCCGCGGCTCGCGGTCACCTACCGGCCCCGGTCGACACTCAACCGGCTCGCCCGGCAGATGTTCTCCACGGGCCTGTGGCGCGGCGAGCTCGCGCGCCGGTTCCCCGCGTCCAACGGCATCCGCTACTTCATCCCGCCGCTCATGGTGCTCGGCGTCGTCGTCGGCACCCTGCTCGGCATCGGGGGCATCGTGCAGGCGGCCCTCGGCCAGGCGCCCTGGTTGCTCATCGGGTTCGCCGTGCCGCTCGTGTACGCGGTCTTCGTCGCCGTCGCGACGCTCGTGTACGCTCGCGGGCGGGGTGGGGCGACCGCGGGCTGGTTCCTCGTCGTCCTGCCGTGCATCCACGTGTCCTGGGGCGTCGGGTTCGTGCTCGGCTACCTGGCCCTCACCAGCAACATCGCGAAGCACACGGGAAGGTGACACGGATGCCCGAGACCGAGAGTCGCGCGAAGCCCCGGAGCATCGCGGAGCTCCGTGCCGTCACGCAGCCGCCGGAGGTGCGCGGCCGCCGCAACGCCGAGCACTGGACCGCGTCGCTGTATCTGCGCAACCTCTCGCCGTACCTCACGTGGCTCTTCCTGCGCACGTCGATCTCGGCCAACGGCGTCACGGGCATCATGATCTTCGTGGGCTGGTCGACTGCGGCCGCCCTGCTCATCCCGGGCGTCTGGGGCGCGCTGCTCGCGGTCCTGCTCGGCCAGCTGCAGATGCTCGTCGACTGCTGCGACGGCGAGGTCGCCCGCTGGCGCCGCACCTCGTCGCCCGCCGGCGTGTTCCTCGACAAGGTGGGCCACTACTCGACCGAGGCGCTCATCCCGCTCGCACTGGGCATCCGCGCCGCGGCGTACCCGCTCGAGTTCCCCGCCGACTTCCTCTGGACCACGATCGGCGCCCTCCTCGCGCTCGTCATCGTGCTGAACAAGGCGCTCAACGACATGGTGCACGTCGCCCGTGCGAACGCGGGCCTGCCCAAGCTCACCGACAGCAAGGGCGAGACGGCGCCGCGCGGCGGTCTCGTCGCATCGCTCCGCAAGGCCGCTCGATTCGTGCCCTTCCACCGCCTCTACCACTCGGTCGAGCTCACCCTCATCGCCTTCGCCGCGGCCGTCGTCGGTCTCTTCGCGGGCCAGCCCGAGACCGACCGGTGGGTCGTCGGGCTCCTGCTCCCGCTCGCGATCCTCGCCCTCCTCGGGCACTTCGTCGCGATCATGGCGTCCCGCCGTGTCCGGTCCTGACGCGGATGCCGCGACGCCGCACGTCGGCGTGGTCGTGCTCACGATGGGCCGACGGCCCGACGAGCTCGCCCGCGGCATCCGGAGCGTGCTCGACCAGCGCGGCGTGAACGTCGACGTGGTGTGCGTCGGCAACGGCTGGGACCCGGCGACCGCCGAACCGCCGCTGCCGCCCCGGGTGCGCACCCTGCACCTGCCCGAGAACCTCGGCATCCCCGCGGGCCGCAATCGCGGCGTGCCCGAGGTCGCCGGCGATGTGCTGTTCTTCCTCGACGACGATGCCTTCCTGCCGAGCCCCGACTTCCTGCGCGACGGATGCCGCCTGCTCGCCGATCGGCCCGAGCTCGGGCTCGTGCAGCCGCGCGTCGTCGACCCCACGGGCCTCGAGTCGCCGCGCCGGTGGATCCCGCGCATCCGCAAGGGCGACCCGGCCCACTCGAGCGACGTGTTCTCGTGCTGGGAGGGCGCGGTGCTCATGCCGCGAGCCGTGTTCGACGCCACGGGTGGCTGGGCCGACCCGTTCTTCTACGCCCACGAGGGCATCGAGCTCGCCTGGCGGGTCTGGGAGACGGGACACCGGGCGTGGTACGCGGGCGACCTCGAGGCCGCGCATCCCGTCATCGACCCCGCCCGGCACTCGTACTACTACCGGCTCAACGCCCGGAACCGCGTCTGGCTCGCGCGCCGCAACCTGCCCGCGCTGCTCGTGCCGCTCTACGTCGGCTCGTGGACGGCGATCCAGGTGCTGCGCTGGGCACGCAACCCCGCGGCGCTCCGGGCGTGGTTCGGCGGCTGGCGTGCCGGCTGGCGCGAGCACCCGGGGGAGCGCCGGCCCATGCGCTGGCGCACGGTGTGGCGCATGACGCTCGCCGGCCGGCCACCCGTCGTCTGAGGCCGACGGGCGGTCGCCGACGGCGCCGATCGCCGACGGCGGGGCGGCCCGTTCGCGGCCCGGTACCCTTGGACGGTGGGAATGACGAACGACGTCCGGCGCGGCTTCAAGCTCGTGCGCGACACGCTGCGCCTGCGCAAGGCCCAGCGCGAGCTGCACGCGAGGCTCGCGCAGCGCGCGCCGCTCGAACCGCACCACTACCGCGTCGGCGTCTACTTCGCCGACGGCAAGGTCAACCTGTACCAGCTGCGCCAGTGGTACGCGCCGCTCGCCAGGCTCGCGGAGCGGCATCCGGTGCTGATCCTCAGCCGTGCGTCGGGAGCGGCCCTCGCGCTGCTCGAGGAGTCCCCGGTGCCGGTCGCGTACGTGCGCCGCGTCGCCGACCTCGAGCAGGTCATCCACGACCAGGACCTCCACGTCGTGTTCTACGTGAACCAGAACGCGAAGAACTTCCAGATGATGCGCTACGGGCGCCGCTGGCATGTGTTCATCAACCACGGCGAGTCCGACAAGATGTACATGACCACGAACCAGTTCAAGGCCTACGACTACGCGTTCATCGCGGGCGACGCCGCGCGCGCCCGCCTCGAGAAGGTGCTCTGGGACTACGACTTCGACAAGCGCGCCATCCCGATCGGGCGCCCGCAGGCCGACCACTACCTCGACGGCTCGCCGTTGCCCTACACGCCCGACGACCGGGACGTCGTGCTCTACGCGCCCACGTGGGAGGGCGATCGCGGGGCCGCCGCCTACGGCTCGATCGCGTCGCACGGCGTGGCCCTCGTGCGGAGCCTGCTCGCCTCCGGGCGGCACCGCGTGATCTACCGCCCGCACCCGCGATCGGGCGTCGTCGACCACGAGTACGGCGCGGCGAACCGCGAGATCATCCACGCGATCGCCGCCGCCAACGCGGCGGATCCGGGCGCGCAGCACGTCTACGACGACGGGCCCTCGCTCGGCTGGCAGCTCGCGGCCGCCGACGTGGCGATCGTCGACATCTCGGCGATGGTCTACGACCGGCTCGCGGCCGGGCGTCCGCTGCTCATCACCCGCCCCGTGAACCCCGATGCGCAGATCGACACGGGCGGGTACCTGTCGGCGTGCGAGTGGCTCGTGGCATCCGACGGCGAGGCCATGGCGGCCCGCGTCGACGAGGTCGCCCACGACGAGGCGGCGCTCGAGCGGCTGGGCTTCTGGGTCGAGCGCTACTTCGGCGACACGACCCCCGGAGTCACGACGCAGCGCTTCCACGCCGCCGTCGACCACCTGATGGCGGAATGGGACCGGTTCGCGGCCCTGCATGCCGCCGACCCCGAGATCGACGAGCACGACGCCGAGGGCGAGGCCGCCGAGCAGGCCGACGACATCCCGATGGTCGACTGAGGTCAGCCCTCGGCGGCCTGGCCCTCGGCGGCCGGCGCGTCGTCGTGGAACGCCGACTCGTCGAGCGAGGCCGTCTCGTGCTTGCGCGGTCGCACGGTGCGATTCACGGCGCGGATGCCGCGACTCGTCGCCGAGGCGATCAGGGCACCGCCCCGCGACATCCGCAGGCCCGCCGTGCGCAGCACCGAGTCGGTCGCCCGAGGTTCGAGATCGTACGGGAGCACCGCCGGAGCGCTGCCGAACGCGGTGCGCGACTGCCGCAGCACCCGCCGGCCGAGCATGTGGTTGCCGGCGCCGCCGATCGCCGCGCCGATGCCGAAGGGCAGCGCCTTGCCGACGATGCCCGCGCCGCCCTTCACCGCGAACTGCGAGATGAACGACCGCCGCAGCCGATCGACGACGGTGCCCATGAGGGCCTTCGGGAGCCCGTTGGTGATCACCTCGCCCCAGTACACGTTGCGCGCAGCCCCGGTGCCGGTGGCCTGCGCCGCGAACTGGCGCACGAGGTCGATGCCCTCGCGCCCCAGCATGAGCGTCATGACGAGGGCGCGTGCGCGCTCGGGGTTCTCGACGTGCATGCCGTGCACCTCGGCGATGGACTGCGCGAACAGCGCCGTGGCCTCGAGGAACGCCGCGGTCTCGACGCCCGACAGCGCGAGCGTCACGCCCGTGCCGATGCCGGGCACGACCGCGGTCGCGCCGACGGCGGCGCCGCCCGTGGTCACCGCGGTGAGGTACCGGCGTTCGAGGATGCGCACGATCTCGTCGGGCGAGGCGGTGGGGTGCCCTCGGCGGATGCCGCGGAGGTGCGCGAGCACGACGGGACGCTGGATCGCGAGGAGCCGGTCGATTCCGCGCTCGACCCCCTGGGCGCGCTCGTGGGCCGGGATCCCCTCGGCTCCCGGCTCAGGTGCGCCGGGCGCGCCGGGAGGAGCCCCGGCGAAGTCGTCGGGGCCGGGTTCCCGCGGGGCGGTGTTCCCCAGCGAGGTGATCCGGTGCACACGGTCGGGCATGTCGACGATCCTAGGCGCGCCGGCCGTGAAGGTCATGGGCGTGACACGGCGGCGACCGCGTGCTAGGCGGAGCCGACCGACGCGCGCTAGGTCTGCTCCGCGTTGTAGCGGTCGAGCACCTCGTCGATGGGGCCGTCGAGCACGAGGCGGCCCTTGTCGAGGTAGAGGCCCCGCGTGCAGAAGCGGCGCAGGTCGCGTTCGCTGTGCGAGACGAAGAAGAGGGTGCGGCCGCCCTCGAGGAGCTCGTCGATGCGGCGGTAGCACTTCTCCCGGAACGCCTTGTCGCCCACCGCGAGCACCTCGTCGACGAGCAGGATGGGCTCCTCGAGCTGGGAGATGACCGCGAAGGCGATGCGCACCTTCATGCCGCTCGACAGGTGCTTGTAGGGCGTGTCGAGGAAGTTGCCGATGTCGGCGAAGCCGATGATCTCGTCGAACTTCGCGTCGATCTGCGCGCGGTTCATGCCGTGCAGGCCCGCCGTGAGGTAGACGTTGTCGCGCACGGTGAGGTCGTCGACGAATCCGCCCGTGATCTCGATGAGCGGTGCGACGCCGCCCGTCACCGTGACCGAGCCCTCGTCGGGCAGCATGACCCCGGCGACGAGCTTCAGCAGGGTCGACTTGCCCTGGCCGTTGCGTCCGACCACGCCGATCGCCTCGCCGGGGCGCACGACGATCGACACGTCGCGGAGCGCCCAGAACTCGTCGGGGCGCGTGCGTCGGCGGCGGCCGGCGAGCAGGTCCTTGAACGATCGGCGTCCGCGACGGTTGCGCCGGAATCGCACGCCCAGGCCGTCGGTCAGGATGGCGGCATCGGTCATCAGATCTCCTTCAGCACCTGTCGCTCCGAGTTGCGGAACACCCAGAGTCCGATGGCGAGCAGGAGTGCCGACATGCCCGCGGCGACGCCGACCGCGAACCAGTCGAGTTCAGAGGGGAAGAACGCCGACCGGTAGAGCCCGAAGATGCCGGTGAGGGGATTGAACGCCGCCCAGAAGTGCAGCTGCTCCGGCAGGTTGGCGGTGCCGTACACGATCGGCGAGGCGTAGAAGAGGAAGCGGAGCACGAGCTTGGTGGCCCGCTCGAGGTCGCGGAAGAACACGACGAGCGGCGCGACGATGAGCGCGACCCCGGCGGTGAGCATCGCCTGCAGCGCGATCGCGAGCGGGAACAGCACGACCTCCCAGCCCACGGTGACGTCGGCGCCGAACACGGCCGCGAACAGCACGAAGAGCGCCAGCACCGGCAGGGAGAGCAGGAACTCGATGCCCTTCGAGAGCACGATGCGGTTCACCCAGATCGTGCGCGGGATCTTCGTCGAGCGCACGAGCTTCGCGTCCTTCAGGAAGGCGCGCGTCGAGTCGGAGACCGCGCCGTTGAACCACATCCACGGCAGCAGCGCGGAGAGCAGGAACACGATGTAGGGCTCCGTGCCCACCGGCCGGTTGAACACCTGCGTGAACACGAACCAGTAGATGGCCGCCATCACGAGCGGGTCGAGCACCGACCAGAAGTACCCCAGCGCCGACGTGGAGTAGCGCACCTTGAGGTCGCGAGTGGTGAGCAGCCACAGGGCATGTCGGTATTTGGCCCACGGCGTCCGCGTCAGCGGATGCGAGTCGGCGTAGCTCATCACGATCTCATCGTAGATGCCGGAGGGCGGTGGCCTTCGCACCGGTGGCGGTCCGACGCGCCGGTGCGAGCCGGCGCCCGCCACGGGCGGCGCCGCACATGCGAAGAGCGGATGCCACGTGGCATCCGCTCTTCACTGCTGCGTGCGTGTGATCACACGAAGTGGTTCGCGCGCTCCAGGTCTTCGGCGAAGTCGATCTCGACCGCGTAGAGGTCGGAGACGTCCATCGGCTCGACGAGGAGGCCGTTCTGCTCGATCGCGAGCTCGATGCCGCGCTCGAAGTAGTCCTGGTCGCCGACGCGCGCCAGGTGCGCGAGCAGCGTGGCCTTGTCGCGGCTGGAGATGTAGTTGATGCCCACGGCCTCGCCGAGTCCGCCCTTGACGGTCTTGGAGAGCTCCTTGATGTAGCCCTCGGCGGTCGTGGTGTACTTCACCTCTTCGTCGGACACCTTGGCGGTGTTGACCGTGACGAACGACTGGTCGCGTGCGATGAAGGGGAGCGCGCGGTCGAGGATGCGCGGGTCGAAGACGACGTCGCCGTTCATCCAGAGCACGCCGCCGGCCTGCGACGCCTGCAGGGCGCGCATGAGCGACTTCGACGTGTTCGTCTGGTCGTACTCCTCGTTGTAGACGAAGGACGCCTGCGGGAACGCCTCGATGATGTGCTCGAGCTTGTAGCCCACCACGATGGTGACGCTGGCGTTGCGACCGAACGCGTGCGCGATGTTGTCGAACTGCTGGCCCATGATGGTGCGGCCGTCGCTGAGCTCGGTGAGAGGCTTGGGGAGGGATCGGCCGAGCCGACTCCCCATGCCTGCGGCAAGGATCACGACTTGAGTGGTCACTGCATCTCCTTCGGTAGGCGGATGCAGCGAGCCGCGCTCGTCGTTGCGAGTTCGCCGTCTGTTCATCCGGAAGTTCGAAAATGGACACGCCGTTATGCCGGTCCCCACGATACCGGGAGGCGCCCCTCGAGTGCTCGCGAATGGTACTTGTCGTAGTGGGATCGTGATGCGACGCACAGGCGATGCACAGGTTTCAGGGCCTGCACCGAGTCCCCCATGAGCGTTCCGGCGGGGGACATTGGTAGGTTTGCGTGGTGACTTCCGTTTCGCGATCCGATCACGACGACGAGACTCCCGGAGGCACCGGCACGGGGGTGTCTGCCGTTCGGGGGGACGCCGTGGGCTCCAAGCCCGACGGCGGCAAGCGACCTGCCCCGGAATCGGCCGGCGAGACGGGCCGCGCGACCGGCTCGACCGGGCCCTCGGCGGAGCCGGCCGCGTCGAAGCCCGCCCCCAAGCCCCGTCCGTCGAAGCGATCGAACACGAATGCCGCGTCGAAGCGCAGCGCCGCGTCGCGCGCGGCGTCCTCGGACGCGGCATCCGCACGCGGGCAGGCCGCCAAGTCGGCGCGCACGCCGGCGGCGTCGGGCGCGCAGTCCAGGGCGACGAGCGCCGAGGCACGGCGTCGTGCTGCAGCCACGCGCCAGCAGGTGGCCGCGTCGATCACCACCGACACCACCGCCGCCGAGCGATCGCCGCGCAAGCCCGAGCCGTCCGGCGTCGCCGAGGCGGCTGCCGCCACGGCCGAGACGGCCGCCGCGACGGCTGCACCGTTTCCGGCGGGCGCAGGCACCGACACCGGCACCGCGACGCCGACGGCGGAACACGACGCATCCGTCGAAGCGGCCGATCTCGAGGCGGCCGATGTCGAGGCAGCCCAGCTCGAGGCAGCCCAGCTCGAGGCGGCCCAGCTCGAGGCCGACGTCGACGAGCAGGCCCGGGTCGATGCGGCTGCCGTGGGGCTCGCGGCCGCGGTGACGGCATCCGCCGCCGCGTCGGCCGCGCTCGCCCCCGAGACCGACGACCTGGTCGAGGCGCCCGCTCGCGAGTCCTCGACCACCGAGGCGCAGCCGCAGGTCGAACCGATCGAGCCCGGCGAGGCGGTCGGCGCCCCCGAACCGCAGCCCGACGACCGGGCCGTCGGCGCCGAGCAGGCCGTGGCCGTCATCGCGGTGGCGCCCCGCGCGCCCAAGCCGCGCAAGAAGCGCACGCTGCGCGTGGCTCGACCCGCTCCTTCGGCCGACGCGCCCCGGGTCCTGGTGATCGAGGGCCTCGTGAAGCGCTTCGGCGACAACACCGCCGTCGACGGCATCTCGCTCGACGTGCGCGCGGGATCCTTCTACGGCATCGTCGGCCCGAACGGCGCCGGCAAGACCACGACCCTCTCGATGGTGACCGGGCTGCTGCGCCCCGACGGCGGCACGGTGCACGTCAACGGCATCGACGCCTGGGCCGACCCGCGGGCCGCGAAACGGGCCACGGGCGTGCTGCCCGACCGGCTCCGGCTGTTCGACCGGCTCACGGGCTCGGAGCTGCTCTACTACTCGGGCGTGCTGCGCGGGCTCGACCAGCGCACGGTCCGCGAGCGCAGCGCCGACCTCGCCGCCGCCTTCGGGCTCGAGGACGCGCTCGACCGCCTCGTCGCCGACTACTCCGCCGGCATGACGAAGAAGGTGGCGCTCGCGTGTGCCATGATCCACTCGCCGCGGCTCCTCGTGCTCGACGAGCCGTTCGAGTCGGTCGACCCGGTCTCGGCGGCGAACCTCACCGACATCCTCGACCAGTACGTCGCCGGCGGCGGCACCGTGCTGCTCTCCAGCCACGGCATGGACCTCATCGAGCGGGTCTGCGACTCGGCCGCGATCATCGTCGGCGGCCGCGTGCTCGCGTCGGGTGCCCTCGACGAGGTGCGCGCGGGCCAGACCCTCGAGGACCGGTTCGTCGAACTCGCCGGCGGGCGCAAGGCAGCGGAAGGCATGGAATGGTTGCACAGTTTCTCCGACTGAAACTGCGCCTGCTCGGCAACATCTTCCGGCGGAGCACCTGGCAGGTCGTCGGCATCGTCGTGGGGCTCGTGTACGGACTCGGCGTCGCGGTGTTCCTGTTCACGGCGCTCGTCGGGCTCCGATTCGCCGGTGACGTCGAGATCGTGCGCGATGCGATCACCGTCGCCGGTGCGGCGACGGTCGCGGGATTCATCATCTTCCCGCTCGTGTTCGGCGTCGACGACACCATGGACCCCCGCCGCTTCGCGCTCTTCGGCATCCCGAACCGCACGATGGCCGTGGGGTTGGCGCTGTCTGCGGTGATCGGCGTGCCGGCCCTCGTGCTCGCCATCGTGCTGTCGGGCACCGTCGTCACGTGGTCGCGCGGGTTCGGGGCCACGGTGCTCGCCGTCATCGGCGCCGTGCTCGCCTTCGCCACGTGCCTGCTGCTCGCCCGCGTGGCCACGGGACTCGCGTCGCTGCTGCTCTCGACCCGGCGTGCGCGCGAGGTCGCCGGCGTGATCGGCCTGCTCCTGCTCGTCATGGTCACGCCCGTCATCGTGGCGCTCGTCTCGAGCGACTGGGCGAGCTCCGGCCTGCGCGCGCTCTCGACGATCGCCGCGACGCTCTCGTGGACCCCGCTGGGCGCCGCGTTCGCCTTCCCGGGCGATGCCGCCGCCGGGCAGTGGGGTGCGGCGTTCGTGAAGCTCCTCATCGCCGCCGGCACGCTCGCGCTCATCTGGAAGGGCTGGGAGTCGCTCGTGGCGCGGATGCTCGTGACCCCGGGCCGCGCGGCATCCGCCAAGAGCTATCGGGGACTCGGCTGGTTCGACCGGATGCCGCACACCCCGACCGGCGCCATCGCGGCGCGCAGCCTCACCTACTGGGGCCGTGACGCACGCTACTGGGTGTCGCTCATCATGATCCCGATCGTGCCGCTGTTCGTCATGATCCCGCTCTCGCTCGCCGGAGTGCCCTCGCTCTACGTGGCGCTCATCCCCGTGCCGCTCATGTGCCTGCTGCTCGGGTGGAGCCTGCACAACGACACCGCCTACGACAGCACCGCCGTGTGGGCGCACATCGCGTCGGGCGTGCGCGGCACCGCCGACCGCGCGGGCCGGCTCGTGCCGGTGATCATCACGGGCGTGCTCGTGATCGGCCTCGGCAGCGCCGTGACGGTGTTCGTGATCGACGACTGGCGGCTGCTGCCGTCGCTGCTCGGCGTGAGCACGGCGCTCCTGCTCGGCGGGCTCGGCGTCGGCTCGATCATCTCGGCTCGGTTCCCGTACCCGGCCGTGAAGCCGGGCGACAGCCCGTTCCAGGCGCCCCAGTCGTCGGGCGCGATGACGGCGCTCGTGCAGTCGTTCACGATGTTCGGGTCGCTGCTCGTCGCGGTGCCCGCCGTGGTGTTCGCCGCCCTCGGCTTCTTCGAGGACCCGGCGTGGCATGCCGCCGCGTTCGCCTCGGGCGTGGGCCTCGGCGTGATCGCCCTCGCGTTCGGGATCTGGGAGGGCGGTCGCGTGTTCGAGCGGCGCGGCCCCGAGATCCTCACCGCGGCGCTGCGCGCCTGAGCCCCGAGCGGATGCCGCGGCCGAGCGGAACCCGCGGCCCAGCGGGACCTGCGGTCGAGCGGATGCCGCGCCCGACCCGGCGCCCCGATCCCGGCGTAGAATCGTCCGCATGATCGAACCCGCGCGCGCGAGCATCGCCGACCCCGACGCACCCGGCGGAGGCACCTCGGTCCTCGATCGCGAGCTCGAGAAGCTCCTCCAGGAGGAGGCGATCGAGCCCGGCGACCACGAGCGCTTCTCGCACTACGTCAAGAAGGACAAGATCCTCGAGTCGGCGATCACCGGCAAGCCGGTGAAGGCCCTCTGCGGCAAGAAGTGGACCCCGGGGCGGGACCCGGAGAAGTTCCCGGTGTGCCCCACCTGCAAGGAGATATACGAGCGCCTCAAGGGCGAGTGATCCCGTGCCGCAAGGACGCGGCTGCGCCTCCTAGCGGTAGGTGGTGGGGATGACGGCTTCGCCGCGTCCGAGGCGGAACGCCTCGATCGGCAGCTCCTGCATCACCTGGGCACGATGGGCCCGCGCGGCGGCGACGCCCGCGTGGCCGGTGTACGCGGCATCCGCCCGGCCGCCGCGCATGAGCGGCACCATGAGCGGCCGCAGCGTCGAGTCCGCCTCGAACTCCGCCTCGCCGTCGGGTCCGTCGCCGACGTAGACGATCTCCTCGCGCGCGGTTCGCGTGGAGTCGAGGCGCCGGGCGGCGTTCTTGCGCCCGCCGACGCTCACCTTCGCGGTCGACGACTTCGCGACCGACACCCACTCGCCGCCGTCGTCCTTGCGGGCGACGAGCTTGAAGACCATGCCCGCGGCGGGGGAGCCGGAGCCCGTGACGACCGAGGTGCCGACGCCGTAGGAGTCGACGGGCGCGCCCGAGAGCGCCGCGATGAGGAACTCGTCGAGGTCGCTCGTGACCGTGATCTTCGTGCCCACCGCGCCGAGCTCGTCGAGCTGCCTGCGCACGGCGGCGGCGACCGAGGGCAGGTCGCCCGAGTCGATGCGCACGGCGCCGAGCCCGGTGCCGGCGACCCGCACGGCGGTCTCGACGCCCGTCGCGATGTCGTAGGTGTCGATGAGCAGGGTGGTGCCCGGCCCGAAGGCGGCGACCTGCGCGCGGAACGCGGCCTCTTCCGTGTCGTGCAGCAGGGTGAAGGCGTGCGCCGCGGTGCCCATCGTGGGGATGCCCCACGTGCGACCGGCCTCGAGGTTGCTCGTGGCGTCGAAGCCCGCGATGTATGCGGCCCGGGCGGCGGCGACCGCGGAGCGCTCGTTGGTGCGCCGGGAGCCCATCTCGGCGATGGGGCGGCCGAGCGCGACCGACACCATTCGGGCCGCGGCGCTCGCCACCGACGAGTCGAAGTTGAGTGTGGAGAGCACGACCGTCTCGAGCATCACGGCCTCGGCGAAGGTCGCCTGGATCGTGAGCAGCGGCGATCCGGGGAAGTACGCCTCGCCCTCGCGGTACCCCCACACGTCGCCGCGGAAGCGGTAGTCGGCGAGCCAGTCGAGCGTCTCCTGCCGCACCACGCGGTGCTCGGCGAGCCACTCGAGCTCGGCGTCCTCGAAGCGGAACCGCTCGATGAGCTCGAGCAGGCGGCCGGTGCCCGCGACGACGCCGTACCGGCGCCCGTCGGGCAGTCGGCGGGCGAACGCCTCGAACAGGCTCTCGCGGTGGGCGGTGCCGTCGCGCAGCGCGGCATCCACCATCGTGAGCTCGTATCGGTCGGTGAGGAGCGCAGCTGAGCCGGTCACACCGGTCAGCCTACTGCGCCGGCCCCCGCGGCTCGGCGGCGACCGGGGCGCGCCCCGGCGGCGACAGGGCGGTCGGATGCCGCGGCCCCCTGCCCGGCGGCCCGGCC
>NZ_RHHB01000070.1 GCF_003710805.1 Agromyces tardus | reverse complement strand
TGGCCGCTCGAGCCGCTCGGGTCGCGCCGCACCGCCGTCGAGCGCGCGGCGTCGGCGGTGCGCGACGCCGCCCTGCGCCCGAGCGGCGCGGGCATCGGGCCCCGGCTCGCCGACGAGATCCGGATGCTCCTCGAGGAGCGGCGACTCCGGCACGAGTCGCCCGCCGCCCTCGCGGTGCCGACCCGAGTGCCGGCGTCGCGGTTCAAGGACTACGTCGACGATCCGGCGAAGGTCGCGGCCGAGCTCCGACGGCCCCTGCCGCAGCGTCCCTACCGGGCCACGCGCATCGGCACGCTCTTCCACGCGTGGGTCGAGGAACGCGCCTCCGGGGTGCCGCTCGTGGGCGACGGCGCCGTGCCCGGCGCCGACCTCATGCTCGATGGACTCGAGGGACTCGAGGGACTCGAGGGACTCGTCGGGCTCGACGGGCTCGACCAGCCCGCTGGGCTCGATCGGCTCGCTGGGCTCGATCGGCTCGACGACGCCGACGATGCCCTCGCGTGGCGCGGCGAGCCTCACGCCGACGAGGCGGTCGACCCCGTCGCCGAACGGCTCGCTGCGCTGCAGGCGACGTTCGCGGCATCCGAGTGGGGCGACCGTCGCCCGATCGCCGTCGAGCTCGAACTCCACCTGCCGATCGGCGCGCACGTCTTCGTCTGCAAGCTCGACGCGGTCTACGAGGTTTCGGCCGACAGCGACGCCGGGCGCCGCGGCATCCGCTACCAGGTCGTCGACTGGAAGACGGGCGCCGCGCCGCGCGACGCGCGTGAGCTCGAGCTCAAGCAGACCCAGCTCGCCCTGTACCGCCTCGCCTACGCGAACTGGGTGGGCGTCGAGCCCGAGACGATCGATGCGGTCTTCTACTACGTCGACGACGACCTGGTGCTGCGACCCGAGGTGCTCTACGACGAGTCGGCGCTCGCCCGGGCCTGGGCGTCGGTGGAGTCGGCAGGGGCTGCGGTGTCGGCGTCTGCCGCGGGTGCGGGTGCGGCGGGGGAGGGCGGCGGTCAGCGCCTGCGATCCGCGGAGGCGTCGGTGCCCGACGAGGTGCGCGAATCGGCAGCGGCCGCACGGGCGCCGGAGGTGCCGCTGCCCGAGGAGGCCTGATCGGCCGCTGCACGTCCCGCTGACGCGGAGCCGGCGGGGGTCGGCGATTCGGGGTCGCCCTCCGCATCGGCCGGCGGGGCCGCGTCGCCCCAGTCGCTCAGGTCGAGCGGGATCGGCGCCGTGGCATCCATGCCGGGCGGCGCGTCGCCCGCGAGCGCGCGGTCGAGCTCGGAACGATCGAAGCTGTCGGTGAGCAGCGTCGTGCCGGACTCGCGTTCGGCGACGTCGCGCGGTGTCGCGTCGAGCAGCCGTTCGACGTCGCCGACCGCGAGGATCGGACCGGTGTCGGGTGCGAGCGGCTCGGTCGATCGGTCGTGCACGCTCGCGACGAGCCCATCGAGCAGGCCCACGGCGTCGTCGACGATCGCCTCGTCGCGGGTGTCGACGCCGTGCAGCAGCCAGCGCGCGAGCTCGAGCTCGCCGTAGAGCAGTGCGCGCTGCGTCAGGTGCGCATCGGCGCCGCCCGCCCGCGCCGACACGTACGCGTCGAGCGCCCGCTCGGCCGCGGCGCCGCGGGAGGTGAGGAGCCAGTGCAGGTCGCGAGCGGGGTCGCCCTGGGCGAGTCCGGCCCATCCGACGATGCCCGTGACCCGGTCGCCCTCGACGAGGATCGAGTCCGCGGCGAGCTGCCCGTTCACGACGGTGGGCTGGAAGCGCCAGAGCGCGTCGTCGTCGGTCGCCTCCTCCCACCTGCGCAGGAGCGCGGCGGGCAGCCTGCCCGTGTCGGCCGCGCGGTCGATGAGCTCCACGACCGCCTCGCGCGACTCCGCGGCCGACTGCTTCGGCAGGCCCGAGTCGCCGATGAAGCCCGGCGGCAGCGCGTGGATCGCCGCGATCGCGAGCCCCACCGCGACGGCGAGGGGCTCGTACTCGGTGAGGTCGTCGGCGCTGCGCACGGCGCCCGGGATGAACTCGGTGACCACCGCGCGAGTGCCTCCGATGGGCGCCTGTCCGACGAACGAGGGCACCGCGAACGGCAGGCGCGAGCGGATGCCGGGCGTCAGCGCGCGCAGTGCCACGAGGTCGGCGGACTGCTCCGACTCGGCGGGCTGCGACCGCGGCGCACGGATGAGCAACCGGCGTCCGTCGACGGAGTGGAGCTCGACGGAATCGAACGCCCCGGCGCCCCCGCGGGTGTGCGGACGAGCCGCGCTCACCTCGAGGCCCGCCACCGCCGCCGTTGCCAACGCGGCTAGAGTGAGTGGGGGTCTGGCCATGGCACACAGCTTAAGCAGGCATCTCCGCCTCCCGGGCGACCGCCACGCCTTCCCGACGACTCCGGCGTCTGAGCGAGAGGTGTGCCGTGCCCGAACCCGTGGTGCCTCCCCTCGCCCGCGCCTCGTTCGATCGTGACGCCGCGCGCAGGTCCCACGACGGCTTCGCAGCGGCCTTCGACGCCGATCCGGCCTCCCGCGTGCTCGCACTGCACGACGGCCGGGTGCTGCTCGCGCCCCGCGTCGACGGCGGCGCGCCCACCGTCGAGCTGCGGCATCCGGGCGAGCTGCCCACGGCCACGCTGCGGGCCTACCTCGGGCGCACGCTGGGCGACGAACCCGCGCCGAGCACGCCCATCGAGCTGCGCGTCTTCGACGATGCCGCAGCGCACGCCATCGAGCCCGACGCGACGCGCTGGGTCGGCCTCCGCACCGCGGCGCCCCTGCTCGGCGACCGCGACGCGGGGCTCGTGACCGAAGCCGTCGCCCTCGCCAACTGGCATGCCCGTCACACGCACTGCCCGCTGTGCGGCGCCCCCACCGCGATCGTGCAGGCCGGCTGGTCGACCCGCTGCGTCGTCGACGACTCGTCGCACTTCCCCCGCACCGACCCGGCGGTGATCGTGATCGTCACCGACGACGAGGACCGCGTGCTGCTCGGCTCCAACGCACTGTGGGAGCAGCACCGCTTCTCGGTGCTCGCGGGCTTCGTCGAGCCGGGGGAGTCCCTCGAAGCCGCCGTGGTGCGCGAGATCGGCGAGGAGGCGGGCCTGCCCGTCGACCGGGTCGACTACCTCGGCTCGCAGCCGTGGCCGTTCCCGGCGAGCCTCATGTGCGCGTTCACCGCGCGGGTGGCGTCGGGCGCGCTCGCCTCGGCGGCCGTGCCCGACGGCGAGGAGATCGTCGAACTGCGCTGGTACTCCCGCGAGGAGCTCACCGCGGCGCTCGACCACGTCGCGCTGCCGGGCGAGACCTCGATCGCGCGGTGGATGCTCGAGCGGTGGTACGGGGGGCCGCTCGCGTCCCCGGTGCCGTGGTCCACGACGTGACGGCAGCCGACCCGCTGCTCGCCGCGCTCGACGACGACCAGCGCATCGCCGCCGAGGCGCTCCTCGGCCCGGTGTGCGTGCTCGCGGGTGCCGGCACGGGCAAGACCCGGGCGATCACGCACCGCATCGCCTACGGCGTGGCATCCGGCGCCTACGACCCGGCGCGCGTCATGGCGCTCACCTTCACGGCCCGCGCCGCGGCCGAGCTGCGCGCGCGCCTGCGGGCGCTCGGCGCGGGCGGCGTCCCGGCGCGCACGTTCCATTCGGCGGCGCTCGCGCAGCTCAACTTCTTCTGGCCCACGGTGGTGGGCGGCTCCGCGCCGCGCGTGCTCGAGTTCAAGGGTCGCCTGCTCGGCCAGGCCGCCGAGCGCGCGCGGATCCGGGTCGACACGCCGACCCTGCGCGACGTCGCCGCCGAGATCGAGTGGCGCAAGGTGTCGGCGCTCGGCATGGACGAGTATCGAGTGCGGCTCGCGTCGCGCGGTGCGCCCGGCGACCTCGACCCCGACCAGATGCTCGCGCTCATCGAGGCCTACGAGCAGCTGAAGGACGAGCGGCGCATGCTCGACTTCGAGGACGTGCTCCTCGTCACGGCGGGCATGATCGAGAGCGAGGCATCCGTCGCGATGCACGTGCGCGAGAGCTACCGCCACTTCGTGGTCGACGAGTACCAGGACGTGTCGCCGGCCCAGCAGCAACTGCTCGACCTCTGGCTCGGCGGCCGCCGCGACCTCTGCGTCGTCGGCGACGCGAGCCAGACCATCTACTCGTTCGCGGGCGCGACCTCGGAGTACCTGCTGGGCTTCGAACGCGCCTATCCGGATGCCACGATCGTGCGCCTCGAGCGCAACTACCGCTCCACTGGGCCGATCGTCGAGACCGCCAACCGGCTCATGCGCGGGCGCGCGGGCGCCCTGCGGCTGGAGTCGGCGGCGCACGAGGCGGCCGACGAGCCGGCGGATGCCGCGACCGGCCGGCGCACGCACGACCACGCGCGCCGCGCGGCGGCCGGCGGGGTCGAGCCCGAGCCCGAGCTCCTCGTCTACGCCGACGAGCTCGCGGAGGCTCGGGGCGTCGCGACGCGGATCCGCGACCGCATCGACCAGGGCGTGCCGGCCGAGACGATCGCGGTGCTGCTGCGCGTGAACTCGCAGTCGGCGCTGCTCGAGCAGGCCCTCGGCGAGGTCGGCGTCGCCGCGCGCGTGCGCGGTGCGCAGCGATTCTTCGACCAGCCCGAGGTGCGCGAGGCCGTGCACGCCCTGCGCGCCGCGGCGCTCGCGGTCACGGGCGAGCCGCTCTTCAAGTCGGTGAGCGACGTGCTGCGATCGCTCGGCTGGACCGTGCAGGCGCCCGACGGACCCGGTGCGGTGCGCGCCCGCTGGGAGTCGCTCAACGCGATCGCCCGTCTCGTCGACGACGCCCCCGAGGGCACGACGTTCCGGGAGTTCGCCGACGACCTGCGTGCGCGAGCCGAGGCGCACCACGAGCCGGCGGTCGCGGCCGTGACCCTCGCGACGTTGCACTCGGCGAAGGGCCTCGAGTGGGACGAGGTGTACCTCGTCGGACTCACCGAGGGGATGCTGCCGATCGCCTACGCGAAGGGCCTCGACGCGATCGACGAGGAGCGCCGCCTGCTCTACGTGGGCATCACGCGGGCACGGCGTCGGCTCGGCCTGAGCTGGGCCCGGCGGGGCGGTGCGCATCGAGGGGAACGGGAGCCGTCGCGGTTCCTCCGAGAGCTCGGCATCCGCACTCCGGATGCGACGGATGCCGCCGCGTCGTCGTCGTCCCGTCGGCACTGATCGCCAGCGAGCTCGCGGCGAGCGGTGACCGGCCGAGCCGGAGGCGGTCGTCGACGGCCGATGCGGCCCGGGCGACGGCCTCGAGCTCGGCACGCGGGCGTCCGAGCGGGAGCGGGCGGCCGGCGAGCTGGGTCGCGATGGCGGGCCACGCCGGATCGACGTCGCGGCGCGCGAGCTCGCGGCAGCGCAGGCACGGTCCGGAGCCGGGCTCCACGAGCGGGCCGACCTCGGCGCCGTCGTCGTCGAGCACGACGGCGAGGTGCGGCACGTCGGCACGGAGCCACCCGAGGTGCGCCGCGGGCGCGACCACCCATGCCGCCACGAGCACGGCGAGGTCGACGTCGCCCCGATCGGCGCTCCGGGCGGCGACGGTGTCGTAGCCCAGTGCGGTGAGCGACGCGGCGATCGCCGTGGCGATGGGCGAGTCGGCGTCGATCGCGACGACGTGGCGACGGGCGGGCGCGGTGCCCGCCTCGCCGCCCTCGGGCAGGAAGGCGGGGGAGAGGACCTCGAGGAGCCGGTCGACCTCGCGCGCATCGCCGCCGAGCCCGGCGCCGATCGCGTGCAGGGTGGAACGCCGTGCGCCGTGGCGCAGGGCGGAGATCAGGCCCGCGGCGACTCCATCGGGGTCGGTGACGACCGCTCGTGGGCGGAGGCCGCCGAGCTGGAGTTCCCTCGGCGAGCGCCAGACGAGCGGGAGGTGCGGGTCGATGCGCGGGCACATGCCGAGAGCATGCCCGACGGCGACGCGCGGGCGCGGCATCCATCCACAGCGGAACCCGAGGGCGCGCGGTCGTGGGTTCGCCGGTCGAGGATCAGCTCCCCGAGGGGCCGCCCTCGTCGTCGTCGCCGTGCTCGCCCGGCGCCGCGGGCGTCTCGCCGCGCAGCAGCTGCTCGAGCGCCTCGTCGAAGTCGGCGTCGGCGGCATCCGGCCCGGCACCCGTGCCCGTGAGTCGCGCGACGAGCGCGGCGGGGTCGTCGAGGTCGGCGGAGGAGGGGAGCAGGTCGGGGTGGGCCCAGAGCGCGTCGCGGGCCTCGATGCCGACCGCGTCGCCCACGGCCCGCCACATCGCCGCGGCCTCGCGCAGGCGCCGGGGCCGCAGCTCCAGCCCCACGAGCGTGGCGAACGCCGACTCGGCCGGGCCGCCCGAGGCCCGGCGGCGGCGGATCGTCTCGGCGACGGCGCCCGACTTCGGCAGGCGGGACGTGGCATCCGCCGTGACGACGTCGACCCAGCCCTCGACGAGCGCGAGCATGGTCTCGAGACGGGCGAGCGCCGCCTCCTGGGCGTCGCTCTTCGGCCGGATGAGGGCGCCGTTCACGACCGCGTCGCGCAGCTCGTCGGTGTTCGTGGGATCGAAGCCCTCGGCGAGCTGTTCGAGCCGGTCGGTGTCGATGTCGATGCCGCGCGCGAACGCGGTGATGGCGGTGATGAGGTGCAGTCGCAGCCAGCGGGCGTGGCGGAACAGCCGCGCGTGGGCGAGCTCGCGCACCGCGAGGTACAGCTCGACCTGGTCGGCCGGGATGTCGAGACCCTCCCCGAACTCGGCGACGTTCTGGGGGAGGAGCGCGGCGCGGCCGTCCTCCATGAGCGGGATGCCGATGTCGCCGCCCGAGACGACCTCGGTGGCGAGCTGCCCGACCACCTGGCCGAGCTGCATCGCGAACATCGCGCCGCCGATGCCGCGCATCATCCGGCTCGCGCCCTGCACCATGCTGCGCAGCTCCTCGGGGGCCTGCTCGCTCATGACCCGGGTGAGGGAGTCGGCGATGCTGAGGGCGACGGGCTCGGCGAGCTGCGACCAGATGGGCATCGTGTGGGTGACCCAGGCGCGACGGGTGAGCAGTTCGGGCGGGGTCGGGAGCGCACTCACGTCGACCGCTTCGTCGAGCCACAGTGCGGCCACCTGCATGGCCTGCTCGAGCCGTGCCCGGTCGTCGTCGGTGACCTGACGCTGGGCGGATGCCGCGCGCTCCTCGCCCTGGCGCAGGGCCACGTTCCAGTCGATGCCGTCGCCCTGCTGGTTCATCGCCTGCTGGAGCTGGCTGAAGATCGCGGCGAGGCTCGCGGGGTCGTTGGGCAGGCCGGCTGCGCCGGCGAGCTGCGACGGGTCGATACCGCCCGAGCCCGACAGCAGCTCGCGCAGCATGTCGCGGAACTCGTCCTCCGGGCTCTGGTCGCCCGGCTCGTCATCGCGTTCGGCCACGTGGGCCACCTCCCGTCGATCCGCATCCAACGCTAGCGCGCGCACCCCCGGGCGAAGCAGGGAAATGGCTTAGGCTGGCGTTCCGGGTGTCCGCCCTTCGCGAACAGCGCCGACCCCGGCGCACGTGGCGGCCGCGGTCGCCGGGAAGGAACACTCGGATGGCCCTCTTCGACGACGAGCCGCAGCACGCCCGCCGCAGTCGCCCGCTGCGCGAGCGGATCGGGTGGATCGCGCTCGGCACGAGCATCGGGATCGCGCTGCTGTTCGCGCTGCTGCCGTCGCCCTACGTCATCGAGCAGCCCGGGCCGGTGTTCGACACGCTCGGCACCTTCGATCGCGACGGCGAGCAGGTGCCGCTCATCGAGATCCCGGACGAGACCACCTACCCCACCGACGGCACGCTCGACCTGCTCACGGTGTCGGCGGTCGGCAGTCCCGGCGCCACTCCCGGATGGCTCGACGTGCTCGCAGCCTGGTTCGATCCGAGCCGGGCGGCCCTGCCGATCGAGGTCGTCTACCCGCCCGGCCTGAGCGAGCAGGACCGCAACGCCGAGAACACGGCGCAGATGGTCGACTCGCAGCAGGACGCCATCGCGGCGGCGCTCGTCGAGCTCGGCTACGACTTCCCTCGCGACGTCGTGGTCGCCGGCCTGGCCGACCGGTCGCCGGCCGAGGGGGTGCTCCAGGAGGGCGACGTGATCACCGCACTCGACGGCACCGAGGTGCACGCCGTGCAGGAGCTGCGCGACGCGGTGGCCGAGCACGGCACGGACTCGCCCGCCGTGGTCACGGTCGTGCGCGACGGCACCACGCTCGACCTCGAGGTCACGCCCGTCAAGACCGGTGACGCGGTGGTCCTCGGCATCGGGGTGCGCATGGAGTACGACTTCCCCGTCGACGTCACGATCCAGCTCGACGACGTCGGCGGACCGAGCGCCGGCATGATGTTCGCCCTCGGCATCGTCGACAAGCTGACGCCCGACGCGATGACGGGCGGCGAGCGCGTCGCGGGCACGGGCACGATCGACTCGGCGGGCAACGTGGGCGCGATCGGCGGCATCCGCCAGAAGCTCTTCGGCGCGCGCGATGCGGGTGCCGACTGGTTCCTCGCGCCGGAGTCGAACTGCGACGACGTGGCCGGCAACGTGCCCGACGGCATCGAGGTGTTCGCCGTCTCGACGCTCGACGAGGCGCGGGACGTCGTCGAGACGATCGGCGACGGCGGCGACACCTCCGACTTCGCGACGTGCGAGACCGGCTGAACAGCAGTTTCCAAGCCTCGCGACCATAGGATGGGAGACCGACCACGCCCCCACCGAACATGAGGCCGAGAGTGTCAACACAGCCACAGGACCCGAGCCCGGCGCGCCGTCGCGCCCCCATCGCGATCACGCTCGGCGTGGTCGGCGCATTGGTCGTGGCCTTCTTCGTGTTCGCCGGACTCTACGCCGACGTGCTCTGGTACGACCAGCTCGGCTTCCTCAGCGTGCTCACCACCGAGTGGGTGTCGCGCATCGTGCTGTTCGTCATCGGGTTCCTCGCGATGGCGGTGCCGGTGTGGGCCTCGATCCAGATCGCGTACCGCACCCGTCCGGTCTACGCGAAGCTCAACTCGCAGCTCGACCGCTATCAGGAGGTCTTCGAGCCGCTGCGCCGGCTGGCGATGTACGGCATCCCGATCCTCCTCGGCCTGTTCGCGGGCGTCTCGACGTCGAGCCGCTGGGAGGCGGTGCTCACCTTCCTCAACCGCACGCCGTTCGGCCAGAAGGACCCGCAGTTCGGGCTCGACGTGGGCTTCTACGTGTTCGAGCTGCCCTTCTACCGCTCGGTCGTGGGCTTCGCGTCGGCGGTCGTGCTGCTCTCGCTGCTGCTCGTCATCGCGACGAACTACCTGTACGGCGCCATCCGCGTGAGCGGCCGCGAGGTCGTCATCTCCAAGTCCGCGCGCATCCAGATCGCCGTCACCGCGGGCGTCTACCTCCTGCTGCAGGCGGTGAGCATCTGGCTCGACCAGTACGCGACCGTCACCGAGACGGGCTCGCTCATCACCGGCGCCGCCTACACCGACGTCAATGCGGTGATACCGGGCCGGGCCATCCTCGCCGCGATCGCCGTCGTCGTCGCGGTGCTCTTCTTCATCACGGCGGCCATCGGGCGCTGGCGCCTGCCGCTCGTGGGCACGGCGCTCCTCATCGTGTCGAGCCTGCTCATCGGCTCCCTCTATCCCTGGGTCGTGCAGCGCTTCCAGGTCGACCCGAGCGCCCGCACGCTCGAGGCCGAGTACATCAAGCGCAACATCGACCTCACGCGCGATGCGTTCGGCCTCTCCGACATCGAGGCGATCCCGTACCAGGCGAAGACCGACGCGGAGCCGGGAGCGCTGCGCTCCGACGCGGAGACCACGGCGAGCATCCGCCTCATGGACCCGCTCGTGATCGGCCCCGCGTTCCAGCAGCTCGAGCAGTTCCGCCAGTACTACCAGTTCCCCGATGCGCTCGACGTCGACCGGTACAACATCAACGGTCAGAGCCAGGACACCGTCGTCGCCATCCGCGACCTCAACCTCGCGGGCCTCGGCGACGCGCAGACCTGGTTCAACGCGCATCTCGTCTACACCCACGGCTACGGGCTCGTCGCCGCGGCGGGCAACCAGCGCTCGACCGACGGGCAGCCCGTCTTCCTGCAGTCCGGCATCCCGTCGTCGGGTGAGCTGCCCGAGTTCGAGCCCCGCGTCTACTTCGGCGAGGAGTCGCCCGACTACTCGATCGTCGGCGCCCCCAAGGAGAGCAAGCCGGTCGAGCTCGACTACCCGGCCGGCGGCGACAGCGGCGACCAGACCTACACGACCTTCACGGGCGACGGCGGTCCGAAGCTCGACAACGTGTTCACGAAGCTCATCTACGCGCTCAAGTTCCAATCCGAGCAGATCTTCCTCTCCGACCAGGTCACGAACGACTCGCAGATCCTCTACGACCGCGACCCGATCGAGCGCGTGCAGAAGGTGGCGCCGTACCTCACCCTCGACACCGACGCCTACCCGTCGGTCGTCGACGGCCGCGTCGTGTGGATCGTCGACGGGTACACCATGACCGACCAGTACCCGTACTCGAACAAGGTCAGCATGAGCGAGGCGATCTCCGACAGCGAGGGCATCACGCAGCCGCTCGCATTCGACGAGGTCAACTACCTCCGCAACTCCGTCAAGGCCACGGTCGACGCGTACGACGGCTCGGTCACGCTCTACGCGTGGGACACCCAGGATCCGATCCTCAAGACCTGGAAGAAGGTCTTCGGCGGCACGCTCAAGTCGATGGAGTCGATGTCGGGCGATCTCATGAGCCACGTGCGCTACCCGGCCGACCTCTTCAAGGTGCAGCGCGCCGTGCTCGGCCGCTACCACGTGACCGATCCGGGCTCGTTCTACTCCCGCGAGGACGCGTGGACCACGCCCAAGGACCCCACGCAACCCTCGACGACGAGCCTGCTGCAGCCTCCGTACTACCTCACGATGCAGATGCCCGGTCAGGATGCCCCGTCGTACTCGCTGTACTCGACGTTCATCCCTGAGGCGCGCGGCCAGGCCAGCCGCAACGTCCTGCGCGGCTACCTCGCGGTCGACGCCGATGCCGGATCGACCGACGGAAAGCGCGCCGACGGCTACGGCAAGCTGCGACTGCTCACGCTGCCCGAGGACGACAACGTGCCCGGCCCCGGCCAGGTGCAGAACCAGTTCAACGGCGACCCGTCGATCTCCGCGCAGCTGAACATCCTGAAGCAGGGCCAGTCGGAGGTCATCAACGGCAACCTGCTCACCGTGCCCGTGGGCGGCGGCCTGCTCTACGTGCAGCCGGTCTACGTCAAGTCGACCGGTGAGACGAGCTACCCGCTCCTGCAGAAGGTGCTCGTCGCGTTCGGCGACCAGATCGCGTTCCAGGACACGCTCGACCTCGCGCTCGACGTGCTCTTCGGCGGCGATTCCGGCGCCGACGCGGGCGACAACGCGGTCGATCCCAACGCCCAGCCCACGACGCCGCCGACCGACAGCGGCACGCCGACGGTGCCGAGCGACGAGGTGCAGGCGCTCCTCAACCAGGCGTCGGCCGAGATCAAGGCCAAGCAGGCCGCACTCGCCGCGGGCGACTGGGCCGCGTACGGTGCGGCCGACGCCCGACTCGCCGAGATCATCGCGAAGCTGCTGACCCTGACCGAGACGCCGCAGTGAGATGACCGTCGACCTGCGTGGCGGCGACTGGCTCGACGACAACCGGGCGAACTGGGACGAGCGCGTCCCGGTGCACCTCGCGTCGACGTTCTACGACCGGTCGCCGCTCCGCAGCGGCGGCAGCGTGCTCGACCCGATCGCGCGGGCCGGGGTGGCCGGGCTCTTCCCCGGCGGGCTCGAGGGCGTGCGGGTGCTGCATCCGCAGTGCCACTTCGGGTCCGACACGCTCTCGCTCGTGAACGCGGGCGCCTCGGCGGTCGGGCTCGACTTCTCGGGTCCCGCCGTCGCGGAGGCGAACCGCATGGCCGCCGAGCTCGGCGTCGCCGAGCGAGCGCGCTTCGTCGAGGCCAACCTCTACGACGCGCGGCTCGTCCTGCCCGAGCCCGGCTCGTTCGATCTCGTCTTCACGACCTGGGGCACGATCGGCTGGCTTCCGGATGTCGCGGAGTGGGCGCGCACCATCGCCTGGTACCTCAAGCCGGGCGGGCGCCTCTACTTCGCCGACGGGCACCCCGTGGCGTTCGTCTTCGCGGGCGACGGCGGGCCGGGAGGGCTGCCCTCCATGCAATTCCCGTACTCCAAGGACGGCCCTGACGTGCTCGAGGACCCGAACGACTACGCTGACCGCGATGTGGCGATCGAGCACGCGAAGACGTGGGAGTGGATCCACCCCGTCGACGAGGTGCTCTCGGCCCTGCGCGACTCCGGCCTCACGATCGAGCACTTCGCCGAGCACTACGAGGTGCCGTGGCAGATCTACCCCGCCACGGTGCCCGCGGGCGAGGGCATGTACGGCTGGCCGGCCGAGCGCTGGCTGCCGCTGTCGATCGAGATCGTGGCATCCGCGCCCACGTCGCCGCCGGTCGAGTAGCCCCGCAGCGGCGTATCGAGACCCGCTGTCCCCCGACCCGCCCGGCCGCTCCGCTCGATTCGACGTCGGCCGTACCGCGTGCTAGAGTCATCTCTTGTGCCGCGGGGTGGAGCAGTTCGGTAGCTCGCTGGGCTCATAACCCAGAGGTCGTAGGTTCAAATCCTGCCCCCGCAACAAGAAAGAAGATCCCGGTCTCGTTCAGAGGCCGGGATCTTCTGGTTTCCCGGGCCGATCGTCTCCTGGTTTCCGGTCCGATTCCACGGCGTGGTCACCCTCGGCGGCGCCGCCTGCCGGGGCCCCGACGGCACGCGATCCGCGGATGCCGCGTCCCGCGCGACTACGCTGAACCGCATGTCCGATGCGACTCCCGCCGACTCCTCCGTCGCGATCGCCGTCGCGCAGTTCGCGCCAGGCGACGACGCCGCGGCGAACCTCCGCGAGATCACCCGGCTCGCCGCGCTCGCGGCGTCGCGCGACGCGCGGGTCGTCGTGTTCCCCGAGTACTCGAGCTACTTCACGCCGACGGCGGGGGAGGACTGGCTCGCGGCATCCGAGCCGGTGGGCGGGCCGTTCACGACGGCGCTCGCCGAGCTCGCCGACGAGCTGGGCGTGCACCTCGTGGCGGGCATGATCGAGCGGCTCGAGGGGGAGCGGCGCGTGGCCAACACGGTCATCGCCGTCGGGCCCGGTGCCGGCGTCGTGGCGCGCTACCGCAAGCTGCACCTCTACGACGCGTTCGGGCAGCGGGAGTCGGAGTGGGTCGCCCCGGGCGACATCGCCGCGCCCGAGCTGTTCGAGGCCGGCGGCATCCGCTTCGGGCTGCAGACCTGCTATGACGCGCGGTTCCCGGAGGTCACGCGGCGCATCGTCGACGCGGGCGCCGACGTCGTGTGCATGCCCGCCGAGTGGGTGCGCGGCCCGCTCAAGGAGGCGCACTGGCGCATCCTCACGACGGCCCGCGCCCTCGAGAACACGATGTACGTCGCGGCCGCCGACCACGCCCCGCCCGTGGGCGCCGGCAACAGCATGATCGTCGACCCGATGGGCGTCGAGCTCGCCACGATCGGCGAGACGACGGATGTCGCGCTCGCCTGGATCTCGCGCGAGCGCATCGACGCCGTGCGCCGGGTCAACCCCGCGCTCGCGCTGCGGCGGTTCGAGGTGCGGCCGCGCGAGGCCTGACCGGACGGGGTGCGTGACGTCTCCGCCGAAGGCCGCCGAAGAGCCGGAGCCCGCCTCAGCGCGCTGCGAGTCGCGTGAGCCGCTCGGCGGCCTCGTCGAGCACCTCGCGCCGCTTGCAGAACGCGAACCGCACGAGGCTCGCGTACGCGGCGCGACGATCGGGGTGCACGAACGCCGTGACCGGCACACCGACGACGCCGGCACGGTCGGGCAGCTCACGGCAGAGCTCGGTGCCGTCGGCGTAGCCGAGCGGCGCGGCATCCGCGACGACGAAGTACCCGGCCCCGGGCAGCGACACGGCGAACCCGGCGGCCTCGAGCCCCGCGGCGAGCACGTCGCGCTTCGCGCGGAGGGCGGATGCAGTATCCGCGAAGAACGCATCGGGGAGCCCCAGCCCCACCGCGATCGCGGGCTGGAACGGGGCGCCGTTCACGTAGGTGAGGTATTGCTTGACCGCGAGCACGCTCGTGACGAGGGCGGCCGGGCCGGTGACCCAGCCGATCTTCCAGCCGGTGGTGCTGAAGGTCTTGCCGCCCGAGGAGATGGACACGGTGCGCTCCCACGCGCCCGGCAGCGTCGCGATCGGCGTGTGCCGCACGCCGAACGTGAGGTGCTCGTAGACCTCGTCGGTCACGATGATCGCGTCGTGCCGCGCCGCGAGCTCGACGACGAGGGCGAGCGTGTCGGCGTCGAGCACGGCGCCCGTGGGGTTGTGCGGCGAGTTCACGAGGATGACGCGGGTGCGGTCGGTCACGGCGGCGCGGAGCGCGTCGTGGTCGGGCCGCCAGTCGGGGAAGCGCAGCGGCACGGTGCGGTGCACGCCGCCCGCGCGGGCCACGAGGGCTCCGTAGGCGTCGTACCAGGGCTCGAACGTGACGACCTCGTCGCCCGTGTCGACGAGCGCGAGGATCGTGGCCGCGAGCGCCTCGGTCGCGCCTGCGGTGACGAGCACCTCGCGGTCGGGATCGACGTCGAGGCCGTACCAGCGCCGCTGGTGATCGGCGATCGCCGCGCGCAGCACGGGGGCGCCGATGCCCGGCGGGTACTGGTTCACGCCGGCGGCGATCGCGTCGCGCGCGGCGTCGAGCACCGCGGCCGGGCCGTCCTCGTCGGGGAAGCCCTGGCCGAGGTTGAGCGCGCCGGTGCGCGTCGCGAGGGCGCTCATCTCGGCGAAGATCGTGGCCGCCACCCCGCCGTCGCCGGCGAGGAGTCCGGCGCCCGCTGCGGTGCGCTGCCAGGGCCGCAGCCCGGGGGCGGGGGAGAAGTCGCTCACGCTCACACCGTACGTCACACCATGGCGGGTACGCTGGCTGGCGGCATCCGGACGAATCCCTGCCAGGGGATAGCCGGCTCACAGACTTCGCCGATGCCGCGCACAGCTTGCGGCGCGATGCTGGCTTTCGCTTGGAAGGAGCAAGACGATGACCGACACCACGAACGGCGCACAGAACGACGAGCCCCGCGAGGGCGAGGCGCCCGGCAGCGAGCTCGACGCGGCGCTCGCCGCAGGCTCGGCCGAGTCGACCACGAGCGCCACCGGCACGGATGCCGCAGCGCCCGCCCCCGTCGAGAACGCCAGCGTGACCCCCGCACCCGCCGCGACCCCCGCGACCGTCGAGCCGGCAGTGCAGCCGGACGCCGCAGCACCCGCCGCACCCCCGGCCCAGACCGCCCCGGCTGCGCCGGCGACGGACGCGGCCGCC
>NZ_RHHB01000007.1 GCF_003710805.1 Agromyces tardus | reverse complement strand
GCCGCCGCCGGGCGTGGTCGTGGGCACCGGCCGGGCCACGGGCGCGGTCGCGCCCGCCGCAGGCATCGCGGGCGCCGGGGCGGGGAACGCGGCCGGCGCGGGAGCGGCTGCGGCGGCGGCATCCGGTTGGAGCTTGCGCACGCGCTGCCCGAACAGGTCGCTGCGCAGCGCGTAGACGATCGCGAAGATGAACACCCAGAGCAGCAGTAGGAAGCCGAGTTGCAGGACGAGCAGTGTCAGTTCACTCATTCGGCCGGCCCCCAGAACCCGCCCATGTCGTGGCGCTGGGTGGCGGGACCGGCGGCGGGACCGGGGTTCGATGCCTGGGCGAGCACGCGGAAGACGATGCGCGATCGGCCGATGGTGATGACGGAGTCGGGCTCGAGCACCGCATCGGTGACCCGCGCGCCGTTGAGCTGCGTGCCGTTCGTGGAGCCGAGGTCGCGCACCCGGGCTCGCGAGCCGTCCCACTGCACCTCGGCGTGACGGCGTGAGGCGCCGGTGTCGTCGAGCGTGACGTCGGCCTCGCTGCCGCGGCCGATCACGGTGCGGCCCTTGAGGATCGGGTAGCGCTTGCCCGCGACGTCGAGCACGGGGGTCCAGGCGACCTGGCCCTTCACGTTGCGCGAGTCCACCTGCACCATGCCCACCGACAGGGCGGGGTCGGGCTGCAGTGCGATCGTGATGCCGCCCGCGAACTGGAACCGCTGGCTCGCGGCGTGCTTCTGCACGAGGTCGACGAGCTCGTCGGTCAGGGCGGGCCCGAGCGACGACATGCGCTCGTAGTCCTCCTGCGCCATGCGCACGGTGAACGTGTTCGGCACGAGCACGCGGTCACGGGAGACCACGGCCGCCTTCGTGTCGATCTCGCGCTTCAGGGCCGCGGTGATCTCGACGGGCTGCAGCCCCGAGCGGAAGGTCTTCGCGAAGGCGCCGTTGACGGCGCGCTCGAGACCCTTCTCGAAGTTGTCCAGTAGGCCCACAGGTCTCCCGTCCGGTTCCGTGATTCGACTGACATGCTAGCGGGGCCGCGTGCGAACTCGCCCGATCAGCCGTAGACGGATGCCGCATCCTCATCGTCGACGTCGATCGAGAGCGTCGGGATCGACGCCGTGAGCAGGGTGCCGTCGGCGCGTCGCGTGCCCGCGACATCCCGCATCGTGGGCACGCCGACACGGCGCGGACCCTGGCCATCGAGCGCCACCGAGACGGGCGCGGTCGCGCTCACGCGCACCTCCTCGCCGCGCACCGAGAGCTGCACCTCGGCGTCGGGTTCGCCCGCCTCGACCGTGAAGGTGATGCGGTCGACGGTGAGCGTGACCCGGATGCGCGTGCCGCGGATCGTGAGCCGGAACGTGAGCCGTTCCCACCCGTCGGGCAGCCGCGGGTCGAAGGTGAACTTGCCGTTGTGGTCGCGGAATCCGCCGAAGCCCGAGACGAGCGCGCTCCACACGCCACCGGTCGACGCGACGTGCACGCCGTCGGCCGCATTGTGGTGCAGGTCGGCGAGGTCGACGAAGAGCGCCGAACGGAAGTAGCGCAGCGCGAGCTCGTGGTAGCCGACCTCGGCCGCGATGATCGACTGCACGACCGCCGAGAGCGTCGAGTCGCCCGTGGTCAGCGGGTCGTAGTACTCGAAGTCGGCGAGCTTCTCGTCGGTCGTGAACCGGTCGCCCTGCAGGAAGAGGGCGAGCACGACGTCGGCCTGCTTCAGCACCTGGAACCGGTAGATCACGAGCGGGTGGTAGTGCAGCAGCAGCGGGCGCCGGTTCTCGGGCGTGTGCTCGAGGTCCCACAGCTCCTTCTCGAGGAACGCCGAGTCCTGCGGGTGCACGCCGAGCTTCTGGTCGAACGGGATGTGCATGTGGGCGGCCGCGCGCCGCCAGCTCGCGACCTCTGCGGGCGTGATGCCGAGCCGGTCGACGAGCCGGTGGTAGGCGAGCGGGTCGAGCACCTGCAGGTTGTCGACGGCGGATGCCGCGGCCGCCAGATTGCTGCGGGCCATGACGTTCGTGTAGAGGTTGTCGTTCACGACCGTCGTGTACTCGTCGGGCCCCGTGACGCCGTGGATGTGGAAGACGTCGTCGGCATTCGACCGCCAGAAGCCGAGGTCCTCCCACATGCGCGCGGTCTCGACGAGGATGTCGATCGCGCCGCGGGCGAGGAAGTCCTCGTCGCCCGTGGCGGCGATGTACTGGCACAGCGCATAGGAGATGTCGGCGTCGATGTGGTACTGCGCCGTGCCGGCCGCGTAGTAGGCGCTCGACTCGAGCCCGTTGATCGTGCGCCACGGGAACAGCGCCCCGCGCTGGTTGAGCTCGAGGGCCCGGGCGCGGGCGAAGTCGAGCATCCGCTGCCGGAAGCGCATCACGTTGCGGGCGACGATCGGGGCCGTGTAGTTGAGGAACGGCATGACGTAGATCTCGGAGTCCCAGAAGTAGTGACCGCCGTAGCCGGAGCCGGAGACGCCCTTCGCCGCGACCCCGCCGCCGTCGGTGCGCGCCGTGGCCTGGGCGAGCTGGAAGAGGTTCCACCGGGTCGCCTGCTGCAGTTCGGGCTCGCCCTCGATCTCGACGTCGGACCGGGTCCAGTAGTCGTCGAGCCAGGCGCGCTGGTGCGCGAAGATCTCCTCGACGCCGACCTCCTTCGCGCGGTCGAGCGTGCGGTCGCAGCGGTCGGCGAGCTCGCGCGCCGGCACCTTGCGGGCCGTGTGGTAGCTCATCGTCTTGGTGAGCCGGATCGGCATGCCGCGCTGGGCGTGGATGCGGTAGATCTGCTTCGCGAGATCGTCGTCGATCGACGCGGACTCGGTGAACGGCGCCTCGGTCGTGATGGTGTGCTCGGCGCCCACGGCGATCGTCATGCCGGAGTTCGTGCACTGGTAGCCGAGCAGGAAACGGCCGCCGTGCGCGCGCTTGATCCGCGGCTGCAGCACGCGCTCGGTGAAGGTCTCGGCCTTGCGGGGGTCGAACGCGCCGGGCGTCTCGGTGACGCCGGAGCGGTACTCGTCGCGGCCGTCCTGGCGATTGAGGATCTGGCTCGAGATCGTCACCGCCGCGTCGGCATCGAGCAGCTCGACCTCGTAGTCGATGACGCCGAGGTGGCGGTCGGTGAAGCTCGTCATGCGCCGGCTGGTGATGAGCACCCGCTTGCCCGAGGGCGTGCGCCATTCGATCGAGCGGCTGAGTGCGCCGGTGCGGAAGTCCAGGCGTCGCTCGTACGCGAGGATCTCGGCCTCGGTGATGACGAGCGGCTCGTCGTCGACGTAGAGGCGGATGATCTTGGCATCCGGGGCGTTCACGATCGTCTGGCCGACACGCGCGAAGCCGAACGCCTCCTCCGCGTGGCGGATCGGCCAGGTCTCGTGGAAGCCGTTGATGAAGGTGCCGTGCATGTGCCCGTCGCGGCCCTCCTCCACGTTGCCGCGGAGGCCGAGGTAGCCGTTGCCGACGGCGAAGAGCGTCTCGGTGCGCCCCATGTCCTCGAGGCCGAACTCGTTCTCGACGAGCGCCCACTCGTCGATGGGGAACCGGCTGCGGTTCAGCGGATCGGTGTCGGCGAACCTCATGCTCGTTCCTCACGGGTGGTGTCGGTGCGGGTGTCGGATGCCGCGGCGCCGGCCGTTGCGGCGGCGCGCTCCACGGCGGGGATCAGCTCGTCGAGCTCATCGACGATGACGTCGGCGCCGAGCTCGACGAGCGCGTCACGGCCCACGCCGCGGTCGACCCCGATCACGATGCCGAACTCGCCGGTCGCGCCGGCCCGGACGCCGGACTCCGCGTCTTCGACGACGGCGCACGCCTCGGTGGGCAGGCCGAGCAGCTCTGCGGCCCGCTCGAACATGTCGGGGGCGGGCTTGCCCGGGATGCCCTCGCGCGCGGCGACGGCGCCGTCGACCACGACCTCGAACCGGTCGGCGATGCCCGCCGCCTCGAGGACCGACGGGGCGTTCTTGGAACTCGAGACGACCGCCACGAGCGCTCCGGCGCGGTGCACGGCGTCGAGCAGCGCGATGCTCGCGGGATACGGCCGCACGCCCTCTTCGGCGAGGGTCTCGTTGAACGCGTCGTTCTTGCGGTTGCCGAGGCCGTGCACGGTGTCGAGCGACGCGTCGTCGGTCACCTCGCCCTCGGGCACGCGGATGCCGCGGCTCTCGAGCAGCGACCGCACTCCGTCGTAGCGGGGCTTCCCGTCGATGTACGCGAAGTAGTCGGCGTCGCTGTACGGCGCGGCGCCGTGCGCCTCGAGGAACGGGCGGAACAGCCGCCCCCACGCGTGCATGTGCACGACCGCGGTCGGCGTGAGCACGCCGTCGAGGTCGAACAGCCAGCCGCGGATGCCGCTCAGGTCGGCGTCTGCGGGATCGTGCGTGGGGGGAGACGTGGGGGAAGTCGTCACGGCGGTCCTTTCATCGGTCGGTCGGGGCGCCGGTGCCGTCACACAAGGCTAGGGCCGGTCGGCCATGCGCGCGAGATGCGAGCGCGACTCCGAGGAGACACGAGGGGCGGATCCGGAGTGCGGGAGGGGCCGGAGCGGGCTCGCACGCCGGCGGCGACCGGCGTGCTGCCGCGGCATCCGCTCGAATGGCGATTGCCGGATCGAGGTGATAACCTCGCTTGGTTGGCGCACCACGGTGCTCCACACGTGCGCGAGTGGCGGAATTGGCAGACGCGCTGGCTTCAGGTGCCAGTACTCGCAAGGGTGTGGGGGTTCAAGTCCCCCCTCGCGCACCACATGCTTCCTCACTAGGGTCGATCTCGTGCACATTCGACGTCACCTCGTCATCGCAGCCCTCGCGGCATCCGTCGCCGGGCTCACCGGATGCGCCTCGACCGGCGGCGACGCGGAACTGCCCGCACCGATCATCGTCACGCCCCAGGAGGCGAAGGGCACGACCGTCGAGGTGCCGTCGGACACCACGCTCGTGATCAAGGTCGACGGCGACGTCACCGCCTGGACGGGCGAGTCATCCGACCCGCACGTCGTGGAGTTCGTGCCCGGCAAGGTCGAGGGCGGGGCCACGTTCAACCCCGGCTTCGAGCCGCACGGCGAGGGCACGAGCGAGGTGTCGATCACCGACGGGGCGACGGGCGACACCTACGACTTCACGGTGACCGTCGCACCGTAGCCGGCGAGGAGGCGAGGGCTGTGGGCGAGGACGCGCGCCTCGACGCGTGGCGATACCGCATCGAGCGGGGGGAGCGCGACGAGGCCGCCGCGCGGGGCGAGGATCCGGGCGACGGGGAGCCGCCGAAGGAGGCCGCAGTCGACCGCTCCACGGCGGCCGAGCGTGCCGCGTACGTGGAGATCGTCATCCAGCAGGCGATCCGGCGCGGGGAGTTCGACGACCTGCCCGGTGCGGGCAAGCCGCTCCCCGGGCTCGACCAGCACGACCCCGACTGGTGGATCCGCCGCAAGATCGAGCAGGAGCGGCTGACCGGGCTCGGTCCGCCGGCTCTCTCGCTGCGCGTCGAGGCGGCCGAGCTCGAGGACCGCCTCGATCGCATGCACCGGGAGCAGTCTGTGCGCGAGGCGCTCACCGACTTCAACGCCCGAGTGATCGAGGCGCGGCGGCAACTGCTCGGCGGACCGCCGGTCGTCACGCCGACGCGGGACGTCGAGGCGGAGGTCGCGGCATGGCGGGAGCGACGGGAGGACCGGGCCAGGGCGGCGGCTGCGGAGGCGCAGCGACGCCGCGACGACGAGCAGGCCGAACGGCGGCAGCGGCGCGGCCGCTGGTGGCGTCGAGCGTGAATCGTTCGCTCCGAAGACGACGCGGAACGGTTGCGCAGCCGGGCGTGCCTGCATGCGACCGCATGCGATCGACCGAGGAACCCTCAGCTGCACCTTGACAAGGCTCGACGGATCGCAGCAGGCTGTCGCCTAGGGTCCGCAGAGCGCCAGAAGCGTGGCGAACATGGGTACGCACAACGAGGTCGTCACCATCACCCCCTGGCAGCCGGAGACGGACCGCTGGGGGTTGTCATGGCCGGAATCCGCTTCACGCCGAAACGTCTCGTCGTCGGCGTCGCATCGCTCGCGCTCCTGTTCTCGGTGCTGAGTCCGATCGGCGCGAACGCCGCCGAGGACGACGGCGCTCTCGACATGTACACCGCGGACGTGAGCACGGAGCAGGCGGCGGAACTCGTCGCCGGCGGACTCGACGTCGCCGCCAGCCGGGTCACCGATGCCGGGGTGAGCCTCGACGTCGTGCTCAGCGAGGCGGAAGCGAAGGCACTGCAGGATCGCGGGGTCGACGTGCGCGTCAAGAAGAACAAGGACGGCAAGTCCGCGAAGCAGTTGGCGGAGGAGCAGGCCGCGTCGGGCTACGACGTCTGGCGTTCGTGGGATGAGGCCGGCGGCATCCGCGACGAGCTCTACAGCCTCGCGAAGAAGAACCCGCAGATCGTCAAGCTCGAGGTGCTCGGCCACACCGCCCAGGGCCGGGAGATCATCGCCGTCAAGTTGACGCAGGCCGCGAAGCCGACGCCCGACGGAACGCGCCCGGCGGTGGTCTACAGCTCCACCCAGCACGCTCGCGAGTGGATCTCGACCGAGGTGAACCGCCGTCTCATGAACTACTACATCGACGGCTGGAAGTCGGGCGACCAGGAGGTGAAGCGCATCCTCAAGAACAACGAGCTGTGGTTCCTCCTCGTCGCCAACCCCGACGGGTACCAGTACACCTTCGACCACGAGCGCCTGTGGCGGAAGAACCTGCGTGACAACGACGGCGACGGCCAGATCACGCGGGCCGACGGCGTCGACCCGAACCGCAACTTCCCCGAGCACTTCGGGTTCGATGAGGAGGGGTCGTCGGCGCAGATCAGCAGCGACACCTACCGCGGTCCGTCGGCCGCATCCGAGCCCGAGACGCAGGCCATGATCTCGCTCCTCGACCGCTCCAAGGCGGAGTTCCAGGTCAACTACCACTCCTTCGGGCAGTGGCTGCTCTACCCCGAGGGCTGGCAGACCGGCACGCCCAGCGCGGACGACCCGATCTACTACGCACTTTCGGGCAACCGTGACGACCCGGCGATCCCCGACTTCGAGCCGGGACTGTCGTCCGACGTGCTGTACGTGACCAACGGCGAGACCACCGATTTCGCGCACTCGCAGCAGGGGACCCTCGCCTGGACGCCGGAGCTCGGGGAGGGCGACCAAGAGGGCGGATTCGTCTTCCCCGACGACGAGGCGCAGGTGCAGGCCGAGTTCGAGCGCGCGCTGCCCTTCGCGCTCGACGTGGCCAAGTCGGCCGCCGATCCGGCCGACCCGGTGTCGCACCTCGGCATCGAGACGAAGCCCTTCTACCTGAAGAGCGACGACACCTACAAGTACGGCCTGCCGCAGTCGAACTTCACGTTCCAGTACTCCTACGGCGACCCGCAGGAGGTCCGCGTGCTCGCCCGGCGCGACCTGGGCGACGTGACGCTGAAGTACTCCATCAACGGCGGCCCCGCGGTCAGCGCTCCGACCGAGGAATGGACCGGCGGCGACCGCTACGGCGGCTCGACGAGCGTGTACTACCGGGTCATGAGCGGACTCGTCACCGGCACGAGCCCTGGTGACAGCGTCGAGGTCTGGTTCGAGGGCGGCGGTGCGACCAGTGAGTCGTTCACCTACCAGGCCGTCGAGGAGACCGGCAACGACGTGCTCGTGGTCGCCAACGAGGACTACACGGGCGCCTCGCCGGTGCAGGCCGGCGGCCCGAACTACCTCGACTCGTACACCGCCGCACTCCAGGCCAACGGCACGGGATACGACGTCTACGACGTGGATGCCCGGGCCCGCACCGCATCCGATGCGCTCGGCGTGCTCTCGCACTACGACGCCGTCATCTGGTACACCGGCGACGACGTCATCACGCGCGAACCGGGCTGGGTAGGCGGCAACGCCTCGCGGCTGGCGATGGACCAGATCCTCGAGGTCCGCGACTTCCTGAACGAGGGCGGCAAGGTCCTCTACACGGGCAGGTACGCCGGCTTCCAGTTCTCGACGAACACCCAGCAGCTGTACGACCCGACGGCGGCGAACCAGCAGTGCACGTCGGACGCGGATGTCCTCGCCCGCTGCCGTCTGCTCGGCGGATCGGGTGACCTCACCAACGACACGCTGCAGTACTGGCTCGGCGCCTACCTCGTGGTGAGCGATGCCGGCACGACGGAGGCGGGCGGCCTCCTCGACGTGCTCGGCGTCGACACGCCGTTCACCGGGTTCGACTGGGGCTTCAACGGCGCCGACAGCGCCGGCAACCAGGACCACTCGGACTCGTTCATCACGACGAGCGGCATCCTGCCGACGTCGCAGTACCCGCAGTTCGAGAGCTGGGTCGCGGGCCGCTGGGACCGCGAGGGCGGTCCGTACTCGCCGCACGCCGGCGACGCCTACGTGTACTCCCAGATCTCCGACGTGTCGTACAAACGGCTGACGCGCACGATCGACGTTCCGGCCGGCGGCGCCACCCTGTCGTTCTGGACGTCGTACGACACCGAGGCGGACTGGGACCACCTGGCGGTCGAGGCCCGGACCGCGGGCGCCGACGACTGGACGACGCTGCCCGACGTCAACGGCAACACGTCGCAGAGCACGGGCGACAGCTGCCCCGCCGGGTGGAACGAGCTGCACCCGCAACTCGACCACTACCAGACGGTCGTCGACGCGACGACGTGCGACCCGACCGGCACCACCGGCGAGTGGAACGCGGCATCCGGCAACTCGGGCGGTTGGCAGCAGTGGTCGGTCGACCTGTCGGCCTACGCCGGCGGCCAGGTCGACGTGTCGATCGCGTACATCAGCGACTGGGCCACCCAGGGGCTGGGCGTGTTCGTCGACGACATCGAGGTGTCGACCGGCCAGGGCACGACCTCGTTCGAGAACGGCGACACCGGCGGCTGGGAGATCAGCGGACCGCCGGAGGGCAGCGCGCCGAACTCGAACGACTTCGTCGTCACGACGGCGGCGGGCTTCCCCGAGGCCGCGGTGGTGGCGACGCCGCACTCGCTGTTCAGCGGGTTCGGGTTCGAGGGCATCTCGGATGCGGCGACCCGCGCCGAGTGGATGCAGCGGGCATTGGAGCACCTGCTCGACTGACCGTCACGACCGGAGGCTCCGCGCGCGGCGGAGCCTCCGGCGGTCAGGCGTCCTTGCGGCGCGGGCTCGGGGGGCGGCGGCGCTCCCACGCGTCGAGGATGTGGGTGCGCATGGCCGACTCCGCGGCATCCGGGTCGCCCGCCTCGATGGCGGCGAACACGGCCTCGTGCTCGTCGAGGGTGAGCTCGAGCTCGCTGTGCCGGCTGAAGCGCGCGCTCACGCGGGCCTGGTGGAAGAGCGTCTTGACGATGTTGTCGGCCAGGCGGTTCTCGGTCATCTCGCCGACCACGGCGTGGAACACCACGTCGGCCTGGTTGAACGCGGGCTCGTCGCCGATGGTGTCGCGCATCAGCTGGAGCGCGTCGCGCAGGCGACCGAGCTGCTCGTCGGTGTGCGAGACCGCGGCATCCTTCGCGACGACCGCCTCGAGTGCCGCCCGCACGACGCTGAGGTCGTCGAGCACGCCGAGCGTGGCGTCGTTCGCGACCATCGCCGAGAGCACCGTCCTGTCGACCATGTTCCATGCGTCGGCCGGCGTGACCTGCGTGCCGCGGCCCTGGGCGACCGTGACGAGGCCCTTCTCCTCGAGGCGCTTCACGGACTCGCGGATGACGGTGCGGCTCACGCCGAACTGCTCGCAGAGCACGGCCTCGGGCGGCAGCGTGCCGCCGGGTGGGATGTCGCCGCGCACGATGGCGTCGACGAGCTCGGCCACGACCGTGACGCCGAGCCGTGGCGTGCGCGCGCGCGTGGCGGTCGACGGCGACCAGCCGGGTCGGCCGGCCTCGTCGGTCGCACTCGGTTCAGCGGACATGGGCACAGCCTAGCGAGGCTCTCGTCACACCTATGATGTTCACCCTTCACCCTCCGTCGGAAAATCCCTTGCTGATTACATCACATGTATGATGTAATCACTCTCGCCCCCTTCGGGCGACTTCGTCGTCAGAGACGCCGACCAGAAAGAGTTGCGACATGTCACAGCCAATGTCCCCCCGGCGCCGATCCGTTCGGTTCCTCTCCGTGGCCGCAGCTGCGGCCGCCGGGCTCCTCGCGCTCAGCGGGTGCTCCACGAGCGACACGGGCGGGGGTGACAGCACGTACGGCTTCACCCAGGCCGAGCAGGTCGCGGACAGCGAGATCACCGTGTGGGTCGACGCCTCCCGCGAGCCCGCGGTGACCGCCTTCGAGAAGGCCCACCCCGACATCAAGATCTCGTACGAGACCTACGACGGTTCCGCCGGCGGCAGCGGAAGCTTCCAGAGCAAGATCGCCCTGATGGACCAGGCCGGCGAGGGCTGGCCCGACGTGGTCTTCTCCACCCAGCAGAACGACGCGATCTGGGCCTCGAAGCCCACCGCGGGCGGCGAGCAGGGCTTCGCAGCCCCGCTCAACAAGGGATTCCTCGACCAGGACTTCCTCGACGGCTTCGCTGCCGGGTCGCTCGACTACGCCACGATCGACGGCACCGTCTACGGCCTGCGCAACGACCTCGCCCAGACGGTCTTCTACTACAACCAGAAGCTGCTCGACGAGTTCGGCTACGACGTGCCCACCACGTGGGAGGAGTACGCGGAGCTCGGCGACAAGCTCGCCGCCGAGCACCCCGGCTACATCCTCGGCAGCATGGGCGACAGCTTCATGACCTACGTCTACTACGGCGGGTCGGAGTCGCCCGTGTTCCAGTCGCCCGAGGCCGGGGTCTTCCACTCCGACACCTCCGACGAGCACGCCCAGAAGATCTCGAAGATCATCGACGGCATGCTCGCCAACGGCACCCTCGTGCAGGACAGCTTCTTCAGCGCCGACTTCGCCGCGAAGTACGCCGACAAGCTCGTCGGCGTTCCCGGGCCGGTCTGGTACACGGGTGCGATCTTCCAGGGCGGCCTCGCCGTTCCCGCAGGACAGATCGGCGTCGCACCGCCGCTGAAGTGGGCCGATGGCGACGTGGCCGCGGGCAACGTCGGCGGTGGCCAGTGGTACGCCTCGAGCCACTCGAAGAACCTCGCCGCCGTGAAGACGTTCCTCGAGTTCGTGACGAGCGCCGACGAGTTCCAGGTCGACGCGTCCTCGGGCTACCCCGCCTACACGGATGCCGCGACCAAGTGGCTCGCCAAGCAGGCCGAGGCCGGCTACTTCGTGAACGACGACTTCCAGACCGTCATGAGCGACGCCGCCACCGAGGTCTGGGACGGCTGGAACGTGACCAGCTGGAGCCCCGAGACCGCGTGGGCGAAGGTCGTCATCCCGGGCATCGCCGCCGGTGAGACCGTCGAATCCCTCCTGCCTGCCTGGCAGAAGGAGCTCGAGAACGAGGCGACGGTCAACGGCTACACCGTCAAGTGATCATGACCGTCACCTCACCCCCGGCTCCCGCCGGCGTCGTCCCCACGGGGCGGCGCCGGCCGGCGGGCCGCCGCGCCACCCGGGTCAACGCGGGACAGTCGCGCTACGGCTACCTGTTCGTCAGCGGCTACACCCTGCTGCTCATCGCCTTCGGGCTGCTTCCCACGCTCTACGCCGTGTACCTCGCGTTCACGCGCAACGGCGCCTTCGTCGGCGTCGACAACTTCGTGCGGGTCTTCAACGACTACCGCTTCCTGCCGGCCGTCGCCCACGTCGCCCTGTACGTGCTCTTCTGGCTCGTGAGCCTCATCGTCTTCGTCGTGATCCTCGCGATCGTCGTGCACGGAATCCGGGTCCGCTGGCTCGGCAACAGCGCCCGCTTCCTCTTCTACATCCCCGGCGCCATCGCCGGCGCCTCGAGCGTGCTGCTCTGGCTCTTCGTGCTCGACCCCACGGTGAGCCCCGTCTCGGGCCTGCTGCACGCCATGGGGTACGAGTCCCTCGTGAACGTGGTCGCCGTTGGGAACCTGCCCGTCGTGTTCACCGTGATCGCCTTCTGGGCGGGCGCGGGCGGCTGGATCGTCATCATGTACGGCGCGCTCAACAACATCAGCACCGACGTGATGGAGGCCGCCCGCATCGACGGCGCCTCCCACGTGCAGACCGCGTGGCACATCCAGCTGCCGATGCTCGCCAAGTGGATCAGCTACATGGGCATCATGTCCCTCGCCGCCGGCACCCAGCTGTTCGTCGAGCCGAAGATCCTCGCCCAGGCGACCAAGAACGTCGTGCCCGAGGACTACTCCCTCAACCAGCTGGCCTACCTCTACGCGTTCCGGCAGAACGACTTCTCGGGATCCGCCGCGATCTCGATCACCCTGCTCGTGGTGGCGCTCGGCCTGTCCACCGTCTTCATCTTCCGCGGAAAGCTGTTCGAACGTGACTGATCACACCACCCGCAGACGGCGGACCACGCTCACCCCCGCGCAGTGGATCGGGCGGGCGGTCGTGGCGCTCGTGCTCGCCGTGTTCACGGCGTTCTTCATCCTGCCGATCGTCTGGCTGATCCTGGCGCCGACCAAGACCAACAACGAGCTGCTCCTCAACGGGCCGTTCAGCGTCGGCAGCCTCGACCAGCTCGCGGCCAACTGGAACGAGCTGTTCGCCTTCGGCGACGGCGTGTTCGCCACCTGGCTCGGCAACTCGGCGTTCTACTCGTTCGCCGCGCTCGCCATCACCCTCCTCGTGAGCATCCCCGCGGGCTACGCGCTCGCGCTCATCGAGTTCAAGGGCCGCAGGCTGCTGCTCATCACGACCCTCATCGTGATGCTCATCCCCAACACGGCGCTCGTGCTGCCGATCTTCCTCGAGCTGAGCGCGGCGAAGCTCATCGGCAGCCCCCTCGCGGTGATCCTGCCGTTCTCGTTCTTCCCGTTCGGCGTGTACCTGACGTACATCTACTTCTCCACGGCCGTCTCACGCGACCTGCTCAACGCCGCCCGCATCGACGGCGCCGGCGAGCTGCGGGTGTTCGGCCAGGTGGCGATGCCACTGGCCACGCCCGTGATCGCGCTCGTGGGGTTCTTCAGCTTCGTCGGCAACTGGAACAACTACTTCCTGCCGTTCCTCGTGGTCGGCGGACAGAAGATCCCCGTGCAGGTCGGACTGTCGAACCTGCTCGCCAACGTGCCAGCGTTCAACCCGACCACCGCCACGAGCATCGTCATCCAGTTGCCGACGCTCGCGCTCGCAACGCTGCTCTCGGTCGCGCCGATCCTCATCATCTTCCTGTTCGCCCAGCGATTCCTCGTCGAGGGCATGACCGCGGGGGGAACGAAGGAATGACCCGCCACGGCTTCGTGGTCGGCGTGCGACCCGAGAAGCGCGAGGAGTACCTCGAACTGCACCGCGCGGTGTGGCCGCGGGTCGAGCAGGCGATGCGAGAGAACCACATCCGCGACTACTCGATCTTCATCATCGACGACGTGCTCTTCGGCACCTACGAGTACGTCGGGGAGGACTACGCGGCCGACATGGCGCGCATCCAGGCCGATCCGACGAGCCGCGAATGGTGGACCCGTACGAACCCCTGCCAGGTCGCATTCGGCCCGGCACCCGCAGGCACACTCTGGCGCGAGATGGACCTCGCCTGGCACATGGATTGACGACGAGGACGACATGAAGATCACCGGGTATCGCACCCTCTCCGCCCGCCACCAGTGGGGCCGCGCCGTCGGCGACATCAACGGCCACATCCCCGACGCGGTCACCGAGGTGCCCATCGTGCTCATCGACACCGACGAGGGCATCACCGGCGTCGGCCTCGGCTCGCACGCCGACATCGACCGGCTGTTCCCGGCGATCGAGGGCGAGGACCCCCGCAGCGTCGCGGCCCTCTTCGACCGGATGCTGGCGCAGGTGTTCAAGTCCGGTCACGCCGGCGCCACCTACGGCGGCCTCGCGACCATCGACTCCGCGCTGTGGGACATCAAGGCCAAGGCCGCCGGCGAACCACTCTGGCGCCTGCTGGGCGGACGCGACCGGTTCGTGCCCGCCTACGCGTCGGGGCTCGACATCGCCCTCGACGACGACGAGCTCGCCGCGTTCTACGTCGAGTTCGCCGAGCGCGGCTACGTCGCCGGCAAGCTCAAGGGCGGCTTCGACCTCGACGCCGACCTGCGCCGGCTCCGGATCATCCAGGACGTGCTGCGTCGCAACACCGAACGACCCGGCCTCATGCTCGACGCCAACGAATCGTGGCAGGTCAAGCAGGCCGCCCGCTACGTGGGCGCGATCGAGGAGCAGCTCGACCTGCTCTGGGTCGAGGAGCCGCTCCGCCGGTGGGATGCCGCGGGCCACGCCCGGCTGAGCAACCTCATCGGCGCGGCCGTCGCCACGGGCGAGAACCTCACCGGCGTCGACCAGTTCCGCCCGCTCTTCGACGCCGGGGCCCCCGACATCGTGCAGGCCGGAGCAGTGTGGGGCGTCACGCACCTGCTGCGACTGGCCACCGTCGCCGCCGCGCGCGATCTGCCGATCAGCCCCGTCGGCTACAACGCCAACCCGGCCGTGGCCGCGGCGATGACGGCCGTGCCGAACCACCTCACGACCGAGGTGCAGGACGTGCGGTTCGCGGCCGGGGTGCTCGTGGACCAGGAGTTCGCCGACGGCGGCATCGTGCTCGGCGACACGCCGGGCTCGGGCATCACGATCGACGAGTCCGCGATCGAGGCCGCCGCCGCCGGCGAGGGCTGGCTGCAGCCCGCCGGACCCCACGTGCGTCCGACGCGGGCGGGCCTGCGCCTCGTGCTCGACGGCGTCGAGCGGTGAGACCCGTCGCCATGGAGATCCGCCCGGGCATCCACCGCATCCCCGCGCCGCTGGGCGAGCGGTTCGTCGCGCTCTACCTGCTCGTGGGGCCCGACGGCGCCCTGCTCGTCGACACCGGCATCCGCGAGTCGATCACCGAGACGCTGCTGCCCTACCTCGACGAGCACGGCATCGACCGTGCGTCGGTGCGCTGGGCGCTCAACACGCACTGCGACTTCGACCACACGGGCGGCAACGGGGCGCTCAAGCGGGCGGTCCCCACCGTGGAGCTGCTCGTGCACGAGCTCGACCGCGAGCTCACCGAGGACGTGCAGCGGCTCATCGACGTGCGGTACGGAGAGTTCCGCGAGCCCGATGGCTTCGACGATCCGCCGGAGACCACGGCGTACCTGCGCTCGGTCTCGGACCTCGTGCCCGTCGACCGCGTCGTGCAGGGCGGCGAGGAGCTCGACCTCGGCGACCGCCGCATCCGCATCCTGCACGTGCCAGGGCACAGCCCCGGCCACCTCGCCGTGCACGATCCGGTGAACCGCACGGTGCTCATCGGCGATGCGACGCTCGGCGCGACCGTGCCCACCGCCGACGGTCGGCCGGCCTTCCCGCCGACGTACCGCGACGTCGACCCCTACCTCGCCACGATCGAGCTGTTCCGCTCGCTCGACCCCGAGCTGCTGCTCACCGCCCACTACCCGGTGTACGAAGGCGCGACCGTCGGCGAGTTCCTCGACGAGAGCGAGGCCTACACGCGGGCGATCGACCGCGTGATCGCCGAGCAGCTGGCCGCGGCGGGGCGCCCGCTCACGACGCTCGAGCTCATCCGCTCGGCGGGAAGCGACCTCGGGCCGTGGGCTCCCGGGGCGCTCGACTACGCGATCTTCCCCGTGACCGGGAACCTCGAGCGCATGGAGCGTGCCGGCGGCATCCGCTCGCAGCTCATCGACGGCGTACGGCACTGGACCGCCGAGGCGAGCCGATGAGCCGGGTGCGCGTCGGCGCCGTGGGCGCCGGTTGGTGGGCGACGAGCAACCACTTCCCGATCCTCGCCGGGCGCGACGACGTCGAGCTCGTCGGCGTCTGCGGCCTCGGACCCGAGCTCGAGACCGTGCGCGACCAGTTCGGGTTCGGCATGGCCACCACCGACTACGCCGAGCTGCTCGACCAGGGGCTCGACGCCGTCGTCATCACGACCCCCCACGACCTGCACTACCCGCAAGCGGTCGAGGCGATCGACCGCGGCCTGCACGTGCTCGTCGAGAAGCCCGTCACCCTGTCGGCCGAGACCGGCTGGGACCTCGCCGAGCGGGTGCGCGCCGCGGGCGTGCACTTCCTCGCGCCGTACGGCTGGAACTACAAGCCGTTCACGATCGAGGCGAAGCGACTCGTCGACGCCGGTCACCTCGGCGAGGTGCAGCACGTGCTGTGCCACATGGCCTCGCCCACGCGGGGTCTCTTCGCGGGCGACACGAACCACATGCGCGCGCTGTGGGACTCCGAGACGAGCGCGCCCGATCCGAGCACGTGGCAGTCCCCGAGCCGCGGCGGCGGGTACGCCCACGGCCAGGTGACGCACTCGAGCGCCCTGCTGTTCTGGCTCACGGGGCTGCGCGCGGCATCCGTCATGGCGAAGGTCTCGAACGGCGGTGCCGCGGTCGACCTCTTCGACGCCGCAGTGATCGGCTTCGACGGGGGCGCGATCGGCGCGCTGTCGGGCGCGGCGACCCTGCCCGACGGCAACCCGTACCAGGTCGACCTCCGCGTGTTCGGCACCGAGGGGGTGCTGCTGCTCGACACCGAGCGCGAGCGCGTGTCGCTGCACCGCTACGACGGGCAGCAGTGGGACCTCGAGATCGAACCGGGCGCCGGCGCGTACGAGTGCATCGTGCCGCCCAACCGGTTCATCGACCTCGTCACCGGTGCGAGCACCGAGAACAACTCCGACGCCGACGTCGTCGCCCGATCGGTCGAACTGATCGACGGGATGCTGCGCAGCGCCGCTGCGGGCGGCGCCGACGTCGCCGTGCACGAACGAAAGGCGACCGCACCGTGACAGACACCACCGGGGTGCTCGCGGGCTACCGCGTGCTCGACTGCTCCATCGCGATGGCCGGGCCGTTCGCCGCGCAGCGGCTCGGCGACCTCGGCGCCGACGTGATCAAGGTCGAGCCCACGACGGGGGAGTGGCAGCGCCACGCGGCCGCGGGCGGCGCCGCCGGCAACGAGATCAACGTGTCGTTCCTCTCCCTCAACCGCAACAAGCGCTCGGTCGCCCTCGACCTGAAGAGCGCCGACGGCACGGCCGCGCTGGCCGAGCTCGTGCGCGGTGCCGACGTGTTCCTGCAGAACTACCGGCCGGGCGTCGCCGCGCGACTCGGCGTGGACTACGAGTCGCTGCGCGAGCTGAACCCGTCGATCGTCTACGTGTCGATCTCGGGCTACGGCGAGAGCGGCCCCTACCGCGACCGCCCCGGCCAGGACCTGCTGCTGCAGGCGATGTCGGGCGCGATGCTCTCGGCGGGGCGGCACGGCGATGAGCCGTCGCCCGCGGGCCAGTACCTCGCCGACGCGATCACCGCGTCGACCGCGTTCGAGGGCGTGCTCGCCGCGCTGCTGCACCGCGAGCGCACCGGCGAGGGCCAGCTCGTCACGGTCAACATGCTCGATGCGCTCACGACCCTGCAGATGCAGGAGCTCTCGGTGTTCACGGTGGGGCGCAAGACGCAGGAGCGCTCGGCCGAGCCGCACGCGCACGTCTACATCCGTGCACCGTACGGCGTCTTCGAGACGAGCGACGGCTACGTCGCGCTCGCGTTCGCCGACCTGCACGAGCTCGGCCGCCTCATCGGCGAGCCGGCCTTCGAGGGGTGGAACAGCGAGGTCGAGGGCTGGACGCGTCGCGACGAGATCCACGCCCGCACGGCCGCGAAGCTGCGGGAGAAGCCCGCGGGCTACTGGATCGAGACGCTCGGCGCCGCCGGCATCTGGATCGGGCCGGTGCTCGGCTACCAGGAGCTCGTCGACGACCCGCAGATCGCCCACAACGGCACCTTCATCGAGTACGACCACCCCACCGAGGGGCACGTCAAGACGCCCGGCTTCCCGTACCGGTTCTCGAAGACGCCGCCGCAGCTCTACCGCGGCGCACCGCTCGCGGGCGAGCACACACGCGAGGTGCTCGCCGAGGCCGGCTTCGACGCCGAGCGGATCGACGCGTTGCTCGCGGGCGGTGCCGCGGCCGAGCCGGCGCGTGCCGCCGCCGCGGCAGTGGAGGCGTGATGGCCCGGTACCGCGGCCTCACCTGGGACCATCCGCGCGGGCGCGACGCGCTCGAGGCGGCCGCCCGCGATGCCGTCGACGCGCGCGGCGAGGCGCTCATCGCGTGGGCCGTGCATCCGCTCGAGGGGTTCGAGTCCTCGCCCATCGAGGAGCTCGCGGCCGCCTACGACGTGATCGTGCTCGACCATCCGCACCTCGGCGACGCGCTCGCCGCGGGGGCGCTCCAGCCCCTCGACGGCGTGTTCGAGGCGTCGTGGCTCGAGGGCCTGGCCGCGGCATCCGTCGGGCCGAGCCACCGCTCGTACGTGCTCGACGGCGCGCTGTGGGCGCTGCCGCTCGACGCGGCGACCCAGGTGGCGGCGAGCGTGCCCGAGCTCGTGCCCGAGGCGCCGCGCACGTGGGGCGAGGTCGACGAGCTCGCCGTTCGGCAGCCGGTCGCGCTCAGCCTCGCGGGGCCGCACGCGCTGCTGTCGTTCGCGTCGCTGTGCGTCGCGCTCGGCGAGGAGCCCGCCACCGTGGCGGGTGCCGGCTTCGTCTCGGCGGCCACTGGGGCCGATGCCCTCGAGCGGATGACGCGGCTCGCGCGCTCCGCACCGGCCGGGTCCGCCACGCTCAACCCCATCGGCCTGCTCGATCGGATGCGGCGCGAGCGCGACATCGCGTACGTGCCGCTCGTCTACGGGTACGTGACCGCCGCGACCGGGCCTGGCGCGCTGCGGTTCGACGACGCGCCGGCGGCGACCCCGGGCGGACGCCGCGGCTCGACGATCGGGGGCACGGGCATCGCCCTGTCGGCGCGCTGCCGGCCCCACGCCGACCTCGTCGCGCACCTGCGATGGCTGCTCGAGCCCGCGGCGCAGACGGGCTTCATCCCCCCGCATGCGGGGCAGCCGAGCCTGCGCGCCGCGTGGACCGACGCCGGCGTGAACGCAGCGGCGGGCGGCTTCTACCGATCCACGCTCGCGACCATCGAGGACGCGTGGGTGCGTCCGCGGGTCGCGGGGTACGTGCCGTTCCAGTCGGCCGCGTCGGCGATCCTGCGCGACGCGATCGCCGGCCGAACGGATGCCGCGGCCGCGATCGAGCGCGTGAATGCGCTGTTCGACGAGCTCGGCCCGGCTTCGGCGGTCGCCGCGGCATCCGCCCACGAACCCGTCGCCGCGACGGCAGGAAGGAACCACCGATGATCGAGGTGTCGAGCGAGCACATCCGGCTCGAGGTCGACGGGTGTGTGGCGACCGTCACGATCGCCCGCCCCGAGAAGCTCAACTCCGTGACGCCCGAGATGTCGAAGGCGCTCGTCGAGGTCATCGAATGGGCCGATTCGGTCGATGAGGTGCGCGCCCTGGTGCTGACGGGCGACGGGCCGCGGTCGTTCTGCGCGGGCAGCGACATCCGCACGCTCGACGCCTACGCGACCCCGTGGGACTTCCGCAATCGCACGGACTACTGCGACGCGATCCGGGCGGCCCGCAAGCCCGTGATCGCGGCCGTCAACGGGTACGCGTTCGGCGGCGGGCTTGAGACGGCGCTGAGCTGCGACATCCGCCTCGCCTCGACCACCGCGTCGTTCGCGGCGCCCGAGATCAAGCTCGGCTGGATCGGCGGCGGCGGCATGGCGACGTTTCTCGCGCATTCGGTCGGCCCGTCGAACGCCGCCGTCATGCTCATGACCGGCGACCCCATCGACGCCGACGCGGCGCTGCGCTGGGGGCTCGTGAGCGAGCTCGTCGAGCCCGACGCGCTCGTCGCGCGGGCCAGAGCACTCGCGGCGACCATCGCGACGCGCCCGCCGATCGCCGCCGAGACCGCCAAGGCCAACCTGCGGGCGGCGTTCAACATGACCCAGGAGGAGGCGCTGCGGTACGAACGCGACCTGCAGACCATCACGTTCGCGACGGCCGACGCCGACGAGGGGCGCGCGGCGTTCGCGGAGAAGCGCGCGGGCGTGTTCCACCGGCGCTGACCGCGCGGACCTCCCGCGTCCCGCGTCCTCCGATCGCACCCCCCCGCGCCACCGCCCCCGAACACGCTGAACACCAGAACGGAACCCCATGACGACACCGTGGCCGGTCGACGCCGCGACCCTCCTCCCCGACGACGGCACCGCGGGCTCCCTCGCCGGTCGCGCCTGGATCCCCGACGCCGGGCCGAGCGTCGTCGCGATCCGCGCTGAGGGCGTGGTCGACGTGAGCGCCACCTTCCCGACGATGCGGGCGCTCGCCGAGGCGGCGGATCCCGCAGACGCGCTGGCCGCGGCATCCGGACCCCTCGTCGGCAGCCTCGCCGAGCTCGTGGCCAACACGGCCCCGGACGCCCGCGACACCACCCGGCCGTGGCTGCTCTCGCCGATCGACCTGCAGGTCGTGAAGGCCGCGGGCGTGACGTTCCCGGTGTCGATGCTCGAGCGCGTCATCGAGGAGCGGGCCCGGGGCGACGAGGATGCCGCGGCCGCGATCCGCGCGGAGGTCGACGCCGTCATCGGCGGGTCGCTCGACGCCCTGCGGCCGGGGTCGCCCGAGGCCGCCGCGCTCAAGGAGCTGCTCATCGAGCGCGGCTGGTGGAGCCAGTACCTCGAGGTCGGCATCGGCCCCGACGCGGAGGTGTTCACGAAGGCGCCCGTGCTCGCGACGGTCGGGCCGGCGGTCGACGTGGGCGTGCACTCGGCGTCGCACTGGAACAACCCCGAGCCCGAGGTGGTGCTCGTCGTGTCGTCGACGGGCCGCATCGTGGGCGCGACACTCGGCAACGACGTGAACCTGCGTGATGTCGAGGGCCGCAGCGCGCTGCTGCTCGGCAAGGCGAAGGACAACAACGCCTCGGCGTCGCTCGGCCCGTTCCTGCGCTTCTTCGACGCCGGCTACGGCCTCGACGACCTGCGCGACTCGGTCGTGACGCTCGAGATCGACGGCGACGACGGATTCCACCTCGACGGCCGAAGCGAGCTGGCGCGCATCAGCCGCGACCCCGAGGACCTCGTGGGCCAGGTGATCGGCGCGCACCACCACTACCCCGACGGCTTCGTGCTCTATCTCGGCACGATGTTCGCGCCCGTCGACGACCGCGACGTGCCCGGCCGCGGCTTCACCCACAAGACGGGCGATGTCGTGCGCATCGCCGAGCCCCGGCTCGGGGCGCTCGTGAACCGGGTGCGCCCCGCGGAGGAGGTCGAGCCGTGGACCTTCGGCATCGACGCGCTCTTCCGCAGCCTCGCCGCGCGCGGCCTGCTCGACTGACCCCGCCCGCCCGCCCGCCCGCCCGCCCGCCCGCCCGCCCTGTCCCGAACGGAGCCCCACATGTCCACCGCCCTCGGCACCCTTCCCAGCACCGACCCGCGCACCGGCGAGCGGCGCGACACGGGCATCGCCCCGACGGATGCCGCGGCGCTCGCCGAGATCGTCGCGGCATCCGCCACCGCCTTCGCCGTGACCCGCTGGAGCACGCGCGACTGGCGCGCCGGACTGCTCGACGCGCTCGCCGACGCGCTCGACGCCGACCGCGCGGCACTCGTGGCGGTCGCCGACCGCGAGACGGGCCTCGGCACCGGCCGCCTCGACGGCGAGGTGTCGCGCGCCGCGTTCCAGTTCCGGCTGTTCGCCGAGGCCCTGCGCGACGGCGGCTACCTCGAGGCGACGATCGACCACGCCGGCGACACTCCGCTCGGCCGCGGGCCCGAGATCCGGCGCATGCTCGTGCCGATCGGCCCGGTCGCCGTGTTCGGCTCGAGCAACTTCCCGTTCGCCTTCTCGGTCGCGGGCGGCGACACGGCCTCGGCGCTCGCGGGCGGCAACACCGTGGTGCTCAAGGCCCACGGCTCCCACGTCGAGACCTCGGCGCGTTCGTTCGCGGTGCTCGCCGCGGCCGCGGCGCGGTACGGCGCACCCGCGGGCATCCTCGGCATCGTCTACGGCACCGAGGCGGGCCGGCTGCTCGTGGCCGACGAGCGCATCACCGCGGTCGGCTTCACGGGGTCGCTCGGCGCCGGCCGGGCGCTGCTCGACATCATCAACGCGCGCCCCGAGCCCATCCCGTTCTACGGCGAGCTGTCGAGCCTCAACCCGCTCGTCGTGACGGCCGGCGCAGCAGCTGCGCGCGGCGACGCGATCGCCGAGGGGCTCTACGGGTCGTTCACGCTGGGCGCGGGCCAGTTCTGCACCAAGCCCGGGCTCGCGTTCGTGCCGCGCGGGGCCGACGGCGATCGCATCGTCGCGGGTCTCGTGGAGCGTGCTGACGCGGCATCCGCCCAGGTGTTGCTCAACGATCGCATCGCGGGGTCGTTCGACGAGATCCGCGAGCGGCTGGGTGCCGTCGACGGCGTCGAGGTCGCCGCGATCGGCCGAGCGGATGCCGCGGGCTTCGCCGCTGCGCCCACGGTGCTCACGATCGACGCCGCGTCGCTCACGCCCGAGGTGACCGAGGAGGCGTTCGGCCCCCTCGTCGTGGTCGCGCGCTACGACGGGGTCGACGACGTGGTGCGGGCGCTCGATGCCGTGCCCGACTCGCTCACGGCGACGATCCACAGCGAGCCCGACGAGCCGACCACGGTCGAGCGGCTCGTGCGCGAGCTCGCGCCGCGCGCGGGGCGGATCGTGTTCGACGGGTATCCGACGGGTGTGCGGGTCTCGTGGGGGCAGCACCACGGGGGCACGTGGCCGTCGACGAACTCGCAGCACACCTCGGTCGGAGTGAGTGCCATCCGCCGCTTCCTGCGGCCGATCGCCTACCAGGACGCGCCCGAGTACGTGCTGCCCGAGGAGCTGCGCGACGGGTACCGGGGCATCCCGCGCCGCGTCGACGGGCGGCTCGAGCTGGGCTGACGGCGATCAGGCGAAGCCGAACACCGGCGGGAAGAGGAACACGAGGATCGCGGCCCAGCCGAGGTAGACCGGGAGGTATCCGGTCTGCCATCGCTCGACCCGGCCGAACGGCACGCGCCGGCGCACGAAGCCGACCTGCAGCCAGGCGGCCCACGCGAGGTTCGCGAGCAGGATGAGGTTGAGCCCGAGCGAGGCCGTCTTGTTGGCGCTGAACCCGAACTCGCCCGTGCGGGCGAGCATGGCGGCGAGCACGATCACGTCGACGACGAGTGCGGCGGCGAGCATGACCACCTGCAGCCGGTCGAACCAGCCGGGCGGGAGCGCGGGCTCGCGTGCCGAGACCGCGTAGACCAGCAGCCCGACCGCGACGACGAGCACGAGGTCGAACGCGATGAGCAGCTCTCGGCTGCCGTCGACGAGGTTCCATTGCAGGACGGCCGCGACGACGAGCGCGAGCATCATAAGGGTGAAGAGCGGGGTGAACACCTTCGTGAGCACCGGAGCGATGTTCTCGATGACCCGCTGCTTCGCTCCCACGAGCCACGCGGCCACAAGCACCGCGCCCGCCGCGCCGCACGGCAGCACCCACTCGCCCACGAAGGGCATGACGTCGACCTGTATCGACGCGAACACCGCGACGGTGAGCCCGCTCAGCGCGCCGCCGACGATCGCGATGAGCACGTAGTAGACGAGCCACTCGCCGCTGAAGCGGATGAAGTCCATGCGGGTGCGATCGCTCCGCCATGCGCCGCCGGCATCGACGATGCCCGTGACGAGCCAGAGTGCGACGACCGAGCCGATCGTGGCGAGCACGGCCGTCGCGGAGTCCTGCATCGCGACCGTCACCGTCGACGACCCGCCGTCGAACGGGTAGAGGTTCAGCGCGAGCCCGACGAGCACGAACGCCGCCGCGACGCCGATCAGCGTGGCGACCGGCGGCCGGCGCCGCCACGCGAACCACGCCGCGAGGAACGGGAGCACGATCACCGCGATGTTCCGGAAGACGACGTCGGGGCCGGCGAGGAGCTCGGTGGCCTTGAGGGCGACGCCCGCGCCGACGCCGAGCGCGAGGGCGACGGCGAGCCCGTTCGCCCGGAGCCGGACGGGGATCGTGGCGCCCGTGGCATCCGCGCCCTCGGCGGCCCCATCGTCGAGCACGAGCTGCTTCCAGAGGCGGCCGGAGTGCTCGACCGCGTACTCGCGGGACAGCTCGTCCATGCTGCCGAGGCGCTTGACGCCGATAAGGAAGGCCTCGTCGTCGGCGAGCCCAGCGCCCGCCAGGGCGTCGACGCGGTCGCGGAGGTGCGATTCGAGTTCGTCGATGTCGGCGGTGCTGAGGGCGTCGCGGCGCTCCATCCAGTCGCGCCAGGAGGCGATGAGCTCGTCGAGGCTCTGCGTGGGATCGGTCGACATCGTTCAGCCCAGCCCGAGTGCGATGCGCGGCTGCCGGTCGTCGGGCCCGCCGGGCCAGACCTGGTCGAGCACGCTGCCGATCACCGTCCACTGCCGGCGCTGGTCGGCGAGCGTCGCGGCTCCCTGCGCGCTCAGGCGATAGTGCTTGCGCGGTCGTCCGCCCGGCTCCTGCCGCCATTCGGAATCGACGTGGCCGAGCCGCTCGAGCCGGTGCAGGAGGGGGTAGAGCATGCCGTCGCTCCACTCGAGCTCGCCGCCCGAGAGCGCGGTGATCCGCTGCAGGATGGCGTAGCCGTACGACTCGCCCTCGGCGAGGATGCCGAGCACCACCGGTGTGGCGGCCGCCGCCACCAGGTCCTTGCCGATCCGCATGGGCGCCCCCGATCGTCGGTCGTGGATACCTAGAGCATCTATATACCTAGAGCTGCAAGGTATCACGTGGATCGTGCCGGGTGGAAGGGTCGCTTCGCACCCGGTCACGCAGTGGCATACCGTGTCCCCGGTGCGTGCGACGATTCGCACGAGGGACGATCTGCGGGAGGACGGGATGCGGGGCGAAGCGACCGTGTTGCACGCGGATCTCGACGCGTTCTACGCCTCGGTCGAGCAGCGAGACGCCCCCGCGCTGCGTGGCCGGCCCGTCATCGTCGGCGGGGGTGTCGTGCTGGCGGCGAGCTACGAGGCGAAGGCTCGCGGAGTGCGCACCGCGATGGGCGGCCGGCAGGCGCGCGACCTGTGCCCGGATGCCGTGGTCGTCCCGCCGCGGATGGACGCCTACTCGGCGGCGAGCAAGGACGTGTTCGCGATCTTCCGCGACACGACGCCGCTCGTGGAGGGGCTGTCCATCGACGAGGCGTTCCTGGAGGTCGGAGGCCTGCGGCGGATCGCCGGCACGCCCGAGCAGATCGCCGTGCGGCTGCGTGAGCGGGTGCGCGCGGAGGTCGGGCTGCCCATCTCGGTCGGGATCGCGCGGACCAAGTTCCTCGCGAAGGTCGCGAGCGCGGTCAGCAAGCCCGACGGGCTGCTGGTGGTCGAGCCCGAGCGCGAGGAGGCGTTCCTGCTCCCGCTGCCGGTCGAGCGGCTGTGGGGAGTCGGTGCGGTGACCGCCGAGAAGCTGCATCGGCTCGGCATCCGCACAGTGGGGCAGCTCGCCGAGCTCGAGGCCGACGCCACGGAGCGGCTGCTGGGCCGGGCGGCCGGCGCGCACCTGCACGCGCTGGCCCGGCTCCGGGACCCGCGGCCGGTCGACAGCACGCGCCGCCGCGGCTCCATCGGCTCCCAGCGCGCGCTCGGCAGCCGCCCGCGCTCGGCCGAGGAGCTCGACGTCATCCTCACCCAGATCGTCGATCGGCTCGGCCGCCGTCTGCGCGACAAGGAGCGGGTGTGCCGCACGGTCGTGCTGCGCCTCCGCTACGGCGACTTCGCGAAGGCCACGCGATCGCGCACGCTCCGCTCGGCGACCGACCGCACCGCGGTGCTGCTCGCCGTCGCGCGCGGGCTGCTCGCCGCCGCACAGCCCCGCATCGACGAGCGCGGCATCACCCTGATCGGCGTCTCGCTGTCGCAGCTGGCGCGCGCCGACAGCATCCAGCCGGAGCTGCCGTTCGACTGGGACGACGGGGTGCGCCTCGACACGGTGCTCGACCAGGTGCGCGACCGCTTCGGCGCGGCATCCGTCTCGCGAGCTGCGCAACTCGGTCGCGACCCGGGCTGGTCGACCCCGCTGCTGCCCGAACACGAGTGAAGCGGGCGTAGGATCGCCGCCATCATGGATCTCTTCGCGGGCTTTCCTGTCACGGACTATGAACGGTCGCTGCAGTGGTACCGGCAACTGCTGGGCCGCGAGCCGAGCTTCCACCCCAACGACCGCGAGGCCGTGTGGGAGGTGGGCGAGCACTGCTTCGTCTACTTCGAGGTCCTCCCGGAGCGGGCGGGAGGGTCACTCAGCATGATCATGGTCGAGGACCTCGGCGCAGCCGTCGCCGAGATCTCCGACCGCGGCATCGAACCACTCCGCATCGAACGGTACGAGGAGGGCATGCGCAAAGTCGTGTACCAGGATCCCGACGGAAACGAACTGTCCTTCGGCGGAACCAGCCGGAGCTGAGCCGGCCCGCCGATGCCGAACGGGCGACGTATGAGTGCCACCGCGGTGGTCAATCACCGGGTGGGCGGCGCAGTCGCTTGACGTCGGTGCGCCGCTTCTTCGCCTCCAAGCGCCGCTCCTTGGCGCCGCGACTCGGCTTGGTGGGTCGTCGCGACGGTGACGGCGGCCGCAAGGCGTCGGCGACGACCGCAGCGAGCCGAGCGCTCGCGGCCTCCCTGTTGCGCAATTGCGCGCGGTGCTCGGATGCTGCGATCGTCAGCACGCCGTCGACGAGACGACTGCTCAGGCGCTCGAGCAGTCGCTCCCGCTGGACCGGAGCGAGGACGGCCGAGCCTGCCACATCCCACACGAGTTCCACTCGGGAGTCGGCAGTGTTCACGCCTTGCCCGCCAGGACCTGATGACCGCGAGAACCGCCAAGACAGCTCGGACTCCGGGATCGTGAGTTGGGAGTCGACCCGAAGACCGGGGCGGTGGGCGGCGGGCATGGGTCCATCATCCTCCTGCGTCCGAGATGCGCCCGCAGCCCGATCGCGGCCGCCGCGTTGGATGCGATTATCGCTGTCCGATCATCGGGGCACAGTGGTAGAACGGCGGGATGCACAAGGTTCTCCCGTTCCCGGATCTGCTGCGGCTGATCGACGAACGGTCTGCCGCCTTCCGCGCTGCGGTCGCCGCGGCACCCAGCCTCGACGTTCAGATGCCGACCCATCCCGAGCGGACGCTGTTCGATCACGTGCAACACGTGGGCACCGCACGCCGCAAGGCAGCCGCCATCGTCACCGCCGGGCCCGCGGACGCTCCGCCGGGGGAGTCCGCATGGGGAGGCGGCACTGGTGCGCCTCGGGAGCGCGAGGCGCTGCTGGCCTGGTGGGTCGAGTCCATCGAGCACCTGGCGAGCGTGCTGCGCGAGGCGGGCCCGGATCGCGGCTGCTGGACTTGGTGGGGTGACTCGCCGTCACCGCAGACCTCCGGGGCCTGGGCGCGTCGCCAGCTCCACGAGATCGCGGTGCACACCTACGACGTCCAGCTCGCCGGGGGCGCCCCGCAGCCGATACCGCAGAAGATCGCCCTCGACGGTTTCGACGACTGCCAGTTCACGCTCTGCGCGACGACGGTCGCCTGGCCGCACGACCCCGCCATCGTCGATTACCACGCCACCGAGGGTCACTCCTGGCGCCTCCGGCTGTCCGACGATGGCGCACAGGTCGCCCATCTCACGCCCGCTGCCGGCGAGGATGCCGGCACGACCGACGCCTCTGCCCGCGGAACGGCCAGCGACCTGGTCCTGTTCTTCTACGACCGCATACCGCTGGATTCGCTGAAGTTCGAAGGCGACCGTCGTGTCTTCGATCAGCTCGCAGCTTGGGACCCGTCGGTGTGAGCACCGACGACAGGCGCTCGTCCAAGGTGGCGCCTTCCATGTCTTCGCCTCCCAAGACACTGATCGAGCTGCGAAGATCGGTTGGCTGATTCCGATGATCACTCGAGGATGGCAACGTGAAACTCCTTCTCACGTCCGGAGGCATCACCAACCCGACCATCAGCCAGGCGCTGGTCGACCTGCTGGGTAAGCCGATCTCCGACTCCATCGCGCTCTGCGTCCCGACGGCGCAGTGGGGCTACCCCCGACACCAGCCCGTCTCGGTGCCGGACTTCCTGCATGGCCGCGCGTGGGGCTGCATGACCTCCCTGGAGTGGAAGTCGCTCGGCGTTCTCGAGTTGACTGCGCTCACCACGATCGGCGCGGAACGCTGGGTGCCCTGGGTCCGGGAGGCCGACGCGCTGCTGGTCGCCGGGGGCGAGGCCACATACCTGTGCCACTGGATGCGGGAGTCAGGGTTGGCCGACCTCCTGCCTTCGCTGGTCGACACCGTCTGGGTGGGGGTCAGTGCGGGCAGCATGGTGATGACCCCGCGAATCGGCTCCACGTTCGTGGAGTGGCCGTCTGCAACAGACGACCGCATGCTCGGCGTGGTGGACTTCTCGATCTTCCCGCACCTGGACGTCTTCCCGGAGAACAGCCTCGCTGAGGCCGAGCAGTGGTCGGCCGGTATCGGCGGAAAGGCGTACGCCCTCGACGACCAGAGTGCCATCACGGTGAACGGCGGCACAGTCGAGGTCGTCTCAGAGGGACACTGGACATTGCTCGAGTCACGAGCGCAGTGATCGATCCTTGTGGGAGCTGACGTCGTCGAGCTCACGCCGCAGGTACTTCGGAGCCTGTACGCGCCACGCGTCGGTCACGAGCTCGGCGAGATGGTCCTCGTCGATGCCGGCCATGCGGAACGCTACCTTCGGCTCGCCCCAGGTGGTCGTGGTGCGCAGGAACACGTTGGGCGCCATTGCGACAAGCGCGAGCGCGTCCAGACGGTCGGCGACCTTCACCCCGACGACGAGCTCGGCCGCGATTGTTTCCCGTATGTCTGAGGGGATGCTCGGCCAAGGATGGCACTCCCACGCGTACAGCTTGCCGCGCACGAACCACGCGGCGCCGCCCGTCGTCGCGCGCTCCTCGCTACCGGGCAGCCCGGCGGTGGTGCGACGCAGGTCGTCGAGGGTGGCCACGGGGCGAGCCTATGCCGCACGACCGACAGCGAGGCACGAGGCGAAGTGACGATCGGCCGCTTGCCGCGGAGGCGGCCTCTCGCTTTCGCGACCTGCATGGTGATGCCGTCGGCCGAACCGCCGCTGCTGAGCACGGGTGAGGAGGAGAACCCGCTCAGCGATCGACCCGCGCCTCCAGCAGGCGCCGTTCGGCGTCGTTCGCCGTGAGTTCCAGGGCGCACAGGTCCTCGGCCATCGCCTCGTCGCGACGGCCGAGGTGCCGGAGCATCCGCGCGCGCACGGCGTGCCAGAGGTGGTATCCCGCGAGGGCGCGTCCGAGCGCATCCACCTCGTCCAGTGCCGCCTGCGGTCCGTCGACCTCGGCGAGCGCCACCGCGCGGTTCAGCCGTACGACCGGCGAGCGGTCGTACGCCAGCAGCATGTCGTAGAGCGTGAGCACCTGGAGCCAGTCGGTGTCGCCGCCGTCGCGCGTGTCGGAGTGGCATGCGGCGATCGCCGCGTGCAACTGCCATCGCCCGGGGCGTCGTAGCATCGCCGCCTCCTCGAGCACGGCCTGTGCCTCGGCGATCAGTCGGCGATCCCACCGCGTCCGGTCCTGATCGGCGAGCAGGACGAGCTCTCCATCGACGGCGCGTGCCCCTTCGCGTGCTCGATGGAACAGCAGCAGTGCGAGCAGTCCCTGCGCCTCCGCCTCGCGCGGCAGTTGGTGTGCGACGACGCGCGCGAGCCACAGGGCGTCGTCGGCGAGGTCGCGGTCCGCGGCCGCGTCTCCGCCCGCGACCAGGTGGGCCTCGCTGTACATCACGGAGACGACGGTCAGGACTATATCCAGGCGCGCGGCCCGTTCGGATCCCTCGGGGATCCGCAGGGGGATGCCGGTGGCACCGATCTTCCGCTTGGCCCGCACGATCCGCTGCGCGACTGTCGATTCCGGGGCCAGGGTGGCTCGCGCGATCTGCGCGGTCGTGAGGCCGCAGATCGCACGGAGCGTCAGAGCGAGCTGCGCGTCCGGGGAGATGGCGGGGTGACAGCAGCCGAACAGGAGCGGCAGTCGCTCGTCGGGCTCGCCGGTGAGCGGTGCGGCCTCGGGTGGATCGGCGAGCATGGCCAGCTTCTCGCGGTACCGCTTCTCGCGTCGCAAGCGGTCGAGGGCGTTGTGGCGGGCCGCCTGCGTCAGCCATCCCCCGGGATTGGGGGGCACCCCGCGCGTACGCCACTGGCGCAGGGCCTCCTCGATCGCCTCGGCGACCGACTCCTCTGCAAGGTCGAGGCTCCCGAGCCATCCCGTGAGCGCCGCGACGATCCGCGCGGACTCCTCGCGGATCACCCTCGCGAGGAGTTGATCGGATGCCGCGGCGTGGGCCCGGCCTGACTCCGCTGCCGCGGGATCCGTCTCGTTCACGGCTCGATGTGGCGCTAGTAGACGACGATCGGGCGGATCTCGACCGCAACGCCGGGCAGCTCGAGCAGCGGCCACGTCTTGACGATGGCGATCGCCGCGTCGAGGTCGGGCACGTCGATCACCTGGAATCCGCCGATGACCTCCCTCGCCTCCGAGAACGGCCCGTCGGCCACGACCGGCTCTTCGCCGCCGTACCTGACCGTGGTCGCGGTGGTGACCGGCTGCAGCTGGGCGCCGGACTCGGTCATCACCTCGCTGTGCATGCCGAACCAGTCGAAGGTGCGGCGATAGGCCTGCTCGACGTGCTCAGGCGACGCCGCTGCGTCGAGTTCGGGCGTGGTTGTGAACATGATGACGTACTTCACGGTCGCGTCCTTTCGTCATGGGAACCGTTTCATCCCTACAGCGAACGGGCAAGCCCGAATTCGACACCGGGCCTGCGCCAGTGCGGCAGCGACCGCATCCGCCTGCATGGCGGACGCGGTCGGCTCGTCGCTGGGAGCGATCAGAACGGGTTCGTCGACGGGTTCACGATCGGACGAACCTCCACGCCGCCGCCGTTGGCCGGGCACAGCTTGCCGATATCGACGGCGTGGTCGAGATCGCGCGCCTCGACGACGTAGTAGCCGAGGAGGGCCTCCTTGCTCTGGACGAACGGGCCGTCCGTCACCGTACCGCCACCCTTGATCGTGGTCGCCGTCGTCACGGGCGCGAGCGCCCCTCCGCCCGTCAGGGACCCACCCAGCTCGGAGACCTGCTTGGTGAACGTGTTGTGCGCGTCGACCACCGCGGCCCACCCCTCGGGCGGCATGGTCTCGTAGAACGCCGGGTCTTCGTAGATGAGGATCGCATACTGGGACATGGAAGTGCCTCCTGCACTGGGTCGCGGGCCGGCCTGTCCGGCTCCGTCACAGTGACAGCGAACACATGGCCGCCAAATCGACAATCAGGCCAAAACTCGTCTCATGCGAATCCCACCCCGGTCTGTCGGGCCAGTCGCGGGCAGCGAAGCCCTGGTCGCCGTCGAGTGGCGGACGCGCGAGCCGAGAACCCGACCACGAAGCACTGCCCGACGCCTGGTGCTTTGTAGCTCCGCCCGCCTCGGTTGCCCTCACTCGCTGACGCGGACCCGGCGTCCCTCGAAGCTGACGACGTCGCCCACCTGCAGTTGCCGCCCGCGGCGGCGATCAACCTCGCCGTTCACGGCCACGTAGCCGTCGATGATGGCTTCCTTCACGCTTCCACCGGAGTCGAAGAGCCCAGCGAACTTCAGGAACTGGCCGAGGCGAATGACCTCGCCGCCGATCGACACGTCGTCGATCGGAGGCGGGTTCGTCATCCCCGAAGGTTAGTCGACCAAGTGCCGGCCAAATAGCCGCTCGGTGATCGGACGTCCGCTAGCGGATCCGCTGTCGGCTCCTCAGTCGCCGTTCTTCTTTCGGTGTTGCACCTGCAATCCGCCAGCGGGGCGGGGCTCGATGAGGAAGAGTTCCGTCGCTCGAACCAAGTCGGAGAGTTTCGCGTACCCCCAGTTTCGTGAGTCGAAATCGGGATGTTGCTTCCGCATCAGCACGCCCACCGCCGAGAGGTTCGCCCATCCGTCCTCGCCCGATGCGGTGGTGACGCTCGTCCGCAACCCTGAGACGAGCTTGGTGTCGCCGCGCAGCTTCGGGGGCGGAACGCGTGTGACCGCTGCAGAAGTGCTCTCCGCGGCAGGCTCCTCGAGCACGTCCAGGTACGTGAACTGATCGCACGCGTTACGGAAAGCTTCGGGCGTCTTCCGCTCTCCGAACCCATAGACCGTGACGCCTTCTTCCCGAATACGTGATGCGAGACGGGTGAAGTCGCTGTCGGATGACACGATGCAGAACCCGTGGAATCGGCGCGTGTAGAGCAGGTCCATGGCGTCGATGATCAGGGCGCTGTCGGTCGCGTTCTTGCCGATCGTGTTGGCGAACTGCTGCATCGGCTGAATGACGTGCTCGCTGGCGACCGGCTTCCAGCTGCCCAAGTTCGGCTTGGTCCAGTCACCGTAGACCCGCTTCACCGAGGCCGTGCCAAACCGGGCGACCTCGGTGAGGACTGCACCGATCTTCCATGGCGGCACGTTGTCAGCGTCGACAAGGACGGCGAGGAGGTCGTTCGGTTGCGACATACCAACAAGCATGGCAGTCAGCGCCCAGCCATCCTGCCCGCCCAGGGATCAGGCAGCGGAAGCCGCAAGCGGATCCGCCATCGGGCATCGACCGCGATCGGGCTGACAGATCTGGATCCAGTCGGCGATCAAGAGCCTGGTCGCACTCTTACCAGCCAGATCCCAACCGAGATCCAGATGAGCCCGGTGAGAACCATCCGCGATGGCGTCGAGTTCCTCACCACCTGAGCTGCCAGCCGACCGAAGGAACGCATCAACTCTCGACGGTTCCATCGCGCTGCCCGCTCACGGAAGGCGACGAGTAGGACACCCGCGGCGACCAAGACCCTACCGCCGATCACCGGTCCCATGACTCCCGCCGCCCCTCGCCGATCCAGTCGGCCACTCTACCCAGAGGGCGTCCCGGTCGGGTTCGGGCTGCCGTCTCGATTTCGTGCATGTCAGAGCCAACGCGGCATTTCGGTTGTCTTGCCCTCGGCGGGCATATGCTCCGGTCCATGAACAGGCAGATCATCCGTACGGACAACGCGCCGAGCTCTCCGCTGTACAGCCAGGGTGTTCGAGTGGGTTCGATTCTCTACGTGTCGGGAATGGTCGGGATCGATCCGGCGACCGGCGAGCTGGCCGGGTCATCGATTCAGGATCAGACCCGGCAGGCGTTGCGCAATTGCGAGGCCATCCTCCATGCGGGCGGCAGTGCTCTCGCCGACGTGACCCAGGTCACCGTGTTGCTGGCGCAACCTGATGACTTCGTCGGCATGAACGAGACATACTCGGAGGTCTTCACTCAGACTCTTCCGACCCGCGCCGTCGCCCGGCTCGGACCTGAGCTGGAAGGCATCCTGGTGTCGATCATGATGACGGCGCATACGGCCAACTGACTGCGTCCCTATCCAGTCCTCGCCGCCGGTCACGTTCACAGCGGTCGAGATGATCAAGGATCTCGATTCGCCCGCAAGCCGGTGGCCAAACGCGCTGATTCACCCGAGCGGGCCGGACATGGTGAATGACCCTCGGTCGTCGAGATGGGCCGGGATGACATCGACCACGAACTCGGGCCGGATCGGCCCATAGATGTGCGGGTACAGCTCGCCACCTCCACCGTTCTCCTCCACGACTCGCACGCCTCCGGCTGCAATCCGTTCCTCGTCCATGACGAGCACGCAGAGCGGTTCCTCCATGTCGGCGTACAGGAACGCGGCGACGCCCGCCAGCTGGCTGGGGTGCGACGCGTGGATGAATCCGACGTCCTCGAGCGTCGCACCCTTCGTCGAGACACGGTATTCACCGGACACCAGCGCATCCAGCCAGTCCGACAGTGACGCGAGATGCAGAATCGCCATCACCCCATCCTCGCCGCCTCTGTCATGGCTCACGAGCCGGCCCGGGGTTGCAGACCTGCGCGGCGGTCATCCCGACTCGAACGCTGATCCAGTGACCGAACGTCGGTCCCTCGGCGCCCGTCGGTCCGATCCGCGTCAGAGCTTGTAGCCGATCGCGCGCAGTAGGTCTTTGCGGTCCGCGACATCCTGCTCGTTCTCGACACCCACCGGGGGTTCGCCGTCGATCACTCCTGCCACGCCGCGGCCGGTGTCGGTGACGGCGACGAGGATCTGCACCGGATTCGCCGTGGCGCAGTAGATCGAGCACACCTCTGGCACCGCTTTGACCTGGTTGAGCACGTTCACGGGGAACCCGTCACGCAACATGATCACGAAGGAGTGCCCGGCACCGACGGACATCGCTGCCGCGACCGCGAGGTCCACGAGTGAATCGTCGTTGCCGGTGCGCCTGACCAGCCGCGCACCGGAAGCCTCACAGAACGCCACTCCGAACTTCAGGGCGCCGCCGACCCCGGCGAGCGCCTCGTGCAGATCTTCGACCGTCTTGATGAAATGAGATTGACCGACGATGACGTTCACGTCGTCCGGCTTCTCGAGCGGGACGACATCGATGTCGACAGTCACGGTGAGCCTCCTTCGACGCCGTCAGCATAGACCCGTACCAGTGCCGCCGCGCCGGCGTCGTTTCGATCAGCCCCTGCGCTCGAGACCCAGCTCCTGCGGGCCCAGCACGTTCTCGCCATCACGGCACCCAACCGTCGCGGCGGCCCTGATCCCTCAGCTGCTGGGCCTCGGCGGCGGCCTCGGCGGTCCCGGGCTCCATGGGAGGCAGCCGTTTGCCTCGTGCCCGCAGGATCATGAGCACCAGCAGCGACACGGCGGCCAGCGCGACGATGACGGCGATCCCCGCCCAGAACGATCCGCTCATCTGGAGGCTCCTTCGCTCGACGCGCGCCACTTTAGTCCGGTCGCATCAGCGCCGCGAGACTCAGGCGAGACGGGCGACGGATGCCTCGACAGCGGACAAGAACCGAGTCACCAAGTGACCCCTTCCGATGACGCGGTTGCCACGCTGCAGCACCAGCAGTCCACTCTGCCGGTAAGCCGGTCCGTCAGAGGACGTCCGCAAGCGGATCCCTCATCGGGCCTCCGCGACCGACGCGGTGATCGTTGCGCTCGCGCTTCCTGCGTAAGACCGTCGGGCGTGGACTCTTTCGTTGTGTGGAACACCTTGGTCGTCGGAGGTGCTGCAGTCGCAGCGGCAGGGATCGTGGCTCTGGCCATGTGGGTCAGAAGCGGTAAGCACCAGTCCTAACGGGATCCCTTACCGCGGCTACTGGGCGAGGGATCGGTCGGCGGATCTCAGTCACGCTCGGTGCTTGAGCGTGACGGAATGCCGCCCCTAGCGCATCCCTCAGCGGTCCGTTCTGGCATTGAACGGCGGGTTGATCTATGGGAGCTTCTCGACGTTGGGAAGCGTCCACCGTTTCGCCATCACGTCGGGTCCGACGCCGTAGAAGCGGAACATGAGCTCGAACGTGCGGGACTCGCCCGTCGACACGGTGTTCGCCTCGAGACCGGGCTGCGGCTCCCGCCCGAAGAAGACGTCGACCGAGCCGTCGTCGTTCACCGCCAGCCCCGGCGTCTGCGACGAGACGGAGTACTTCTCGTTGCCGCGGATGAACGTGTGGTCGTCGCCGTCGTACATCGTGACTGACCAGTACTGCGACACCGGCACGCCGGACGGGACCCGCAACCGGTAGCTCATACCCGAGTCGAGCAGATCCCCGTCGCTGTCGCGCACGCAGACGAGGTAGAACTGGCCGATCCCGAGGCGCTTCAACCCGATGAACGCCATGTGGTAGATCACGCCGCGATCGGTGTACGGGTACACCTCCCCGTTCGCGAAGTTCTGGCTCTGCCCCTCGGTGAAGTCCCGCCCGGCTGGGAAGAACCACCGCGCTCCGTCGACCCAATCAGGCTCGTTCACGTACAGCTCGCGCAGCCACTCGTGCGCCTCCTGCACGGCCGCTTCGAGCAGCTTCACGCGCCGCTGGTCGGGCTCGAACGGCTGACCCTTCACGATCCCCAGCGTGGCGAGCATCTCCGCGAACGGCCGATCCCGCGGCAGCCACGGCTCGGCCTGCACCACCCGGTCGAGCGCCTCCCAGAAGCGGATGTCGTACGGGATTCGCGTGTCGACGAGCTCACCCGCGAGGTCGCGGCGCGGCGTGTCGGGCGGGTCGTTCGCCTGCGCGAGCGGGTAGATCCGGATGCCGCGGCAGTATTCCAGTCCCGCGTCGAGCGCCTCTTGCGTGCGCTCGGGCAGGACCGACCTGAGCAGGGCGTACACGCGCCGCGTGTCGCACTGCAGAACCAGGTAGCCGTCGGGCACGTCACCGTCGTAGCCAGGCGGCAGCAACAGGTACCGCGCGCCCCGCCCCTCGTCCGCCCCGAACCGTCCGACGTCTTCGAGCGGCACCTGCCAGATGTTGCAGAGACTGCCGTTCAGCACGTGGTCGTCGGTGCCCGGCGGGATGTCGACCACGATCGGGCCGTCACGTCCGGGGTCCATGAACGCCATGTAGTAGATGAGGTCGGGATTCGGGGTCAGGGTCTGGTTCCGCCAATCGAGGAGCTTCGACCAGTACACGAACTCGGTGCGGCCCTCGCCGGCCATCACCGAGCGCATCACCTCGTAGTTCACCGCGGCCATCCCCCATACGGCGGCCTCGACGGCCCGGCGTCCGATACCCCGGTCGCGGATCTCTTCGCTCGACATCGTCATCGCAGCCTCCCCATCGCAATCCCCCCAGGCTCCTGCGGCGCAGCCTAGCCACGAGCGCACCCCCACGTCGAGAGCCGTCTAGAGACCCCCGGCGGAGGAATGCTGTGCCCGAGAGCCGGTCCGTCACCGCGGCACGCGCCGGCACCACCAGTCCGACGTGCGGTCGGTCGCATCCGTTCGATCGGCGATTTCCCGCAAGACCCGCCCGTTGACGAGTCCCGCTGAGGGGGCGTTGAGCGCAACGGGCGCGTCCGCACGACCGGAGTCGATCGCGCCAGCAGTTCGTGCGTGGAGAGGCGCGGCCGAGGGAGCGAGGTCAGCGGCGGACGGGGTCGCCGCCGACGCGCGCGAGCTCGGCTTTGGTGGGGGAGCCCTCCCAGTCGCCGGGGTGCGTGCACGCGGCTGCTCCGGCGCGCACGCCCGTGTCGAGCCGCTCACCGAGCGGCTGACCGGCGACGAGTTCGGCGAGGTAACCGGCCACGAAGGCGTCGCCCGCGCCGACCGTGTCGATGACGTCGACCGGGATCGCTGCGCGGCGCTCGACGACGCCGTCGCGCAGCGAGAGCGCGCCGTACTCGCCGAGCTTCACGACGACTTCGCGAGGCCCGAGTGCGGCGATGCGGCGCGCGAGCTCCTCGGGGTCACCGGAGGCGCTCGCCGGCGGCTGCCGTGCGTCGTCCACGAGCAGCGCCGCCTCGTCCTGGCCCGCGAACACGACGTCGGCGAGCCTCGCCAAGCGACGGTGCGATGACACAGCAGCGTCGGCCGACGCCCACAGGGTCGACCGGTGGTTCACGTCGAACGAGACGGGGATGCCGCCGGCCCGGGCGCGGGCGACGAGCACGTCGATCGCCTCGGCCGCCGTCGCGGAGAGCGCGGGCGTGATGCCGGTGACGTGCACGAGCGCGACGTCGTCGAGCGGAACGTGCTCGACGTCGGCGGGGGCGAGACGACTGCCGGCGCTGCCGGCGCGATAGTACGCGACCGAGGTGCGGCCGGGGGCGGGCGTCGACTTCACGAGCAGGCCCGTGGCCGCGGCATCCGTCGGGGCGATCACGTCGACCCCCTCGGCGCGCAGCTCGCGCACGACCCGGCGGCCGAGGTCGTCGTCGCCGACGCGGCCGACCCAGGTGACCGGCACGCCGAGCCGGGCGAGGCCGATCGCGACGTTGCCCTCGGCGCCGCCCGTCGAGAGCGTGAACTCCGAGACCGTGGCGAGCGACCCGAGGTCGCGGGCCCGCAGCACGCCGAGTCCCTCGCCGACCGTGAGCACACGCCGGAGCACGGTCACGGCGTCACCAGCGCGACGGCCTCGCGGCTCACCCGCTCGATGGTCGCGACGTCGCCGTCGCGGATCATCGCGCGCGTCGCCATCCAGCTGCCGCTCACGGCGAAGACCGACGGCGACGCGATGTAGGCGGCGGCGTTCTCGGGGGAAACCCCGCCGCTCGGCAGGAAGCGCACGCCGGGGAAGGGGCCGCTCAGCGCCTCGATCGCGGCGAGGGCGCCGAGCTGGGCGGCGGGGAAGAACTTGAGGCGGTCGAGTCCGAGCCGCAGCGCGCGCTGCACCTCGGTCGCGGTCGCGACGCCCGGCACGACGTCGACGCCGTGGTGGCGGCACCGGGCGACCACGTCGTCGTCGAGCCCGGGCGAGACCACGAACCGCGCCCCCGCGTCGACGACCCGGTCGACGTCGTCGGCCGTGAGCACCGTGCCCGCCCCCGCGACGAAGCCGCCGACGGCGCCGGCGATGCGGAGCGCCGCGACCGCGGCGGGCGTGCGCAGGGTGATCTCGGCGCAGCGGATGCCGCCGGCCGCGAGTGCGTCGACGAGGCCGGCGACCTGCGCCGCATCGTCGACCACGACGACGGGCACGATGGGGTGGCCCTCGAGGATCATCGGCCCAGCCACCCGCCGTCGACGGGGAGCACGACGCCCGAGACGTAGTCGGACGCGCGCGACGCCAAGAACACCGTCGCGCCGCCGAGGTCGTCTGCCCGGCCCCAGCGGCCGGCGGGGATGCGGTCGAGGATCGACCGCGACCGATCCGGGTCGTCGCGCAGCGCCTGCGTGTTGTCGGTGGCGATGTACCCGGGCGCGATCGCGTTGACCGTGACACCCGAGCCCGCCCACTCGTTCGACAGCGCGCGCACGAGCCCCGCGATGCCCGACTTCGCCGCCGCGTAGCCCGGCACGTTGATGCCGCCCTGGAAGCTCAGCAGGCTCGCCGTGAAGATCACCTTGCCGCGCCCGCGCGCGAGCATCCCGCGGCCGAGCGCCTGCGTGAGCACGAACTGGCTCGACAGGTCGACCTCGATCACGCGGTCCCAGAGCTCGAGCGGATGCTGCGCCGCCGGCGCCCGCTCGATCGTGCCGGCGTTGTTGACGAGGATGTCGACCTCGCGGTCGGCGAGCTCCTCTGCGAGGGACACGACGGCGGCGCGATCCGCGAAGTCGACGGCGCGCGCCTCGAAGCGGCGGCCCTGCCGCTCGACGGCGGCGGCGATCGCGCTGCCCTTGGGCTCGAGGGTGGCGCTGACGCCGATGATGTCGGCGCCGGCCGTGGCGAGCGCCTCGACCATCGCGAACCCGATGCCGCGCCGCGCGCCGGTCACCACGGCCAGGGTGCCGGTGAGGTCGAAGAGCGCGCTCATGCGGCGGCCTCCTCGGCCGGCTGCCCCGCCTGCACGTCGACGAGCACCTTCATCGCGCGGCCGCCCTCGAGGTCGTCGAATGCCGCACGCGTCTCGGCGAGCGGTACCACCTTCGTGATGAGCACCGACGTGGGAATGGTGCCGTCGGCGATGAGCTCGACGGCCCGCTCGAAGTCGGTGCGCTGGTAGACGCGGGCGCCGAGGATGCGCAGCTCCCGCCAGAACACGCGCTGCAGGTTGATCTCGCGGGGGGTCGGGTGGATGGCGACCACCACGATCGTGCCGCGCACCTTGGCGAGGTCGGTGGCGCCGAGCACGGCCGCCGCGGCGCCCGACACCTCGAAGACGACGTCCGCGCCCGCGCCACCCGTCCACTGCTCGACCCAGGCGACCTGATCGGTCTCGCGCGGGTCGAGGGCCTCGAACCCGAGCGCGCCGATCTGCGCGCGGCGGGCAGGGTCGAGCTCGATCACCGCGACCTCGGCGCCGAAGGCGCGGGCCACCGTGGCGATGAGCACGCCGATGGGACCGCCGCCGATGACCACGACCCGGTCGCCCGGCGTGAGCTCGGAGCGCCGCACGTCGTGCACGGCGACCGCGACGGGCTCGACGAGCGCCGCGGCATCCATCGCGATGTCGGCGGGAAGCGCGACGAGCGTGTCGGCCGGCACGTTCCATCGCGCCTGCAGCGCGCCGGGGGAGTCGATGCCGATGAAGTCGAGGTTCTGGCAGATGTGCTGGTTGCCGGCGAGGCAGGCCGGGCACGTGCCGTCCCACGCGAGCGGCATGACGGTGACGCGGTCCCCCGGCGCCCAGCCCTCGACGCCGTCGCCGACCGAGGCGATCGTGCCGCTCATCTCGTGCCCGAAGACCAGAGGCGTCTGCACGCGGGCGTCCATGCTGCCGTGGAGGATGTGCAGGTCGGTGCCGCAGAGGCCGACGTAGGCGACCTCGAGCTGCACCTGGCCCGGCGCCGGCGGCGTGGGCTCCGCCTCGGCGATGTCGATCGTGGCGTTGCCGGTGTAGGCGGCGGTCAGCATCGAGCCTCCAGGGTTCGTGAGTCTGCGGCATCCGCTCGCTGAGGTCGATTCACTGAACCAATCAGTGGCGATCGGCGGCTACCGACGGTACAAGTGGCATGGTAGCCCATATTGGTCTAACCTTTGAGGGCAATGTTCGCGAACGTGGAGGATCCTCGATGCTGAGTCGCACGGTGGGCCGTGGCGTGTCCACGACCGAGATCGGCCTCGGGGTCGCCCAGTTCGGCAACCTCTACCGCGAGACGAGCGACGAGGCCTCGACGGATGCCGTCGACCGCGCGTGGGCCGCCGGCATCCGCTACTTCGACACCGCGCCGCACTACGGGCTGGGGCTCTCGGAGCGCCGCCTGGGCGCCGCGCTCGCCGGACGCCCGCGCGCCGACTACGTGGTCTCGACGAAGGTGGGTCGGCTGCTGGTGCCGGATCCCAGCGGCGCCGGCCGACTCGACGACCAGGGATTCGTCGTACCAGCGACCACGCGACGCGAATGGGACTTCACGCGCGACGGCATCCGCCGCTCGATCGACGCGAGCCTCGAGCGGCTCGGCCTCGACCGCATCGACATCGCCTACCTGCACGACCCCGACGACCACTTCGACGTGGCCTCCCGCGAGGGCATCCCCGCGCTCATCGAGCTGCGCGACGAGGGCGTGGTGCGGGCGATCGGGGCGGGCATGAACCAGTCGGCCATGCTCGCCGACTTCGTGCGCGGCCACGACATCGACGTCGTGATGGTCGCGGGCCGGTACACGCTGCTCGAGCAGGGCGCGCTCGACGACCTGCTGCCCGCGGCCGAGGCGGCCGGCGTCGCCGTGGTGGCCGCCGCCGTCTACAACTCGGGGCTGCTGTCGAACCCGAGGCCCGCCGCCGATGCGAAGTACGACTATGCGCCGGTGCCGCCCGCGGTGCTCGAGCGGGCGGATGCGATCGCCGACGTGTGCGACGAGTTCGGCATCACCCTGCCGCAGGCCGCGATCGCGTTCCCGCTGCTGAACCCCGTCGTCGCCTCGGTCGTCGTCGGCACGCGCACGGCGGCGCACGTCGAGAGCACGATCGAGCGCTACGAGGCCGCGGTGCCCGCGGACTTCTGGCCGGCGCTGGTCGAACGCGGCCTCCTGCGTGCCGATGCGCTGCCGGCGGCCGCGGCGGGCGGGGCCCCGGCATGACCGGCGGATGCCGCGCCCGCGGCGCCTGGAGCGGCGGCGCTCCCGTCGGCGAGGCCGGCGCCGCCGGAGCTCGTGCCGTCGGCGTGGCCCGCGGTGTACTCCTCGACCCCGAGCACATGCACGCTCATGCGGATGCGCGCCCGGTCGGGGTCGTGGTCGCGCAGCGCGTCGAGCACGGCGCGGTGCTCGGCCTGGGTGCGGCGCACCGCACCCTCGTCGTGGATCGCGCGCCACAGCCGCGCCCGCGCAGTGCGGCCGATGAGCGCCTCGATGATCGCGGCGAACGCGGGGTTGCCGCTCGCACGTGCCACGACCCGGTGGAAGTCGGTGTCGACGTCGATCGTCGCCTCGAGGTCGACCTCGCCCTCGGGCGCGTCGAGCAGCGCGTCGCCCCGGTCGAGCACGCGCTCGGCCTCGGCGAGGTCCTCGTCGGAGATGAGCACCGCGGCCTTGGCCGCCGCCTCGGGCTCGAGCACACGGCGCACGGCGAGCAGGTGCACGCTGTTCTCGGGACTCTGCAGCTCGGCGAGGAACCCGAGCGGGCCGAACAGGGTGGTGGCGTCGAGGCTCGTCACGTAGGTACCGTCGCCCTGGCGGGTCTCGAGCACCCCGAGGATCACGAGCGCGCGGATGCCCTCGCGCAGCGAGCCGCGGGAGACGCCGAGCTGCGTGCACAGGTCGCGCTCGACGGGCAGGCGCGAGCCCGCCACGAGGGTGCCGTCGGTGATCAGGTCGCGGATGCCGTCGATGACGACCTCGGGCTGCGAACGCGACTCGCGTGCGGCGGGAGGAGTGCTCATGGGCACATCCTAGGTCGGCGGGCGGCCCTGACCGCCGGATTCATCAGACCAGTTGGGGTGGCGGCGTGAGCGGCATCCTCGATGCGCACCAGCACATCTGGAACCGGTCGCGCGCGGCGTACGACTGGCTCGGCCCCGATGCCGGCCCGATCTTCCGCGACTTCGACCTGCCCGAGGCGCTCGCCGTGCTCGACGACGCGGGCGTCGACGGCACGATCCTCGTGCAGTCGGCCGACAACGACGAGGACACCGAGTTCATGCTCGAGGCCGCGCGCGCGTCGGCGCGGGTGCGGGGGGTCGTCGCGTGGGTGCCGCTCGACGAGCCCGCGCGGGCGGCCGAGCGGCTGGCGGAGCTCCGAGCCGACCCGATCGTGTGCGGCATCCGCTCGCTCATCCACACCCGCGACGACCCGCACTGGTTGCTGCGCCCCGACGTCGACGCGGGGCTCGGGCTGCTCGAGGACGCCGGCGTACCGTTCGACGTGGTCGCCGTGCTGCCCGAGCACCTCGAGGCGGTGCTCGTCGTGTCGGAGCGGCATCCGGGTTTGCGCATGGTGATCGACCACCTCGGCAAGCCGCCGCTGGGCGGTGGGGGCGGCGGCGGCGGCCAGGGTGGCGGCCAGGGCGGCGGCCCGCACGATCGGCACGACTGGGACTGGCACGGCCTCATCGCAGAGGTCGCCGCGAACCCCCTCGTGTTCGGCAAGGTCTCGGGGCTCTACCCGCCGGGCGGCCTTGCGGGCGCGGCCGGCCCCGCGGCATCCGACGCACTGCGACCCGTCTTCGACTGCGCCGTCGAGGTCTTCGGCCCCGACCGGCTCATGTACGGCGGAGACTGGCCGATCTCGCTGCTCGCCGGCGGGTACCGGGCGGTCCTCGCCTCGCTCACGCCACTGCTCGACGGTCTCGACCCCCGCGACCGCGAACGCATCCTCTCGGGCACCGCCCGCGACTTCTACCGAACGGAGCACCCATGAGATTCGCCCGACGCGGCCCGGCCGGCGCGGAGATCCCCGTCGTCGAGACGAGCGACGCCGTCTTCGACCTGCGGCCCCTCACCGCCGACATCGACGGAGCCTTCCTCGCCGGCGACGGCATCGCCCGCACCCGCGCCGCCCTCGACGCGGGCACCCTCCCGCGCCTCGACGACGCGGGCCTGCGGGTCGGGGCGCCCATCGTCGCGCCCGGCAAGATCGTCTGCATCGGGCTCAACTACCGCGACCACGCGGAGGAGACGGGCGCGGCGCTCCCGGCCGAGCCCGTGGTCTTCATGAAGGACCCGTCGACCGTCGTCGGACCGTACGACGACGTGCGCATCCCGCGCCGCTCGGTGAAGACCGACTGGGAGGTCGAGCTCGGCGTCGTGATCGGCCGTGAGGCGCGCTACCTCGAGTCGGCGGATGACGCGCTCGCTCACGTGGCCGGCTACGTCGTGTCGCACGACGTCTCCGAGCGCGAGTTCCAGCTCGAGCGCGGCGGCCAGTGGGACAAGGGCAAGAGCTGCGAGACGTTCAACCCGCTGGGGCCGGTGCTCGTGACCGCCGACGAGGTCGCCGACCCGCAGCGACTCGGCATGAGGCTGAGCGTCAACGGCACGATGCGCCAGGACGGCTCGACCGCGACCATGATCTTCCCCGTCGCCCACGTGATCTGGTACCTCAGCCAGTTCATGGTGCTGCGCCCGGGCGACCTCATCAACACGGGCACGCCCGCGGGCGTCGCGCTCGGACTTCCGGGCACGCCGTACCTGCGCGAGGGCGACGTGGTCGAGCTCGAGATCGACGGCCTCGGCAGCGCGCGCCAGCGGATGGTGCAGGCATGAGCGCCGGGGAGTTCGCGGGACTCGTGGCCGTGGTGACCGGCGGCGCATCGGGCATCGGCCTGGCCGCCGCGCAGGAGCTCGCGCGACGCGGGGCACGCGCGGCGATCATCGACCGGTCGGTGGAGGGAGCACCCGACGACCTGTTCGCCGTCGAGGCCGACGTGACCGACCGTGCATCGGTGAACGCCGCGATCGAGCGCATCGGCGCGGAGCTCGGCGGCATCGACGTCGTCGTGAACAACGCGGGCATCAGCGCGATCGGCACGGTCGAGGCGAACGACGACGCCGAGTGGGCCCGGGTGCTCGACGTCAACGTCGTCGGCATGGCCCGAGTGAGCGCCGCCGCGCTGCCGTGGCTGCGACGGTCGTCGTCAGCCGCGATCGTGAACGTGTGCTCGATCGCCGCGCTCAACGGCCTGCCCGAGCGCGCCCTGTACAGCGCGTCGAAGGGCGCCGTGCTCGCGCTCACCTTCGCGATGGCGACCGACCACGTGCGCGAGGGCATCCGCGTCAACTGCGTGAGCCCGGGCACCGTTGCCACGGCGTTCGTCGATCGGATGCTGCAGAACTTCCCGGATCCCGTCGCGGAGCGCGCCGCGCTCGACGCCCGCCAGGCCACGGGCCGCATGGTCGACCCCGGCGAGGTCGCCGCGGCCATCGCCTACCTCGCGAGTCCGCTCTCGCGTTCGACGACGGGCACGTCGCTCGAGGTCGACGGCGGGGTGACCCACCTGCGGATGCGGCCCGCGCCGCCGAAGTAGCGGCGTCCGCGTCCCGCCGGGTCGACGGGCCTGCAGGTCGCGCCCGCCGGGTCGCGCCCGCCACGCCCAGCCCGCCGCGCCCAGCCCGCCCCGCGGCATCCGTCACGGAAGCGGGGCGCCACGCCGCATCCGGCACCAGAACAGGACTGGCAGACCGATGCGCGCCGCGTGCTCCTGTTCTCGCGGCGGCGGGGTGGCGGTGGCGATGGCGGCGGGGTGGCGGTGGTGATGACGGCGGCGATGCGGATGCCGCGCAGGCCACGATCGCGGCGATCGTCACGGAAGCGGGACGCCACGCCGTGCCCGCCACGGGGCATCCGTCGCGGAAGCAGGACGCCACGCGGCATCCGGCACCAGAACAGGACTGGCAGACCGATGCGCGCTGCGTTCTCCTGCTCTCGTGACCGGCGGCGACGCGGATGCACCGTCCTAGGCTGAGCGCATGGCGGGAGGAGCGCGCGACGAGCGGAGCGTGGCGGACAAGCTGTTCGCGATCGCCGACGCGTTCGCGGCGGGCGAGGAGCTCACGCTGAGCGAGGTCGCCGCCCGTGCGCGGCTGCCGCTCTCGACGGCGCACCGGTTGCTCGGCGAGTGGGTCGAGTGGGGCGGCCTCGTGCGCGGCGACGACGGCCGATACCGCCTCGGCATGAAGCTGTGGCGGCTCGGGGTGCGCCAGCCCACGGCGCGACGCCTGCGGAGCGCCGCGCTGCCCTACCTCGAGGACCTGCTCGAGTCGACGCGCGAGCACGTGCACCTCGCCGTGCGCGACGGGCTCGGCGCCGTCTACCTCGAGCGCCTGTCGGGGCGCGACGCCGTGCCCGTGATCTCCGAGGTCGGATCGCGGCTGCCGCTGCACGCGACCGGCGTCGGCCTCGTGCTGCTCGCGCACGCGGGCGAGGACGTGCTGCACGAGGTGCTCGCGTCGAATCCGCGGAAGTACCTGCCCAACACGCTCACTGAGGAGCGTGAGCTGCGCATCCGTCTCGCCGAGATCCGTTCGCTCGGCCTGTCCCAGGCGGTCGAGGAGCTCACCCGGGGGGCGTTCTCGGTGGCGGCGCCCGTGCGGGATGCCTCGGGCGAGGTGGTCGCGGCGGTGTCGATCATCGCGCACGTCGAGCGGCGCGGCGAGCCGCAGTTCGCCCTCGGCGTGCGGATGGCGGCGCGCGGCATCTCGACCGCGCTCGGCTGGCGGCCCTGAGCCCGCACCGCTCGGGCGAATCCGCGCATCCTTCCACTCAGTGGAAACGTCCCACCGCGGCGCGGGCCGATGGGCGAGAGTCGAGCCACCTTCCCAGCGACGCGAGAGGCGGCATCCGTGCACCAGACCACCGGAGTGGCGATCATCGGGGCGGGGCCCGCCGGCCTCCTTCTCGGCCACATCCTCGGGCAGGCGGGCGTGCCCTTCACGATCCTCGAGCAGCGCTCGCGCGAGTACGTGCTCGGCCGCATCCGCGCCGGCGTGCTCGAGCAGGGGTCGGTCGACATCCTCGCCGAACTCGGCCTCGACAGGCGCCTCCGCGAACGCGGGCTCACGCACGGCGGCATCTACCTGCAGTTCGAGGGCGAGCGCCACCACCTCGACTTCCGCGAGCTCGTCGGCCGCACGGTGACCGTGTACGGGCAGCAGGCCCTCGTGACCGACCTGCTCGAAGAGCATGAGCGCATCGGCTCGAACATCGTCTTCGAAGCCGAGGACGTCGAGCCCGTGGGGATCGCCGGCCGCCGCCCCGAGGTCATCTACACGAAGGACGGCGAGGTGCACGAGCTCGAGTGCGACTTCGTGGTCGGCGCCGACGGCTACCACGGTATCTGCCGGCAGCGCATCCCCTCCGCCGAGCTGCAGGTCTTCGAGCGCGGCTACCCGTTCGGCTGGCTCGGCATCCTCGCGGATGTCGCGCCGTCGACCGACGACCTCATCTACGCGTTGCACGCCGACGGCTTCGGCATGCACTCCATGCGCTCGCTCGAGGTGTCGCGCCTCTACCTGCAGGTCGCGCCCGACGAGTCGATCGACGACTGGAGCGACGCCCGCATCTGGGACGCGCTGCAGACCCGGCTCGGCGTCGACGGCTGGCGGTTGCAGGAGGGCCCGATCACCGAGAAGTCGATCACGCCCATGCGCAGCTTCGTGGTGTCGACGATGGCGAGCGGGCGCATGTTCCTCGTGGGCGACGCCGGCCACATCGTGCCGCCGACGGGCGCCAAGGGCCTCAACTCGGCGATCGCCGACGTCGCGATCCTCGGCCGTGCCCTGCTCGACCACCGCGCCGGCGACTCGAGCGGCCTCGACACCTACAGCGACCGCGCGCTCGCCCGCCAGTGGCAGGTGCAGCACTTCTCGCAGTGGATGACCGAGATGCTGCACGTGCACCACGAGGTGCCGGATGCCTCGGCGCGGGCGTTCCGCTACCGCAGCCAGGTGGGCCAACTCGAGTACGTCACCGGCTCCGTGCACGCGAAGCGCAGCCTCGCCGAGCAGTACGCCGGCCTTCCGTTCTGAGTCCGACAGGAAACCACATGCGACCCGACCCCCAACCCGAACTCACGCAGCGGCAGATCTCCGACGAGATCGCGACGATCCACGACGACTACCGGCGGCGAGCGGATGCCACGGGCCGCCCGCTCCCGGTGCACCCGCCGCGCGACTTCCTGCCGTACCGCTCGTCGGCGCTGCGGCATCCGACGCACGAGCTCGTGCGCGCCGACCCCGAGGAGATCGAGCTCGTCTCGCCGGCGTTCGGCCACACCGACGTCGCCGCCGAGGAGAGCGACCTCACGATCCAGCACGTCGGCGAGCCCCTCGGGGAGCGCATCGTCGTGACGGGGCGCGTGCTCGACGGCGAGGGTCGCCCGGTGCGCAACCAGCTCGTGGAGATCTGGCAGGCCAACGCCTCGGGCCGGTACGTGCACAAGCGCGACCAGCACCCCGCGCCGCTCGACCCGAACTTCACGGGCGTCGGCCGGCTCATCACGGGCGACGACGGGTCGTACCGGCTGACGACGATCAAGCCCGGCGCGTACCCGTGGAAGAACCACCGCAACGCGTGGCGGCCCGCCCACATCCACTTCTCGTTCTTCGGGTCCGCGTTCACGCAGCGGCTCGTCACCCAGATGTACTTCCCGGGCGATCCGCTCTTCGCCCTCGACCCGATCTCCCAGTCGATCGTCGATCCCGCCGCGCGCGCACGGCTCATCGCGACGTACGATCACGACGTGAGCGAGCCCGAGTGGGCGCTCGGCTACCGCTGGGACGTCGTGCTCACCGGACCGAAGTCGACGTGGATGGAGCCGGAGGACGCCGACCATGCCTGAGACCCCCTTCCTGCAGACCCCGTCGCAGACCGTCGGCCCGTTCTTCGGGTTCGCGCTGCCGTACGCGGGCGGCCCCGAGGTGGCACCGCCGTGGCATCCGTCGGCCATCCGCTTCCACGGCACCGTGATCGACGGCGCCGGCGTGGGCGTGCCCGACGCCTTCGTTGAGATCTGGGGCGCGGATGCCGCGGGGCGGGTCATCGCCGAACGCGGCAGCTTCGCGCGCGACGGCCACACCGTCACGGGCTTCGGCCGGGCGGCGGCCGACCGCGACGGCCACTACTCCTTCACGACGATCAAGCCCGGGCCGACCCGAGCGGATGCCGCGCCCTACCTCCTGGTCACGGTCTTCGCCCGCGGGCTCATGCACCACCTCTTCACGCGCGCCTACTTCGGCGACGAGCCCGAGCGCAACGCCGGCGATCGCCTGCTCGGCGACATCGACCCCGCCCGGCGCGCGACGCTCATCGCGCAGGCCGACGGCGACGCGAGCTACCGGTTCGACATCCGCCTGCAGGGCGAGGGCGAGACGGTGTTCCTCGACTTCGACCGCATCGACGACCCGGACCGCACCGACCCGGACCGCACCGACTCGGAGCGCGATGGCTGACGACTGGGGACTGCTCGAGCCGCTCGGCAGCGCCGCCACCGCGACGACGGGCGACGACGCGATGCTCGCCGCGCTGGTCGAGGTCGAGCGCGCGCTGCTGCGCGCGTGGGCGCGCGTGGGCGACGGCGACGCCGCGGCCATCGCGGACGCGCTCGACGAGGAGACCCTCGACCGGGCGGCGCTCGTCGCGGGAACGCACGCCGGCGGCGTGCCCGTGATCCCGCTCGTCGAGCAGCTGCGCGCGCAGGCCGAGGCGGCCGTCGCAGGATCGGGCCCCCGCGTGCACGCCGGCGCGACCAGCCAGGACATCCTCGACTCGGCCCTCGTGCTCGTGTGCCTCACGGCGCTCGTCGAGGCGCGCGACGACCTCGTCGCCGCGGGCTCCGCGCTCGCGGCGCTCGCCGAGTCGGAGCGCGAGACGGTGTCGATCGCACGCACGCTCGGGCAGCACGCCGCACCGAGCACGATCGGCGTCACCGTCGCGGGCTGGCTGGACGGCGTGAGCTCGGCGGTCGAGGCGATCGACGCGACGGAGTTCCCCGTGCAGCTCGGGGGAGCCGTCGGCACGGGCGAGGCGTTCGACCGGATCGCCGACCGGCCCGATGCGACGGGCGACCTGCGTGCCGCGCTCGCCGCGGAGCTCGGCCTCGCAGACCTACGGCGCAGCTGGCACACCGAGCGCACGCCGATCCTGCGCATCGCCGCCACGGCAGCCCTCGTGACGGCGGCGCTCGGCCGCATCGGCCGCGACATCGCGTTCCTCGCGCGCACCGAGATCGGCGAGGTCGTGCTCGGCTCGACGGGCGGCTCGTCGGCGATGCCGCACAAGCGCAATCCCGTCGACGCCGTGCTGCTCACCGCCAACGCCCTGCGGGCGCCGGGCCTGCTCTCGACCGTGCACGCGGCATCCGTGTCGCAGGACGCCCGGCCCGCGGGGGAGTGGCACGCCGAGTGGCAGGCGCTGCGGGGGCTCGCGCGGCTCGCCCTCGAGAGCGCGGAGGCCGCGTCCGGGCTCGTCGCGACCCTCGACGTCGACCGCACGGCGGTGGCGCGGAACCGTGCGCTCAGCCCCGAGCTCGAGCGCGATGCCGAGCCGACGCTCGCGGCATCCGCCCGCATCGTCGCCGCGGCGACCGAACGATTCAGTGCCGTGGCACTGCTGGAGGCACCATGACCATCCCCCGCCTGCTCGGCTCGGTGACGCCGGCCGCGCCCGACGCGGTCGCGGTCGAGACCCTCGTGCTGCTGCCCTCGCTCGGCACGACGACCGAACTGTGGGATGCCGCGCTGCCGCCGTTGCGCGCCGCGCTGCCCGGGTTCCGCATCCTGCGGGTCGACCTGCCCGGCCACGGCGCCAGCCCGGCCGCCCGCGAGCCGTTCACGATGGGCGAGCTCGCCGAGGGGGTGCTGCGCCTCGTCGACGAACTCGGCGGCGGACGCTTCCACGTCGCGGGCGTCTCGCTCGGCGGCTCCGTCGCGATCGAGCTCGCCGCGAGCGCGCCCGAGCGGGTGCAGAGCCTCACGGCGTTCGCGAGCGGCGCGCGCATCGGCGAGCCGTCGGGCTGGGCCGACCGGGCTGCCGCGGTACGCGCGAGCGGCACGGCGTCGCTCGTCGTCGGCAGCGCGTCGCGGTGGTTCGCGCCCGACTACCTCGCCGCGAACCCCGACGGGCCCGGCGGGCGGGCGCTCAAGCTCCTCGTCGAGGTCGACGACGAGTCGTACGCACGATGCTGCGAGGCGCTCGGTTCGTTCGATCGGCGCGCCACCGCCGGGTCGATCACGGCGCCGAGCCTCTTCGTGGGCGGCGGCCACGACGGGGTGACCACCACCGCGGCGATGCGCGAGCTCGCGTCATCCGTGCCCGGCGCGCGCTTCGCCGAGATCGCGGATGCCGCGCACCTGCCACCCCTCGAACGGCCGGCCGAGAGCGCCGCGCTGCTCGCCGGCCACATCGCCGGGGCGTCGCAGGCGGCCGCGGCCTCGGCGGTCCAGGCCCAGCCGGCCGACCCGGCGACGCGCGGCATGGCCGTGCGGCGAGCCGTGCTCGGCGACGCCCACGTCGACGCGGCGAACGCCGCGATCACCCCCGAGACGGCCGTGTTCCAGGACTTCATCACGCGGTACGCGTGGGGCGAGATCTGGGCCCGCGAGGAGCTCTCCCGTCGCGAGCGGTCGATCGCGACGCTCGCCTCGCTCGTGACCGGCGGCCACGAGGCCGAGACGCGGATGCACGTGCGCGCCGCGCTGCGGAATGGGCTGTCCCGCGGCGAGATCGCCGAGGTCATGCTGCACACCGCGCTCTACGCCGGACTGCCCGCGGCCAACACGGCGCTCGGGATCGCGCGCGGTGTGTTCGCCGAGCTCGACGCGGACGGAGGGCCCGACGCCGAGCCCGCGGCATCCGCTGCCCCTGCCGCCCCCGCCACCACTGCCGACACCCCTCCGCACGACGCCCCCACCCCCGAGGAGCACGATGGATAAGACGTACGCGAGCGCGGCCTGGGCGGTCGCCGACATACCCGACGGAGCCTCGCTCGCCGTGGGCGGCTTCGGTCTCTCGGGCGTGCCGATCGTGCTCATCCGGGCGCTGCTCGCCCAGGGCACGGGCGGCCTCGAGGTCGTCTCGAACAACTGCGGGGTCGACGGGTGGGGGCTCGGCGAGCTGCTCGCGGCGGGCCGCATCCGTCGGGTGATCGCGTCGTACATCGGCGAGAACAAGGAGTTCGCTCGCCAGTACCTCGGCGGCGAGGTCGAGGTGGAGCTGACCCCGCAGGGCACCCTCGCCGAGCGGCTGCGCGCCGGCGGCGTGGGCATCCCGGCGTTCTACACGGCGACGGGCGCGGGCACCGCGGTCTCCGACGGCGGCATGCCGATCCGTTACGCGCCCGACGGTTCGGTCGCGTTCGCGAGCGAGCCGAAGGAGCTGCGCCCGTTCGCGGCGTTCGGGCGCACGCGCGAGTACGTGCTCGAGCAGGCGATCCGCACCGATTACGGCCTCGTACGCGCGGCGGTCGGCGACCGGCACGGCAACCTGCGGTTCGAGAAGTCGACGCGCAACTTCAACCCGCTCGCAGGCATGGCCGGCCGCATCACGATCGCCGAGGTCGACGAGCTCGTCGAGCCGGGCGAGCTCGATCCCGACGACATCCACCTGCCCGGGATCTACGTCGATCGGGTCGTGCAGCTGACGCACGAGCAGGCGACCGAGCTGCCGATCGAGAAGGTCACCGTGCGGCCGCGGCCCGCGGCATCCGACACCGCCGCCCCCGCAGGAGAGGACCGCTGATGCCGCGCACGCGCGACGAGATGGCCGCCCGCGCCGCCGCCGAGCTCGAGGACGGCTCCTACGTCAACCTCGGCATCGGCCTGCCGACGCTCATCCCGAACCACCTGCCCGAGGGCACGCACGTGGTGCTGCATTCCGAGAACGGCATACTCGGTGTCGGACCGTACCCGTGGGAGGGCGAGGAGGACGCCAAGGTCATCAACGCGGGCAAGGAGACCGTGACGGTGCTGCCCGGCGCGAGCTACTTCGACTCGGCCGCGAGCTTCGGCATGATCCGCGGCGGACGCATCGCCACGGCCGTGCTCGGCGCCATGCAGGTCTCGGCGCACGGCGACATCGCCAACTGGGCCGTGCCCGGCAAGATGGTGAAGGGCATGGGCGGCGCGATGGACCTCGTGAACGGCGCCGAACGCGTGATCGTCGTGATGGAGCACGTCGCGAAGGACGGCTCGGCGAAGATCGTGCCCGAGTGCACGCTCCCCCTCACCGGCCGCCGCTGCGTCGACCGCATCATCACCGACCTCGCGGTCATCGACGTGACCGACGACGGGTTGGTGCTGCGCGAGCTCGCGCCTGGCGTGAGCATCGAGCAGGTGACGGATGCCACGGGGGCGCCGCTCGCGGTGGGGCCCTCTGTGCCGGTCGAGTAGCGCCGGGCGGAGCCAGCTGTGCCGGTCGAGTAGCGCCGGGCGGAGCCAGCTGTGCCGGTCGAGTAGCGCCGGGCGGAGCCCGACGCGTATCGAGACCTCTGACGTGCCTGGGTTTCGATACGCGGGCGGCTTCGCCGTCCGCTACTCAACCGGCGAGTGGTTTCGATACGCGGGCGGCTCCGCCGTCCGCTACTCAACCCGCACAGGCGGTCAGTCGGCGATGAGGGTGCCGCCGTCGATGACGATGTTCTGGCCCGAGACGAAGGCGCCCGCGGCAGACGCGAGCCAGACGACGGCGCCGGCGACCTCCTCGGGGCGGCCGAACCGGCGCAGCGGCGTGCCTGCGAGCCGTGTGGCCGCGGCGCCCGCGTCCTCGGTGGTCGGCCGGGCGAACGCGGTCTCGATCACGCCGGGCGAGATCGCGTTCGCACGCAGGCCGTGCTCGCCCCACTGCACCGCGAGGTTCCGTGCGAGCTGTGCGTTCGCGGCCTTCGTGACGCCGTACCCGGCCAGGACCCGATTGCCGCGCAGCCCGGCGATGCTCGAGATCACGATGAACGAGCCGCCGCCGGAGCGCGCGATGGCGGGCGCCGCGGCATCCGCGAGCCGCCAGACCGACCGCACGTGCAGGTCGAACATCCGGTCGAGCGCGTCGACGTCCATCGAACCGTCGGGCGGATCGAGCGCGGCACCGGCGTTGCAGACCACCGTGTCGAGACGGCCCCAGAGTCCGACGGCAGCGGTGACCAGCGCGGCCGGCGATTCCGACGACGTCACGTCGCTCACGACGCCGGCGACCTCGAGTCCGCGGGCGGCCAGCGACTCGGCGACGCCCACCGGATCGCCCGCGTCGACGCCCGCGAGCAGCACCCGGGCGCCCGCGGCCGCCAGCGCTTCGACGGTCGCGAGCCCGATGCCCGACGTGCCACCGGTGACGATCGCCACCTGGCCGGCGCACGAGAAGAGCCGTGAGGGGTGCAAGGGCGATCCCGATTCGCCGAGGTCGTTCGTCATGCGCTCCTCCTCGAGTGCGATGTCGTCGAGCCTAGGGATGCCGCGCCGCCCCCGTCATCGCGGTTCGTGATGCCCGGCATCACGAGTGAGGGTGTGCCGCACGCGGCATCCGGGCGCACGATGGAAACAGCGTCGCCGACGCGGGAAGGGTGGACCATGCCGTCGCTCGAGGAACGCACCGACGTCGTCACGGGTGCCGCGTCGGGGATCGGAGCGGCGACCGTCGCTGCACTCGCCGCCGCCGGCGCGCACGTGATCGCCGCCGACCTCGCGTGGGATGACGAGGAGCCGCCCGACCGCGTCGAGCGGGTGCGTCTCGACGTGACCGATGCCGCGCAGTGGCGCGAGCTCGCGGCGCGGCTCGCCGCACGCGACGATGCGCGCGGCCTGCACGGCCTCGTCAACGCCGCCGGCATCACCCGGCGCGCCCGCTTGCACGACGCGACGGTCGACGACTTCCAGCAGGCCTTCGCCGTGAACGCCGTCGGACCGGCGCTCGGCATCCAGGCGCTCGCGCCGCTCCTGCGCGACGGCGGCTCGATCGTCAACGTCGGCTCGGCGGCGGGCGTGATGGCGCACTACGGCATCGCCTACGGCGCGAGCAAGTGGGCACTGCGCGGCATCACGAAGACGGCGGCGATGGAACTCGGACCCCGTGGCATCCGCGTCAACCTCGTGAGCCCCGGGTTCATCGAGACGCCCATGACCGCGAGCGCGCCCGACGCGTTCCGCGCGGTCAACCTCGAGGCGAGCCCGCTCGGCCGCACCGGCCGCGTCGACGAGGTCGCCGCCGTGATCGTCACCCTGCTGTCATCGGATGCCTCGTTCGTGACCGGCGCCGAGATCGCCGTCGACGGCGGGCTCACGGGCCACGGCGGCGGCCTGCCGATCGCGCGGGCGATGGGCTCGGCGCATCCACAGGAGTGATGGAGTCCATCATCGATCGACGCTTCACTGATACCCGTCGACGCGGTTGACTGGTGCTGCGCCCCGCACCGCTGCGCGCGTGATTGGAGATCCACCCGTGACATCGTCGTCCGCCGGCCTGACCGCCCCCTACGCCCTCGTCCGCTTCCGCACGGGCGACGGAGCCGAGGCGCGGCTCGGACTCGTCGCGGGCGACCGGGTGCGCGAGATCGGGCCCGACGAGCTGGGCGCTGCCGACCTCAACGCGTTCCTCGCCGAGGCGCCGGCGTCGTGGGGGCGCCTGACGGCGGTGGCCGAGCAGACGGATGCCGCGTGGCATCCGCTCGCCGACGTCACCCTCTCCGCGCCGGTGACTCCCCGCCAGGTGCTGCAGACGGGCGCCAACTACCGCACCCACGTCATCGACCTCGTCGCGGCGGGCCGCGCGAAGAACGACCCGCGCCCCATCGAGGAACTGCGCGAGTGGGCGGCCGACATGATGGACCGCCGTGCGCGCGAGGGCATTCCCTACTTCTTCATCGGCCTGCCGGCCGCGGTCGTCGGCGACGACGTCGACCTCGTGCTGCCGTCGTACAGCGACCAGCACGACTGGGAGCTCGAGCTCGCGATCGTGATCGGCCGCGAGGCGTTCCGCGTCGACCGCGAGCACGCGATGGAACACGTCGCGGGCTACACGATCGTGAACGACGTGACGACGCGCGACCTCGTGTTCCGCGAGGACATGAAGGAGATCGGCACCGACTGGTACCGCGGCAAGAACGCGCCGGGCTTCCTGCCGACGGGGCCCTTCCTCGTGCCGTCGCCGTTCGTCGCGAACCCCGGCGACCTGCACCTGCAGCTCACCCTCAACGGCGACACGATGCAGGATGCCACGACCTCCGACCTGCTCTTCGACATCCCCGCGCTCATCGCGGGCGCCTCGCAGAACATGCCGCTGCTGCCGGGCGACCTGCTCCTCACCGGCAGCCCGGCCGGTAACGGCATCGTGCACGGGCGGATGCTGCGCGACGGCGACGTGATGGTCGGCGCCATCGAGGGCCTCGGCGCCCAGACCGTGCGCGCCGTCGCCGAGGAGCGCCGATGAGCCCGACCGAGAACCCCGCCGACCTCGACCGCACGGCCCCCGAGCGCCACATCGCCGAGGCCGCCGAAGCCTTCCGCAACTGGGGCCGCTGGGGCGACGACGACCGCCTCGGCACCCTCAACTTCATCGGCGACGCCGAGCGCGCCCGCGCCGCCGCCCTCGTGCGCCGCGGCGCGAGCTTCTCGCTCTCGCAGCCGTTCGACATGAACGGTCCGCAGCAGGGCTGGCGCCGGCGCACGAACCCCGTGCACACCATGCTCGACACGGGCACGGATGCCGCGGCCGGCACCCAGGGCTTCCCGCACGGCATCGGCGGGGCCGACGACGTCATCGCCATGCCGCTGCAGTGCTCCACGCAGTGGGACGGCCTCGGCCACATCTTCGACCGCGGCATGGCGTGGAACGGGCGCCCCGCCGGCTCGGTCGTCACGAGCGACGGCGACCTCGTCACGGGCATCGAGCACGCGGCATCCGCCATCGTGGGTCGCGGCGTGCTGCTCGACCTGGGCCGGTTCCTGCGGCCCGAGGCATCCGCTGACGCCACGCCGGGTGAGCTGCCCGACGGCTACGCCATCACGACCGCCGAGCTCGAGGCCTGCATCGAAGCCCAGGGCGCCACGAGCGCGGTCGGCCGCGGCGACCTGGTGCTCGTGCGCACCGGCCGCTACGCCCGCGCCCTGCGCGAGGGCTGGAACGGCTACGCCGGCGGCCCCAGCGCCGGACTCTCGTTCACGACGGCCGGCTGGCTGCACCGCACCGAGATCGCGGCGATCGCGACCGACACCTGGGGCTTCGAGGTGCGGCCGAACGAGTTCGACGACGCCTTCCAGCCGCTGCACCAGGTCGTCATCCCCAACCTCGGGCTGACGATCGGCGAGATGTGGGACCTCGAGGCGCTCGCTGCCGACTGCGCGGCCGACGGATGCTACGAGTTCCTGCTCGTGGCATCCCCCCTGCCGATCACCGGCGCCGTGGGCTCGCCCGTGAACCCCATCGCCCTGAAGTAAGACCCGAACCCAACGAAGGGATCCCCTGATGTCCGCTGTCTCCCGCGTCGCGATCGTCGGCTCCGGCGTCGCCGGCACCGCCGCCGCCATCCTGCTCGCCGAGGGCGGCGTCGAGGTCGACGTCTTCGAGCAGAAGCCCGACCTCACCGCCCTCGGCTCCGGCATCACCCTGCAGGGCAACGCGCTGCGCGTGTTCGACCGGCTCGGCGTGTGGGAGCAGGTGAAGGCGGCCGGCTACTCGTTCGACCAGACGGGCCTGCGCGCCCCCGGCCCCGACGCGCCGTTCATCGCGCAGATCCCGGACGCGCGAACGGGCGGCCCCGAGTACCCGGCGGTCGCGGGGATGTACCGCCCCGACCTCGCGCGGATCCTCGCCGACCGCGCCACCGAGCTCGGCGCCCGCATCCACTACGGCACGACCGTCACGAGCTTCACCCAGGACGCCGACGGCGTCGACGTGACGCTCACCGACGGCTCGAGCGGCCGCTACGACCTGCTCATCGGCGCCGACGGCCTGCACTCGTCGATCCGCGCGCAGATGGGCATCGAGACGGAGCCGGAGCGCACGGGCATGGGCATCTGGCGCGCCTTCGTGCCGCGCCCGAAGGACGTCACGCAGACGGACCTCTACTACGGCGGTCCGGTCTACATCGCGGGCTACTGCCCGACGAGCGAGGAGATGATGTACGCCTACCTCGTCGAACCCGCCCAGGACCGCCACCTGCTCTCGCCCGAGGAGGGGGTGCAGGTGATGAAGGAGCTGTCGCAGGCGTACGGCGGGCCGTGGAACGAGATCCGCGAGTCCCTCGACGACGCGTCGCGCGTCAACTACACGTGGTTCACGAAGCACGTCGTGCCCGACGCGTGGAACCGCGGCCGGGTCGTCATCATCGGCGAGGCTGCGCACAGCTGCCCGCCCACGATCGCGCAGGGCGCCGCGCAGGCCGGCGAGGACGCGCTCGTGCTGTCCGAGCTGCTGCTCTCGCACGACGCCGTCGACCAGGCCCTGTGGGACGAGTTCCACGCACGACGCGTGCCGCGGGCGACCGAGGTCGTCGAGGCATCCGTGCAGCTCGGCCAGTGGCAGATCGACCACGTGCGCGACGCCGACGTGCCCGGCCTCATGCGCCGCATCGCCATGCTCGTGAGCCAGCCCGCATGAGCGAGCACACCCACGTGAACGAGGCGCAGCCGACGGATGCCGCGGGGCCGGGCGATCACGGCGCCCCCGTCGTCGACGTGCACGCCCACCTGCTGCTTCCCGCGCTGCAGCAGGCGGTCGCCGCGCGCGACGCCGAGGGCTTCGCGGCGGCGCAGGCCCTCGAGGCGCGCCGCAACGGACCCGAGAGCCTCTCGGCATCCGGTCGCATGATCGGCGAGCGGATCCCGCTGCTCACCCGGCTCGACGCCCGGCTCGCGGAGATGGACCACCAGGGCGTCGACGTGCAGCTCGTGTCGCCGTCGCCGTCGCACTACTACCCCTGGGCGGGCGAGGAGCTCGCCGCGTGGGCCGCTCGCGAGGCGAATCGCGCGATCGCGGAGCACGTGGCGGGGGCGCCCGACCGGCTGCTCGGCCTCGGGCTCGTACCGCTGCAGCATCCGCACCTCGTGGTCGACGCGCTCGACGACGCCGTGGTCGCGAGCGGCCTCGCTGGGGTCGAGATCTCGTCGTTCGCGGGCGAGGTTGAGCTCAGCGACGAGCGGCTCGAGGCGTTCTGGGCGCGCGCCGAGGAGCTCGACGCGGTCGTGTTCCTGCACCCGTTCGGCTGCAGCCTCGACGAGCGGCTCGACCGCTACTACCTCTCGAACACGGTCGGCCAGCCGGTCGAGAACGCGGTCGCGCTGTCGCACCTCATCTTCTCGGGCGTGCTCGACCGGCACCCTCGGCTGAAGCTCGTCGCGGCCCACGGCGGCGGCTACCTGCCCACGTTCCTCGGACGCTCCGACCACGCGTGGCAGGTGCGACCCGAGGCCCACGGATGCCGCGAGCTCCCGTCGTCGTACCTGCGGCGCCTGCGGTTCGACTCGCTCGTGCACACGCCGGGCGCGCTGCGGGCCCTCGTCGACGCCGCGGGCGCGGACCGGGTGCTGCTCGGCACGGACTACCCGTTCGACATGGGCGTCGACGACCCGATCGAGCGCGTGCGCGAGGCGGCGCTCGCCGAGGCCGACGAGCGCGCGATCCTCTCGGGGAACGCGGCGGAGCTGCTCGGGGCGCGGCTGCCGTCACGGGCAGCGATGAGCGCTGCGTCCACTGCCGCTGCCGCCTCCGTCGGAGGGACCGCATGAGGATCGCCAGGTGGACGCGCGGCGACACCGTGCACGAGGGGTTCGTCATCGGGGACGGCGTCGTGTCGTTCCCGCGCGGCCTGACCGTGGCCGACGTGCTCGCGGCCGGGCTCGCGGCGTTGCCCGCGCTCGCCGCGGAGGCGGAGGGCGACGCCGCGGCATCCGCCGTACCCCTCGCCGAGGTGCGGCTGCTCGCGCCGCTCGTGCCCGCGAGCGTGCGCGACTTCGTGGCGTTCGAGGAGCACGTCGAGGGCGTCACCGCCTCGATCGACGGCAAGAGCCACGTCGCCGACGAGTGGTACGAGTTCCCGACGTTCTACTTCACCAACCCGCACTCGATCATCGCGACCGGCGACGAGCTGCGGCCGCCCACGACCGAGCGGCTCGACTTCGAGCTCGAGGTGGGTGCCGTGATCGGCGGCGTCGCGGGCTCCGACGGCCGCGACCTGTCGCCCGCCGAAGCCGCGCGGCACATCTTCGGCTACACGATCTTCAACGACTGGTCGGCGCGCGACATCCAGGGCCGCGAGATGAAGGTGCGGCTCGGACCGGCGAAGGGCAAGGACTTCGGCACGACGCTCGGCCCGTGGATCGTCACGGCCGACGAGTTCGACGGGCTCGTCGACGACGAGGGGTTCCTGCCGATCGTCATGGAGGTCTTCGTGAACGGCGAGCGCATCGGCCGCGACCTGCTCTCGAACATGGGCTGGCCGTTCGGAGACCTGATCGCCTACGCGTCCCGCGACTCCCGAGTGGTGCCGGGCGACGTGCTCGGCTCGGGCACCGCGGGCAACGGCGGCTGCCTCGCGGAGCTGTGGGGTCGCGCGGGTGAGCTCACGCCCCTGCCGCTCACCGCGGGCGACGAGGTGGTCATGCGGGTCGAGGGCATCGGCGAGATCCGGAACGTCGTCGGTCGTGCGCGGCCGGTGCCCGAGATCCCGGCCGCCCGGCGCCGCCCTCGCGCCCGCGAGCGCGCCTGACGCTCTCGGCCTCACTCCTGCCGGTGGGCGGATGCCGCGAGCTCAGGGCGCTTCGGCGTGCAGGCCGCTCGCGGCCTCGACCGCCAGCGTGCGCAGCCACTCGTGCTCGGGGTCGCGGCGGTGCACCGGATGCCACCACATCGCGTTGTGTATGGGCGTCGCATCGAACGGCGGCTCGAACACGCGCACCCCGCCCGCCTTGCGCGCGTAGTCGGCGAGACCGGCCTGGATCAGACCCAGCCGGCGGGTTCCCGCGATGAACATCGGCAGCGACAGGAAGCTCTCGACGACCGTCTCGACGTGCGGCTCGATGCCGAGCTGCTGGATCTGGCGGGTGGCCGAGGTGAACGCCGATCGCGACTGGTAGGTGAACACCCATGGCGACCGCGCGACATCGTCGAGCGTGACCGTCTCGCCGATGTCGGGGTTGTCCTCGGCGGCCACGATGACCCAGGTGTCGTTCCAGAGGTCGGTGAACGGCAGGTCGCTCAGGAAGCCGTGCGGCATGAGCAGACCGTCGGCGCCGCGGAGGCGGTTCACGGCATCCTCGACGATCTGCGGGTTGTGGAGCATGAACCGGAAGCGAACGCCGGGCGCCCGTTCGGCCGCGAGCCCCGACAGGGCCCGGCCCGTGGTCGCGAAGCTGTAGTCCGAGCCGTAGAGCGCGAACTCGCGCGTCGACTGGCTCGGATCCCATTCGGCCTGGCTCTCGAAGACCCGCCGTGCGGCATCCAGCGCCGCGGCCGTGTGCTCCGACAGGCGCGACGCGAGCGGCGTGAGCTCGTAGCTGTTGCCGGTGCGCGCGAGGATCGGGTCGTTGAAGTGCGTGCGGAGGCGAGCGAGCGAGGCGCTCAGCGCCGGTTGGCTGAGGTGCAGGCGCTCGGCCGCGCGTGTGACGCTGCGCTCGGTGAGCAGCGCGTCGAGCGACACGAGCAGGTTGAGGTCGAGCCGGGAGAGCGGAGCCTGGTCGGACACGTCGTTGTGTTCCTTCGGGTGAGGACGGGCCTCCAGTCTATCAACGACGTCGATTCCGAGCGCGAGAGCATCGCGCGGCGTGATGCCCTCGCGCTCGTAATTCCCGCCGCCACCCGCGGTCCCTCCGTCGGACGCGACGATGTTCCCTCCCTGAACCGCGGTGGAAAGGTATCCCGCGGATACTTCGCGACCGGGTTCGAGGGAGCACCACTCGCTCAGGCCGCGGCCTGACGATCTTCCTTCCCTGAACCGCGGTGGAAAGGTATCCCGCGGATACTTCGCGACCGGGTTCGAGGGAGCAACACTCGCTCAGGCCGCGGCGGCCGCACCCTCGGCGAGGGCCTGACGCGCGAGAGCGAGATGCCGCCGGGTCATGTCCGCGGCATCCGCGTCGAGGAGCCACTCGTGGCCGCCCCATTCGCTGCACAGCGTGCCGGCGAAGCCGGTGGGCGCGAGGAGTGCGCCGAGGTCGCGGATGGGCGCGGAGACGCGACCGTCGGTGTCGTCGAGATCCCAGAACTTGAGGTGGAACGCGCCGACCAAGGGCAGGATGTCGCGCAGCACGCCCGCGTCGGAGCGTCCGAAGCGCACCAGCAGGTTCATGTACATCGTGTGGATGGCGGGCGGCACGGCGCCCGACCGGAGCACGTCGACGACGACGCCCGTCGTCGCGGGGTCGCGCCACTCGTCGGTGAGGCGGGCCAGCAGATCGCCCGGCAGGCCTGCGCCCGCGAGCTGCTCGAGGTAGCTCGACGGCAGCGCGGGCATGAGCATGCTGATGTCGACGAGCACGCGAACGCGCGGGTCGTCGAGGCCGGCGATCGTGTCGACGGCCGCCGCGGTGGGCGTGGAATCAGGGGTCTGCTGGCCCTGGATCTCCTCGAAGAGCACGAGGTCGAGTTCGTGCAGTGTCGGCACGACCCGCCGCAGGAGCGGCTCGCCCGCCTGGCCGATCGGCAGGCGCACGCCCGCCGCGCCGACGCGACGTGCGGCGTGCAGTTGGGGGAGCAGGAACGCGAGTCGGTCGTCGTCACTGCGTCGCTGCGTCGGACCGACCCAGTCGTCGAGGCTCGCCCCGACGATGCTCACCCTGCCGCCGGCGGCGTCGAGTCCGCGCCGCAGGGCGTCGACCTCTGCGTCGGCCGGCACGGGGAAGGAGCGCCACAACTGGCCCGGTTCGACCTCGATGACGGGTGCGACCCCGGCCGTCACGATGCCGACGGCGATGTCGGGCGCCGGCTGCTCGGCGCGGATCACCTCGGGGGTCCAGTTGAAGGCGCTCGCTGCGAGGGTCCAGGTCGAGGGGAGAGCAGCAGGCGAGACGGCGGCGGTGGCCGCAGCATCCGCGTGCTGAAGTCCCGCTTCGTGGGGGTCTCGAGGCGCGCTGCGGGCTCCTCGACCCGCAGGCGTCGCACCGAGCTCGAGGGTGCGCTCGACGAGGAAGGGCAGGGTGAGCGGGCCGTCGGGGCCGGCCTGCAGGTACGGGATGCGGAGCCGGAACGAGACGGCCACGTCGTGCGCGCCGGGCTGCAGCATCCGCTCGCCCCGGAGCACCAGACGGTCTTGCAGGAACCACCAGCCGCCCTCGTGCGCGAGGGCACCGGGATCGACCACGCGGTCGCCGAGCACGACGGCGAGCGGATCGACCCGCTCGCCATCGACCGCCACCTCGAGCGAGTCGACGCAGTCGAGGGGCAGCGACCGGATCCACGGGAGGCCGAGCCGCAGCTCGAACCCGTCGGCAGTGGCCGAGAGCGCGTCGTCGCGCAGCGCGCTGAGGGTCATGCGCGGCTCACTTCTGCGCCGCAGGCTCGCCGGCCGCGACCCACTCGTCGAACATCTGCCGCACCATCGGCTCGAGCGTCGTCGGCCACCAGTCGCCGCCCTCGACCGGCTCGCCGAGGTCGTCGGGTGTCGCGATCGTGACCTCGCCGGTCGCGGCCCACTCGGCGCTGCGCGGGAACAGCGCCCGGAACGCGGGGTGGCCGATCGCCGCGACGTTGTGGCCGATGCCGATCGACACCGCGCGTCCGGCGCCGTACTCGACGGTCCAGGCGACGGGGTGCTCCTCGCCCATGCCGGGGAGCGCGCGCCACTGCGACGGCACCTGCGTGTAGCGCAGCGGGTTGTCCCATCCGGTGAGGAGGATCGTCTTCGTCACGCCCTCGGGCCACTCGAGCCCCACGTAGAGGTCGTCGCCGTAGTGCGGGAACTCCGCCGGCCACCCCGCGGTGATGGGGTGCTGCTCAGCGGTGTGGATGAGGAAGTCGTTGTTCGGCGCGCGCCGCGAGGTCCGCTCGCGCATCACGCCGCCGAGCAGCCGCTCGTACTCCGGGTCCCAGCCGACCCCGCCCGCGAGCGTCGGGTGGTACGCGATGAGGCCCTTGCCGCTCGCGACGAAGTCGAACAGCGCCTGCTCGGCGGACTCGCCGAATCGCTCCTCGGGGACGTCGCGCCACGGGTCGCGCCGGCCGTAGTAGTTCAGGATGACGAGGTCGTACGGCTCCAGGGTGGCGGATGTCGCGCCGCGGAACTCCTCGGTGACGCGCACGTCGAAGCGGCCGGTGCCCTCGAGCAGCTCCTTCAGCGCGGGCGTGGTCGACCGCCAGTCATGGTGCACGTCGGTCATCCCGGTGATGATGAGCGTCGGGATCTTGGAGTCGGGCATGGCGCTCCTTCGCGTCGTGTTCAGACGAAAAGATACGCGCTTAAGTCGAAAAGAGGAAGAAGTGATTCAGGATGCCTCGGGCATCACGTCGCGGATGAGCGGCCGGCCCTCGGCGAACCAGCGCGGGAACGTCGTCTCGAAGAGCTGCTCGCGCACCATCTCGGCACCGCCCCGCAGTGGCTCCTTCTCGTCGCCGTGCGACCGCACGATGCTGAGGTCGCGCGTGGCGAGCGGCAGCGAGAGCTCGTAGACGCGCTGCCGCACCTCGGCGAGGAAGACCTCGCCCGCCGCCGACACCGCGCCGCCGATCACGATGACCGCGGGGTTGAACATGTTGACGAGCGCCGCGATCGACTCGCCGACGAGCCGCGCGGAACGCTGGATGAGCGAGATCGCGAGGGCGTCGCCGTCGACCGCGGCGAGCGAGATCGCCTCGGGCGTGATCTGCTCGCCCGACTCCACCAGCCGGGCGAGCGCACCGCCCGCGCCCTCGGACACGGCCTGCTCGGCGTCGCGCACGAGCGCCCAGCCGCCGGCCTCGGCCTCGAGGCATCCGATCTTGCCGCACCGGCACACGGTCTCGGAGTCGCGCACGCGCACGTGGCCGATGTCGCCGGCCGCACCGTTGGCCCCGCGGTGGATGCGCCCGTGCGAGAGCAGGCCGGCGCCGATGCCGGAGCCGACCTTGCAGAAGATGAGGTCGAGCGCCTCCTCGTGGCGGTGGGAGCGCTCGCTGAACGCGAGCAGGTTCACGTCGTTGTCGACCCAGGTGGGGGCGTCGAAGCGCTGCTCGAAGCGGCGGCGCACGTCGAAGCCGTTCCAGCCGGGCATGATGGGCGGGGCGACGGGGCGCCCGGTCTCGAAGTCGACGGGTCCCGGGATGCCGACGGCCACGCCCCAGACGGGCACGTCCTCGTGGCGGGCCAGGAGTTCGTCGAGCATCTCGAGCGCCGTGTCGATCGTCTGGGCGGGCCCGTGCGCGATGTCCCACGCGCGATGCGCATGCTCGACGATGTCGCCGTCGAGCGAGGCGATGCCGACGCGGATGTGCAGGGCGCCGAGCGCGCACACGATGATGCGGCCCTGCTCCGAGCGGAACCGGAGCGTGCGCGGCGCGCGCCCGCCGGAGGACGGACCGTACTCGCCGTCGGCGAGGAAGCCCATCTCGATCGCCTGGTCGACGCGCTGCGTCACGACGCCGCGGCCGAGGCCGGTGACCCGCCCGATCTCGGGCCGGGTGGCGGCCTCGCCGGTGCGCACCATGTTGACGATGCGCAGGAGGCTCGTCACCTCGTCGGTCTGGGCCCCGAATCGGAGGGTTGACTCGCGTGTCATGCACCGATTCTGACACAACGAGCTCGATTCGAGGCCGATTTCGTGCCGACTATAGCCACGAAGCGCTCCAACTTTTGTATAGTCGAGGCGGAAGTAGCAAGTTTCGGGCGATGACGCGTGGAGGTGGTCGGATGCCGTGGGGCGTCGGGATCATCGGGGCCGGGCCGGGGGTCGGTGCACTGCACCTGCCCACGCTGGCGAGGCTGGGCGATCGCTTCACCGTGGTGCACGTCGCCGACCACGGCAGCGGCCGCGCCGCCGCGCTCGCCGCCGGCGTCGGCGCCGCGACCTCGCAGGGCACCGCCGCGCTCCTCGCCGATCCCGCTGTCGAGGTCGTCGCGATCTGCAGCCCGCCGGCCGAGCACGCACGGCAGATCCACGAGAGCATCGCCGCGGGCGTGCGCGCGATCCTGTGCGAGAAGCCGCTCGCGACCACGGCGGAGGAGGCGCGATCGGTGGTCGATGCCTGCCGGCAGGCGGGCATCCCGCTCCTCGTCGCCACCAATCACTTCTACGACGAGGCCTGGGATCGCGCCAAGCACCACCTCGTCGCCCTCGAGTCCGACGTGCGCACGATCTCGGCCACCGTGGCCCTGCCGCCGAACGGCCGCTTCCACGCCGCCGTCACGGAACTCGCTCCCGGGCCGGCCGGCGCATCATCCCGCGGGGCGCCCGACCTCGCCGATCCGCACGTGGCGGCCGCGGTCGTGCGCCAGCTCGTGCTCGGCCTCGCCGTGCACGACCTGCCCGCCGTGCGCGACCTGGCCCCCGACTTCGAGGGCGTCGACTTCGCCGCGGCCGTTCCGCCCATCGGCTACACCGTGGGCTTCCGCTCGAGCGGCGTGCGCGTGCTGCTGACCGCCGTCATGCTCCCCGACGGCCCCGATCCGGTGTGGCGGCTCACGATCGGCACGTCGACCGACCGGGTGGACGTCGAGTTCCCGCCCTCGTTCGTGCACGCGGGCAGCGCGACGGTGCGCGTGCGCCGCGGCGACCTGCGCACCACCACCTATCGGCGCGATGCCGACGACGGCTACCTGCGCGAGTGGCGGGTGCTCGCCGACCTGCTCGACGGCTCGGCGACGATGGAGTACCACGAGGTGCTCGATGACGCCCTCTTCGCGGTCGGCCTCGCGGATGCCGCGGCGGACGCGATCCGGGCGGGGGCACGGTCGTGACGCGCCGCATCCCCGTCGTCGCGGAGCTCGCCGGGTACCGCGTCGCCGTCGCGGGCCTGCCGCTGAGCGCCCAGGCCGCCGACGAGGCGGCCGGGGCGATCGTCGTGGTCGACGGGGCGGCCCGCTGGTGGGATGCCGCGGCGGGCGCGATCGACGCCGGCGCCGCCGCGATCGTGGCGGCCGAGCCGCACGACGTGCCGCTCGACGCGGTCGCCGCACTCGCCGACCTCGCCGCCGAGGTCGGCGTGCCCGTCGTCGTGCACCGTGCGCGGCTGCGCGAGGACCTCGTCGCCCTCGCGGTCGCGCACCGCGAGGGCGTGCCCCCGCGGGTCATCGTCGCGGAGTGCCGGGCGTCCGCGGGCGACCTCGCTGCGACCCTTCGCGACGCGGTCGGCTGGATGCGCGCACTCGCCGACACCGACCTGGTCGTCGCGTCGGCGGCGCACACGGCCGATGGCGGCACCGCGCTGCTGCGCTCGAGCGCCGACGGTCGTGTCGTCGGGTCGATGCTGAGCGCCGTGACCCGCCCGGAGGGCTCGCTGCTGCGCGTGCAGGCGCTCGGCGAGACGACCACCGAGTTCGAGCTCGACGAGCCGATCGGCCGGTGCGAGCTCACGACGAGCACGGCGCGCGGCCGACTCGTGGCGCCCGCCGTGTTCGAGGCGGGTGAGCGTGCGTCCCTGCGTCGCGCGATCGACGCGCTGGCCGAGCAGCGGATGCCGGGCGACCTCGCCGCCCTGCTGCAGGACGCGCACGCGGCATCCGCCATCGCCGCGGCCCGCACCTGATCGCGACCTTTGGTTGATTTCAGACGGAAGAACGCATAGAATCGACCTGACGTTGGGATCCGCTCGGATCCGTTCCTCGCCGTGACGGTGCGGAGAGGGCACACTCGGTCGCGTCGACTGTCCGATCGTTCGGGCGATCATCGAATGACCCTCTCTCCTCTCCGGCTGCGCCTCCTCATCGCGTCGCTGCTCACCGTCTCCTTCCTCGGCGCGCTCGACCACACCATCGTCGCGACCTCGCTCGCCACCGTCGCGGGCGAACTCGGCGCGCTCGAGCACATGAGCTGGGTGGTCGTCGGCTACACGCTCGCGAGCACCGTGCTCCTGCCGGTGCTCGGCAAGCTCGGCGACCTCGTCGGGCCCCGGCTCGTATTCCTCACCTCGCTCGTCGTGTTCCTCGCGGCATCCGTCGCCTGCGGCTTCGCGCAGGACATGACGTGGCTCGTGGTCGCACGGATCACGCAGGGCATGAGCTCGGCCGGCATCCAGCTCATGTCGCAGACGATCGTCGCGCACGTGACGACGCCGCGGCAGCGCCCGAAGTACATGGGCGTCATCGGCGCCGCGTTCCCGATCGCGATCCTCGTCGGGCCCGTGCTCGGCGGGCTCATCACCGACTACTGGGGCTGGCCGTGGGTGTTCTGGATCAACATCCCGTTCGGCCTCGCGGCCCTCGGGCTCGCGGTCTTCGCCGTGCCGCACGTCGAGGTCGGCGCACCGCGACGGTTCGACGTCGCCGGCGCCGTCTCGTTCTCGATCGCGTTCGTCGCACTCGTGCTGGCGGTCACGTGGATCGGCGACCCGGCCGCCGCATCCGCCGCCGTCGTCGCGTTCACCATCTCGGCCATCGCGTTCGCGGCCTTCTTCCTCATCGAACTGCGGGCCGTCGAGCCCATCGTGCCGCTGCGGTTCTTCGCGAATCGCACGATCGCGGCGGGCACGGCACTCTCGGCGATCATCGGCGTCGGGCTCTTCTCGGTCACGGCCTACCTGCCCACCTACTTCCAGATGGCCTACCGCACGAGCGCCACGGTGTCGGGCTTCGTGCCCATCGCCACGGTGTTCGGCATGCTCGTGGCGAACCTCTCCACCGGATGGCTCGCCAGCCGCACCGGGCGGTACCGCGTCTACGCGATCGGCGGCACGTCGCTCGCCGCCGCCGGGCTCCTCGTGATGTCGCTGCTGCCCGTCGGCACGCCGCTCTGGGTGCCCATGGCCGTGATGTTCGTGGTCGGCGTCGGCACCGGCTCGTTCATGAGCCTCATCGTCGCCGTCGTGCAGGGAGCCGTGCCGCGCAACGAGACCGGCACGATCACCGCGACCGTCAACCTCGTGCGGCAGATGGGCGCCACCGTCGCCACCGCCGTCATCGGCGGCGTGATCGGCGTCGGGGTCGCGGCGCGGCTGCCCGCCTCGCTCGACGCCTCGACGCTCACGCCGCAGCTCGTGCACGGATCGTCGGCCGACGTGCAGGCCCAGGTCGCGCAGATCTACGGCGACGTGCTCGCTCCGGTGTTCGCCGCGCTCGCGCTCGCCTACGCGCTCGGCATCGTCGCGGCCGTACTGCTCCCGTCGGGCCGCCTGTCCGACGAACACGAACCCGCGGCGGATGTCGCAACCGAACCCCTCACCGCGTGAGACTCGAAGAGGAGACCCACATGTCCCACCACCCCACCATCGCCGTCGTCGGCAGCGGACCGATCGGCTCCGCGTACGCCCGCCTCCTGCTCGAGGGGCTCCCCGACGCGCGCGTCGTCATGTTCGAGGCCGGCCCGCAGCTCACCGAGCGGCCCGGCGAAAGCGTGCGCAACATCGCCGACCCCGACGAGAAGGCCCGCGCCCGCGAGCTCTCGCAGGGCCCACAGGCGGGGCGGTTCCGCGAGTCGCTCGGCCTCCCCGCCGGCACGGTCGTCGAGGGCATGTTCACCGCCCGTCAGGGCACCCATCTGCTCGACTTCGGCGGCGAGGGCTCGGCTCATGCGCCGACCTTCCCCGCCGCGGCGGGCGCCACCAACGTCGGCGGGCAGGGGGCGCACTGGACATGCGCCATCCCGCGTCCGTCGTTCAGCGAGAAGGTCTCGTTCATCGACGACGCCGAGTGGGACGACCTCATCGTCGTCGCCGAGGGCCTGCTGCACGCGCAGAGCGCGGCCTTCGCGGACTCGGCGGTGGGCGGCGGCATCCGCTCGCTGCTCGAGGAGGAGTTCGCCGGCGAGCTGCCCGAGGGCTACGGACCGAGCACGCTGCCCGTCGCCGGCGACCCGCAGCCCGACGGCACGATGCGCTGGGCCGGCGCCGACGCCGTGCTCGGGCCACTGATCGAGCCGGGCAACCCGCTCGCCGAGCGGTTCGAGTTGCGCGACCTCACGCTCGTGCGCCGCATCGAGCGCGACGGCGACGTGGTGACGGGCGTCACGGTGGAGGACCTGCGCACGAAGCAGACCTCGTTCGTGCCCGCCGACCTCGTGGTGGTGGCCGCCGACGCGTTCCGTTCGCCGCAGCTGCTGTGGGCGTCGGGCATCCGCCCGGCGGCGCTCGGGCACTACCTGACCGAGCACCCCGTCGTGATCTCGACCGTGGCCCTCGACGCCGAGAAGATGGGCCGCTTCGCGACCGAGGAGCAGCTCGACGAGGAGCTCGCCCGACGCGCGACGAACGCGGCCGACCCCGTCGCGGCCGTCAACCGCATCCCGTTCTCGGAGCCCGACCACCCGTTCTCGCTGCAGGTCATGTACTCCGAGACGACCCCGTTCCCGATGCCCGAGGACGCGCCCCTCGCCCGCAATCGCTGGGGCTACGTGAACATGGGCTACGGCATGCGCAAGTTCCCGCGCTACGAGGACGCGGTCACGTTCGACGACGCCGAGCCCGACTACCGCGGCTTCCCGAACATGACGATCGAGTACGAGCTCACCGACGCGGAGCGCGCCGAGATCGAGGTGGCCACCGTGCGGCTGCGGCGGGCCGGCGAGGCGCTCGGCGCGTTCGTCGCCGAGCCGCGCCTGCTGCCGAACGGGTCGAGCCTGCACTACCAGGGCACGATGCGCATGGGCCCGGCCGACGACGGCACCTCGGTCGCCGACCCGTGGTCGCGCGTCTGGGGCGTCGAGAACCTCGTCGTGGGCGGCAACGCCCTCATCCCCACCGCGACGGCGATGAACCCGACGCTCATGAGCGTGGCGATCGCGGTGCGTGGGGCGCGCAAGGCGGTCGAGCAGCTCTCGGCCCGAGCGGATGCCGCGGCATCCGTCGCCGGCTGACCGGCGACCGGAACCGACCGCCCGAACGACCGACCGACCCACGCACCGAACCGACAGAGACGAGCGACGATGCTTCTCGAGCGAGACCTCATGCAATCCACCGGATTCCGCAACCTGCGCGAGGGCGACCGGGTCACCGGCTTCCAGTTCCGCGTGCGCATGCCGTCGTATCGCGGCATGGCGGCGTCGCTCATCGACGGCATCGCCGTGCGCGTCGGCGACCTCGTCGACGTCGGCCCGGAGGTGCCGCGCTGGACCTTCGGTGGGCGCACGTACTCGCTCGCCGAGCTGTGGGACGGCGACGGCGTGCGCTGGCCGCTCGAGGAGGCCGCGATCGTGACCGTGCCGCTCGACGGCGGGCTCCCGCAGGGCGTGCACGAGGTCTCGATCGAGCTGCGGCTCCGCATGTCGTACATCCCCGAGGAGCACCAGCCCAGCACCTACCGGGAGACGCGGCACATCACGCTCTCGCCCGACGGCGACGGCGGGCCGTTCCGGTACGGCGTCTCGCTCTACAGCTACATGACCGACTACGGCACGGTGCTCGACCTCGAGACGGCGCTCGCCCACGTCGCCGACGTCGGCGCCACGGGCGTCGAGATCCTCGGCGAGGGGCACATCGCCGGCTACCCCGAACCCACCACGGAGTGGATCGACCGGTGGTTCGCCCTGCTCGAGCAGTACGGGCTCGAGCCCACCAACTACGGCTCGTGGATCGACACCCGCCTGCACTCGAGCGGCCCGAACGCCCGGCGGCTGACCGCCGAGGAGGGCGCGGGGATGCTGCAGCGCGACCTCCGGCTCGCGAAACGGCTCGGCTTCCGGTTCGTGCGGCCGAAGATCGGGGTGGTGTCGAGCGACCTCGTGCCCGACCCGATCTGGACCGAGTCGGTCGAGCGCTCGCTCGACCTCGCCGCCGAGCTCGACGTCGTGATCTGCCCCGAGATCCACTCGCCCACCCCGATCAAGCACCCGGTGGTCGACGACTACATCGACCTCATCGAGCGCACCGGCACGAAGCACTTCGGCCTGCTGCTCGACACCGGCATCTTCCAGGACCGGCCCATCCCGTTGCGGCCCGGCGAGCTGCCGGGCCGGCGGCCCGCGTTCCTCGACGGCATCGGCGTCGACCCGGCCGACATCGCCGGCATCGCGAAGTACGTCGTGTTCATCCAGGCGAAGTTCCACGACATCGACGAGCACCTCGAGGACCAGCAGATCCCCTGGGAGCCCGTGCTGCGCGCCCTCAAGGAGTCCGGCTATACCGGTTACCTCTCCAGCGAGTACGAGGGGGAGCGCAGCCCGTGGCGCTCGATCGAGCAGGTGCGCCGCCAGCACTCCCTCATCCGGCGGATCGCCGCGGGGCTCGACTGAGCCGCGGCATCCGACCCCGACCCCGACCCCGACCCCGACCCCACCACAGACAGGACCGCACCATGCCGAACGGACTCATCGACGACGCCAGCCTGCGCGCCCACCCCGAGGGCCTGGCGCTCTCGCTCACGCTGCCGTGGTACCGCAGCCTGTGGCTCTCGTCGGTCTCGACGCTGCGCGTCACCGTCGACGGCGAAGCGGTGGATGCCGCGGACCTCGCGTTCGAGCTCGACGGCGTGCGGTACGCGATCGACGAGCTGCCGCAGCAGAGCGAGGTGCTCTGGTACCTGCAGCGGCATCCGCTGCTCATCGCGCGCCGGCCCGAGCCGGTGGCGCTCGGCGAGACGCACGAGATCGAGGTCGTCGGCGAGCTGCGCCTGCCGTACATGCAGATCGCGCCCGGCGCCGACGGCGGCCCCGGCATGTACGTGCCGAACTCCGTGCGGCAGTCGCTGACGCTCACGGTCACCGATCACGACGCGCCTGTGCCGGCGATGGTGACGGATGTCGCGCCGCCGCCGGCCGCGACGGAGGCCGACCCGTTCCAGCTCGGCCTCACCCTCTACTCGGCCAGCGCCGAGTTCCGCGCGGGCTGGTACGACTTCTCGGGACTGCTCGACCGGGTCGCCGAGCTCGGCATCGGACCGGGCATCGAGATCGTCGCCTCGCAAGTGCTGCCGACCTACCCGGTCGTGTCCGACGAGTTCGTGCGCACGTGGCGCGACGCGTTCGACCGGCACGGCTTCGACGCGAGCTCGTTCGGCGCGAACCTCGACATGGGCCGCCGTCGCGACCGCGACATGACGCCCGACGAGGAGTTCGAGTTCAGCGAGACGCTGTTCCGCGGGGCGGCGAAGCTCGGCTTCCCGCTCGTGCGCATCCAGAGCGCGAAGCCCGAACTGCTGCGCCGACTGCTGCCAGTTGCCGAGGAGCTCGAGCTGAAGCTGGGCTACGAGATCCACGCGCCGATGGGCCCGAACGCCGACCCGATCCTGAAGGTGCGCGAGACCTACGCCGAGCTCGACTCCCCGCTGCTCGGGTTCGTGGCCGACTTCTCGTCGACGATGCACGCGATGTCGCCGACGCTGCTGCGCGCCGTTCGCCGGGCGGGTCTCGACGACGAGGCCGTGCAGCGCCTGCAGGACATCTGGGCCACCGACGCGCCCATGCGCGAGCGCCAGGAGGAGTTCATCGGCTACCTGCGCGGCCGCGACTTCGACCCGGCCCGGCTGGGCTCGTTCGCCCACCTCGCATTCAACATGCACGGCCACGTCGACCCGCGCGAGTGGGCCGACATCATGCCGCAGATCCTGCACGTGCACGCCAAGTTCTATGACATCGACGAGCAGGGGCAGGAGCCGGCGATCGACTACCCCGAGCTCGTGCGCGTCTTCGTCGAGGGCGGCTACCGCGGCTACTGGTCGAGCGAGTGGGAGGGCCACGCGTTCGCCGAGCTCGGCGAGGTCGACCCGCTCGTGCTCGTGCGCCGGCAGCACGACCTCATCCGTCGTTCGATGCGCGCGCTGCAGCCGGCGTGAGCGACGAGAACCAAGGGGCACGACACATGGCTGAAGTCTCGTCACCGATGGACGTCACGGCTCGGCTCGAGCGCTCCGGGGACGTCACCCAGCTGATCGTGCACGGCCGATCGACATTGCTGATCGGAGGGCAGGTCCACAATTCGACCTCCTCCCACCCTGACAGCATCGCGCGAGCGTTCGCGCGAGCCGCCGAAATCGGTTCGAACACCGTCTTCGCTCCCGTGGACTGGGCCCTGCTGGAGCCGGAGGAGGGGCGATTCGACTTCGCCCTCGTCGATGTGATGCTCGCCGAGGCACGTCGACACGGTCTCATGTGGGTCCCCCTCTGGTTCGGTGCGTTCAAGAACGCCCACTCCACCTACGCTCCGAGGTGGGTGCGGGCCGACACGGAACGATTCCCTCGCGCAGTGGCGAACGAGGGCGCGCGGCCGGCGTTCACCTACGCAGGGGCGATGCGGCGACCGACCCTCTCGGTGTTCGGCGAGGAGCTGCGTGAGGCGGACGCGCGCGCCTTCGCCGCATTCATGCGGCACCTCGCCGAAGCCGACGTCACCGGTGTGGTCCCCTTGGTGCAGGTGGAGAACGAGGTGGGCCTCCTGGCGGACAGCCGTGACCGCTCGTCGCTCGCAGAGGCGGAATGGCAGCGCGATGTCCCCGAGGCGCTGCTCCGTCACCTGACGTCCGACCGGGCGGCGGGGTTCGCGGCATCGACGCTGTGGGCCGCACGGGGCCGGCCGGCGCACGGGACCTGGCCGGAGCTGTTCGGGACAGGGTGGGAAGCCGACGAGGTCTTCATGGCCTGGGCGTTCGGCACGTACGTCGACGCCGTCGCGGCCCGAGGGGCGGCGGCGCATCCCGTCCCGCTCTACGTGAACTCGTGGATCGGGCCGCAGCCGGGTCAGGAACAGGCGGGCCTGTATCCGAGCGGCGGCCCGGGCTGGCGGGTGCTCGACATCTGGCAGGCCGCGGCACCATCGATCGGCCTGATCGGTCCGGACATCTACCTGGATGACTCGGCCGAGGCGATGCGGTGGTACACCATGGGCGACAACCCCCTCATCGTCCCGGAGAGCCGGTACCGGGCGGCCGAGGCGGCGCGCGCGTTCGGTGGGCATGCGGCCATCGGTTGGTCGGTGTTCGGCGTGGAGGACGCCCGCCCGGGCAATCGGGTGTCGCAGCTGTACACCGAGCTCGTCGGCATGACCGAACTCATCACCGCTGCCCAGCGTGAGTCGCGGATCGCCTGCGTCGTCCTCGAGCCGGGGGAGGGCGAGGCGCACGTCGTGCTCGGCGAGTACACCCTCACCGCGCGCAACACGCAGGAGCTGTTCACGCGCATGCTCCTGGACATTGGAGTTGAGGGTCCGCCGCCGCCACCCATACCACCGAGCGAGACCGAGGCCGAGGATGCGTTCCCGAACCCGGCGGATGCGCGGGCCTTCGTCCTCGTCGTCGCGCTGGGAGACGACCGATTCCACATCGTGGGCCAGAACGCGTCCCTCGACTTCTCCCGGGACGGACGGATCGTGGAGTGGGATCACGTCGAGGCCGGATCGCATCACAGCGGACAGTGGCAGTCGACACGGATCCTGAACGGCGACGAGCGTCTCCGGATCCTTCCCCTGGACCGCGTCGGCGCCGCGCGGGTCCGCGTGCTCTCGCTGGCGAGCTGAACCGATGACCCGGCAGAACCGAAACAGGAGGTGCACCGTGCACGAGGATGCGTCCGCCGTGATCGCCACGCAGAAAGGAATCGTCCGATGAGCCAGACCGACGCACTCGAGGCGGATGTCGCGGGCCTGCCCGATTTCCGGCGCATGCCCGTGCCCGACGCCATCCGGTGGCTGGCCGAGCACGGCGAGCCGGCCGACCCGCGGCCCGACATCGACACGGCGTCCCTCGTCCGGCGCTTCCCGCATCTCGCGGGGGTCGGGACGGTCGACGACATCGTGGAGGGACCGCACGGTCCCGTCCCGGTGCGCCGATACCGGGACGCCGCCGCGACCCCGGCCGGGCGTGCGCTCGTGTGGGTGCACGGGGGCGCCTTCATCGGCGGCCACCTCGACATGCCCGAGTCCAACTGGGTCGCCCGGGAGCTCGCGGCGCGGGGCATTCCGGTGGTCGCCGTCGACTACACGAAGTGCCTGGGCGACGCCCACTACCCCGTGCCCTCCGACGACGTGCTGGCGGCATGGCGGTGGGCGCGGAACGCCGCCGGCGAACTGCTCGGGGTCGACGCGGCCTCGCTGTTGCTGGGCGGCGCGAGCGCGGGAGCGACCCTCGCGGCGGGCGCGGTGACGAGGCTTCGCGACGCGGGCGAGCCCCTGCCGGGCGGGCTGGTGCTGGTGTACCCGTTGGTCCACCCGAACGGCCCGGCCGCCTCGGCGGAGCTCGACCTCTCGTCGCCGAGCGGTCAGCTGTCGCTGAACTTCGCCGGATCCACGGAGACGCTGGCCGATCCGCAGGCGTTCGCGGGCCTCGACGACGGCCACGGATTCCCGCCGACGCTCATCGTGGTGTGCGAGCACGACGAGCTGCGGCCGTCGGGCGAGGCGTTCGCAGCCACGCTCGAGCGGGCCGGAGCCGACGTCGCGGTGCACCTCGAGCCGGGCGCGCGGCATGGGCACATCGACGAGCCGTCCGACCCGACCGCGGCGCGCACGATCGCGGCGGTCGCGGACTGGCTGCTGGCGCGGGAGTGACATGAGACAGGGCATCACCGAACTGATCCGCGCGAGCCTGCACGGCAACGTCGACATCGAGTCGAGTCCGACCGGTCTGACGCCGCTGCGCCTCCCCGTGAGCGCGCGGGCACGATTCGACTCGGACTGGATGAGCGTCGCCTCCGCTCAGGCCTCGGGTGTGCGCTGCGAGTTCCGGACCGCGGCGACGTGGATCGAGCTGACCGTGCAGACGACCGGCCTGTTCCTGCCCTGGGCGCCCGACGAGGAGCGATCCGCGGTGTTCTCCGCGACCGTCGACGGCCGGCCCGTGGACGACGTGCGCACGACGGGTGGGTCGCGCCACTACCTGGGGTATCCCGGCGGCCCTCGGTTCGAGACGGGGGAGCCCGCAGTCGTGCGCTTCGAGCTGGGCGGAGCCGGCGGCGAAGCGCGGCGGGTCGTGGTGTGGCTTCCGCAGACCGACACCGTCGAGATCCGCGACGTGCGCGCCGACGCGCCCCTCGCGCCGGCGGAGTCCCTGGAGCAACTCCGGTGGTGGCACCACGGCAGCTCGATCAGCCACTGCATCGAGGCGACGACGCCGCGCGGGGTGTGGCCGGTGGCCGCGGCGGACCGGCTGGGTCTCGACCTCACCAATCTCGGGTTCGCCGCGAACGCCCACCTCGATCCCTTCACCGCGCGGGCGATGAGGGACTCCGGCGCCGACCTGTTCAGTCTCAAGATCGGCATCAACATCGTCGGCGGCGACACCATGAAGCGGCGGACCTTCATTCCCGCCGTGCACGGCTTCCTCGACACGATCCGCGACGGCGCGCCCACCACGCCGATCCTCGTGATCTCGCCGATCCTCTGCCCGATGCACGAGGACACGCCGGGGCCCACCGTCACCGACCCGGTGACGGGCGAGCGTCGAGGAACGCCGAGCACGGCACCCGACTTGTTCGAACCACCGCTCACGTTGCGATCGGTGCGGGAGATCCTGCGGGAGGTCGTCGCGTCGCGGTCGGTGGACGACCCCGCAATCGTGTACCTCGACGGGCTGGAGCTCTTCGGTCCGGACGACCTCGCCGAGCTCCCCGACGGGCTGCATCCCAGCCCGTCGGGGTACCTGCGGATCGCCGATCGATTCGCCGGATCCCCAGCCGTGGCCTCGTGGATCGCCCGGGCGCAGGGCAGTGCGGCGTCGCTGCCCGTCGTCGGCAGCCGGGAAGTCGGTGCCGCGAGATGACCACGACCGACACGACCTTCGTCAACCCGGTCCTGCCCGGCGATCGCCCCGACCCCGCCGTCATCAAGGTCGGCGACGAGTACTGGATGACCTACTCGTCGTTCGAGTCGGCCCCCGGCCTCCCGCTCTACCGGTCTTCCGACCTCGTGAACTGGACGTACGAGGGCTCGGCGCTGCCCGAACCGCTCGGGAGCACCTTCGCGGTCGACATCGCCGAGCACGACGGTCGCTACTTCATCTACATCCCGTTCATCCCGACGTCGTGGTCGACCTTGACCGACGCCTCCATCTTCGTCGTGTACGCGGACTCGATGCGGGGGCCGTGGTCGGCGCCGATCGACCTCGGCATCCGCGGGGCGATCGACCCGGGCCACGTCGTGGGAGAGGACGGCCGACGCTACCTCTTCGTCAGCGGCATCCGTCGCATCGCGCTTGCCGACGACGGGCACTCGACCGTCGGCGAACTCGAGCAGGTCTACGACGGCTGGCGGTACCCCGACGAGTGGGTCACCGAGGCGTACGCCCTCGAGGGACCGAAGCTGTTCCGGCGCGGCGAGTGGTTCTACCTGGTGAGCGCAGTGGGCGGCACTGCCGGGCCGCCCACCGGGCACATGGTGATCGTCGCGCGCTCGCGGTCGATCCATGGGCCGTGGGAGAACCACCAGGGCAACCCCATCGCCCGCACGAAGGATGCCGCGGAGCGGTGGTGGTCGCGCGGGCACGCCACGCTCGTGCCGGGGCCCGCCGGCGACGACTGGTGGATGGTCTCGCACGGGTACGAGCACGGGTTCCGCACGCTGGGGCGGCAGATCCTGCTCGAGCCGATCCGGTGGACTGACGACGACTGGCCGGAGACGACGATCGTCGATCCCGGCGGGGAGCTCGAGGCGCCCGCCGGCGCGGCGGCGCAGCATCCGTCGCCGGGGTTCCACGACGACTTCTCGACCCTGCGCCTGGGGGAGCGGTGGGCGTTCCACGCGCCCTCGCCCGGCGAAGCCGAGCGCCTGTCGGTCGATGACGGCCTGCGGATGTCGGCCAAGGGCAGCACCCCCGCCGACACCTCACCGCTCGCCATCCTCACTGGCGATCACTCGTACGAGATCGAGGTCGACGTGGAGCTCGACCGCGGAGCGGAGGCGGGGCTGCTGCTCTTCTTCAACAATCGGCTCTTCTGCGGCATGGGCATCGACGGCGAGCGGATGCTGAGCTACTCCGGCGGCATCCGAACCCACTGGCGCGAGCCGGTGGCATCCGCCGATCGGATCACCCTGCGCATCCGCAACGAGGAGCACATCGTCACGGGCTGGTACCGGCTGCCGGGCGGCGACTGGATCCGACATGGCGTGCGCTACGAGACCTCGGGCTACCACGCGAACACGGTGGGCGACCTGCTGAGCCTGCGGCCCGCGCTCTACGCGACAGGGGTCGGCAGTGCTCGGTTCCGGGACTTCCGCTACCGGCCGCTACCGGACTGACGCGGGAGGGCCCGAGCCGCGCTCGGCCCCGACGCGGCGTGCGCCCGCGCCTCAGTCGATGATCTCGATGGGGAGCGCGACGGAGCCGGTTCCGTCGGTGACGGTGACGACGAGTCCACCGGTCTCGACGAGGTACTCGTCGTCGTCGTTCCAGAAGCCCAGCTCGTCCCAGCCCAGTTCGAACGCGACCCGCACCGAGGCGCCGACCGGGACGTGCACGCGAGCGAATCCGCGCAGGCGCTGCACCGGTTGGGCGATCGACGCGACCGGATCCGCGAGGTGGGCGAAGACCACGTCGTCGCCGTCGCGTCGGCCGACGTTGCGCACGGTCGCCGTCACGATGATGTGCGTGCCGCGGCGCAGCTCGTCGCGGGTGATGCGCGGGCTCGAGACGGTTGCCTCCCCCATGCGGAACTCGGTGTAGCCGAGTCCGTGCCCGAACGCGAACCGCGGGCCGAGCTCGAGGTCGAGGAACTTCGAGGTGTACTCGTCGTCGAGGTTGTTCGGACCCTGCAGGCCCACGTCCCAGCGCTTCGCCGCAAGCGAGCCCCCGGTGCGCGCGGGGCGGCCCGTGTTCTCATGGTCGTGATGGATCGGGATCTGCCCCACCGCGCGGGGGAAGGTCATCGGCACGCGCCCGCCCGGGTTCACCGCGCCGGCCACGACGCGGGCGATGGCCTCGGGGCCCCGGGTGCCCAGGTGCCACGTGAGCAGCACCGCGGGCGCGCGGTCGATCCAGTCCTCGACGACGAGGGGCCGGCCCGTCGCCAGCAGCACGACGAACGGCACGCCGGTGTCGGCGATGGCGTGGATGAGTCGCTCCTGGTCGCCGGGGAGGCGGATGTCGGCGCGGGAGCTCGCCTCGCCCGAGATCGAGCTCGGCTCGCCGACGGCCACGATGACGAGGTCGTGCTCGCGTGCGAGCGCCGTGGCCTCGGCGATCCGGTCGTCCGACGGTTCGAGGAAGTCGGCGCCCGCTGCGGTCGTCCACGTCGCCGCCGGGAGTTGTGCGCGCAGCGCGTCGTCGAGCGTGCCCGCCGGGGCGCCGAAGTGCTGCACCCACGCGCCGAGGTGATCGGTACTGGTCGCGTACGGTCCGGTGAGCAGGATGCGTCGCGGAGCGTCGGGCACCGGGAGGAGCGCGTCGTCGTTCTTCAGCAGCACGACGCACCGCTCCGCGGCATCCTGGGCGGCGCGCAGCGTCTCGGGGGTCGGAGCGGTGCGCTCGGTCGCGACATCCGCGTAGGGGTTCTCGAAGAGCCCCAGTGCCGCCTTCAGCCGCAGCACGCGCAGCACGGCGTCGTCGATCCGTGCCGCGTCGACCTGGGACGGTTCGAGCAGCGCCACGCCATCGTGAGCGAGCTCCGGGCCGCCCATCACCACATCCAGGCCCGCCGCCAGCGATCGCCGCACTGCGTCGGCCTCGTCGGCGGCGACCCCGTGCGGCACGAGTTGGGCGACGCCCTCCGCGTCGCCGACCACGACCCCGTCGAACCTGTACTCGCGGGTGAGCACGTCGGTGAGCAGCCGCCGGTTCGCGTGCATGGGCGTTCCGTTGAGCGAGTTGAACGCGGCCATCACGCTCGCGGCCCCCGCGGCGACCCCGCGCCGGAACGGCTCGAGGTACGTCTCGCGCAGCCGGCGCCACGAGACATCCGTCGTGTTGTAGTCCCGCCCCGCTTCGGCGGCGCCGTAGGCGACGAAGTGCTTGAGGCACGAGGCGAGCGCGTCGGGGCTGCGCAGGTCGGCGCCCTGATAGGCGCCGACCTTGGCCGCGCCGAAGGCGGACGCCACGAGCGGGTCCTCGCCGAAGCCCTCGACGACGCGACCCCAGCGCGGGTCGCGGGTCACGTCGACCATGGGGGAGAACGTCCAGTTCACCCCGCCCGAGCGCGCCTCGGCCGCCGAGACGCGGGCGTCGGCCTCGGCGACGGTCACGTCGAAGCTGGCCGCCTGCGCGAGCGGGGTGGGGAAGATGGTGAACTGGCCGTGGATGACGTCGAGCCCGATCAGGAGCGGGATCCCGTGCGGACTCTCCTCGACCGCAGCACGCTGCAGGGCGTTGGTGCGCTCCGCGCTCTGCGGCCAGAACAGCGCCCCGATCCCGCCACGGGCGAGGGCCAGCGCGTCCTGCTCGCCGGGGCGCCAGATGATCTGGAGCTGCGCGAGCTTGTCCGCCCAGCTCATGCGGGCCAGGAGTCGTTCGGGGGTCGGAGTGGTCATCGGATGCCGATCGTCATTCGTTCTGGGCCGTGGAACAGACGAGTGCGGCCGCCCGGGATTCCCGGACGGCCGCACTCGAGGGTGGGCTACTCGCCCCAGGCCGCGTCCATGTCCTGCAGGACCTGGTCGACCGTCTTCTGGCCGGTCAGCAGGCCCTGCACGCCGACGCCGAGTGCGTCGTAGACGGCCGGGTTCGGCCAGGTCTCGAGCGGAAGCGGCGTGAAGTCGCCGTTCTCGAGGAGGTCGCCGATGGGCTCGTAGCTGGGCAGCAGGTCGGCAGCGGTCACTCCCGAGATCGGGACCAGGCCCGACAGGTCGGCGAACGCCTTCGACTCCTCCGGCGAGCCCACCCAGTCGAGGAAGGCCTGGATGGACTTCTGCTTGGCCTCGTCGGCCTTCGCGTTGACCGACCACGCGTAGTTCGCCGAGGCGAGCGTGAACGCCTTCTGGCCGTCTGCGGGCGGGAAGGCCTGCACGGTGATGTCGAGACCCGTTGCGCCGCCGATCGATGCCGCCGCAGAGCCGGGAACGGCTGCGGTCAGCGACGTGCCGCCGCCGATGCCGGCGGTGATGTTGTCGAACGTTCCACCCTCGACTCCATCCTGGTAGCACCCACCGTCCTTCATGTCGATGATGTCCTGGAGCGTCTCCTTCCAGCCGTCGCTGTCGGCGAAGGTGACGTCGCCGGCTGCGCGCTGCTCGTTCCAGTCCGGAGTCTCCTGGTACACCCGAGTCGCAGAGATGATCTGGCTGAGCAGTCCGGTATTGGGCGGCATCGCGCCCGCCAGGACCATGAACGACTTCCCACCATCGCGCGCCGTCTTGCACGCGGCGAGGAGGTCTTCGTACGTCGAGGGGTATTCGTCGATTCCGACCTCGCCGGCGCCGGCGCCGTTCCAGATCAGTCCCACGGGGGCCAGCGCGGTGGGCTGCCCGTAGATCTTGCCGTCCGAGCCGTAGAGCACTTCGGTGCCGTCGGGGATGACCGATGCCGTGTCGCCACCGAGCGGGGCGAGGAACCCTGCGTCCGCCAGGGTGACGACCGAGATGGCCTGGCCCGTTCCGGGGCTCAGGATCATGACGTCGGCGGCGTTGCCGGCCTGCAGCTGCGTCGTCACCTGCGTGTTGTAGGCGTCGGAGGGGTAGGGGATGACCTCGATCGGGACGCCGGTCTCGTCGGTGTACTTCTTCGCCGTCTGAGCGTAGAAGTCGTCGGCATCGTTGGCCTGGGCGACCATGATGCTGAAGCCTTCAGCCGCGCCGTCCGTGCTGTTGCCGCCGCCGCCGCCGGAGGAACAGCCGGCGAGGACCAGGGCCCCGGTGACGGGTACGGCGAGGAGTGCCGCCCATCGGATGGGCCGCGAAGCGGGGTGCTGTGACATGTCGAGCCTTTCGTGACGTCGTTGTCGCCAGCCGTTGGGTGCTGGCTCGGCCGCTGGCCGCAGAGTCAGCCTGTCACACATTCGCCTGATTCCGACATTAGTATTGATTATGCGAGGCAATAGCCCCGCTGATCCGCTGACTCTCACTCACTCGGCCGAAGCGCGGACCGCGGCACTGAGCGCGACGGGCCCGGCCAGGCCCGCGGGCATCGGCTCCGCGGTCGCATCGAACACCGCGGTCATCGGCGCGAACACCTCCCCGGTCGGCGCGGCGGCTTCGGCGATCAGGCGGTTCCGCCACGGCGTGGCCACCTCCACGTCGAGGACGTTCCGGCCGGGCCGTACCGCCCGGGTGACGTCGACCACGAACGGCGCCGTCCACGCGACGCCGCAGTCGACCCCGTTGAGCGTCACGCGCGCGAGGTCGCGCACGGTGCCGAGGTCGAGCAGGAGTCGATCCGCTGCCGCCTGCGCTTCCGTCAGCGCGAACGCGAGCCGGTAGCGGCCGATCCCCGAGAAGGCCCGCGACGCGTCGTCGAGCTCGGTCCAGAACCGCGGATGCCCCGGCATCGCCGTCGTCGGCGAGCCGCCGACCGTGCACTCCCAGTCGCCCGTCACCTCCACGCGCTGCTCGAGCATGGTGGGCGCCGGGGCGTGGGCCGAGGGCAGGATGAACACCGAGCCGAAGGCCGGCAGCGCCACTACGTAATCACCGCGCCCGACGACGCGGAGCGGTTCGGCCACGAGCCGGACCGGGTCCCATGCGACGAGGGGTTCCGTCGGCTCCCACATCGAGACCACCAGCTCCACCGGCTCGCTCGACGGGTTGGCCAGGAAGGTCACGAGCCGGCCGTCGATGCGACGCGAGATCCGGCGCACCGGCGCGCCCGTCACCTCGAGCGACGGCCGCATCCCGAGCTCGCGCAGGGCCGAGGCGACGTCCGCGGTCGCGAGGACCGCGCCGCTCGCCCGCGCGCCCGACCAGATGCGCTCGCACACCTCGTCGACGACCCGTGGGTCGTCGGCGAGCGACGGCGAGCCCTCGGGCCGATTCCCGATGACCGTGGCACCCAGGTCGAGCAGGCGCTCGATCGCGAGCAGCGTCGGCAGGGTCATCCGTCGGCTCGAGCCTCCGAGCACCAGCGCCCGGTAGCTCGCCCCGTGCGCGACGAGTCGGCCGTCCTCGACGCGCAGCACGTCCGCGAGCGCGTCGGCCCCGACGTAGTCGAAGTCGAACCCGGGTGGAACGGTCGTGTCGATCTCGCGAGCGAACAGCCCGGTGACGGGTGCTTCCTCGCCGACGAAGACCGCGACGTCGACCGCCGGCGAGCCGCCGCTGAGCACGGCCGAGCAGCGCGCCAGGTAGTCGATCCACGGCCGTGCCATCCCCGACCAGGTCTCGTTGATCGTGAACGCCTGCCCGAGGAACGGCGCGAGGGCGATGCCGGGCGGCGGAGCCGCGATCGGCTGGTGCGGCGAGGTGTGGATGCAGAACCGGGTCACGCCGAGCGCGAGCTGCAGGTCGGCGACGTGCTTGAGCGAGCGCGGCGACGAGGCCCATGGCCGGTCGAAGGACGTGAAGGCCTCGGCGCCGACCCAGCGCCTGCCGTGCACGTGCGCGACCGATGCGGCGCCCTTGAGGTCGGCGAGGTAGGTGGGCGCCGGACCCGCTTCGGGGTCGAACGTCCACATCGCGCCCATCGGCACGTCGGCGTGCGAGCGCATCGCGAGGTCGTCGCCGAGTTGCGGGCGGCCGTCTTCGAGCGCCTCGGCGTAGTAGGTCATGCCGCGCCCATGCGCTTCTGCGGCGAGTGTTCCGTAGTACTCGGCCGCGAGCAGCTCGGCGACGGTGCGGCGATAGTCGTAGAGGAATCGATCGGATGCCTCGGGCGAGCCGACGAGGATCCCCGCGAGCGCCGGGAGCCATGGACCGGCGTCGTAGCCGCGCAGGCGCGCGAAGTGCTCGAGGATCCGCTCGGTCCAGTTCTGCGAGCCCGCCTCGATGCTGTCGCTGAGCAGCGCGCCGAAGCCGCCGCCGAATCGCGAGAGGTGCACGTCGAGGTACGTGCTGACGCGCTCGCCGTCGAGCTTGTCGACCTCGAGCCCCGTCGCATCCGCCGGCGCGGGGCCGTTGGTCTGCCCCGTGAGCGACGCGCCGAGGCGCAGCACGCTCCAGGAGCCGGGCGGGGCGTCCCAGCGCAGCACGCCGTCGCGAACGTGGTCGGTGAGGTCGAGTACCGCGGATGCCTCGACGACGCCGACGCCGACGCGAGGGTCCGACTCCACCGCGAAGTAGTCGGGCGCCGCACCGAACCCCGCCTTGACCTCGGCGTCGGCCACACGGCCGGCCGTGCGCAGGGCGAACTCCGACAGGAGGAAGCTGTCGGCCTTGCGCAGCACCGGCGGAACGCGCACCCCGTCGGCGATCGGCGGCAGGGCGTCGTCGGCCGAGGCGCCCGACAGCACCACGCGGAATCGACGTGCGGTGACGGCGGGGAAGCTCGCGGTGCGCGCCGGAACCGTGCTGGGTGGGAGTTCAACGATGTCCTGATACCCGATGCCGTCATCGCTCGCCTGCAGCACCGCCGTGGGCGGCGGGGCCGCGCCGAATCCGCGTGGTCCGGGCAGGCCCACGACGACCGAGCGCACGGTGGTGGGCTGCGCGAACTCCTGTTCGACCCACGCCGCCGACCAGGCGTCGGGATCGCGGGGGAGCGAGAGAGTGCTGGCGAACGATCCGTCCGTCAGGCAGGACCAGTCCCCGATCCGGGACGAGGCGTGGACCTCGGCGGGAACGAGGGGCTCGCGCGCGGCATCCGCCGGGAAGGCGAGCACGCGCCAGTCCGCGGCGAAGCGCGCGACGTCGTCACCCCCGCCCCAGCGCGGGCAGTCCTGGTAGAGCCCCGGCACGTCGGGCAACGGGGTCAGGGCGGTCTCGACCGCGCCGCCGCCGACGACCGGGGTCTGCGACCAGACCACCTTCTTCATCGCGTCGACCGGTTCGACCCACGGTCCGCCTGCTGCGCTCCAGCCGGATGAGGTCGCGACCGCGAGCTCCATCTCGAGCTCCGACGCGGTGCCTACCGCCGTGCCGACTGCCTCCGCCCAGGCTTCGGAGCCGGGGCGGATGGCCTCGGGCACGACGAGCGGACCGCCCATGCCCCCGTCGAACAGCTGCACGCCGCGCACGCCGACGCCGTGCAGCCACTCGAGGTCGCGCACGATGCCCGCGGGGTCGACGTTCCCGTCCATCCAGTGCCACCACACGCGGGGGCGGGCCTCGTCGGGCGGGTCGATGAAGGCGTCCCACAGCGGATCGGAGTCCGGCCACGGCGTCGTCGACGGGTGCTCGCTCATAACGTTGAATCCTTCCAGTCGGATGCCTCGGCCCACGGCCCCCCGTACTTATACGCGATATCGCGACAACTAATGTGTGTTTTAGACGCAAGCGTGGGAGAGTAGCCGTGCGCCTTCGAATGCCAGTGGAGCGCGTGACGACGATGTCAGGAAGCAGAATGACCGTGACGATGCAGGAGAGCACCCGCTCCATCACCGTGCCGCCCGACGCACGGAACACGCCGCCGCCACGTCGCAGGGGCCGCAAGCCCCTGATCACGTTCGGCCACTGGTGGTGGGCCCTTCCGGCGATCGCCCTCGTGATCGGCGTGCACTACGTCGCGACGCTCACGGGCGGCTTCTTCGCCTTCACGAACTGGACCGGCCTGGGCGATTGGGACTTCGTCGGCCTCGACAACTTCGTCCGCATCTTCCAGGATCCGCTGCTGCTCGGCGCCGTCTGGAACACGCTCTTCCTCGCGTTCGCCTCGGTGATCCTCACGAACGTCTTCGGGCTGCTCTACGCACTCGCGATCAACCGCATGCTCAAGACGCGTTACCTCCTGCGCACCCTCCTGTTCATGCCGGTGGTGCTGAGCCCCCTCGCGGTGGCCTACGTCTGGAAGTTCATCTTCCAGTTCAACGGGCCCCTCAACGGCCTGCTCGGCTTCCTCGGCCTCGAGGAGCTGCAGAAGGTCTGGCTGGCCGACCCGACCTGGTCGATCTGGGCGATCCTGATCACCGTCGTCTGGCAGCAGACCGGCTTCACGATGGTGATCTACCTCGCGGGCCTCGCGAGCGTGCCCGTCGAGGTCGAGGAGGCCGCGGCGCTCGACGGCGCGGGCATCTGGGGCCGGTTCTGGCACGTCACCGTGCCCGCCATCCGCCCGTCGATCGCGATCGCGACCACGCTCGGCATCATCCAGGGCCTGCGCATCTTCGACCAGATCCTGGCCCTCACGGCCGGCGGTCCAGCGGGGGCGACCGAGACCCTGGCGACCGAGGTGTACAAGCAGGCGTTCTCGCTCGGGCAGTTCGGCTTCGGGTCGGCGCTCGCGCTCGTGCTCACCGTGATCATCCTCGCGTTCGCGATCCTGCAGCAGTACGTGACGCGCGACCGCTCGCTCGGGAAGGACTGACGCCATGTTCCGCTATACCAAGCTCACCGCGTTCCGGGAACTGCTCGTCTGGCTCGTCACGCTCATCGGCCTGCTGCCGCTCTACATCCTCGTCGTCACCTCGCTCAAGACCGACCAGGAGGCGCTGACCACGAGCGCGATCGCGCCGCCGACCACGGTCGACTTCGGCGCGTTCGTCGAGGTGCTCACCACCACGGGCCGCAACAGCATCCCGATGAGCATCGTCAACAGCGTCATCATCACGGCCGGGGCGATCTTCGGCCTCGTGCTGCTCGGCTCGATCGCCGCCTACGTCATCGCGCGCCGCACCCGCACGTGGAGCACCCTCACCTACTACCTCGTGCTCATCGCGATCATCCTGCCCGCCCAGCTCGGCACGGTGCCGCTCTACATCGGCGCGCGCACCGTCGGGCTCACGGGCAATGCGCTCGGCATGATCCTGCTGTGGATCGGCATCCTGCTTCCGCTCTCCGTGTTCCTCTATGCGAGCTTCTTCCGGGGCATGACGACCGAATACGAGGAGGCCGCGGTCATCGACGGGGCCACGCCGACGCAGACCTTCTTCCGGGTCGTGCTGCCGCTCATGTCGCCCGCGACGGGAACGGTCGCGATCCTCGCGGGCCTCATCGTCTGGAACGACTTCTTCAACTCGCTGATCTTCCTCGGCGGCTCGGAGACGCAGACGCTGCCCGTCGCGATGTACACGTACGTCGGCGGGCTCGTCTCGGCGTGGAACAAGATCTTCGCCGTCGTGATCATCTCGATGATCCCGATCCTGCTGTTCTACATGTTCGCCCAGAAGCGGTTCATCCAGGGCTTCGCCGGCGGGCTGAAGGGCTGACCGGCAGATGAGCACCGACAACCGGGCCGCCTTCGAGCGGTTCGTGGAGCTGTTCTATACCCGGAAGCGGGTGGCGGATGCCTTCGCCGAGCTCGTCGCGGACGACTACCGCCAGCACAACCCGACCATCGGCGACGGCCCGGCGGCGGCGATCGCGATGCTGACGCCGAAGTTCGACGGCTCGCCGGACGCCCGGTTCGAGGTGCAGCGCATCCTCGTCGACGGCGATCTCGCGATGGTGCACGTCAAAGCCTCCCGCCCCGGCGCTCCCGACGCCGCGGTCGCGGACATCTACCGATTCGAGGACGGCCGGATCGTCGAGCACTGGGACGTGCTGCAACAGGTCCCCGTGCATGCCGCCCACGACCATCCGATGTTCTGACCACCGAAGGACGCCTCCATGTACCAGCTCGCACCCAACATCGAACTCCTCTTCACCGAGGCCGGCGACTATCACGACCGCGTGCGCGCGGCTGCGGCATCCGGCTTCACCGCCGTCGAGATGTGGGGGCCGACCGGGGTCGACGCGCCGTCGACCCCCAAGGACCTGCCCGCGCTCAAGGCCGCGCTCGAGGAGACCGGAACCCAGCTGACCGCCCAGCTCGCCGAGCCGCGCACGCAGTTCATGATCCCGCCGTGGGATCACTCGGAGTTCTTCCGCAAGCTCGACGAGGGCGTGGAGATCGCGCACGAGCTCGGTACGCCCCGCATCGTCGTGGGCAGCGGCACCGGGTTCGGCGGCTGGAAGCGCCAGGTGCAGCTCGACAAGCTCATCGAGATCTACCAGAAGGCCGTCGCGCAGATCGACGGCTCGGGCATCACCCTCGTGCTCGAACCGGTCAACGTGCGCGTCGACCACCCGGGGTCGCTGCTCGATCGCACGAGTGAGGCGGTGTACGTCGCGCGCGGCGTCGACTCGCCGTTCTTCGGCGTGCTCTACGACCTGTACCACTCGACCGTCGAGGGCGAGGATGTCGCGGCCGAACTCGCGAACGCTGGCGATCTCATCCGCTACGTGCAGCTCGCCGACGCCCCCGGACGCGGCGAGCCCGGGAGCGGGTCGATCGACTGGCCGGCCTCCCTCGCGCTGCTGCGGGGGTCGGGCTACGACGGCCCGATCGGCCTCGAGTACTACCCGACGACGGCGTCGGCCGAGTCGGTGAAGCTCATCCAGAAGCTCGCGGCCGACGCATGAGCGTGCGGACCTACCCCGAGGCGGTCGACGTCGCGATCGTCGGCAGCGGACCGGCGGGCGCGACCTACGCCCGGGTCCTGAGCGAGCAGGCACCCGGCGCGACCATCGCGATGTTCGAGGTCGGCCCGACCGTGTCCGACCCTCCCGGGGCGCACGTGAAGAACATCGCCGATCCGGCGGAGCGGGCTCGAGCACAGGAACTGTCCGCCGGCCCTGGGGCGGGGGCGGCGACGGTCGCCAACCCCGGTGCCGTCAAGAGCGGAGAGCGTCGGGGCCGCCCCGGCACGTTCCTGCTCGACACGGGCTACCAGGTCGAGGGCGAAGACGGGCTGCCCGTGGCGGCGATGTCGAGCAACGTCGGCGGCATGGCCGCGCACTGGACCGGCGCGTGTCCGCGACCTGGCGGGAGCGAGCGCATCGCCTTCCTGTCCGACCTCGACGAGCTGCTGGGCGAAGGCGAGCGGCTCCTGGGCGTCACCAGCGATGCCTTCGACGCGTCGCCGTATGCGCAGCTCGTGCGGGATCGCCTCGTCGCCGCGATCGACGAGGGCCGCTCACCGGAGACGCGCGTGCAGAAGATGCCGCTCGCGGTGCACCGTCGCGACGACGGCCGCCTCGTCTGGTCGGGATCGGACGTCGTGCTCGGCGACGTGACCCGTGGGAACGGGAACTTCACGCTGTTCGACGAGAGCCTCGTCACGCGGGTGCTGCTCGAGGCCGGCCGAGCTGCGGGAGTCGAGGTCACCGACCGGCGCACCGGCGAGACGCACGCCGTGCGCGCTCACTTCGTCGTGGTCGCCGCCGATGCGCTGCGCACGCCCCAGTTGCTGTGGGCGTCCGGAATCCGTCCGACTGCGCTCGGGCGCTACCTGAACGACCAGGCGCAGATCGTCTTCGCTTCGCGGATCCGGGATGTCGTCGCCGATGCCGCCGACAGCTCCGGTGCCACCGGGTTGAGCGAACAGTCCGGCGTCAGCTGGGTCCCGTTCACCGACGACATGCCCTTCCACGGGCAGATCATGCAGCTGGACGCCTCGCCGGTGCCGCTCGCCGAGGACGACCCGGTCGCGCCCGGGTCCATCGTCGGCCTGGGGCTCTTCTGCGCGAAGGACCTGCAGGAGTCCGACCGGGTGGAGTTCTCGGAGGCCGAAACCGACGCCTACGGCATGCCCGCGATGACGATCCACTACACGCTCACGCCGAAGGATCACGAGACCATCTCCCGGGCCGGCGACGAGATCGTGCGCCTGGGCAAGGCCGTCGGCGAGCCACTCGACGAGCGGCCGTTCACGATGCCGCTCGGGTCGTCGCTGCACTACCAGGGCACCGTGCGCATGGGCGAGACGGATGACGGCTCCAGCGTCTGCGGCCCCGACAGCCAGGTCTGGGCCGCACCCGGGGTGTACGTCGCCGGCAACGGCGTGATCCCCACGGCGACGGCGTGCAACCCGACGCTGACCGGCGTCGCGCTCGCGGTCCGAGGCGCACGGGCCATCGCGCAGGAACTCGCGAGTTCCGTCTAGCTCCTTGCTTATGTCGAATTCAGACTTTAGGATGTAGAAACCATGACAAAGATGTCCCGCCGACTGCGTCGGCACAGAACCTGGAGGCTCTCGTGATCCCCGATCGCATCATCGAGCAGGGAACGCTCACGACCACCGGCGCACGCTCCGCCGTCGAGGTCCGCCTGCCCTGGTACCGGGCGCTCCCCGGGTCCTGCATCGCCGGTGCGAAGCTGCGCATCGACGGGGTCGAGGCGCCCACGGAGTCGCTGCGCTGGCAGATGAACGGCCGCGAGTTCGGCTTCGACGAATTGGTCGACGAGACCGGCGAGTGGTGGTTCCCCACCGACTCCGCGGTGCTGTCGGGCGACCTGCCCGTCGAGGCGGATGACGCCGAGCACCAGGTCGATGTCGACCTGAAGCTCTACATCCCGTACATCATCATCGGCGACGGCGAGACGCTGCACATCGAAGAGCACGACCGCAAGACCATGAAGGCGGTGCAGGCATGACCCGCGCACTCGGCACCCCCATCCAGGGCGTCACGCTCTACAGCTTCACGCGCGCCTTCCACGCCCGGGAGTACGACCTCGAGGGATTGGTCCGCAAGGTCGCCGCCGAGGGCTACGGCCCCGGACTGGAGATCATCGGCTTCTCGAGCTTCCGCGGCTTCCCGGCCGTCGACGACGCGTACGCCGGCTGGTTCCGCGACCTGGTCGCGGAGACCGGGCTGGTCACGACGTCGCTCGCGGTGAACGCCGACATCGGCATCCATCGCGATCGCCTGCTCACGCAGGACGAGCTCATCGAGTACATGACCCTGCAGATCAAGGCGGCGGCACAGCTCGGCTTCCCGATCGCGCGCGTGCAGATCTCGATCACGCCCGACTCGATGGAGGCGCTCGCCCCGATCGCCGAAGCGCACGGCGTGACGCTCGCGCTCGAGGTGCACGCCGACCAGTACGCCTCCCACCCGCGCATCCTCGCGCTGCGCGACCGGTACGAGCAGGTCGGGTCCCCCTTCCTCGGCTTCACGATGGACTGGGGCGCGACCGTCACGGGCTTCGCCCCGTCGCTGCTCGAGGCGTACCGCCGTCGTGGCGCGTCGGACGAGCTGCTCGCCAAGGTGGTCGACCTGTGGAACACGTTCTACGAGCAGGGCCCGCCCGCCGACCAGGCCGAGCACGGACAGCGGTTCGGCGCGTTCATCGGCCTCGCCGCCCAGAACGGCCGCCCCGACCTCGGCATCGACTTCGGCATCAACGGCACCGGCCTGTTCGGCCCGGCCCGGGTCGACGACTGGCTCGAGATCATGCCGTGGATCCGGCACGTGCACGGCAAGTTCTTCGGCATCGACGAGACGGGGGAGGAGCCCTCGGTTCCCGTGCGCGACCTCGTGCGCCTGCTCGTCGAGCAGGGTTACTCGGGTGCGATCTCGAGCGAGTACGAGGGCTGGCACTGGAACCACTGGCAGAGCCCCTTCGACATCATCCGCGGCGAGCAGGCCGTGCAGCGCTCGGCCGCCGAGGCGGCGGGCTCCCGCATGATCACGGATGCCGCGGAAGCACGCCGCATCCTCGATTCCCACCTCGCGCAGCCCGTCCGCGGCTGACCCCCTTCGACAAGCTCAGGGACACAGAAATGACTGAAGACAACGGCATCGCCGGCACCGGGATCAAGCTCGGGATCACCCTCTACTCGCTCACCTCCGAGTTCGCCGCGGGGCTCTACACGCCCGATACCCTCATCAAGGCAGCGGCCGATCACGGCCTCGGCCCGGGCATCGAGTTCAACATCGCCCAGATGCTGCGCACCTACCCCGACGTCGACGACGAGTTCGTCACGATCTGGCGCGACAGCATGGACCGCTACGAACTCGAGCCCAGCGCCATCGGCACGAACCTCGACATGGGTCGCCGCAAGGACCGCGACATGACGCCCGACGAGGAGCACGACTTCCTGGCGCGCCAGCTGAAGACCGCGCACACGCTCGGCTTCAAGAAGGTCGTCATCCGGTCGCACGGCAAGGAGCTGCTGCGCAGCCTCCTGCCGCTGGCCGAGAAGTACGACCAGTACCTCGGCTACGAGATCCACGCGCCGTCGGGACCGAACAACCCGCAGGTGCTGCAGATGCGCGAGATGTACGACGAGCTGCAGTCGGAGCGCCTCGGCTTCACGGCCGACTTCTCGTCGACGATGCACAGCCTGTCGCCGACCCTGCTGCGCACGCTCGGCCAGATGGGCATGGACGAGAAGCACTTCCCCGTGATGGACGAGATCTGGCACGAGCCGACGCCGATGCACGTGCGCAACCAGAAGTTCGAGGACTACCTCTCGGGCGAAGGCGTCGACTTCCTGCGCTTCGGTCCGTTCACGCGTCTCGCGTTCAACATGCACGGGCTCGTGCCGCCGGAGGAGTGGCTCGACATCATGCCGCAGATCTTCCACGTGCACGCCAAGTTCTACGACATCGACGAGACCGGGCAGGAGCCGGCGATGGACATCCCGCGCATCGTGCGCCAGTTCGTCGAGGGCGGGTACCAGGGCTACCTCTCCAGCGAGTGGGAGGGCCACGCGTTCTCCGACCTCGGCGAATCCGACCCGATCGACCTCGTCAAGAAGCAGCACGCGCTCATGCGTCAGGCGATCGAGGACACCGTGAAGGCGCGGGCCGTTGTCTGAGATCGCCGAACTCCAGGCCGAGCTGGCAGCGCTGCGCGACGAGGTGGGCGCCGTGCGCGCACTCGCGCAGCACGCTGCCGACCGCGGGGCGGTCGAGAACCTCTTCAACCGCTACATGTACCTGCACAACGCGTTCCAGGACGAGCAGATCATCCCGCTGTGGGTCGCCGAGGGCACGCCCGGCATCCGGGCCCGCTACACGAACGCCGGCCAGTACACCACGTGGGAGAGCGTGACCCGCTACCACCGCGACCGGCCGAGCCCCGAGGGCAAGCTCATCCTCCACGCGACCACCACCCCGGTCATCGAGGTCGCCGCCGACGGCGAGACCGCGAAGGGCGTCTGGCTCATGGCCGGCACCGAGTCGGGACTCACCGACCCGACGGTGGCCGAGGCGTTCCCCGACATGTACTCGCCGGACGAGGTCCTCGGCAAGAAGGTCTGGGCGCACTGGGTCTGGTGCAAGTACGCCATCGACTTCCTCAAGCAGGACGGCGAGTGGAGGTTCTGGAAGTTCCGCTGCTACGAGCTCGCCCGCGCGCCCTTCGAGGAGAACTGGGTCAGCTTCGGCCTGAAGAACCAGGGCGCCTTCGACCTCGACCTCATGTACTTCGGCGACGACGGCAAGCCGGTGTTCATGCCGCCCGCCGATGAGCCGGTGCCCAGCACGAACCACCCGTACAGCCCCACGACGGTGCAGCAGCTCGAACCGGTGCCGCCGGTCGCGCACGACACCTTCGCAGACACCTTCAAGTAGGGACCGATCATGGCCACGCACAATTCCCTCTTCTCCGAGCAGGACGTCCGTCGCACCGCCGACGGCATCGCCGTCTCGGTCCAGCTCCCCTGGTACCGCAGCCTCTGGCTGTCGGCCGTCGACGACGTCGCGGCATCCGTCAACGGCGTGGAGGTCCCCAAGGACCGCCTGCGCTTCGAGCTCCAGGGCCGCAGCTACCGCATCGAGGAGCTGCCCGACCAGTGGGAGACGCTCTGGTTCGTCGCCGACCGGCCCGACGTCGTGATCTCCCTCGACGATGCACCGGCGGCGGGCGAGAAGCTCACCGTCGAGGTCGTGCTCACGATGCGCCTGCTGTACATGCAGATCATGCCGGGCGTCGACGGCGGGCCCGGCCGGTACGTCACCAACCGCGTCCCGGTCGAGCGCGAGGTCGTGCTGGCATGACCGTTCGACAGGCTCAGCGGCCGGTGCTGCGGGTCGCCATGATCGGCCACGGCTTCATGGGGGCGACGCACTCGCAGGGGTGGCGCACCGCGCCCCACGTGTTCGACCTGCCGGCCGACATCGAGATGACCGTCGTCGTGGGCCGCAACGCGACGGCGACGGCCGATGCCGCGGCGAAGTGGGGCTGGGCCGAGTCGGCCACCGACTGGCGCGAGGTCATCGCGCGCGACGACATCGACCTCGTCGACATCGTCACCCCCGGCGACTCCCACGCCGAGATCGCGATCGCCGCGCTCGAGGCCGGCAAGCACGTGCTGTGCGAGAAGCCCCTCGCGAACACCGTCGACGAGGCCGAGGCGATGGCGGATGCCGCTGCCCGCGCCGCCGCCCGCGGCATCCGCGCCATGGTGGGCTTCACGTACCGTCGCGTGCCGGCGGTGACCTTCCTGCGCGACCTCATCGCCGAAGGCGTCGTGGGCACGGTCCAGCAGGTGCGCGCGGCGTACCGGCAGGACTGGCTCGTCGACCCGCAGATGCCGCTCGCGTGGCGGCTGCAGAAGGAGCACGCCGGTTCCGGCGCGCTGGGCGACATCGGCGCGCACATCATCGACATGACGCAGTTCGTCACCGGGCAGACCGTCGACGCCGTCTCGGGCACGATCGACACGATCGTCAAGGAGCGGCCGCTGCTCGGTTCGGGTTCCGGCCTGTCCGGCGTGGCCGCCGAGGGGTACGGCGAAGTCACCGTGGACGACGTCGCGATCTTCACCGGTCGCCTCTCGAGCGGCGCGCTCGTGTCGTTCGAGGCCACCCGTTTCGCCACCGGTCGCAAGAACGCCCTGACCCTCGAGGTGTCCGGCGACATGGGCGCTCTCGCGTTCGACCTCGAAGACCTCAACAGCCTGCGGTTCTACGATCGGACGACGCCGGACGACCGCCAGGGCTTCACGAAGATCCTCGTCACCGAGGCGCGGCATCCGTACGTCGCGGCATGGTGGCCGCCCGGCCACATGCTCGGCTACGAGCACGGCTTCAGCCACCAGGTCGTCGACTTCGTCACTGCCGTGGCCGAGGGAAGCGACCCGCACCCGAGCTTCGCGGAGGGCCTCTCGGTGCAGCGCGTGCTCGACGCGGTCGAGCGCAGTGCCGAGAACGAATCGTCCTGGGTTCGCGTCGCCGTGAGCGTCCCGGCATCCACCTGAAGGAGAGAGCAATGGCACGACCCATCACCCTGTTCACCGGCCAGTGGGCCGACCTCCCGTTCGAAGAGGTCGCACGGCTCGCCGGCGAGTGGGGCTACGACGGCCTCGAGATCGCGTGCTGGGGTGATCACCTCGACGTCTCGCGGTGGGATGACGCCGCCTACGTCCAGTCGCGGCTCGACATCCTCGAGCGCAACGGCCTGTCGGTGTTCGCGATCTCGAACCACCTCACCGGACAGGCCGTCTGCGACGACCCGATCGACGAGCGCCACCGCGACATCCTGTCGGACCGCGTGTGGGGCGACGGCGAGCCCGAGGGCGTGCGTCGCCGGGCGGCGGAGGATCTCATGGACACCGCTCGCATGGCGGCGAAGCTGGGCGTGAAGACGGTGAACGGCTTCACCGGATCGTCGATCTGGAAGGCCGTCGCGATGTTCCCGCCGGCGTCCGACGCGTTCATCGCCCGCGGCTACCAGGACTTCGCCGACCGCTGGAACCCGATCCTCGACGTGTTCGAGGAGGTGGGCGTGCGTTTCGCGCTCGAAGTGCACCCGTCGGAGATCGCGTACGACTACTGGACCGCGAAAGCCACCCTCGACGCGATCGGGCACCGCCCGAGCTTCGGATTCAACTTCGACCCCTCGCATTTCGTCTGGCAGCAGTTGGACTACATCGCGTTCGTGCTCGACTTCGCCGAGCACATCTTCCACGTGCACGTGAAGGAATCGATCACGAACCTCGATGGTCGCAACGGCGTGCTCGGCTCCCACCTCGCGTGGGCGAACCCGCGGCGCGGGTGGACGTTCGTCTCCACCGGCCACGGCGCCGTGCGCTGGGAGCCGCTCTTCCGCGCGCTCAACGCGATCGGCTACGAGGGCCCGACGAGCGTCGAGTGGGAGGACGCGGGCATGGACCGGCTGATCGGGGCGCCCGAGGCGCTCGCCTTCGTGCGCGCCCTCGCTGAGATCACCCCGCCCGCCGCCGCCTTCGACGCCGCGTTCAGCACGAAGTAGCCGCTTCTCCGCGCATGGGACGGGGCGCTGGACCGATGGGTCCGGCGCCCCGTCTGCATATCAGCACGAGCGATTCACGGCATAGTCAGAATCGGGTTCCCTGATGACCGCCTCCCCGCGAGAGTGGGTTTGGGGCAAGTTCCGAGCCCCCCTGGAAAGGATCGAAGATGATCAGCTTGCTCTCCCACCTCTCGTACGTGGCCATCACGTCGCCCGACGTCGAGGCATCCGTCGAGTTCTACGAGAAGCAGGTGGGCCTCACCGTGGTCGACCGCGTCGACGGTGCCGTCTACCTGCGCTGCTGGGGCGACTACTACGCGTACTCGGTCGTGGTCGTGCCCGGTGCCGAGCCCTCGCTCGCGACGATGGCCTGGCGCACCTCCAGCCCCGAGGCGCTCGAGGAGGCCGCGAAGCGCATCGAGGCCGCCGGCGTCGAGGGCGAGTGGGTCGACGACGTGCCGCACATCGGCCGCGCCTACCGCTTCACCGGCCCGTGGGGCCACAGCATGACCCTGCACTGGGACGTCGAGCACCACCACGACACCGACAGCGAGGCCGCGTCGATCTACCCCGACCGCCCCTCGCGGCGCAGCAGGATCGCCGGAGCTCCGCGCCAGCTCGATCACGTCACGGTCGCCACGAGCGACGTCGACGCCTTCGCGAAGTGGTACAACGACGTGCTGGGCTTCCGCATCATGGCCCGCACGGTGCTCGACGAGGCGCCCATCTCGGTGTTCTCGGTGCTCACCACGAACGAGAAGTCGCACGACCTCGGCGTCGTGCTCGACGGCTCCACCCGCGCCGGACGCATCAACCACTACGCGTTCTGGGTCGACACCCGCGAGGAGCTCCTCATCGCCGCCGACCTCCTCATGGAGAACGGCGTGCCGATCGAGTACGGTCCCTCGATCCACGGTATCGGCGAGCAGAACTTCCTCTACTACCGCGAGCCATCGACCCTCCGCATCGAGCTCAACACGGGCGGCTACCGCAACTACGTGCCCGACTGGGAGCCCAACACCTGGAAGCCCTCGCTCGGCTCGAACAACTTCTACCGCAACAGCGTCATGCCGATGTCGATGACCGAGTCGTTCCCCGCCGCCGACGGCCCCTCGGCGACCGAGGAGGGCGTGCCCGACGAGATCAAGGACGCGCTGCTCAACCCGTACGCCAAGCAGGGCCGCGGCTGACGACCGCTTCCGCCTCCTGACCGGCCCGCCGGGATCGCCCCACGAGGGCGGCCCGGCGGGCCGGATTCGCGTGCGAGGCCATCACCGAACCACCCACCGTCGCAGTCACGGCACCGGGTGGCACTAACATGAGATAACGTCATGTTTCGCGGAGGCGATTGAAATGACTTCCACACCTCAGGCATCCACGGTCGTCGGCAGACGCCTGATGGACGCGGGGTATGTGCTTCCCGCGGTTCCGGAGCCGCGAGCCGACTACCTCCCGGCGAAGACCGTCGGCGACTTCGTCTTCCTCTCCGGGCAGGTCCCGTTCGTCGACGACGAACTCCAGGTCCGAGGGCGCGTGGGAGACGAGGTCTCCGAGGAGGACGGGACGAACCAGGCCGCACTGGCCGCCTTGAACGCGCTGAGCGCAGCGCACCGTCACCTTGGAGGACTCGACGACGTCGACGTGGCGAGCATGACCGTCTACGTCGCGAGCGCACCGAACTTCTCCAACCAGCATCTCGTCGCGAACGGAGCGAGCAAGGTGGTCGGCGTCGCGTTCGGCCCTCATCCGCGCACGTCCGTCGGCGTGACCGCCCTGCCGCTCGACGCCGCCGTGGAGGTCCAGCTCGTGCTCCGGCTGCGCCACGCCCCATAGTTACGTGGCGCCGGGAGAATGATGATGCGTATGGACGCACGCTCCTGGCGCTTCGCGGCTCACGGTCCCACGACGTCGTCCTGGAAGAACGTTGCCGCGAATGATGCGTCCGATCGCGGCTACGACGTCGCTCGCGTGGGCCGGTATCGAAGGGCGACCGCCCCCGACCGGAACTCGTGGCGATCCACGAGCTCGAGCTGGATCCGCTCGCGCAGACCGGCGAGCAATGTCGGGCCGTGCCCGGCGAGGACCGGCTGCACGACGAACTCGTACTCGTCGATCAGGCCCAGGTCTGCCAACGCCACAGGGAGGGTCACACCGCCGACCCACAGGCCCTCGCCTGGCTCCTGCTTGAGCCGCTGCACCGCTTGCCCCACGTCGCCGCGCACCAGCTCGGCATTCCAGTCGACCCCGTCCAGCGTGGCCGACACGACGTACTTCTTCGCCCTGTCGATCGCCTCGGCGAACGGCAACTGCCACTCACCCACCCAGTCGGGCCACGCGCCCGTGGCCGGCTTCCGCCACGCCGACTCCATCATCTCGTAGGTCACCCGGCCGAACAGCAACGCATCGGCTCGCTCCATCTGGGCGGTCCAGTAGCGCATCGACTCCTCGTCCGGAGGGATCCCTGCCTCGTGATGGCAGCAGCCGTCGAGTGTCACGTTGATCGAGTATCGAAGTGGTCTCATCGCTTCCCTCTCCGCCGACCCGTGCATCGGGTCGTCATCGGGCCGCCGGTCGGCGGTAGCGGATGTGGGTGGCGAGCGGCGAATGCAGCACCTCCACGGGCTCGAACCCGAACGAGTCGACGCCGTCGAAGATCCGCTCGCCGGACCCGAGCAGCACCGGAGCGATGTCGAGCGTGAGCTCGTCGATGACCCCCGCGGCGAGCGCCTGCCGAACGGTCGAGGCGCCGCCCGCGATGTCCACGCCCTCGTCACCGGCCGCCTCACGCGCCTGTGCGTAGGCGGCGTCGAAGCCGTCGGTCACGAAGAAGAAGGTCGTCCCGCCCTCCATCTCGATGGGCTCGTGGGCGTAGTGGGTGAGCACGAACACCGGTGCATGGTACGGCGGCTCGGGTCCCCACCAGCCGCGCCAGTCCTCCTCCCACTCCCCGCGGATCGGCCCGAACATGTTCCGGCCCATCACGTAGGCGCCACGTGGGCGCATCAGCCAGCCGGCCGCGATCTCGTCGGCCTCGGTGGCCCGCTCGTCGCCGATGTGCCAGCGGTGGAGCTCGATTCCGCGCTTGCCGAGTGGGTCCTCGCGACTCTGGTCGGGCCCGGCGACGAAACCGTCGAGCGAGATCGACATGTGGCAGGTGGTCTCCGGCATCCGCGGCCCTTTCGACGGTGAGTGCGATCCGCACATAGTGGCCCGCAATCTCCCCGCGCGCAATGGCAGGCTGCCGCCCCACTCGCGATGGAGTAGCGTCCAGGGATCGACGCCCTCACTGGGCCGGAGACGATGAGAGATGGAATGACCGACCACGACGGCCGCTCAGTCGAGCGTTACCCCGCTTCGCTCGATGAGCAGACGCTCGAGGACAGCGAGAGGCTCATCGAGATGATGCAGCGCATCAGCGGGCACGAGCCGACGCTGTGGAATGTCGGCACGCTCGGGTTCGGCACCTACCACTACCAATACGACAGCGGACGCGAAGGCGACGGTCACACGATCGGCTTCTATCCGAGGAACGGCCGACTGACCATCTATCTGATGGATGGCACAGCACGCCACTCGGAACTCCTGGCGAAATTGGGCAAGCACACCACCACGGGATACTGCGTCTACATCAGGCAGCTCGGCGATGTCGAACTGCCAGTGCTCGAGCGGATCGTCCGAGAGTCCTACGAGTTCGTCGAGTCGAAGTCCCAGGCCGGGCCGATACGTCAGATCTTGTGGAAAGCCCAGGAGTAACCACCGGGATGTCCATCAACGGGAACATCGTCTTGAACGACGGCGCCACGATCCCACGGATCGGGCTCGGGGTCTACCTGGTGACGGATGTCGCCGAGTGCGAGTCCAGCGTGACCACGGCACTGGATTCCGGCTACCGGCTGGTCGACACCGCGATCGCATACCGGAACGAGCGAGCGGTCGGCCGGGCGATCCGGTCCTCGACCGTCGCCCGCGAGGACATCTTCCTCACGACCAAGCTCTGGCCCTCCGACTACGGGCTCGACAAGGCTCGCGACACCATCAACGGATCGCTGGAACGCCTCGACACCGGGTACATCGACCTGCTCCTCCTCCACCAGCCCGTCGGCGATGTGCTCGGCGCGTGGAAGGCGATGGAGGACGCGGTCGAGCGCGGCGTCGTGCGGTCCATCGGAGTGAGCAACTTCGCCGTGCCCGACCTGGAGCTGCTCCTCGATTCGGCTCGGGTGCGGCCGGTGATCGATCAGGTCGAGCTGCATCCGCATTGGCAGCAGCCGGCGTTGCTTCCCTACCTCGCGCAGCACGAGATCGTGGCGGAGGCGTGGTACCCGCTCGGGCACGGGTCGAAGGGGCTCCTCGGCGAGCCGGCGATCACCGCGGCGGCAGCGGCCCACGGCAAGTCGCCGGTGCAGGTCATCCTCCGCTGGCACACCCAGCGGGGCTTCGTCGCGATCCCGAAGTCCACCGATCCCGCTCATATCGCGGCGAACATCGACATCGACGACTTCGAACTCACCGAGGACCAGATGGCCGCCATCGACGCGCTCGGCAGGAGCCGCCCGATGTTCCGGATGCCGCGTTGGCTGATGTCCGCGGTCATGCCACGCGTGCGCATGCGCCAGCTGCCCTGACCTCATCGTCATCGTGTGGTGCCCGATCTCGATGCCATCGCCACCCGCCCGGGCGTAGGATGCCGCCGAGAGAGGGGGTCTCGATGGCCGATCCGGTGGGCGACATCATCGGGGACTACCGGGCGTTCACCGCGCAGCAGCGTGACCGCCTCATCGCCCGAGGCATCGACATCGCGCCGTACGACCTGGGCCACCTCGCCTTCCGCGTGCCGGAGTGGGACCAGTACGTGCACGTGCGGACCCTGCTCGAACGCCACGCCGCTGCCAACATGGAGAACGTCTGGAACGGGCGGCCGATGTCCCTCATCCTCCTGGCCGAGCCGCTCCGCGTCCTCGACGGCAAGGAGATCCCGCTCATCGAGCTCATCCCGCCCGTGCACCAGCGCGTGTACAAGATGGGCATGGAGCACTTCGGGGTGGTGGTGGGCGAGGAGGTCGATGCGTTCTCCCGCCGGCACCGGGCGGCGCTCACCGGCCAGCAGTTCCAGAACGAGTGGAACGAGCCGTACTACATCCTGTTCGAGGACTTCACGCACGTGAAGTTCCACCGCCGCCCGCTGCGCTCGGTGGTCGAGCTGCAGGGCGGGACGTTCGACGGCATCCGCCATGTCGACGGCTGGGTCCCGCAGCGGCTGGTCACCGCGACCGGCCCGAACCCGCTGCCGCGCTGAGCAGCGCTTCCGTCCTGATCGGCACCGCCGAACTAGGGTGGGCCTGTGAAGCGAATCTGGCCGTTCCTCGTCCCCGGCGTGGTCTTGAGCGTCGTCGGGCTGGTCTGGACCCTGCAGGGCCTCGACGTGCTGCGCGGTTCGGTGATGAGCGGTTCCTCGTTGTGGGCCACCATCGGCCCGATCGTCCTCCTCATCGGCTTGGTGTTGATCGGGATCGCGATCGCGATCCGCCGTCGCCGGGCGCCGTGAGCGAGGACGGCATGCAGAAATTCGCCCGGTGCCCGATCTCCCTCGATCGCGCTGTTTGACTGAGGCGACGAAGCCCTCGACCGATCTCGGCCCTGCGGCGCTGCGGACGCGAGGGCTCAGGCGCCGAGCAACGCGGCTTCGAACACGTGACGACCGGATGCCGCAGCGTGCCGCGTCCCGTCGGGAAGCTCGACGCTCGCCACGCACCCGTCGGGCACCTCGACCTCGAGGCGGAAGCGGCCGGCATCGTCGAAGGTCCACGCCGACGAGAGGCTGCCGAGCGGCGTCTCGAGGGAGGCGCGCGCCCAGTCGAGGCCGCCGCCGGGCAGCGGGGCGATGCGCACGCGGCGATAGCCCGCGGCATCCGACCCCGGCTCTGCGTCGAGCCGGATGCCGGCGACGTGCGTGTACAGGAAGGAGAGCACCGCGGCCTTGCTGTAGTGGTTGAGCGAGCCGCGCACGGTGCCGTCGTCGCCGATGCCGTCCCACCACTCCCACACCGTGGTCGCGCCGTGCTCGAGCATGCCGAGCCAGGAGGGCTCGCCCGTCGAGAGCAGGGTGCGGTACGCGGCATCCGCCTGGCCGTGGTCGGCGAGGGCGGGCAGCAGCTGGCCGGTGCTGAGGAAGCCGGTGCCGAGGTGGCCGCCGTTCTCGGCGATGAGCTCGGCGAGGCGGGCTGCGGCGGCGTCGCGGTCGGCGGGCGGGAAGAGCCCGAACGCGAGCCCGCGCGCGTAGTTCGCCTGCGACTCGATGGCGAGGCGGCCGGGCGCGGTCGCGAACTCGCGGCGCCACGCGTCGAGCGCGCCCTCGGCGATGCGCGCGCACTCGGCCGCCACGTCGGCCTCGCCGAGCAGCTCCGCGGATGCCGCGGCGAGGTGCGCCGATCGATGCAGGAACGCCGTCGCGACGATCGAGTGGTCGGCCGACGGGTCGGGCCGGGGCGGCACCCCGGGCTCGAGCCACTCGCCGAAGTGGAATCCCGAGTCCCAGAGGTACGGCTCCCACGGCGCCGGCGCCGGCTCCGGCCGGGCAGCGGCGCGGTCCGGATGCCGCGTGGCCGCCGCCGCGCTCGCCGCGTACCGCACCCACCGCAGCATCGACGGGAGCTGCCGCCGCAGCACCTCGAGGTCGCCCGAGCTGCGCCACAGCTCCCACGGCACGAGCACCGCGGCATCCCCCCACCCGGCGGAACCGGCGGAGAGATCCTCGAACACGACCCCCGAGGGCCCGTCGCCGGCGGGATTCGGAATCACCGTGGGCACTCGCCCGTCGGGCCACTGGTCGGCGGCGAGGTCGGCGAGCCATTTCTGCGAGAAGCGGTGCACGTCGGAGAGCAGCGCGGCGGTGCCCACGAAGACCTGCCAGTCGCCCGTGAACCCCGAGCGCTCGCGCTGCGGGCAGTCGGTGGGGATGTCGCAGGCGTTGCCACGGAAGCTCCAGCGGCCGATCTCGTGCAGGGCGTCGAGCCGCTCGTCGCTGCACGCGAACTCGCCGACCGCGCGCAGGTCGGTGTGCACGACCACGGCGCGCACGCCCGCGGCATCCCACCCGTCGGGGACGCCGTCGACCTGCACGTAGCGGAACCCGTGGGTCGTGTGGCGCGGCTCGAACACGTCGCCCGCGCGGCCGGCCGAGATGACCTCGTCGACCTGCCCGGCCGGGAGGCGCTCGCCCGTGGCGAAGACGAACGCGCGCAGGTTCTCGGTCGAGACGAGCCCGTCGGCGTCGAGCACCTCGCCGTGCGTGAGCGTGAGGTGGGTGCCGCGCGGGCCGAGGTCGTCGAGCCGCAGCCAGCCGTTGATGTTGCGGCCGACGTCGATCACCGCCGTGCCGGGGCGCGGACGGGTGACGGATGCCGGGACGAGTGTCTCGACGCGGCGCACCGGCTCGGCGACGGGGACCACGAGGCGATCGCGGTCGTCGTACAGGCCGCCGGAGGCGAGGGCGACCGGATGCCACGGGCGGGCGCCGCCGTCGGGGTCGCTCGCGAGGTCGTCGCCGGTCGCACCGTCGCGCTCGCGGAGGAGCCGGAAGTCGACCGCCTGTCCGTCCATGAGATCGGCGCGCGTGATGTGGCTCGGCCGGGACCGCCAGCCCGCGCCGGTCGCGACCGCGACGTGCTCGCCGGTGCCGTCGACCACGTCGAGCTGCAGCAGCAGGGCCGTCTCGGCGCCGAACCCGTCGGCGCGGCGCTCGAAGCCGTGGCGCCCGCGGAACCAGCCGTCGCTGAGCAGCACCTCGATGCGATTGCGGCCCGGACGCAGCCGCTCGCCCACCGGGTAGGTGAACACCTGCAGCCGCTTGCGGTAGGAGGTGAACCCCGGCACGAGCTCGTCGGAGCCCACCCGCCCGCCGTTGAGGAAGACCTCGACGATCCCGTGCGCCGTGACGCCGAGCGAGGCCGCACGCACGTCGTCGCCGAGCTCGAACTCCGCGGCGAGCACGTGCGCCGGTCGCCGCCCGGGCTCGGCGACGACCGGCTCGTGCGGGCGGATCCACGCCGCGCCCGCCAGGAGCGTGCTCACGCCTCGGTCGCCGCCGCGGCTGCAACCTCGGCCGGTGCGCGGCGCGCGCGCACCGCGGCCGCGTACGCGGCGGCGCTCGGCTTGGGCGTGCGCTCGAACGTCTCGCGGTCGACGGAGTGCAGGCCCAGCTGCGCGGAGTATCCGAAGATCCACTCGAAGTTGTCCATGAGCGTCCAGTGGCAGTAGCCGAGCACGGGCACGCCGTCGCGGATGGCCTGTTCGAGCCCGACGAGCGAGGGCTCGATGAAGGCGGCGCGGATCGCGTCATCCGGGGTGCTGATGCCGTGCTCGGTGACGAGCACGGGCACGCCGCTCACCGCGTGGACGTACTCGACGGCGCCGCGCAGCGAGTCGGGCTCGACGGCGGTGCCCATGCCGTTGACGGTCGCGCCGGGCTCCGGGGGGAGCGGGCCGTCGGGGCCGTGGGTGATGCGCTCGTAGTTCTGCACGCCGACGAAGTCGTCGTCGCGGGCCAGCAGGAGCCAGTGCTCGTAGACCTCGGCGCGCTTGCGGTCGCGCAGGGCCTCGCCGCCCGGGGCCGCCGCGTCGTCGACGATGGCGAGCGACAGTCCCACGGGCAGGTCGGGCCGGCGTTCCTTGACGGCCGCCTTCGCGGCGAGGTGCGCGGCCGTCATGCCGGCCCGCATCGCCGGGAAGTCCTCGGGCAGCATCACGTTGCCCGCCCGGTAGCGCTCGACGCCGGCCGCACGCGAGGCGGCTTCGAGGGTGGCGCGCTCGAGTTCGGTCACGAACGCGGGCAGGTCGGCCCACGTGAGCATCTCGGGCAGGTCGGGCTCGTTGAAGGTGACGGCGATGGCGATGCGGTCGCCGAAGCGGTCCATCACGACGCCGCAGAAGCGGGCGAAGAGGGCGGGCGCCTCGGCGTCGAGCCAGGCGCCGCGCTTCGCGAACCAGTGCGGCGAGGTGAAGTGGCTGAACGTGACGATCGGGGCGAGGCCGCGGGCGAGGCATCCGTCGACCAGCGCCTCGTAGTGCGTGAGCGCCTCGTCGGAGAACTCGCCGTCGGCGGGCTCGATGCGGGCCCACTCGACCGAGAAGCGGTAGGCGTTGAGCCCCATGCCCGCGACGAGGTCGAGGTCGGACTCCCACAGCTCCCAGCCGTTCGCGGCCCTGCCGGAGGGCTCGCGGAAAACGGTGGGCGACACGTGCTCGAGGAACCACGTGTCGCTGTCGACGTTGTCGCCCTCGTTCTGGTGGCCGGCGGTCGCGACGCCCCAGAGGAAGTCGGCGGGGAAGGGTGATGCGGGCATGGAGTACGTCCTCTCTGACTGCCTCCCATCATGCCCTAGTTCTTCATTCTATGAAAGCATGTTTCACTGTGAACAGTACGAATGCGAGGCCACGTTAGGCGCTCGCTAACGCACCGCAGCACGAGTCCGAATGGCCAAAGCGGCCGTGCGGGGTCAACCTGTACCGCAGGATCGATTCCCCATTCACGATCCGCGACACCGAAGTCCGCACGCAGCACACACCGATCACAGGAGATCAGGATGTCTCGACTCACCACAGCCCGTGGCGCCGCCGTCATCGCGGCCGTCACCGCCTCAGCCCTCGTGCTGAGCGCATGTTCCGCCGGAGGCTCGGACGACGCCGCCGCCGCCGACACGTCCAAGCTCATCATCGCCCTCGACTCCGACCAGGCCGCGCTGGGCTACGACCCGGTGCGCTACGGCAGCGGCCAGCGGATGTTCTTCGAGGGCATCTACGACTCGCTGTTCGTGCTCGACGAGGACGGCCAGGTCGTTCCGCAGCTCGTGACGAAGGTCGAGTACAACGCCGACCAGACCCAGCTCACGCTCGACCTCGACACCAGCGCCACCTTCGACGACGGAACGGCGCTCAGCGCCGACCTCGTCAAGGAGAACCTCGACGCGCGCGACAACCCCGACCTCTCCGCGTACAGCGGCTTCGCCGCGGGCGGCGAGAACGAGATCACCGACGTCGCCGTCGTCGACGACGACACCGTCACCCTCACCTTCGCCGCGCCGAAGCCCGGATTCGAGGCGAACCTCGTGCTGCCCGCCGGCGCCATCGTCGGCCCGGTCGGCGCCGCCGACCGTTCGAGCCTGGATGCCACGCCCGACGGGTCCGGCCCGCTGGCGGTCGACGAGCAGGCGACCGTGAAGGGCAACTCCTACCTGCTCGTCAAGAAGGAGGACGCCGCGGACGCGAAGGACTACCCGTTCGACTCGTACGAGTTCCGTCCCATCCTCGACCCGCAGGCGCGCGTGAACGCGGCGATCTCGGGTGAGGTCGACCTCGCGTACATCACGGCCGACACCCAGGCCCAGGTCGAGTCCGCGGGGAGCGGCCTCGTGGCGAACGGCGGCACCGTGCAGAACCTCATCGCGTTCGACAAGGTGGGCGCCCTCGGCCCGCAGTGGGCGGACCCGCGCGTCTACCAGGCGCTCTCGATGGCGATCGACCGCGAGACCTACGTCACGGCCGTGCACCCGGGCGAGCTGCCCACGGCCAACGCGCTCCCCGCCGACAGCCCCGGCTACCTCCCCGAGCTCGACGAGCAGTACGCCTACGACCCCGAGGGCGCCAAGGCGCTCCTCGCCGAGGCGGGCTACCCCGACGGCTTCGACTTCGACTTCACGATCTCGTCCGCGAGCCAGCGCGACCTGGAGGCGCTCCAGCCCTACTGGGCCGCGATCGGCGTCAACGTGAACCTGAAGAACGCGGCCTCGACCGAGGAGATCTTCGCGGTCGTGCAGACCGAGCCGGTCGGCGGACCGATCCCGCTGACGTGGACCAACCCGCTCGGCAACGTGTTCGGCGTGCTGTTCGGCTTCGCGAACTTCCACAAGGCGGAGAACGGCGAGATCCAGGCCGCCGCCGGGGCGTACGGTGCGGCTCAGGGCGACGAGGCCGCGAAGGCCACGGCCCTCGAGGACCTCAACCGGGCGATCGTCGACTCGGGATGGCTCATCCCGCTGTTCGAGCAGCTCGCGCCGTGGGCCTACAACACGGCGAAGGTCGCGGAGCCGACGTTCCCGGGCGCCGAGGCCTTCCCGATCCTCGCGTCCATCCAGCCCGCGTCCTGACCCGACGCCGGTGCCGACGGCCTCGCGCCGTCGGCACCGGCCTCACTGGGAGTGATGATGCTCTTCTTCGTGCTGAAACGGATCGCCTGGGCGATCCTGACGTTGCTGATCGCGTCGTGGATCGCGTTCGTGCTCGTGCACCTCTCGGGTTCGACCCCCGGTGGTGTCGCCCTCGGGCAGTCCGCGACGCGCGAGCAGGTGATCGCCTACAACGAGTCCGTCGGGTGGTACGCCCCGTGGCTCCAGCAGTACTTCGCGTGGGTCGGGCAGGTGCTGCAGGGCAACCTCGGCGTCTCGCTCATCGACGGGCGACCGATCGGCCCCGACATCGCGAAGCGACTGCCCGTGACCGCCGCCCTCGCCGTGCTCGGCACCCTGGTCAGCGCGGTCATCGGAATCACGATGGGCGTCGTCGCGGCCGTGCGCGGCGGGGCGATCGACCGTGGGATCACCGCCTTCTCCGGCATCCTGCTCTCGCTTCCCGCGTTCTGGGTCGGTGTCCTGCTGGTCTACGTCTTCGCCGTGCAGCTGCGGCTGCTCCCCGCGACGGGCTTCGTCCCCTTCGCCGTCGACCCCCAGGCCTGGGCGAGGTCGCTCGTCCTCCCGGTGCTCACGATCGCGATCACGTCCGCTGCCGGCCTCGCGCGGCAGACGAGGGCCTCCATGGGCGAGGCGCTCACACAGGAGCACATGCGCACCCTTCGCGCCGTCGGCACGCCCACGTGGCGCATCGTCTACATCCACGCGCTGCGCGGCGCGAGCCTGCCGATCCTCGCCAGCGTGGCGATCCAGTTCATCATCCTGTTCGGCGGCTCGGTCATCATCGAGGTGCTGTTCGCCCTCCCCGGCATCGGCCAGGCGATGCAGTCGGCGGTGGGGTCGGCCGACCTTCCCTTCGTCCAGGCCCTCGTGCTCGTGGCGACCCTCGTCGTGGTGGTCGTGAACCTCGCCCTCGAATTCCTCAACCGCGTCCTCGACCCGAAACTGCGTGCATCATGACCGTCGACACCACCTCGATCCTGCGGATCCGCAAGCCGCAGCGGCGACTCGGCGGGCGCGTGCTCCGCTCCCCGGCCGCGATGCTGTCCCTCGTCTGGCTCGTCGGCCTGGTCCTCGCCTCGCTCACGTCGCCGCTGTGGCTGCGCTACGGTCCTCTCGAGCAGGACCTCTCCGCCGTCCTGCAGGGGCCGTCCTGGGCGCACCTCCTCGGAACGGACGAGCTCGGCCGAGACCTGCTCTCCCGGATCGTGACCGCGGCGGCCCCCACGCTCCTGATCGCGGTGATCACGCCGATCGTGGCCGTGCTGGTCACCGTGCCGATCACCCTCTGGGCGGCCCGCTACGCACGCGCCGAGGGCTTCGTGAACCGGCTCAGCGAGATCGTGCTGTCGCTCCCCGGCACGGTGATCATCCTGGCGTTCATCGCCGCCGTCGGCACGAACATGCCGCTCGTCATGATCGCGTTCGGCCTCCTGCTGTTCGGCGCGCTGTACCGCGTCTTCTTCGGGCAGGCGAAGTCGCTCCACCAGCAGCTCTACGTCGAGGCAGCCGCCGTCGACGGCGTGAAGCCCATGACGGCGAGCATGTGCCACGTGCTCCCCAACATGTCGACGACGGTCATCGTGCAGTTCGTGCTGCTGTTCGGCGCGGCGATCGGCCTGCAGGCGGGCCTCGCCTTCATCGGCCTGGGGCCCCAGCCGCCCGAACCCACGTGGGGTGGCATGGTCCAGACCGCGTCCAAGTTCATCTTCCAGCAGCCGTGGATGATGATCCCGACGGGCGGCGTGCTCGCCCTCACGATCATCGCCGCGAACTCGCTCGCCGACGTGCTGGCGGGGGGCTCGGCGATGCCGCCGTCCCTCGTCTCGCTGAAGCGCAGGAAGACACCGGCGGATGCCGCGGCGACGGCGCCCGAGTCAGGAACGCCCTCGGCTTCGACGGGGCGGGCGCAGGCCGCGGCATCCGCCGGTGACGTGCCGGCGGACGCCGACGGTGCGCTCGTTGTGCAGGACCTGGTCATCGGCGTCGACGACGGACCCGAGCTCGTCTCCGGCGTCTCGCTGCGAGTCGGTCGCGGCCGAGTTCTGGGCCTCGTCGGCGAGTCCGGCTGCGGAAAGAGCGTCACGTCCTACGCGATGCTCGGGCTGCTCGCGCCGGGCCTGTCGGTGCGTTCGGGCCGCATCCTGTGGAACGGCACCGACCTCGTGCGGGCGGACGAGAAGACCCTGCAACGGGTGCGCGGACACGAGATCGCGTTCATCTCGCAGGAGCCCACCCGAGCGCTCGACCCGATGTTCACCGTCGGCTGGCAACTCGCGGCATCCGTCAAGCGGCTCCGCGGAGTCGGCGGCCGGGAGGCCCGGCGCATCGCGCTGCAGCTCCTCACCGACGTGGGCATCGTCGACCCGCCCCGCGTGCTCACCAGCTACCCGCACCAGATCTCCGGCGGCATGGCGCAGCGCGTCGCGATCGCGCTCGCGCTCTCGGGACGGCCGAAGCTGCTCATCGCCGACGAGCCCACGACCGCCCTCGACGTCACGGTCCAGGCCGAGATCCTCGGGCTGCTGCGCGGGCTGATCGCCGAGCGCGACATGTCCATCATCCTCGTGACCCACGACCTGGGGGTCGTCGCCGACCTGTGCGACGACGTCTCGGTCATGTACGCCGGCCAGATCGTCGAGTCGGGGGCCGTCCGCGACGTGCTCGTCCGGCCCGAGCATCCGTACACGATGGCGCTGCTCGCCGCCGACCCGCACGCGATCCTCGACTTCGAGGGCACGACGCGCCTCGCCTCCATCCCCGGCCAGGTGCCCCTGCCGGGCTCGTGGACGAGCGGATGCCGCTTCGCCCAACGCTGCCGGTTCGCCAGCGACGAGTGCACGGCCGCGATCCCGCTGCAACCGCGAGTGCAGGGCGACGGCGGCGTGCGGTGCATCCGGCGCGACGACGTGCGCGGCAGGCAAGAGGAATGGCGCCGACCGGTCGCCGTCGGAGGAGAGCGATGAGCACCGTGGAACCCGTCGTGACGTCGCCGGATGCCGCGGCCACGCCGCTGCTGGAGGTGCGCAACCTCTCCATCCGCTACGGCAGGAAGGGTCCGCTGGCCGTCGACGACGTGTCGTTCACGATCGGACGCGGCGAGACCCTGGGCCTGATCGGCGAGTCGGGGTCGGGGAAGACCACGATCGGCCGAGCCATCCTGGGGCTGGTGCCGGTCACCAGCGGTCGGATCATCTTCGAGGGGCGCGACATCACGCGCCTCAGCGCCGCGGATCGCCGCACCCTGCAGGGCGACCTGCGGGCCGTCTTCCAGGACCCGTTCTCCTCCCTCGATCCCCGCAAGCCCATCGGCGACGCCCTCAGCGCACCGCTGCGGGTCGCGGGCGTACCGCGCGCGGACCGGACGTTCCGAGTGCAGGCGGCCCTCGATTCGGTCGGCCTGGCACCCGGCTCGGAGGAGCGCTACCCGCGCCAGTTCTCGGGCGGCCAGCGCCAGCGCGTCGCGATCGCGCGGGCGCTCGTCACCGACCCGCGCCTCGTCGTGTGCGACGAGGCCGTCAGCGCGCTCGACCTGTCGACGCAGGCGCAGGTGCTCAACCTGCTCTCGGACCTGCGGGCGGGTGCCGACCTCGGCTACCTGTTCATCGCGCACGACATGGCGGTCGTGGAGTTCCTCGCCCAGCGGGTCGTCGTGCTCAACCGCGGCCGGGTCGTCGAGCAGGGGGAGACGCGCGAGGTGATGCGCAACCCGCAGGCGCACTACACGCGAGTGCTCATGGCCGCCTCGCCGGTGCCCGACCCCGACGAGCAGGCCCGTCGGCGGCAGGCCTGGCAGCAGCTGAAGGCGTCGGCGTCGGCGCCGGTCGCCTGAGCAGGTCAGTGGAACGTCGCGTCGACGAGCGGTGACAGGGCCTGGGCGGTCTCTCGGAAGGTGTGGACCATCGGGTTCGTGCTGTCGCTGAGGCTGCACAGCACGATCGTCGCGGGCTCGATGTCGGAGATCGGCAGGAACACCAGTTCGTCGCGGCGGTACTGGCGAGACGCCGACTGGCCCGCGATGTTCACGCCGGCGCCGGCGGCGACGAGCTCGAACAGGCCGTCGACGCTGTCGGCAGTTGGCCCGCGCTTCACCCGCGAGCCGTCGGGCCGCGGATCGACGATCCACCAGTCGACCACTTCGGGCACGCCGCCCGCGACCGCGACGAACACCTCGTCGTTCGTCTCGACGATCGACACCGAGTCACGGCCCGCAAGGGGATGCTCCGCGGGCACGACGAGCACGCGAGGTTCGCGCCAGAGGGGCTCGGTGCGGATGCGCGGCGGCAGCGGCATCGGCGCCGGCGCGAACACCACGTCGACACGCCCGTTCTCGAGCTCCGACCCGACGTCGAAGAACCCGAGGCGCCGCATCTCGATGCGCGCGTCGGGCACCGCGTTCATCGTCGCGGCGATCGCGGCGGTCGTCAGCGCGCCGGCTCCCGCGGCGACGACGCCCACCCGGAGCAGGGGGGTGCGCTGGTCGCGCTGGATCGATCGACCCCAGCTGAGGAGCTGGTCGTGGTCGTCCATCACGCGCCGGGCGAGGGGGAGCAGCTGGCGACCGTAGCTCGTGAGCTCGACCTTGCGCGGGCTCCGGTCGAAGAGCTTGACGTCGAGCTGCTGCTCGAGCCGACTGATCTGCTGGCTCAGCGAGGGCGGCGTGATGCTCAGCCGCTCGGCGGCGCGACCGAAGTGCAGCTCCTCGGCGAGCACGCAGAAATACCGGATCACGTGGATGGGGACATCCATGGCTTCATCTTAGCCTCAGGCTAACGCCGAGTAGGGATGTCGAACTTCCTTCCGCCCTGTGCTCTCGCGAGACTTGACGGGTTGGACCGCGTGACCGGAGTGACCCGAGCGTTCCACCTGCCTAATGGCGCCACTGCTTCACAAGGAGGTAAGCATGACCACGTTCCCCGCTGACGACCCCGACAAGGTGCCCTTCGCGGGCATCCTGCCTGCGGCTCCCCAGCCCTACGTCCTCGGCAACGGCGAGGGGGAGAAGTCCCTCGTCTTCGACCAGTTGTTCGAGATCCTCCTGTCGGGCGACGAGACCGACGACCAGTACGGAGCCTGGACGATGAAGGCGCGGCAGGGCGACCGCATCCCCGCGCACATCCACCTGCAGACCCACGAGTTCTTCTACGTCGTCGACGGCGAGATCTCGGTGTGGATGGACGACCAGGCCGACTACCACAGCAAGACCACCCTGACCACGGGCGACTTCGCCTACGTGCCCGCCGGCATCGTGCATGCGTTCAAGATCGAGAACACCACGACGGTGTTCGGGGCGGGCACGGCGGGCTTCGAGCGGTTCTTCCACGCCATCGGCGAGAAGACCGACGCCGCCGAGCCTCAGGGCGTCTACGTCCCCGACTTCGGCGTCATGCGTGCGGCGGGGGAGAAGTACGCCACCGTCTTCATGCCCGAGTTCCAGTTCCGGGACTGACCCGGCGCCGTGTCCTCGATCTTCGAGATCGATTTCGCCCAGCCGACCGGCTTCCGGCCGCTGTCGATGGACCTGCGCACTCCGGATGCCGCGGGGGCGCCCGTCGTCGTGTTCCTGCACGGAGGCGGGTGGCTCCGCGGAAGCCGCAAGGTCTTCACGCCCGGCATCGGTGTCGCCCAGTCGTTCGACCGCATCGTCGCTGCGGGATTCGCGGTCGCTTCGTGCGAGTACCGGCTGAGCGGCGAGGCACGGTTCCCGTCCCAGCTCGACGACGTGGATGCCGCGATCGACTGGCTGCGCGAGCATGGCAGCGAGTACGGGGCGGATGCCTCGCGGCTGGTGCTGTGGGGCGTGTCGGCGGGGGCGACGCTCGCCGCGCTCACCGGACTTCGTCGGGATGACGTGCGGGGCGTCGTGGACTGGTTCGGTCCCGCCGACCTCGTCGCTCTGGCCGAGCTCGACACGGGGGAGCCGGCCGAAGCCACTCGCGAGGCGCGCTGGCTCGGCGCGCCCGCGGCGCAGCTGCCGGATGCCGCGCGCGCAGCGAGCCCCGCGTTGCAGGCGCACGCGGGGGCGCCGGCGTTCCACATCGCGCACGGCACTGCCGACGACCTCGTGCCGTTCGCGCAGAGCGAGGTGCTCGCGGAGGCGCTCCGCGCGGTCGGCGTCGACGTCGAGTTCCATCCGGTGCCCGGGGGCGGCCACTTCTGGCAGGGCGTCGACGACACCGGCCCGCTGTTCGATCGCGCCCTCGACTTCGTCGCGCGCGTCACCGCGACGTGAGGCCGCGCTCGTGTCAGGTGGCTCGCAGCAGCTGGGAGATGCGGTCGGCGGTCGCGCGGATGCGCTCGAGCAGCGGGCCGCGCAGCGAGTCGAGGTCGTGACGCGACGAGGCGACCGCGATGTTGATCGCCGCGACCGGCTTCGGGTCGCGTCCGAAGACGGGCACCGACACCGATCGCAGGCCCGCCGCGACCTCCTGGTCCTGCAGCGCATAGCCCTGCTCGCGGATGGCGGCGAGTCGTTCGCGCAGTTCATCGAGCGATCTCGCGGCGTTGGGCCCGGCATCCGCCCCGAAGTCGTGGTTCGCGAGGGTCGCCGCGAGTTCGGCGTCGCTCAGGTACGCCAGGAGCAGCTTGCCCATCGAGGTGTACGCGGCCGGGAGCGTCGAGCCGACCTGGATGTTGGCGGTCACGAGGTCGGAGTTGCGCAGCCGCGCGAGGTACAGCACCTGGTCGCCGACGAGCACCCCGAGGTTGACGGTCTCGCCCGTCTCCTCCGACAGCCGGCGCAGCGGCTGCTCGCTCAGCTGCACGAGGCTGGAGCCGCGCAGCGCGGCCGACCCGAGCATGAGCACGGCGACGCCCGGACGGATCGACCCATCGGGCAGCCGCTCGAGGAAGCCGCCCTCCTCGAGCGTCGCGACCACGCGGAACGCCGTCGGCATCGGGATGCCGGTGCGATCGCAGATCTCGCGCAGCTTGAGCGAGGTGACGGTCTCGTCGAACAGTCGCAGCACGTCGAGTCCCTTGGCGAGGGCTTCGATGCGGTAGCGACTCGGCGCCTTCGCGGCGGAGTCGAGAGCGGACTCGGAGGCCGACTCGGTCGCCGACTCGTCAGTTGCTTTCATCGTGTGAAACCGTATCTCCTGGCTTGGACGGGTGCAATCTCAGGAGTCGACGCGGAAGACGCGCAGCTGCAGGGCGAGGGTCGCGTAGTAGCCGACGAGGACGGTGAGCTCGAACACGACCTCTGCGCCGAGGGCGACGGATGCCTCGTTCCAGGCGCGATCGTCGAGGTCGCCGCCGAGCAGCTGCATCGTGACGGCGGCGACGAGCGACTCGTCGCCGGTGAACGCGGCGAGGTCGCCGAGGCGCAGTGCGCCGAGCTCGGCCTCGGTCAGCCCCGCGGCGGCGCCGACGGCCTCGTGCGCCTCTCGCTCGAAGTCGCTGTCCCAGTGCGCCGCGACGAGGAGGATCGCGATCTCCCGTGCTCGATCGCTCAGCGCCCCGCGATACCGGATCGCCGCGCCGACATCCTGCAGTGCTCCGCCGAGGTCGGGCGAGAGCAGGAAGGCGTTGAACGGTCCGCGCAGCGACCCGTCGGCGCGGGTGAGTGCGAAGTGCTGCGGACCGCGGGCTCGGGGGCCGCCGGCGACCGCGTCGTAGAGCTCGCGCCGCGCGCCCGAGAGCGTGTCGGGCGGGAACGGATGCACGCGGCCGGCCATCGTGGCTCCTTCATTTGACGAATCGCTGCGATCAGCATACATTCAATAGACGAAACAAGCTTTCATTCAATGAACTTATCCGAGAGAAGTGTCATGGCAGACACCCTTCACGTCCGCGACGTCGAGCTCAGCGCAGCGGAGCACGAGTTCCGCCTGCGCGTCTACCCCGCCGCCGAGCCCGACGGCACCGTGCTCGTCTGGCTCCACGGCGGCGCATTCATGTTCGGCGACCTCGAAATGCCCGAGGCCGACGAGACCGCGAGGCAGCTCGCCCGCCGCGGCACGACCGTGATCTCGGTCGACTACACGCTCGCGTCGACCGACGCGGTCACCGCGCTCCCGGCCTTCGAGCCGGTCGACGGAATGCCCGCGCCCGACCAGCTCGCCGCCTCGTTCGGCGTCGACCGGGAACGCGCGCCCTACCCGGTGGCGTCACTGCAGGTCGTCGCCGCGTTCGACTGGGCCCGCGAGCACGCCGCCGAGTTCGGCGGCCTCGCCGACGCGGTCGCCCTGGGCGGCGCGAGCGCCGGAGGCAATCTCGCGGCGGGCGCGGCGCTCCGGCTGCGCGACCGCGGGGGAGCGCAGCCGCTCGCCCAGGTCCTCATCTACCCCGTGCTCCACGCGGTGCTGCCGGAGCCCGACGAGGAGCTGACCGCGATCCTCGCGCAGCTGCCGCCGGGGCTGCGGTTCCCGCCCGAGGCGACGCGCGCGATCAACGCCAACTACCTCGGCGGCGCGTCCCCCGATGAGGTCTACGCCTTCCCGGGCGGCCACGACGTACGCGGTGCGGCAGCGGCGCTCATCGTCGCGAGCGAGGGCGACGAGCTCCGGCCGTCGGCCGAGGCGTACGTCGGCGATCTCGCCCGTGGCGGCGTCGACGTCGAGTACGTGAACGAGCGCGGTGCGATCCACGGGTTCCTCAACCTGGTCGGCAGCCCGGCTGCGGCCCGCACGGCGGACCGCGTCTCGCGGTTCCTCCTGGAGCGGGCGGGACGGGACGTCGCATGACCGCGGACTGGCTCGGACTCCGCGGCTCGCGCGTGCTCGTCGCGGGCGCCGGCGGAATCGGCGGAGCGTGCGCGGTCGCGTACGCGGAGGCCGGTGCATCCGTCGCCGTCGTCGATCGCGATCAGCGTGCACTCGACGCGCTCGGTGCGGAGCTCACCGCATCGGGCGCCCGCCACGAGCTGATCCGGGCCGACCTCACCGAGCACGGCTCGGGCAGCCGAGTGGTCGCCGACGTGGTGGAGCGCCTCGGCGGGCTCGACGTGCTCCTGCACGCGGTCGGCATCAACGATCGGCGTCCGATCCTCGAATTCACCGAGGACGAGTGGGACCACATCCTGCAGGTCAACCTCTCGTCGGTCTTCGGGCTCGCGCAGGCGGCAGGGCGCCACATGGTCGAGCAGGGCTTCGGACGCGTGCTCGCGCTGTCGAGCGTCTCGGGCCTGCTGGCTCATCACTCCCATGGCCCCTACGCGGCATCGAAGGGCGGCATCAACCAGTTGCTGCGTGTCATGGCACGCGAGTGGGCGGCATCCGGAGTCACCGTCAACGCGCTCGCCCCCGGCTACGTCGAGACCGCGCTCACCGCAGGCCACCTGTCGAAGCCCGGCAAGCGGGAGGAGCTCGAGAGCCTCGTTCCCGCCGGGCGCCTCGGCACCCCCGACGAACTCACCGGGCCGGCACTGTTCCTGTCGTCACGGCACGCCGGCTTCATCACCGGGCATGTGCTCTACATCGACGGCGGACGCACGCTGGTCTGAGACCCGAAGAGACGACAGGAGAGCAAGCATGACCCAGATCTACCCCCGCTTCGCGGGCAGGACCGTGCTCGTCACGGGCGCCGGCACCGGGTTCGGCGCCGAGATCGCCGTGCGCGCCGCCCAGGAGGGCGCCAAGGTCGCGGTGCACTACCGTTCCTCGAAGGCGGGCGCCGAGCAGACCCTCGCGCGCATCCGCGAGGCCGGCAGCGACGGCATCCTCGTGCAGGGCGACATCGGCTCGTGGGCCGAGATCAAGCGCATGGCCGACGAGGTCTTCGCGGCCTTCGGCGTGCTCGACGTGCTCGTCAACAACGTCGGCGACGTGTCATCCGAGCAGATGTCGTGGCGCGACCTCACGCAGGAGTCGCTCGACGCGGTCGTCGACGTCGACGTCAAGGGCACGCTGCTCATGACGCACGAGTTCGGCGACCGGATGCTGGAGCAGGGCCACGGCAACATCATCAACGTGGGCTCGACCGTCATCGTGCGGGGCTCGCCCCGCGCCCCGCAGTACGCCGCGGCGAAGTACGCGATCCTCGGCATCACGAAGTCCTACGCGAAGGTGCTCGCCCCCGCCGTGCGCGTCAACACGTTCGCCCCCGGCTTCATGGAGACCGAACGCCTCCTGCAGCGCGAGGACTGGAAGAGCGGCCGCCGCGAGGTGCTCATCTCGCAGACGCCCATGGGCGTCATCCCGCCGCCCGAGTTCGTCGCGGGCACGTGCCTCTGGCTCGCGACCGACGAGTCGGCGCACCTCACCGGCGGCTACCTGCTCGCCGACGGCGGCTTCAACATGGTCGGCGCGTAGGCGCCCGCCCCACGAACAGACACGAGGAGAGACATCCATGAAGCTCATCACCTTCGACGGCGGCCGCGTCGGCCGCCTCGAGCTGGAGGACGGCGTCGTCATCGAGCTCGACGTGCCCTCGACCCGCGAGTACTTCGAGCGCGGCGGCGACGTGCGCGAGACCGGCGAGCGCCTCGCGTACGCCGACGTGAAGCTCGAGGCGCCGATCCGCCCGAAGAAGTTCTTCCACACCGCCGGCAACTTCGCCGACCACCACAACGAGCTCGAGGCGGTCGACTGGTCGCACCCGGTGCACAAGGGCATCGTGTTCTTCCAGAATGTCGACGCGATCATCGGCCCCGACGACGACATCGTCTACCCCGAGGGCCTCACGAAGGAGCTCGACTACGAGCTCGAGCTCGCGATCATCATCGGCAAGGCGGGCAAGTTCTTCGGGCCGGATGAGGCGGTCGACTACATCGCCGGGTTCACCGTGTTCAACGACATCACCGCGCGCGACATCCAGCGCAAGGAGATGGAGTCGGGAGTGTTCTCGTTCAGCAAGGGCATCGACACCTTCTGCCCCATCGGCCCGTGGATCGTCACGGCCGACGAGGTGCCCGACATGCACGAACTGCCGATGCAGTTGCGCGTCAACGGCGAGGTGCGCCAGCAGGGCAACACCAACCAGACGCGCATCAGGTTCCCGCACCTCGTGGCGTACCACTCGCCGCAGATCTACAGCGCGGGCGACATCATCACGACCGGCACGATCTCGGGCGTCGCGGCCGTGCAGCCGAACCCGTTCGACTTCTACCTGCAGCCCGGCGACCGGATCGAGGCCGAGATCACCGGCATCGGCACCCTGCGCAACCAGGTGGTCGGCTGGCAGCACGCCTACGGCGAGCCGGCCCCGCAGCGGGTCGACTGGTGAGGCTCGCGAACCTCGGCGGCCGTGCGGTGCTCGTCATCGCCGGTCCCGAGGGCTCGGGCGACCGTGCCGTCGACGTCGAGCGGGCGAGCGCGGGCCGCTTCGGCGCCGACCCGCAGGCGCTCTTCGACGACTGGGCCGCGTTCCGCGACTGGGCTTCGACGGCGACGGCGGCGGCGACGGTCAAGGATGCCGCGGGCGAGCCGTTCGAGCCCGGCGACCTCGGCGCTCCCGTGCCCCGCCCACGCCAGGTCTTCGCGATCGGCGTGAACTACACCGAGCACGCGGCGGAGGCCGGTTACCCGCCCGACTCCGTGCCCGTGACCTTCACGAAGTTCCCGAGCTGCATCGTCGGCCCCGACACGGTCGTGCAACTGCCGAGCGACGTCGTCGACTGGGAGGTCGAGTTGGTCGTCGCGATCGCCGCCCCGGCGCATCGCGTCGCGGCATCCGACGCCTGGGAGCATGTCGCCGGCGTCACGATCGGCCAGGACCTCTCGGAGCGCGTGGTGCAGATGGTGGGCACGAAGCCGCAGTTCAGCCTCGGCAAGTCGTTCCCCGGGTTCGGGCCCACCGGGCCCTGGCTCGTGACCCCCGACGAGCTGCCCCACCGCGACGACCTGGCACTCGAATGCGCCCTCGACGGTGAGGTCATGCAGACCGGTCGCACCTCGCAGATGATCTACACCGTGCCGCAGCTCATCGAGCGACTGTCGGCGATCGTGACGCTGCTGCCCGGCGACCTCGTCTTCACGGGCACCCCGGCGGGCATCGGCAACGCCCGCACGCCCAAGCGGTTCATCCGGCCCGACGAGGTGCTCACGAGCCGCATCGACGGTATCGGCACCCTCACGACGACCTTCGCGCGATGAACGCGCCGGGGCCACTGATTCCGGGGTTCAACCCGGACCCCAGCATCGTGCTCGTCGACGGCTGGTACTACCTCGTCACCTCGACGTTCGAGTACCTGCCGGGCATCCCCGTGTACCGCAGCGCGGACCTCGTCGACTGGGAGCAGATCGGCAATGTCATCACCCGACCGGATCAGCTCGACCTGCAGGGTGTTCCGACTCCCGGCGGTGTCTGGGCCCCGACGATCCGCCATCGCGACGGCGTCTTCCACGTGATCGTGACCGTCATGTTCGCGCCCCAGGGCTGCGTCGTGTACACAGCACACGACCCGGCGGGTCCGTGGAGCACCGGGACGAGGATCGACGTCGTCGACGGCATCGACCCCGACCTGGCGTGGGACTCGGACGGCACGGCGCTCGTCACATTCGCGGCCATCGGGCGCGGCATCCGGCAGGTCGCGGTCGACCTCGGCACGGGCGAGGCGCTGGAGCCGGTGCGCTCCCTGTGGTCCGGTTCCGGGCTGTACGCCCCGGAGGGTCCGCACGTCCACCGTCACGGAGAGCACTGGTACCTGGTGGTCGCCGAGGGCGGCACCGATCGCGGCCATGCGGTGAGCGTTGCGCGCGGCTCCTCCCTGCGGGGTCCGTTCACGGGAGATCCCGCCAACCCGGTGCTCTCGGCGCGGAGCACGGGGTTCCCCGTGCAGAACCTCGGCCACGCCGACCTCGTCCGGACTCCCGACGGAGGAACCGCGGCCGTGCTGCTCGGCGTCCGTCCGGTCGGATTCATCGCCACGTTCTCGCCGCTCGGGCGGGAGACGTTCCTCGCGCCCGCCGAGTGGGTCGACGGATGGCTCCGCCTTCGGATGCCGCAGCCGGCGGCCGAGCCTGCCGCCGGCGACTTCTCGATCGACTTCCGCGAACCCGCCGCCGAGCTGGACGACGGCTGGATCGCGTCCCGTCGCTTCCCCGCCGAGGTTGCATCGCTCGCCGAGCCCGGCGCGCTGACCATCGTCGGCACGGGCGACGGCCTGCGCGATCCGTCGCCGGCCTTCGTCGGGCGGCGCCAGACCCACCTGGCGGCGACCGTCTCGACGCGACTCGCGCCCTCAGCGGGCGTCGGCGGCCTCGCCGCGCGGCACTCCGAGGTGCACTGGTTCTCGATCGAGGCGGAGCGCACCGATTCGGGCGCGCGGATCACGGCCCGGGCGTCGCTCGCAGGATTCGAGCACGTCTGGCAGGACACGCTGGCCGGCGACGACGTGGAGCTCCGCATGGAGTCGGCCTGTCCGACGACCGAGATGACGGGCACGCCCATCCTCGGCGGCGACCGGATCCGGCTGATCGCAGCGGACGGATCGGTCGAGATCGTGCTGGCCGAGCTCGACGGCCGGTACTGGAGCCACGAGACGACGCAGACGTTCACCGGCCGTGTCGTCGGCATGTTCGCAGCCGAAGGCCCGGTGGGATTCCTCGATTTCCGCTACTCCGGGCGCGACGTCGCCTCCTGACTCGCCGTGCCCCGACGAGCCGTCCTCCGATGCGCCGTCGCGATGCGCCGTCGCGCGTGCCGGGACCTCCGGAGCCCGCCGCACCCCGTCACAGCCCGGCGAGGTACCGTCGGCGCAGGAACCGATCCGTGCCCGGGGTGAAGTACCCGGCATCCGCCCACGACGTCGACTCGATGAGGTGCTTGCGGCTGAGCGCCTCGGTCGGCGTGGTTGCGCCCGCGAACTTGACGGACTCCCGGAACGCGTAGTGCGAGAACAGTCGCATGAACTCGCCGAGGTACACGTCGGCCACGGCGGGGTTGCCGCGGATGACGAGCATGTTCTCGTCGTTCGTGTCGGTGGACGCCTCCGAGAAGTTCGCCGAGCCCACCACCACGATCGGGTCGGCGCCGAGCGGATCGACCAGCAGGTACTTCGTGTGGATGTAGAGCACGTGCGCCTCGGCGGTGGCGCGTTCCGTCTCGGCGAGCCACCGGTCGAACGTGTTCAGCTCGATGCGCGCTCCCACCGACACGGTGGTGTTCGGGCGGCGGCGGATGCGGTCGATGGTGGCCGCCTGCTCGGCGAAGTCCGCGCCGCTGCCCTTCTTCTCCATGAGCGCGAACCGCAGCACGTCGTCGGTCTGGTCGTAGACCTGCACGAACCGCTCGTCCATGCCGAACGCGAAGGTCATGAAGAGTGCACGAGTTGCGCCGCCGGCGAGGTCGGCGTACCAGTCGAGCGCGGCCAGGTCGGTGCGGGGCGAGAAGACCGCCACGGTGTCGGTCGCCCCGGGCGGCGCGGGTGCGGGGGTCAGCGCCGTCGCCTCGATCGCGGTGGGCTTCCGGGTGACATCGCGCTCGAGCAGCGCCCAGTAGCCCGCGTACACGGCGGCGATCGCGGGATCGCGCACGAGATGCGCGTTGTTGGAGTGGCCGAAGATGCCGTTCTGCGACAGGTTGGTCGACCCGGTCCAGACCTCCGACGGCACGCCCGCGCGGCTCAGCACGAAGAACTTGTTGTGGGCGAAGCGTCCCGACCTCAGGCGCGGCGCGACCGCGCCGTCGAGGCCGCTGCCGGCGAGGGCGGCTTCGTTGCCGGCCTTCTGGGTGTCGCCGTCGTAGAGCACCTTCACCGTCGCCCCGCGGGTCCGCGCGGCTGCGAGCGCCGCGAACACGCGCGGGTTCGTGAACTCGAAGAACGCGCCGTGCAGCGCGTCGCCGGGACCCGCCTGGGCGATGAACGCCTCGAGCCCTTCGAGCAGGCCGCGGGAGAGCCAGTCGAACGCCGCCTGGCCGACCTCGTCGGGCGGTCGGTTCTGGAACCGGCGCGCGTACTCCTGCGAGGCGATCGCGCCCCGGTTGAAGAAGATCGCGTGGCGGCCCAGGTCGACGGGTTCGGTGGTGACCGTGAGGTCCACCGTGGCCCCCTCGATGAGCGCGCCGGGCGCGCCGGTCATGGCCGCGACGCGGTACGTGTACTGCTCGGCTGGTGCCGCGGAGTAGTCGGCCCACTGGAAGGACTGGTACGGATGCCGCCGCGACGAGCGGCCGACACCGGGCGGCGGGTTCGGCTCCACGCTCGCGAACGTCTTGAGTCCCGTCATCCATCGCACGTCGCCGTCGGAGTGGCGGGTGCGGCGCACCGCGAAGCCGAGGACCTGGCCCGCTTCGATGTCGACGCGCGCCATGTCCCAGCCGAGCAGCACCACGTGGTTGCCGGCGACCGCCTGCACCGTGAGCCCGTCCCGGGTGCCGGAGATGCGCATGGGCGCAGCATGGACCCGTCGCGTGCTCGCCGCACCAGTGCACGCACTGAGGCGACCGAGCGGGCGACTGCCGCGCCCAGGGCCGGATCTGCGCGGCATCCCCCCTCCTGAGCGTGCCGTGGATGACCTCGAGAGCACCTGCCGCAGGGCATCCGGAGGAGGCGGTGAGGAATCAGGACTTGACGCACACTGCGTTCTGTATACAAAATACGGATGCGGCTTCCAACGAAGTGGAGCCCCGCAATCGATCAACCCGACTACGGAAGAGGTGGCGCGATGCGCCGTGCGAACTCAACGATGAGACGTCTGCTCGCGATCGGCGCAGCGAGCGCAGTGGCCGTGGGCCTTGCAGCCTGCAGCGGCGGGGGAGGTGGATCCGACGAGAACACGGTCGTGTGGTCGACCTGGGGCACCCCCGAGGAACTCACCCGGTTCGAGGAGTTCAACGCGCAGTTCATGGAGCGGCATCCCGACATCAAGGTGGAACTGCAGCCGGTGGCCAGCTACGGCGACTACCACTCCAAGCTGCTCGCCCAGCTCACGAGCGGCACGGCGCCCGACGTCTTCTACATCGGCGACGACAAGATCGGCCAGTTCGTCGACGCGAAGGTGCTCATGCCGCTCGCCGACCTGATGGAGTCCGACGCGAGCCAGACGAAGCCCGACGACTTCTTCCCGGGCCTCTTCGGCGCGGCCGAGCAGGACGGCGAGTACTACGCGGCGCCGAACGACTCGAACCCCGACGTGCTCTGGTACGACAAGCAGGCGCTCGCCGCGGCGGGCATCACCGAGGACCCGGCCACCCTCGCCGAGAACGGCGAGTGGACCACGGAGAAGTACCTCGAGATGAACGACAAGCTCGCCGCCGCGGGCCTCGTCGGCTCGATGTTCTGGAACTACTGGGCGACGCACTACAGCTGGATCTCGTCGCAGGGCGGCACCGCCTACGACGACTCCGGCGCATTCGTGGGCAACGCCGACGCCACCACGGTCGGCGCCGTCGACACGCTCGGCGAGTACTTCCAGGACGGCACCTTCGTCGTCGCCGACACCATGCCCGAGGGCGCCGGCGCCGACAGCGTGTTCGTCACCCATCAGGCAGGCTTCTTCTCGCAGGGCCGCTACACGATCGGCACCGTGACGAGCGCCGGCGAGCAGGACAGCTACGACATCGTGCGCTGGCCGACGCCCGACGGCCAAGCCGCCCCGACGGGCGTCGCCACGTCGTACCTCGCGATCAACGGCAAGACCAAGGCGACCGACGCGGCGTTCACGTTCTGGACGGAGTTCCTCTCGGCCGAGGGCCAGGTCTTCCGCCTGCAGGGCGGCGGCAACGCGGTGCCGTCGATCAAGGGCGCCGACGAGGTCGTGCTCGAGGACGGCTACCCGGCCCATGCGCAGACCTTCCTCGACATGCGCGACATCGGCTTCGAGGACTACGCCGCCGAGGCCGTCGTGCCGGGACTCTCCACCGACGTCAGCGACCTGTTCCTCAAGCTGTACGAGGGCAAGGCCGACGCACAGGGCACCCTCGACGCGGTCGGCGACCTCGTCGCGGAGAAGTCCGGCGAGTGAGTTCCGACATGGTCATCACCACGGGCGGCGCGACCGGCACCCCGGTCGCGCCGCCCGCGCGCCCTGCGGCATCCGTGCCCGGAACGTCGGGAGCCT
>NZ_RHHB01000069.1 GCF_003710805.1 Agromyces tardus | reverse complement strand
CGGCCGGGTGCCCGCCACCCAGAGCGCGCGGGCGGCCCGGGCGCCGGGCCAGCGGGCGCGCGCGGCCCCCGCCGCGATCCCGTAGCCGAACCACGCGGCCAGCAGCACCAGCACGATCCGCGCCATCCAGGCCATGGGCGCGTCGCGCACGGCGCGGTCGACACCGAGCTGCGCGGCCGTGAGGTTGTACGCGGGGAAGTACGGGTCGCCCGCGTACTGCGCCGCATGTGAGGCGGCGGATGCCTCGAACGCGCGCCGTGCGGCGTCCCACTGCTCGTACGCCGCATCCGACCCGGTGTCGTGCCACTGCGCTTGCCGCAGGAACATCTCGCGGTAGTCGCCGAGCATCGCGTAGGTGCTCGCCTGGTAGTCGAGGGTGTCGAGGAACGCGACGCGGAGTGCGGGATCGCGCCAGGTCGCGGCATCCGTCGCCTCGATCGCGGCACGCATGCGCTCGACCGCCGCGATCGCGCGTTCGCCGCCCGCGATCGCCTCGTCGAGCTCGTTCCGGCTCACTTCGTAGATCACGTCGAGCACGGCGCTGTCGCCGGTGACGATGTCCCATTCGAAGATCCACATCATCGGCGGCGGCTCGAGCCCGATCGCGAAGACCCGCCGGTCGGCGTAGGGACCGATGTAGAGCCCCTCGGTGATCGCCTCGCGGGAGTCCCCCATCGCCTCGCCGATCGCCCGCACCGTGGCCGGATCGTCGGAGAACCAGCGCCGCGCCCAGTCGGCGGTGATCGCCGCGGGGTCGGCGGCGGGGTCGCGCGCGAGGCGCACGGCGAGCTCGGTGTTGAGCTCGTACAGCTGCCAGAAGCCGGCTTTCAGTTCGAGGGAGAGCGGCCCGGCGCGCCAGGGGCCGCCGTCCTGCGTCCAGGTCCAGATGCCCTCGACGTTCGGGTTGGCCTCGAGGAACGTCTGCAAGGCCTTCTGGGTGAGCACGCCGAGGTCGTTCGGGAAGGCGCCGAAGTTCTCGAACTCGCGCCGGCTCTGGAACTCCACGATGCGGCGCTGGTCGCCGATCTCGAGCGTGTGGTTGAGGGGCAGGTGGCTGTAGAAGTCGCCGAGCGTGTACTTGGTCGAGACGACGAGGTGGTCGGAGTCGATGCCGTCGAGCACCGCCCGATAGGAGTCGTCGTCGGTGTGCATGTCGCCGACGGCGCCGATGCCGACGCTCCAGCTGCGGAAGATCAGCTGCCGATCAACACGCTCGGCCTGCCCCGTGAGGGCGGTGAGCATGGCCCGCACCGACTCGACCGTCGTGACCGCGAGCTCCGAGTAGTAGTCCCAGCCGGGCAGGTCGTAGACGCGGCCGGCCTCGCCGATGCGGATGAGCACGCCGTCGACGTACGGCATGGCCGCGTAGAGCTCGTCGAGGCCCGCAGCGAAGACGTCCCAGAACTCGGGGTCGTCGGTGGCCAGTCCGCCGAACCGCGCCGTCAGGTACTCCTCGAGCGGCGTGGTCAGGGTCAGCATGTCTGTGCGCAGGTAGACGTCGAGCCCCAGGTCGTGCGCGTACGCCCACATCGGCCCGAACGCCTCGCGCATCGCGAGGGCCCGCGCCGCGTGCGGGTCGCCGGTGGCGTAGACGTCGTGACCGTCGCCGACCTCCGAGAAGGTGAGGTACTCCACGAACCCGGGGATGGCGATCGCGTTGTACCCCTCGGCGAGCGCGTGCTGCACGTACGCCTCGAACTCGGTGCGCGCCACTTCGAGCGCCGCCTCGTCGACGTAGGGTGCCTCGGCGAGGATGACGTCGGCGAAGGCCTTGGAGTTGTGCGAGTAGTCGTCGCCCGCCACCCAGGCCGCCTCGTCGGCGGCGACGCCGACCGCGCCGAGGTCGACCATGCGGAGGCCGAGGCGCGACTCGACGGTCTCACCGAGCCGCTCGTCGACCGACCGGCCGTCGCGCACGGCTGCGGCGAGGTCGTAGACGCCGAGCGCGGCGCCGGCCTGCGACGCCGCGACGATGCGGAGCGCGTCGGGCGTGCCCTCGAGGCGGTAGGTCTCGTCGTCGTCGCCGCCCTCGCCCACGACGACGTCGAGCGTCGCGGTGCCGTCGGTCGCGGGGGCGTCGTCGACCGCGTCGGCGAGTTCGGCCACCGCGAGGTCGAGGCGATCGGATGTCGGCGCGGTCACCCGCGAGAATGCCGGCGGCGAGACCGTCGCGACGACGGGCGCCGCACTGAGCAGCTCCGTCGGGATGTCGGCCGGTTCGCTGCGGATGCCGAGCTCGTCGCCCACCACGACCGCCAGGCCCGCGCCGAGTCCGAGCAGGGCCGCCAGCGCGACGCCGACGAGCACCGCCCGTCGGGTTCGCTTCATCACGCCGAGCAGCGTAGCAAGAGTGGGACGTTTGTCCCAGTCCGACATCGAGCGGCAGCCGCGATCCCGCTCCGGCCGTGCCCGCGTTGCTCGTCGAGCGCACCCGGCCGCGGGTCGCTCCGCCGGTGGCCTCCCGCAGGCGGTCGACGCACCATAGGCTGGGACGGTGACCGAACATCGCCGTCTTTCCGCACGCATCGCCGCCATCGCCGAGTCCGCGACCCTCAAGGTCGATGCGAAGGCGAAAGCCCTGCAGGCCGAGGGTCGCCCGGTCATCTCGTATGCGGCGGGCGAACCCGACTTCTCCACCCCGGAGTTCATCGTCGAGGCGGCCCTCGCCGCCACGCGCGACCCCAAGAACTACCGGTACACGCCGGCCGCGGGCCTCCCCGAGCTGCGCGAGGCGATCGCCGCGAAGACGCTGCGCGACTCGGGCCTCGAGGTGAGCCCCGGCCAGGTCGTCGTGACCAACGGCGGCAAGCAGGCCGTGTACCAGGCGTTCCAGGTGCTGCTCGACGAGGGCGACGAGGTGCTCGTGCCCACCCCCTACTGGACGACCTATCCCGAGGCGATCAAGCTCGCCGGCGGCGTGCAGGTCGACGTCTTCGCGGGCGCCGACCAGGGCTACCTCGTGACCGTCGACCAGCTCGAGGCCGCACGCACCGACCGCACGAAGGTGCTGCTCTTCGTCTCCCCGTCGAACCCCACGGGCGCCGTGTACGCACCCGAGCAGGTGCGGGCGATCGGCGAGTGGGCGCTCGAGCACGGCATCTGGGTCGTGTCCGACGAGATCTACCAGAACCTCACGTACGCCGACGACCCCGAGGGTGTCCCGCCGCGCGCGGTCTCCATCGTCGAGGCCGTGCCGGGGCTCGCGAACCAGGCGATCCTCGTGAACGGCGTCGCGAAGACCTATGCGATGACCGGCTGGCGCCTCGGCTGGATGGTCGGCCCCGCCGACGTCATCAAGGGTGCCGCGAACTTGCAGTCGCACCTCACGTCGAACGTCTCGAACATCTCGCAGCGTGCAGCCATCGCGGCCCTCACCGGCCCGCAGGACGCCGTGGAGCAGATGCGCCGCGCCTTCGACCGCCGCCGCCGCCTCATCGTGGGCGAGCTGTCGAAGATCGAGGGCGTGACGGTGCCGGTGCCGCAGGGCGCGTTCTACGTCTACCCCGACGTCACGGGCCTCCTCGGCCGCGACTGGGGCGGCGTCACGCCGACCACCTCCCTCGAGCTCGCCGACCTCATGCTCGAGCAGGCCGAGGTCGCCGCGGTGCCCGGCGAGGCGTTCGGCCCCAGCGGCTACCTGCGCTTCAGTTACGCGCTCGGCGACGAGCCGCTGCTCGAGGGCATCCGGCGCCTGCAGCGGCTCTTCGGCTGAGCCCGGTCGAGGGATGCCGCGCCGGCACGGCGCCATCGTCGCCTGAACGCGAGAACGCCCGTCGTCGGAGTGCGTGGGACACTCCGCCCGACGGGCGTTCGATCGTGCGATCGCGGACGGATCCGCGACCGGGTCAGTGCTTGAAGGCGTCCTTGACGTCTTCTGCGGCGTTCTTCAGGTCGGCCTTGGCCTGGTCGGTCTTGCCCTCGGCGACCTCGCGGTCGTCTCCGGTCATCTTGCCGTGAGCTTCCTTGGCCTTGCCGCCCAGGTCCTCGGCTGCGTTCTCGATACGGTCGTCGACACCCATGGTCGAACTCCTTCCTCGAGCTGGCGGTCTGCCGCGCTCTGCTTCCAGACAACACGGGCGGGGCCGCCTGCGGCAGGGGCTTGTCGTACGGGGTGCGACACGCTAGCGCGCGCGGATGCCGCATCCGATCGCCCGCTCGTCGAGCGCCCGGCGCCGATTCAGTCCAGCGCGGTGCGCGCCTCAGCGGTGATGCCCTCGGCGATGGCATCGAGCAGCGGGGACCCGAGGTTCCACTGCTGCCAGTACAGCGGCACGTCGACGGGCTCGCCGCCGAGGCGCACGAGCTCGCCGCGCTCGAGCTCGGCGGCCGACTGGAACCCCGGCAGCAGGCCCCAGCCGAGGCCGAGCTTGACTGCGGTGGCGAAGTCGTTCGAGGCGGGCACGAAGTGGCGCGCCGGATGCTCGACCACGACGCCCGCGCGCCGGAGGTACTCGTCCTGCAGGTCGTCTCGGCGGTCGAAGTCCACGCGAGGCGCGCGCGCCAGGGCGTCGGGCGTGGCGCCGTCGGGCAGCCAGCGGGCGACGTAGCCCGGGGTCGCCACGGCCTCGTAGCGCATCACCCCGAGAGGACGCGCGAGGCATCCGGCCACCGGGGTCGCCTGCGAGGTGACGGCGCCCATGACCGTGCCCGATTCGAGCAGGGCAGCGGTGAAGTCCTGGTCGTCGCGGTGCAGCTCGAACACCACCCGATGCCGCTCGGCGAGCGCCGCGAGCGCCGGTAGGAACCACGTGCCGAGGGAATCGGCGTTGACCGCGAGCGGCACCGAGGTCGGCCGGGCGGATGCCGCGTCGCCCGCGCCGAACGCGGCGAGTGCGTCGTGCTCGAGCAGCTCGAGCTGCCGGGCGAGCCGCACGACCGCGGCCCCCGCGTCGGTCGTGCGCACGGGCTTGGCGCGCACGAGCAGGACCCGGCCGAGCCGTTGCTCGAGCTGCTTCACGCGCTGCGACACGGCCGACGGCGTGACGAGGAGCTCGCGCGCCGCCGCGTCGAACGTGCCCGCGTCGACCACGGCGAGGAGCGTGCGAGCCAGGTCGAGCGGGATCTCCATGAAGCGATGCTAATGGTCGTGAAGAATCCTGAACTGGATTTCCGTGCGATCCGCTCCTACCGTCGAAGGATGCACCTCTCCTCCCTCCTCGCCGGCCTCGGCCTGGGGTTCTCGCTCATCATCGCCATCGGCGCGCAGAACCTCTTCGTGCTGCGGCAGGGCATCCGCAGGGAGCACGTCTTCGCGGTCGCGGCGATCTGCGCCCTCAGCGACCTCGCGCTCATCATCGTGGGCGTGTCGGGGGTCGGCGCGGTGCTCGAGGCCGTGCCATGGCTCATCGACGTCGTGCGCTGGGCGGGTGCGGCCTTCCTGCTCGGCTACGGCCTGCTCGCGGCGCGCCGGGTGCTGCGTCCGTCGGGCGAGGTGCTCGTGGTGTCCGAGTCGGCGGACGCGGACGGGGCGAACACGACGGCTGCCGCCGGCACCACGACCCTCCTGCGCACCGCGACGCGCACGACGCTCGCCGCCGCGATCGGAACGTGCCTGGCGCTCACGTGGCTGAATCCGCACGTGTACCTCGACACGGTCTTCCTGCTCGGCTCGGTGGCGAACACGCACGGCGACGGACGGTGGGCGTTCGCGGCCGGGGCGGGTGCTGCGAGCATCATCTGGTTCTTCGGGCTCGCGTACGGCTCGCGGCTGCTCGGCGGCGTGCTCGGGAGCCCGCGCGCGTGGCGCATCCTCGACGCGGTCATCGCGGTCGTGATGATCGCCCTCGCCGTCTCCCTCGTGCTGCCGCGCTGAGACCGCCGCGCGCCCGCCGGCGGGCACGCCGGTCTCCGGGGTGGCACTGGACCGCCGACCGCGGTCGAGCCGTACCATGACGCCCATGCGCACAGCGGCTCGTACGGTCGCGGCCACGGCCGCCGCCCTCCTCCTGCCCTCGCTCCTCACCGGCTGCGTCGTCGACGGCGGATGGCTGGGCGGCCCGGCCGCCCCGACGACCTCCACCGAGGCGCCGGCGACGACGGCCACGGCCGCGTCGACACCCGCTCCGGAGCCGCCGGCGACGTGGCCCGTGAACGTGCCGGTCCAGCCCGGCGACTGCGACCCGCAGGCACCCGACGCCCTGCTCGTGACCTTCGTCGTCACCGCGCAGGACCCGTCCGCCCCCATCGAGATCTCGTACCCGGGATTCACGCCCTCGGTCTCCGGCGAGCCGCGCACGATCACGACCACGGGCCCGGTGGTCACCATCCTGGGCAACGACTGCGGCCCCGGCGTCGCGGCCGAACCATGGACGTTCACGGCGACGGGCGAGGTGGGCTACGCCCTCTCGTGCGCCGTCTTCTTCAACGGATTCCCCCTGCGCGCCGACAGCGACTACGTCGAGGGCCCCGCCCGGGCCGCGAGCGTCGACTGCACGGGCCGTCCCGGCATGTGACGCCGACGCGGTTCGCGAAACCTCGTCGCGAGGTGTCGAGAACGCCTTCCCCCGTTCGTCGTGGGTGCATACCGTGTCAACAAGGAAGGACACCACCATGGAATACCTGCTGATCGTCGCCACCGACCCCGAGGCCGAGCCGTTCGTGGCCGAGGAGGACAACGTGGGCGACTGGGTCGACGACCTCGAGGCCCGCGGCATCCGCATCCGGGGCCAGCGGCTGCGGCCGCCGGCGGACGCCACGCTCGTGCGCGTGCGCGACGGCGAGCTGCTCGTCACCGACGGCCCGTTCACGGAGTCGAAGGAGTGGATGGCCGGCTACGACATCCTCGAGGTCGAGAGCCTCGACGAGGCGATCGAGATCGCGTCGCGGCATCCGATGGCCCGCTTCGGCCGTATCGAGCTGCGCCCGGCATGGCCGATGGACGTGCACGAGCCGGGCGCCGAGCGGCACGCGCGCGAGCGTGCCGAGGAGGAGGCCGCGATCGGCCGATGACGGCCACGGCAGCCGACGACGGACGGGACGCCGTCGCCCGCGCCCACCGAGACGAGTGGGCGCGGGTGACGGCGACCCTCATCCGGCAGACGGGCGACTGGACGCTCGCCGAGGAGTGCGCGGCGGAGGCGTTCGCACGCGCCGTGGAGCGCTGGCCGTCGGAGGGCGTGCCCCGCAATCCCGGCGCATGGCTCACGACGGTGGCGAAGCACCTCGCGATCGACCGGCTGCGGCGGCGGGCGAACGAGTCGGCGAAGGTGCGGGAGGCGGCACAGGTGGACGAGGTCGAGCGCGGGCGCAGCGTCGGGCGGCGCGCGGGGGTGCCGCTGCCCGCCCCCGGCGACGACCCCGCCGAGCACGAGTCGGAGCCCGGCGGCGACTGGGGCGACGAGCCCGCCGACGGCGTCGACGACCGGCTGCGCCTCGTGTTCACGTGCTGCCACCCCGCGCTCGCACTCGACGCACGGGTGGCGCTCACCCTGCGCACCCTCGGCGGCCTCACGACGGGCGAGATCGCGCAGGCGTTCCTCGTGCCCGAGCCCACGATGGCGCAGCGCATCGTGCGGGCGAAGCAGCGCATCCGCAACGCGGGCATCCCGTACCGGGTTCCGGATGCCGCGGCGCTACCCGAACGGCTCGGCGGCGTGCTCGCCGTGCTCTACCTCGTCTTCAACGCGGGCTACTCGGCGTCGGGCGGCGACGCCGAGCGGCGCGGGGCGCTCGCCGGCGAGGCGATCCGGCTCACGCGGCTCGTGGTGCGGCTGATGCCCGACGAGGACGAGGCGGCGTCGCTGCTCGCCCTCATGCTGCTGCAGGACTCGCGGCGCCGCGCCCGCTTCGACGACGCCGGCGAGCTCGTGCTGCTCGATGCGCAGGACCGCACCCGGTGGGACGCCGGCGAGATCGCGTCGGGCGTCGCGGTGCTGCGCGCGCTCGCACGCCGGCCCGGCGGCATCCGCGGGCCCTACCGGTTGCAGGCGGAGATCGCCGCCAGCCACGCGACCGCGCCCACGGCCGACGCGACCGACTTCGACCGCATCGCCGGGCTCTACGACGAGCTCGCGGGCATCGACCCCTCCCCCGTGGTCGCGCTCAACCGCGCCCTCGCGCACGGGTTCGCGGGGCGGCCGCAGGCGGGGCTCGACGAGCTCGACCGGCTCGCGGCATCCGGTGCCCTCGATCGCTACCACCTGCTGCCCGCGGCGCAGGGCGAGCTGCTCGCCCGGCTCGGTCGGCCGGAGGCCGCGGCCGAGCGCCTGCGTGCGGCACTCGCGCTCGCACCGAGCGAGGCCGAGCGGCGCCAGCTGCGGCGTCGCGTCGACGAGCTCGACGCGGCGCACTGACGAGCGGGGGCGATCGGCGGGGACACCGCGCGGTCTGGAGGCCGCCGCATCCATCGACCGGTGGATGCCGCAATCGACCGCACGGGGGCTGCCGCCGAACGCCGCGACCGGGCAGGCTCGAATCATGCACACGACGACGACTGACGACACGCCTGCCGCGGTGCGGATCCGGGGGCTCCGCAAGGTCTACGGCGGGGCCGTCGCCGTCGACGGGATCGACCTCGACATCGCCCGCGGCGAGACGTTCGCCCTGCTCGGTCCGAACGGCGCCGGCAAGTCGACGACGATCGAGATCCTCGAGGGCTACCGCCTGCGCACGTCGGGCGAGGTGAGCGTGCTCGGGGTCGACCCGGCGCACGGCGGCCTCGACTGGAAGGGGCGGCTCGGCATCGTGCTGCAGTCGGCCGCGGAGAGCGGCCTCTACACGGTGCGCGAGCAGCTGGCGCACTTCGCGAAGCTGTACCCGAGCCCGCGCGACGTCGACGAGGTCATCGCGGCCGTCGGGCTGGAATCGAAGGCGGGCACGCGCATCGGCAGGCTGTCGGGCGGCCAGCGTCGCCGCGTGGATGTCGCGCTCGGCATCATCGGCCGCCCCGAGCTGCTCTTCCTCGACGAGCCGACCACCGGCTTCGACCCGGAGGCGCGGCGCGAGTTCTGGAGCCTCATCCGCACGCTCAAGGACGAGGGCACGACGATCCTCCTCACCACGCACTACCTCGACGAGGCGGCGCAGCTCGGCGACCGCGCGGGCGTCATCCTCGGCGGGCGGCTCGTGGACGTCGGCACCGTGGAGGAGCTCGGCGGCGCCGAGGCGCGCGTGCCGATCGTGCGCTGGCGCGACCCCGACGGCGGGCCGCGCGAGGTGCGCACGGCCCGTCCGGCGGAGCTCGTGGCCTCGCTCGTCGCCCGGCTCGGCGGCGAGCCCGCCGGGCTCGAGGTCATCCGGCCGAGCCTGGAGGACATCTACCTGCAGCTGGTGCGCGCGGCCGGGGTCGACGCGCTCGACATCGAGGAGGCGGCCGCATGAGCGCCACGACCGGAACCGGAGCGGGCGTCGGCACGCGCGCCCCGATGAGCGCGGCGAGCGGGCCGGGCGCGCGGCGCGGCGTCCTCGCCGTCGGCGCGTCGCGCATCGGGTACGAGGTGAAGGGCTACTTCCGCTCACCCGATGCGGTGTTCTTCACGTTCCTCTTCCCGCTCATCATGCTCGGCATCTTCACCGCCGCGTTCAGCGCCTCGGGCGACATCTCGGCCGGGCCCGGGACCGAGTCGATCTCGGTCGGCGCCTACTACCTGCCCGGCATGCTCGCGGCCGGCATGCTGCTCTCGGGTGTGCAGAACCTCGCGGTCGACATCGCCACCGAGAAGGGCGACGGCACCCTCAAGCGCCTGGGCGGCACGCCGCTCTCGCCCGTGTCGTACTTCCTCGGCAAGATCGGCCACGTCTTCGTCACGGGCGTGCTGCAGGCGGCCCTGCTGCTGCTCGTCGCCGCGACGGTCTTCGGCATCGCGCTGCCGACCGAGCCGCAGGCCTGGGGCACGTTCGCGTGGGTGTTCGTGCTCGGGGTCGGCACCTCGGCGCTGCTCGGCATCGCGCTGTCGTCGGTGCCGCGCAGCGGCAAGAGCGCGACCGCGGTCGTCATCCCCATCGTGCTCGTGCTGCAGTTCATCTCGGGCGTCTACATCCAGTTCTCGCAGCTGCCCGAGTGGATGCAGAACATCGCGAGCGTCTTCCCGCTCAAGTGGATGGCGCAGGGCATGCGCGCGGCGTTCCTGCCCGACGACTTCAAGGTCATGGAGCAGAACCAGGAGTGGGACCTCGGCTGGGTCGCGGTCGCCCTGCTCGCCTGGCTCGTGATCGGCCTCGTCGTGAGCCGCCTCACGTTCCGCTGGAACCGGCGCGACGCGTAGGGCGCTCGGTCTCGAACCGATCGGGTGCGAGGCGACCCGTGCGTGAGAAGGTGACCTCATGGTGAACCGGCGATGGTGGGATGTCGCGGCGCTGGCCGTCGCCGCGGTGCTGGTGACGCTCACGCTCCTCGACCCGCCGGTCGGGGCCGATGACGTGGGCGTCTGGGCGGCGACGGGCGCCTTCCTCATCGTCTACGTCGCCTACGCCCGGTGGCACCTCGATGACCCGCCCATGGGCCACCACATCGCGATCTCGTTGCTCTTCGCGGCGATCCTCGCGGTGGGGACGTCGTTCGAGCCGTCGTTCGCGATCCTGCAGGCCTTCGTCTACCCGTTCGTCTGGACGACGGCGCCGACGCTGCGCAGCGCGCTGGCCGCGAACTTCGCGATCGCCGCCGCGCTCGTCGCGGGCTACGCCGCGCACTACGGCCCGGCGGGCATCGTCTCGGGGTTCTCGGTCGCCCTGCTCTCGTGCGGCTTCAGCATCGCGCTCGGACTCTGGATCACCCGCATCGCCGCGTACGGACAGGAGCGCGCCCGCCTCCTCGACGAGCTGCAGGCCGCGCAGGGCCAGCTCGCGGCGATGCACCGCGATGCGGGGATCGCCGACGAGCGCGGCCGGCTCGCCCGTGAGATCCACGACACGATCGCGCAGAGCCTCACGGGGCTCGTGATGGTGGCGCAGCGCGCCGACAACCGGCTGGCGTCGGTCGCCGGCGACGCCGCGGCATCCGCTCGAGGCGATGTGCAGCTCATCGAGGAGATGGCCCGCGACGCGCTCACCGAGGCGCGCGGGCTCGTCGCGTCCCTCGCGCCCGTCGACGCCGAGGCGGGCCTGCCCGACGCGCTGCGGCGGCTCGCCGCGGGCTTCGAACGCGAGACGGGCGTGGCGGTCGCGGTGTCGGCGGATGCCGCGGCGCCGGGCCGCGAGCTCGAGGTCGTGCTGCTCCGCTGCGCGCAGGAGGGCCTCGCCAACGTGCGCAAGCACGCCCGCGCGACCCACGCCGAGGTGCGGGTGGAGTCGGACCCGTCGCAGGTCGTGCTCACCGTGCGCGACGACGGCGTGGGCCCCGGCGACGCGGTGCCCGGCGAGGGTGGATTCGGCCTGGCCGGCATGCGCGATCGGGTGGCGCTCGTGGGCGGCGAGTTCTCGTTCGGCGCCGGCGCGTCGGGCGGCACCGAGCTGCGCGTCGCGGTGCCGCTCGCGGACGCAGCCCCCGACGCCACGGCCGCGACGTCGACGGCCCCGGCGACGACGGCCGCGCCGCCGAGCGAGGAGGCTCGCGCATGAGCCGCGACATCCGCGTCGTCGTCGCCGACGACCACCCGATCGTGCGCGCCGGCATCGTCGGGCTGCTCGAGTCGGCGCCGGGCATCGCGGTCGTGGGCGAGGCCGCCGACGGCGCCGCGGCCGTCGAGCTCGCCGCCGCCGAACGCCCCGACCTCGTGCTCATGGACCTGCGGATGCCGGGCCTCGACGGCGCCGCGGCGACCGCGCGCATCGTGGCGGCGGGCGACGGCACGCGCGTGCTCGTGCTCACGACCTACGAGACCGACGACCACATCCTCGCGGCGATCGAGGCGGGCGCGAGCGGCTACCTGCTCAAGGCGGCGCCGCAGGAGGAGATCCTCGCCGGCATCCGCGCGGTTGCGGCGGGCGAGACGGTGCTCGCGCCGTCGATCGCGGCGAAGCTCGTGCTGCGGGTGCGTGCGGATGCGGCATCCGCCCCGCCGCCGTCGCTGTCGCCGCGCGAGCTCGACGTGCTGCGGCTCGTCGCCGAGGGACGTTCGAACCCCGAGATCGCGCGCGCGCTCGTGATCGGCGAGGCGACGGTGAAGACGCACCTCGTGCACGTCTTCGAGAAGCTCGAGGTGGGCGACCGCACGCGCGCCGTCACCCGGGCGATGGAGCTCGGGCTGCTCTGAACCCGATGCGCGCCGGCGCGGCCGGGCGCGGCCCGGCGCAGCCCCGGCGTCAGCCCGTGTTCTGCAGGCCCGCGGCGATGCCGTTCACGGCGAGGAGCAGCAGGCGGTGGTGCTCGTCGGCGGGGTCGACGCTGTGCTCGGCGCGCACCGCACGAAGTGCGCGCAGCTGCAGCAGCGAGAGCGCGTCGACGTACGGGCTGCGCAGGTGCACCGCACGACGCAGCACCGGGCGTTCGGCGAGCAGCTCGTCGTGACCGCTCGTGCGGAGCACCCAGTCGCGTGTGAGCTCCATCTCGTCGAGGACGAGCGCCGCGAGGTCGTCGCGGTCGCCGAGGCCGAGGTAGCGCTCAGCGAGGCGGCGATCGGTCTTCGCGAGCGACATCTGCACGTTGTCGATCATCGAGCGGAAGAGCGGCCAGCGCACGTACGCGTCGCGCAGGAGCGCCTCGTCGCCGACCGCGGCGAGCGCGCTGCCGAGCCCGAACCAGCCCGTGAGGTTGATGCGGGCCTGCGTCCAGGCGAAGACCCACGGGATGGCGCGGAGGTCCTCGAGGGACTCGACCGAGAGCCCGCGACGGGCCGGACGTGAGCCGAGCGCGAGCAGGCCCACCTCCTCCATCGGGGTCACCTGCGCGAACCACGGCGCGAAGCCCTCGGCCTTCACGAGCTCGAAGAACCGCGCACGCGACGCACGGTCGAGCTCTGCCGCGAGCGGAGCGAACTCGACGATGGCCGCGGCGTTGACGGCCTCGTTCGACGGGCTCGATGCGAGCAGGGTCGCGGCCGCCATCTGCTCGAGGTGGCGTGCGGCGATCGCCCGGTCGCCGTAGTGGGCGAAGATCACCTCGCCCTGCTCGGTGAGCTTGAAGCGGCCCTGCACCGACCCGGGCGGCTGCGCCCGCACGGCCTCGTTCGCGGGCCCGCCGCCGCGGCCGAGCGCGCCGCCGCGGCCGTGGAAGAGCGTGAGCTCGATGTCGTTGCGCGCGGCCCACGCGGCGATGCGCGCCTGGGCGTCGTTGAGCGCCAGGGTGGCCGAGACCGGCCCGACGTCCTTCGAGGAGTCGGAGTAGCCGAGCATGACCTCGAGCTTGCGTCCCGTGGCGTCGAGTCGCGCCTGCACCTGCGGGAGGGCGATCATGGCCTCGAGGATCTCGGTGCTCGCGTCGAGGTCGGCGAAGGTCTCGAACAGCGGGATCACGTCGAGCACGGGCGCCTCGTCGGCGCCGCCGAGCGCGGCCTCGGCGAGCGCGTAGACGGTGGCGATGTCCTCGGCCGACTGGGTGAAGGACACGATGTACCGTCGCGCCGCCTCGAGCCCGTAGCGGCGCTGCAGCTGTGCGATGGTGCGGAAGACGTCGAGCACCTCGAGGGTCATCTCCTCGGCGGGGGCGCCGGGGCTGCTCGCGCGCACGTCGGCCAGGGCGGCGCGGTGCACCTTCGAGTGCTGGCGCACCTCGAGCGCCGCGAGGTGGAAGCCGAAGGTCTCGACCTGCCAGATGAGGTGCTGCAGCTCGCCGTTCGCGCTGCGGTTCGCGCCCGCCGCGGCGAGCGACGCCTGGATGGTGCGCAGGTCGGCGAGGAGCTCCTCGGGGTTGGCGTAGGCGAGGTCCGCGTCGCGGGTGCGCGTCGCGGCGATGCGCTCCGCGACGACGAGCAGCACGCGGCGGTGGGGCTCCCCCGGCGCACGCTTGCCGATCCTCGAGGTGAGCTCGTCGGCGACCGCCTCCTGGCGACGGGCGAGGGCCAGCAGGGCGGCATCCGGCGGCGTGTCGGCCGCATCGAGCGTGAGGGCACGGCCGATGCGGGCCGCCGCGCGCTCGAGTCCCAGCAGCGCGTGCTCGGAGGCGATCGCCGCAGCGGCTTTCGTCGTGGCGGCGGTCACGAAGGGGTTGCCGTCGCGGTCGGCCGCGATCCAGCTGCCGACGCGGATGAACGGAGTGGCCTGCACGGGCACCGCTCCGGCGCCGTCGCCCGCGAGCGCGTCGTCGAGCAGCCGGTACACCCGCGGCACGACCTCGAACAGGGTCTGGTCGAAGATGTTCATGACGGTGCGCACCTCGTCGAGCGGGGTGGGCCGGGTCGTGCGCAGCGGCGACGTGCGCCAGAGCACGTCGATCTCCTCGAGCAGGCGCCGCTCGACCTCCGCCTTCGCCGTCGTGCCCGGCACGCTCAGGTGCAGCTCTGACAGCCGTTCCGCCACGCGGCGGATCGAGGAGGCGACGGCGCGACGGCGGGCCTCGGTGGGGTGCGCCGTGAAGACGGGGTGGAAGCGCAGCTCGGCGAGCCGTCGCCGCGCCTCTTCGGCGCCGACCTCGGCGGTGAGCTGCGCGAGCGCCGCGGGGATCGAGTCGGCCGGCCCCTCGTGGCCCGCCCCGCGCTCCCGCAGCACGCGCACCCGGTGGTGCTCCTCGGCGAGGTTCGCGAGGTGGAAGTAGACGGTGAACGCGCGGGCGACCTGCTCGGCCCGCTCGGGCGGCAGGCCCTCGACGAAGCGCTCCGCCTCCTCGAGCGATCCCGTGTCGCCGCGCTCGAACGCGTCGATCGCGAGCGCCCGCAGCCGCTCGACGTCGTCGAGGAGGTCGTCGCCCCCGGCCTCGCGGAGCACGCGACCCAGCAGTCCGCCGAGCTGGCTCACGTCGGCGCGCAGCGCGCGGTCGACCTCCTCGCTCACGCGGTCGCGGCCGCCGCCGGGTGTCGTCGTCGTGGTACTCATCCCGGCGAGGCTACCGCTGGAACGTGACCGCGACGTTTCATGTTTCGCCGGATGCCACGCGGCGGGCTCCCCGGGCCACCCGTCGTGCGCGGCCTAGGCTGGGCTGGTGGCCCTGACCAGCACCGTTCGCGTCGCCGTGCGCCGTGCCCGGCTGCTGCCGTCGTGGGTGCTGCGAACGGATGCCGCGGCCGCCCGCGTCGTGAACCGCCGCCACACGCATCCGCTCGTCGACCGGTTCTGGTCGCGCGTCACGGGCTTCGCCGATCGCGGCGTGCTGTGGTTCACCGCGGCCGGGGTGCTCGCCGTCGTCGGACGCCGCCGTGCGGCCGCCCGCGGCATCCTCTCGCTGCTCGCCGCGAGCGCGCTCACGAACCTCATCGCCAAGCGCGTGTTCGGGGGCGACCGGCCGCTGCTCGCCGACATCCCCGTGGGGCGGCGCCTGCCCAGGCAGCCCTCGAGCCGCACGTTCCCGTCGGGGCACTCGGCGAGCGCCGCCGCGTTCACCGCCGGCGTGGCGCTCGAGTCGCCGGGCATCGGCGCCGCGCTCGCGCCCGTCGCGCTCGGAGTGGGCTACTCGCGCCTGCACGTCGGCGCGCACTGGCTGTCCGACGTGGTGGGCGGTCTCGCCCTCGGCGCGGGCGTCGCGGCGCTCGGCGCGGTCGTGGCGCGCCCCCG
>NZ_RHHB01000068.1 GCF_003710805.1 Agromyces tardus | reverse complement strand
CACGGCGCCCGCCGCATCGCCCGCACCGGCGTCCGCCTCTGCGCCCGCTCCCGCGCCGGCCCCTGCTGCCGCTGCGTCCGCGGCGCCCGCCGCCGCGAAGCCGACCGGATCGTGGCACGCCCTGCGCACCGCGGTGCGCGAGCCGATCCCGCGGTTCGCGATCCTCGCGATCGTCTGCTCGCACACCGTGATGGTCGGGATCATGGTCATGACGCCCGTGCACATGACGGCGCACGGCGCATCGCTGCTCGCAGTGGGCATCGTCGTCAGCATCCACATCTTCGGCATGTACGGCGCGAGCCCGCTCTTCGGCTGGCTGGCCGACCGCATCGGTCCGGTGCTCGTGATCGCCGGCGGCGCGGTGCTGCTGCTCGCCGCCGCGCTCATCGGCATCTTCGCCCCGCCGGGCGACATGCTCCTGCTCCCGCTCGCGCTGGGGCTCCTCGGCTTCGGGTGGTCGGCCGGGCTCATCGGCGGATCCATGCTGCTCACGACCACCGTCGATCCTGCGCACCGGGTGCCGCTGCAGGGGGCGACGGATGCCACGATGAACGTCGCCGCGGCCGCATCCGCCGCCCTCTCCGGTGTCGTGCTGGGCACCGCGGGGTACGCGGGAGTGAACGTCGTGGCGATCCTCGTGCTCGTGCCGCTCGCCATCGCGGGCTTCACCCTGCCGCGCGGCCGCATGCGCGTCGCGACCTGAACGCGCTCCCACGCTCCTCCCAGTCAACGCGACGGATCCTCACAAAGTAGCGTGATGGGCTGTCTCGGTCCCCCAAAACGCCGACACAGAAACCCCCCTACCTGTGCCCCAGCTCTTCAGCCTGCCCTCGATCCGCCGTGCCTCCTTCCAGGCACCCGATCCCGCCGCCGTCGCGGCGCTCGGCCTCGCCGCCGGCGACCCGGCCGACGAACCGGTCGTTCCGGCTGATCCGGTTTCCCCCGCCGATCCGGGTTCCGCGGCCGATCCGGCCGCCGCGACCCCGACCGACCCTGCGGATCCCACCGGCCCCGCCACTCCGACCAGCCCCGCGCACCGCTCCGACCAGCGCGGCGCTCGCCCCGCAGGCACCCATGGCACGCCGCGCCACCGGGCCGAGCCCATCGGCAACCGTCGCCCGTCTGCGGCCGCCGCCCGCCGCATCGCGGCGCTCGGGTGCGCCACGGTCATCCTCGGCGGCAGCGCGTTCGGCGCGGCCGCGGCATCCGCCGACGAGGCCCGCGCGACCACCTCCGTCGCCGCGGGCGCCGCATCGGGCTCGAACGCGCAGCCGGTCGACCCCGTCGCGGCTGCGGCCGCCGACGAGCTCGTGTCGGCCATCGATGCGCAGGCCGACGCGGGGCCCGTCGTGACGAGCGGCCTCTCCACGGCGGCGGCTCCGTTCACCGGCGGCACGCAGGTGACCGTGCAGGGCCAGCACCTCGACGAGGTCACCGGCGTCAGCGTCGGCGGAAACCCGGCTCCGATCGTGTCGGCGACCGCCGATGCGGTGACCTTCGCGGTTCCCGCGGTCGACGACGCCGTGCGCGGCGCGGTCGAGGTGGCGTTCACGGATGCCTCGGGCCGGCCGGTGGACATCGAGACGCCCGTGGCATCCGCCGCCGCCTCGGTCGGGCCGTCGGCCGTGACGACCGAGCTCACCGGCATCGCGAACGCCTCGGTGCGCCCCGCCGGCACGACACAGCAGGCCCTCACGCTCACCATCACCGACGACGAGCGCATCAACGCGCAGGTCGACTACGTGCTCACCTACTGGAGCAGTTACAACACCGCCCAGTACACCGTCCTGAGCGGTGTCGACTGCGCGAACTTCGCGAGCCAGTCCCTCGTCGCACGCGGTTGGGCAATGGACGGCACGTGGTACTACGACGCCGCGACGGGAGCCATGGGCCCGGCCTGGTCGAGCTCGACCGCGATGCGCGACTGGCTGCTGTCACGGCCCGACCTCGCGACCCCGCTCGACGACTCGCAGCGCGACCAGGTCAAGGTCGGCGACATCGCCCAGTTCGACTGGGACTCCTCGGGCGACCGCGACCACACCGCCGTCGTGACCCGCGTGGAGCACACGGACGCCGGCACCAGGATCTGGGTCGGCGGCCACACCAAGGATGCCGACTACTGGGACGTCGACGAGGCGCTCGCCACCGGCGGTGGCTCGGTCACCTACTTCTCGCTCAACTGAGCGCGCACCCCTGACGGCGACCGATCGTGCGTCGTCAGCCGCCGAGCGCCTCGACGACGCGGTCGAACCACGCCGCCGACGCCGCCTCGGCGGCGGGGCGCAGCCGTGCCGCGTCGGCCTGCGCCTGCGCGCGGGTGTCCCACGCGCCGCCGAGCGCATCGGCCCCGCTCGGGGACACCGCCGCAGCCAGGTCGATGACGCCGTGCTGGTCCCACCAGCCCGTGGCGCCGCGGAGCTTCACCGCGGTGTAGTCGTCGGCCGAGAGCGCGGCGACGGGAACCCCGCCCGGGCCCGCGAACACGGCCGGGTGGTAGCGACTCGTGACGAGCATCGCGGCGCCGCGCGCGAGTCGTGCGGCGGGTCGCGGATCGCCGGGCTGCAGCGCCTCGGCGGGCGCGCGCATGGCCGCTCGGACCTCGTCGTGCAGCACCTCGTCGCCCGCGGTACGGCTCGGGTCGAGCGAGCCGAAGTGCGGGTGGAACACGATCGGGCGACCGGCGCGCTCGGCGAGTCCGTCGAGGGCGGCGGCGAGTCCGGCGACCGCCTGCGGCCGCGGCAGTCCGCCGAGGTGGAGCGAGAGGCTCACGAGGATCGGCGCGACGGCCGTCCCGGTGCCGCCGAGGCCGCCGCCGGTGCCGAGGCCGAGGAACGTCGCGTCGTCGCGGTTGGCGGCCAGCCGGTCGCGTGGGACGCCGAGCTCGAGTGCGAGCCGTTCCGACGCGTGCTCGCGCACCCCGACGAGGCGCGCGCGCCGCAGCAGTCCGCCGACGAGCTCGCGCTCGGCGGGATCGAGCCGCGGCCCGAGGGTCTGCCCCGTCACGACGAGGGGGCGCCCGAACGCCTCGGCGATGACGCCGAGCGCCGCCCGCTCGAAGACGTGCATCGGCCAGTTCGAGGCCATGTTGCCGCCGCCGGCGATCGCCGCGGCATCCGCCCCCGCGACCGCGTCGATGACGCCCCATGCGGGATCGTCGGCGGGAAGCGCCCGCTCGCCCGCGGCGCAGCGCGCCACCGCCGCGAATCGTGCCTCCATGTCGGCGCGGCCACCGGTGAAGCCGATCGGGGGCACGGCCTCGATCCCGTAGCGCTCCGCCGTCTCCGGCGGATCGCTCGAGACCCCCACGATCGAGCTCGCGCCGCGTGCGCGCAGTGCCTCGACGAGGGCGTCGAACATCGCCTCGTCGCCGATGTGCATCATGCCGTCGACCACGCCGACGTCTCCGATCACGACGATCCGCATCCGCTGCCCTGCCTTTCCCGGCACCCGTTTGTCAAGGCGAGCCGAACGTACAACCTGCACAAGTATCATCCAGAGCGCACGAACGGATGCCGCCGCCGGCCGCAGCGCTCGCGCAGCGACCGAGGGGGTGCATCCGTGGGAGTCCAGACCGCGCTCGATGCCGTCATCCAGGCGCCGACGATCGTCGACGCCATGCGACTCGCCGACGACCTGGCCTTCGAGGCCGGACGGGACCCGGGGGTGCGCACCATCCGCGTGCTCGCGCAGGCGCTCGGCGGCGACGACGAACTCGCCGCAATCGCTTCGACGCACGCGCTCGCCGAGGTGTTCGACGGCGAGGCCGGCCGGATGCTCGTGCGCCTGCTCTCCGACGACCGGCTCTTCCTGCGCGAGCATGCCGCGTGGGCGCTCGGCTCCGGCCTCCCGCGCGCCGACGCGATGGGCCGGCTCCTCGGCATGGTCGTCGAGGGCGGGTTCGCCGGGATGCTCGCGCAGCGCACCCTCGAGCAGTGGTCGGGCACCACGGCCGAGCAGCTCGTCGTCGGCATCGAGGGCGCCCTCCTCGGCGTGCACGAGCCCGAGGCCCGGGCGCGCCTCGTCGAGACGCTCGGCCTCGTGCGCAACTCCATCGCCACGGCGCCGCTGCTGCGATCGGCGTCGGATGCCGCGGAGCCCGAGGTCGTGCGCGTCGCCGCCGTGGCGGCCATCGGCCAGCGCACGCCCGATCCTCGGCTCGTCGACCTGCTCGACGAGCTCGCCCTCGGCGACGGACTGCTCGGTGAGGTCGCCCGGCTCGCCCTCGTCGACCTCGACGCCGTGGCCGAGCCCCCGTCGCGCCGCACAGAGGGGCTCACGGTCGCGCAGCTCTTCCTGCATGCCGACATCGACCCGCTCCTGAGCTCGGCCGGCGCGGGGGACAACGGCGGCATCGCCACGCTGCTCGTGCGCCTCGGCGACGCGCTCGTCGGCGACCCCGAGACGGGAGTGGACCGCGTGCTCACCCTCTCGCGCGGGTCCGTGCGCGAGGCGACCGCCGACCTCCTCGCAATGCAGCATGGCGAGAGCGGGCACGTCTACGGGCGCGTGCCGCTGCTGCGCGACCCGATGCCCTCCGCCTCGGCATGGCCGCTGCGCGTCGTGACGCGGCGCGGCATCCGTCGCATCCTCCGCGCCGCGGGCGGAGTCGACCTGCTGCACCTGCGCATGGCCGACATCGGGAGCCTCGCGGCCGCGGATGTCGCGCGCGAGCTCGGCATCCCGGTCGTGTTCACGGTCGCTCCCGATCCGCACGCCGTCATCGAGTCGCTCGACCGTTCGGGCCGGCTGACGCGGGCCCAGTTCGGCCGCACCGACCACGCCGAGCACTTCTGGTTCCGCACGCGGCTGGTGCAGCGGCTGGCCGCCAATGCCGCCCACACCGTGCTCTTCCCGCGCCCGCGCCTGCAGGACGACATGCGGCGACTGGTCGGCATCGACCTCACCTCGCACGCCGAGCGCCACACGATCGTGCCCGAGGGCGTCGACCTGGCGACGATCGACCGGGCCGTGGCCGAGGCCACGGCGCACGCGCGCGGCGGCGAGCCCGTGGCGGCGTTGCGCGAGCTGCGCACGCTCGTCGAGGAGCTCCCGCCCGAGCGACGCGAGCTGCCGCTCATCGTGACCGTCGGCCGCCTGCACCGGGTGAAGGGCATGGCCGCGCTCGTGGAGGCGTGGGCCACGGGCTCCCTCGCGCAGCGCGCGAACCTGCTGATCATCGGCGGCGACGTCGCGCACCCCTCGCCCGACGAACGCGAACAGCTCGACCGCATCGACCAGGTCGTGCCGGAACCGGAACGCGCGCGAGCCGGGCTGCTGCTGCCCGGGCACCGCCCCAACGACGTCGCCGCGCGCTGGATCGCCGCCGCCCGCGTGGGCCTGCCCGGTCTGTCGGCGCCCGGCGGCGTCTATGCCTGCGCGAGCATCAAGGAGGAGTTCGGCATCGCCCTCCTCGAGGCGATGGCGACCGGGCTTCTCGTCGTCGCGCCCGACGGCGGCGGCCCGGCCACGTACATCGAAGACGGCGTCACCGGCGTGCTCACCGCCACGTGGGACCGCGCGCGGCTGCACGACGCACTCGACGTCGCGCTCACGGCGGCAGCCGCGGAGCGCGACGACGCACGCGCTCGACGGTCGCGCGCGATGGTGCACGACAACTTCACGATCGGGCGGATGTCGGGCGCCCTCGGCGGGGTGTACCGCGGCGTCGCCCGCGACGAGGCGGCCCTGCTCGAACGAGTGGACCCGGCTCGATGACGCTGCTCGTCATCAGCCCGGACTACGCCTCGCACCTCCTCCCGCTCGCCACGCTCGCCACGGCCTGGCGAGATCGGGGCGAGCGCGTCGTGGTCGCGAGCGGCCCGGCGACCGCGGGCATCGTCGACGGATTCGGCTTCGAACGTCGCGACCTGCGCCTCGGCCGCGGCTCGAACCCCGGCGTCATCAAGGCGGAGGACCAGCCGGTCGACGAGGGCGAGTCGCTGCGGGGCTTCTTCGACGCCACCCGGCGCGGCGCGGTGCCGACCCTGCGCTACCAGGCCGCCGAGCGGCTCGTCGACCTGATGTGGCAGCCGGTGGACGCCGCCCGCGCGACGCAGCGGATCGTCGAGGAGATCGCGCCCGACCAGGTGATCGTCGACCACCTCGCGTTCAGTGCGCGGCTCGGGCTCACGACGGCACGGATCCCGCACGGCGACGTCGTGCTCGGCCATCCGAGCGCGCTTCCCGTCGGCGACGAGGTCTACGGGGTCCCGCCGGCGTGGCCGCAGGCGTTCCGGCCCGACGCCGGTGAGCTCGACGAGCTCCGGCGCCTGTGCGATCGCGTCGCCGCCCGCTTCACCGAGGAGTGGAACCGCGCCGCGCGCGAGCTCGATCCGGCGTTCCCGCCCACGGCCGACGCCTTCGCCGAGCACGGACCGCTCGTGCTCTACAACTACCCGGAGGAGCTCGCCGACGACGAGCGGCGCTCGCTCCTGCCGCCGCACCGCTTCCTCGGGTCGGCGCGCCGCGTCGAGGATGTCGACCCCGACATCGAGCGCTGGATCGCCACCGCCGGGCGCTTCGCCTACGTCAGCTTCGGGAGCTTCCTGTCGGTGCGGGGCGACGTGCTGCGGCGTGTGGCCGACGCCGCACGCGCACGGGGCGTGCGCCTCGCGATCGCCACGGGGTCGACGGATGCCGCGGAGCTCGGCGACATCCCGGCCGACTGGCTCGTGCGCGACTACCTGCCGCAGGTGCGGCTGCTCGCGGCCGCGGCCGCCACGGTGACGCACGGCGGAAACAACTCGGTCACCGAGGCAGTCGGATCGGGCGTGCCGCTCATCGTGCTGCCGTTGTCGACCGACCAGTTCGCGGGTGCCGCCGCGATCGAGCGCAGCGGCTTCGGCGTGGCGCTCGACCCGAACGCGGCCACCGTCGACGAGCTCGCCGATGCGTTCGAGCGCGTGCTCCACGTCGGCCCCGAGGCGCGCGCACGGCTGGATGCCGCGGCGGCGCGTCAGGCCGCGACGCCCGGTTCCGAGCTCGCGTTCGCGGCCCTCACGGCCTGACCCTCGGCCACGAGGCGGGACATCGCCGCGGGGTCACCGGCCGCGCCGCGGTACCGCTCCATGAGGGCTGCGTTGCGGTCGTACTGCGCTCCCGCGCGCTGCTCGCCGACGTGGTGCAGCGCGTAGACGCGGCCGTGGTGACGCTGCGGGGGAGCGCCGAGCAGGGTCTCGTGGGCGAGGTACCACGCGGCATCCTCGAAGCCCCAGCCGCGGAACCGCTCGTCCTGTCCGCCGTGCGCCTCCCAGGTGCGCCGCGTCGTCACGTACACGCCGGAGCACGCGCCGTTCACGAGCACGTAGCTGCACTCCGCCGGCGCCGTGCCGGCGGCGAACTCCGACGAGCCCTCGGCGCCGAGCCAGTGGTACGAGTCGTACGGCAGGTGCACGCGGCCGCTCCCGGGCGCGGCGGCGACGGCCTCGCGGAGCGCGGCGGGCTCGGGCAGCGTGTCCGCGTCGTTGATGACGATCACCTCGTCGGGGTGGGCGAGGCCGGCCACCGCGAGGTTGCGGGTGCGGGCGAGCACGAACACGTCGTCATCCGAGTCGATCGTCTCGATGCGGAACTCCGGCAGCTCCCGTGCGTACCAGTCGAGGAGTCGTTCGAACGCGTCCACCCGCGACGGCGCGGGACGCCACGGGATCACCACCAGATTGCTCACCACGTCACTCTAGGGTGCGCGGCTGGGCGGGTGGGACGGCCTTGACAGGCGCGTGGATCGCCGGGGTCTCGAGACGGAGCTGCGCGCCTCCTCGACCCGCACAGGGGATCAGCCGGCGGCGCCGAGGGCAGCGCCCACGATCTCCTTCGCCTCGGCCTGCACCTTCGCGAGGTGCTCCGGGCCCTTGAACGACTCGGCGTAGATCTTGTAGACGTCCTCCGTGCCGCTCGGCCGGGCCGCGAACCACGCGTCGGCGCTCTCGACCTTGACGCCGCCGATCGCCGCGCCGTTGCCGGGCGCCGCCGAGAGCTTCGCCGTGATCGGCTGGCCCGCGAGCTCGGTCGCCGTGATCGCATCGCCGTCGAGCTTGCCGAGGGCCGACTTCTGCGCGGGGGATGCCGCGGCATCCGTGCGCTCGTAGGCCGGATCGCCGAAGCGCGCGACGAGCTCGGCGTAGAGCCGCGACGGGCTCTTGCCGGTGACCGCGCGGATCTCCGATGCGAGCAGGCACAGCAGGATGCCGTCCTTGTCGGTGGTCCACACCGTGCCGTCCTTGCGCAGGAACGACGCACCGGCGCTCTCCTCGCCGCCGAAGCCGACCGAGCCGTCGATGAGTCCGGGCACGAACCACTTGAAGCCGACCGGCACCTCCCAGAGCCGGCGCCCGAGCGCGTCGGCGACGCGGTCGATCATCGAGCTCGAGACGAGCGTCTTGCCGATCGCGGCATCCGACCGCCAGCCGGGACGGTGCGTGAAGAGGTACTCGATCGCGACGGCGAGGTAGTGGTTCGGGTTCATGAGCCCGCCGTCGGGCGTGACGATGCCGTGCCGGTCGGCGTCGGCGTCGTTGCCGGTGAGGATGTCGAAGCCGTCGCGGTTCGCGAGCACCGACGCCATCGCCGAAGGACTCGACGGGTCCATGCGGATCTTGCCGTCCCAGTCGAGGGTCATGAACGCCCACTTCGGGTCGACCTTCTCGTTGACCACGGTGAGGTCGATGCCGTAGTAGTCGCGGATCGCGCCCCAGTAGCCCACCGACGCGCCGCCGAGCGGGTCGGCGCCGATGCGGATGCCGCTGCGTTTGATCGCGTCGAAGTCGATGATGTTCGCGAGGTCCGCGACGTACTCGCCGCGGAAGTCGTAGGTCTCGACCGCGGACGGCTCGGCCTGGTTCACCTCGTGGAGGCCGGCGGCGATGAGCTCGTTGGCGCGGTTCGCGATCCAGGTGGTCGCGTCGGAGTCGGCCGGGCCACCGTGCGGCGGGTTGTACTTGAAGCCGCCGTCCTGCGGCGGGTTGTGGCTCGGCGTGATGACGATGCCGTCGGCTTCGCCCTCGGCGCGCCTGGCGGGGTCGTTGTTCCACTTGAGGATCGCGTGCGACAGTGCCGGCGTGGGCACGTAGTCGTCGTACTGGTCGGCGAGCACCCGCACCCGGTTGCCCACGAGCACGTCGAGCGCCGTGGTCTGCGCGGGACCGCTCAGCGCGTGCGTGTCGGCGCCGATGAACAGCGGCCCGGTGATGCCCTGCGCGGTGCGGTAGTCGACGATGGCCTGCGTGATGGCGAGGATGTGGTCTTCATTGAAGCCCGTGCCCAGCGATGAGCCGCGGTGGCCCGAGGTGCCGAACGCGACCCGCTGCTCGGGCACCGAGACATCCGGATGCAGGTCGTAGTACGCCCGGAGCAGGGCATCCACGTCGATGAGGTCGGATTCGGTCGCCGGTGTTCCCGCTCGCTCGTGCATGGAGTCAGTCTGGCACTCGGCTCCGACCCGCGGGAGCCCCGATGGCCCATTCACACGCAGCCGTCAGAACAGCGAGTGGATGCCGGTGGCGACGGTGTAGATGGCCAGCCCGGCGAGCGCGCCCACCACCGTGCCGTTGATCCGGATGTACTGCAGGTCGCGTCCGACCTGCAGCTCGAGCTTCTCGGTGGTCTCCCGCGGGTCCCACCGTTCGACGGTCTCGGTGATGACGCCGGCGATCTCGTGGCGGTACCGCCGCACGACGTAGGCCGCGGCATCCGTCACCCACAGGTCGACCTTTGCCGCGAGCTCGGCGTCGGTCGCGAGCCTCGTGCCGACCTCGAGGATCGCCTGGCGCAGGCTCGAGCGCAGGGCGCTCGCCGGGTCGTCGAGCGCCTCGCCGAGCGACACCTTGATCGACGACCAGGTCTCCCCGGCGAACTCGCGCAGCCGCGGACTGTCGGCGAGGTCGGCCTTGAGCTGCTCGACGCGCGCGATCATGGCGGGGTCGTGCTGCAGGTCGTCGGCGAGCTCGGCGAGCCAGCCGTCGATCGCGACGCGCAGCGGATGCCGCGGATCCTCGCGCACGTTGCGCACGAACGCGAGCGCCTCGCGGTAGGCCCGGTCGTCGACGACGCGCCCGACGAACCCGGGCAGCCAGCGCGGCAGCCGGTCGGACACCATGCTGCCGAACGCCTCGGGGTGGGCGGCGAGCCATCCCTCAGCGCGCTCGAAGATCGCGTCGACGGCCCCGCGCTGCTGGTCGGCGGCGATGAGCCGCGCGCCCACGCGCCCGATGGGCGGCCCCCACTCGGGCTCCAGCAGGTGCCGGCGGGCGAGCTGCTCGATCACGTCGGCCACGTCGTCGTCGGCGAGCAGCGTGAGCACGCCGCGTCCGGCGACCGACATCTCGGCGGTCACGCGCTCGGCGTGCCCGGGCTCGCGCAGCCACTCGCCGAGCCGGTTCGCGATGCCGATCGAGCGGAGCTTGCCGACCACGACCGCATCCGAGAGGAACTCGTCCTCGACGAAGGCGCCGAGGGCCGCGCCGATCTCGTCCTTCCGGTTCGGGATGATGGCGGTGTGCGGGATCCGCAGGCCGAGCGGATGCCGGAACAGCGCGGTCACCGCGAACCAGTCCGCGAGCGCGCCGACCATGGCGCCCTCGGCCGCGGCGCGCACCCAGGCCATCCACGGCACGGTGTCCTGCAGCGCGAACGACACCGCGAACACGGCGGCGGCCCCGAGCAGCAGCCCCGTCGCGACGCGCTTCATGCGCACGAGCGCCGCGCGCCGCTCGGCGTCGGTCGGCACCGTGCGCGCGGTGGCGGGCCCCGTCTCGTCGATCACGGTCATGAGCCGACCCCCTCACCCCTCGGGATTGCCGTCGGTCTCGACGCTAGACCCTCCGTCGTCCGGCGCTGGCTAGGCTTGGCGCATGACGGATGCCGCACCCCCACGACCCGACGAGACGTACTCGTACCTCGGGCCGGCCGGCACCTTCACCGAGGCGGCGCTCAAGCAGGTGCCCGAGGCGGCCGGCAAGCACTGGCGTTCGGTCAACAACGTGGGCGAGGCGTTCGCCGACGTCACGAGCGGCCGCTCGATCGCGGCGATGATCGCCATCGAGAACTCGGTCGACGGCGGCGTCTCGGCGACGCAGGACGCCCTCGCGACCGTGCCGGGCCTGCGCATCGCAGGGGAGTACCTCGTGCCCGTCAACTTCGTGCTCGTGGCCCGTCCCGGCACCGCGCTCGACGAGGTGCACGTCGTGAACGCCCACCCGGTCGCCTACGCGCAGTCGCGCCGGTGGCTCGAGGCGAACCTGCCCGACCACGGCCACATCCCCGCGACGAGCAACGTGCAGGCCGCGGCATCCCTCTTCGAGAGCAGCAACGCGGATGCCGCGGTCGCCCCGCCCGGCATCGTCGACCACCTCGACGTCGAGGTGCTCGCCGAGCAGATCGGCGACAACCCCAACGCGGTGACCCGGTTCGTGCTCGTCACGCGCAAGCGCGCGATCCCGCCGCGCACGGGCGCCGACAAGACGAGCCTCATCGTCGAGCTGCCCGACGACGAGCCCGGATCGCTCCTCGCGATGCTCGAGCAGTTCTCGACCCGCGGCGTGAACCTGTCGCTCCTCGAGTCCCGGCCGATCGGCGACGAGCTCGGCCGCTACCGCTTCGTGGTCGACCTCGACGGGCACGTCGAAGACGAGCGGGTCGCCGACGCGCTGCTGGGCCTGCGCCGCTCGAGCCCCAACGTCATCTTCCTCGGCTCGTACCCGCGCGCCGACCGCCGTGAGGTGGAGTACCACTCGAAGTACGACGACGAGATCTTCATCGAGGCACGCGACTGGCTGCGCGGCATCCTGAGCGGGGAGCCCGAGGGCGACTGACATGGCCGGCGAGGCGGCGAGGGAGCCGAGGTTCGACCCGAGGTTCGACCCCCGTTTCCAGCGCGGCTACGAGCCGCCGACGGATGCCGCCCGGCCCGCGCCGGGCCCCGCGCGGCCCGTCGCCCCGACGCGCGCGGCGCAGGCGCAGCAGGACCCCGGTGCAGGCACCAGTGCCGGCGCCGGTGCCCGTGCCGTTCCCAGCGCACCGGATGCCGAGGTCGAGGACGAGCCTGCATCCGGAGCACCCGATGCGCAGGTCGCGACCGCGGCGGAGGCCGGCCGCACGGCCGGCGCGCTCGGCCGGGTCGGAGCGGATCGTGCGCGGCCGTGGCTCATCGCCGCATGGATCGTCGCCGCCGGCGTCATCGCGACCGGATCGGTGCTCGTCGGGATCGCGGTGACGAGCGTGCGCGTCATCCAGCCCACCGGCACGATCGACCAGGCGGTGATGGTGCAGGTCACCTCGTTCTCGATCGCCCCATCCCTCATCGAGATCGGCGTGATCGGGCTCGTGGTGCTCGTCGCGGTCTCGGGAGTCCGGCGAGCCCGCACCGCGCCGAGGCAGGCCGGGACCGCGCGCGCCGTCGCGGGTGCCCTCCGCGACCCGTCCGTCATCGTGCTCGCGATCATCGCCGCGGTCGGCGTCGCTATCGCGACGTGGTCGGTCGGCTGGCAGCCGGAGCCGGCTGGCAGCGTCACCTACTTCGGTCAGCCGACGTACGACGACCTCTGGCCCGTGCGGCTCGACTACCTCGCCTCGACGGTCGCGGGCGCGGCGACGATCGCCGCGGTCGGGGGATGCATCGGCGCGCTCGTCGTGATCGGCGCTCGGCTGCGCGCGCGGTGACCTCGCGGAGCGGCCGGTGCCGCTCGTCACGGCGAGACGACGATGCGGTTCTCGACGTGCTCGACGTGCGGCGACGCCCACGCGACCGTCTCGGCCTCGGACCGTTCGAGCCACGACCGCACCCGGCCGGTGAGCACCACGTTCGTGCCCTCCGCGGCCACGTGCACGTGCTCCCCGTCGACCGTCGCGGTGCGCACGAGGGCGTGCCGGATGCGCTCCGCCGTGTCCTCGGCGGACGCGCGACGGATGAGCGCGATGCGGCTCTCGACCGAGACGACGCCGGGCACGCGCTCGACGACGCGGCGTGCGCGTTCCCGCTGGAAGTTCCACGGCACCTCGCCGAGCAGGAGCACGTGATGGCCGGTCACCTCGGCGTGCACGGAGTTCGGCGGTGTGGAGACCCATGCGATGGCCTGCCGCACCGCGGCCGCGAGCTCCTCCTCGGAGACCGCCTGCGAGCCCTCGGGCGGACGCACCGTCAGGTCGTCGATGACCGTCGTCACGCCCTGCACGCGGGCCGCGGCCCGCATCGCATCGCTGCGTTCGTGCGCGCCGGCCACCTGGCCGGACAGCCGCACGGCGCCGTCCTCGACGGAGACGCCGATGCCGGCGGAGTCGAGGCCCGGAGTCCACTCGAGCTCCTCCTGGACCCAGAGCTGCACCTCCCGATCGGTCATGGACCTCGAGCCGCTCATGATGCCGTCCCTTCGTTGCGCCCTTCGAGTGTCGCCCCTGAGGGGGCCGTCGATGCGGGCACTTGGTCCCCCGGGCGGCCGGGCGCGCCCGCGGTCTCGTCATGTGACCTTCGGCCCCAGCGTGCCGGGGGGCGCAGAGCAGGCTGACGATATGTCGGAGCTCAGGGTGGACGCATCCGTACGCAGCGGTGCCCCCATCGTGGTCGGGATCGACGGGTCGGAGTCCTCGCTCGACGCGCTCGACTACGCGCTGGACCTCGCCGAGAGCATGCAGCGGCCCGTCGAGGCGATCGCCGTCTGGCACATGCCGCCGTTCGTCTACGGCGGGTACTACCCGCTCATGGACTGGACGCCGGAGGACGATGCCACGAAGGTGCTCGACCGCGCCGCGGAGGCCGTCTTCGGCGCCGAGCGGCCGGGCTGGTTCCGGCAGACCGCCGTCGAGGGCCGTGCGGCGCCCGTGCTCATCGCGGCGAGCGAGGACGCGGAGATGCTCGTCCTCGGCAGCCGTGGGCACGGCGGCTTCACCGGCCTGCTGCTCGGATCGGTGAGTGCGGCCTGCGCCGAGCACGCGAAGTGCCCGGTGCTCGTGGTGCACGACCGGGACGCGGGCGGCGCCGGCGAGGATGACGAGGACGCAGACGGAACGGAGCGGTGATCCCCATGCTCAAGCGGATCGTGGTCGGGTGGGACGGAACGCCAGCCGCGGAGTCGGCACTGCGATGGGCGGCCGCCCGCGCGGGCGAGGTCCCCGTCGTCGTGGTGCACGTGCTGCCCGGAAGCGCCACCTCCAGCGAGTACCTCCGGGCCGGCGGCGAGCTCTCCGCCGAGCGGGTCCGGCTGATGGATGCCGCGGACGAGCTCCGCTCGCAGCATCCGGGCCTGCACCTCACCACCTCGACCGTGCACGGCACGGCGGTGAACGAGCTCGGCGCCTACGCCGGACCGGGCGTGCTCATCGTGGTCGGCGACGCGCGACACGGCCGGGGCTCGCGGTGGACGCTCGGCGTGCGCCTCGCGGGCCGCGACGGGCGCGGGGGAGCCGTGGCCGTGATCCCGGCCGACCTCGGCGACGCGACCCGCTCGGGCGTCGTCGTCGGCACCGACGGGTCGGCGGCCTCGATGGCGGCGATCGAGTTCGCGGCGCAGGAGGCGGAGCGCCTCGGGGAGGAGCTCGAGATCGTGCACGCGTGGCTCGTCCCCGCGGCGTGGGAGTCGGCGTACGACGAGGCGACGAGCGACCAGCGCCTGCTCGAGGAGATGCACCGCGACCTGCTCGACGAGTCCGTCGAGTACGCGCGAGGGCTCGGCGCCCGGCCGACCGGACGCCTCGAGCAGGGCAGCGCGGCCGACGTGCTCGCGGCCATCGGCACCCGGGCCTCGGTGCTCGTGGTGGGCGGCCACGGCGCGGGCGCCGTCGCCCGGTTCCTGCTCGGCTCGGTCAGCCATTCGGTGCTCCTCACCGTCACCGCGCCGACGATCGTCGTGCGGACCGCGAGCTGACGGAGGCCGGCATGTCGTACCGCATCCGCTTCCTCGGCGCGGCGGACACCGTCACCGGGTCGCGCTACGTCGTCGACTCCGGGGACTCGCGCGTGCTCGTCGACTGCGGGCTCTTCCAGGGCTACAAGGTGCTGCGCGAGCGCAACCGCGCGACGTTGGGCGTGCCGCCCGAGTCGATCGACGCCGTCGTGCTCACGCACGCGCACCTCGACCACTCGGGCTACCTGCCGGCGCTTGTTCGCGACGGCTTCAGCGGGCCCGTCTACGCCACTCCGGGCACGAGCGACCTCGCTCGCGTCATGCTCGCCGACAGCGCCCATCTCCTGGAGGAGGAGGCCCAGCACGCGGCGCGCGGGCACTGGTCGGTGCACCGGGAACCGACGCCGCTCTACTCGACCGAGGACGTCGCGCGGGCGATCCGGCAGTTCCGGGCCGTCGAGTTCGGGCACCGCATCACGGCAGCCCCGGGGATCGAGGCGGCGTTCGTGCACGCGGGCCACATCCTGGGCGCCGCACAGGTGCGGCTCACGGTCGACGGCGGGGTCATCCACTTCACGGGCGACCTCGGCCGCGAGGACGACCCGCTCATGCGTCCGCCGGCGCCGCTCGAGGCGTGCTCCGTGCTCGTCACCGAGTCCACCTACGGCGACCGCGCGCATCCCGACGACGACCCCGAGCGCGAGCTCGGCGAGGTGATCCGCCGGGTGGTGAAGCGCGGCGGGGTCGTCATGATCCCCGCGTTCGCGGTCGGGCGCACCGAGACGGTGCTGCTGCACCTCTCGCGCCTGCGCGACCGCGACGAGATCCCCGACATCCCGATCTACCTCAACAGCCCGATGGCGGTCGACGTCGCCGGCATCTACGAGCGGTACCCGGACGAGCACCGCCTCGATGCGAGCGAACTCGAGCGCATGTACTCGATCGCCACGCGCGTTCGCACGGTCGACGACTCGAAGCTGCTCAACCTGCGCGGCGGGCCCATGGTGCTGATCTCCGCGAGCGGCATGATCACCGGCGGCCGGATCCTGCACCACCTGCAGGCCTACGGACCCGATCCCCGCAACGCCGTCGTGCTCACGGGCTTCCAGGCCGGCGGCACCCGCGGCGCCGCGCTGCTCACCGGAGCGAGGTCGCTGCGCATCTTCGGGGAGGACGTGCCGATCCGGGCGGAGGTCGTCTCGATCGAGTCGATGTCCGCGCACGCCGACGCGGACGGCATCATGACGTGGCTGCGTGCCGCTCCGGCAGCGCCGGCGGCGACCTTCGTCACGCACGGCGAGCCCGCGGCATCCGATGCCCTGCGCGCCCGGATCAAGCGCGAGCTCGGGTGGCGCGTGCGCGTACCCGAGCACGGTGAGACAGTGGACCTCGGCACGGGGACACCGGCCGTACGCGACCACGAGAGAGAGGGAGCCCACCATGTCTGACGGTGCCGGAGACCACCCGCCGACCCGCGCGCTCACCGAGGAGGAGTGCTGGGAGCGCATCGCGGCAGCGCCGTTCGGTCGCATCGCGATGGCCGCGGCGGGCGACGTGGACATCTTCCCCGTGAACCACAAGGTCGACGACGGCACGATCGTGTTCCGCACGTCAGCCGGTACGAAGCTGGTCGAGCTCACGATCCACGAGCGCGTCGCGTTCGAGGTCGACGGGTTCACGGATGCCGACGCCTTCAGCGTCGTCGTCAAGGGGCACGCGGCGGAGCTCGACCACTCGTGGGACATCGAGCACGCCGAGCGACTCGGCGTCCAGCCGTGGGCGCCCGAGGTGAAGGACCGCTGGGTGCGCATCACGCCGACCGAGGTGCACGGGCGCATGTTCCGGCGCGGCGCATCGGGCACGATCGAGGATCCGACGCAGTCCTCGTCGGACTGACCGGCTCGAACCCGACCGGCTCGAACCCGACCCGCGCCAGCCTCAGCAGGCCGAGGTGCGACGAACGCGGCCGCGCCGCGACACGAGCCACGTGAGGAGCCCCGCTCCCGCGGCCCACGCGGCGAGGACGCCGAGGTCGGCCCACGGCATCGTCGTGCCGTCGGGATGCCACGCGAGCACGAGCCCGCTGCGCAGGTGCGCGAGGGGGAAGAGCCGGCCGACGGCGCTCATCCACTCGGGGCCGCCGACGAGGAACACGTCGGAGAAGAACGCGAGCGTGAAGAGGATGACGAGCGCGAGCGCGCCCACCGCCCGGGCGCTCGACACGAGCGCCGTGAGCAGGAGCGCGCACGCGATGAAGGCCGCGACGGCCATGGTGACCACGAGCGCGCCGACGGCGGCGCCGGCCGGCGTCACGCGCATCCCGTAGGCGATCGCGCCCACGGCGAGGAGCACCGCGCACACGGCGAACGACAGCACGAGGCTCGCGGCGCCTCGTCCGATCCCGAGCTCGAGGGTGTCGAGCGGGGTGCCGCGCAGGCGCTTGAGCACCCCCGTCTCACGGGCGCGTGCCGACCAGTCGGCGACGTTCATGAAGGCGACGACGGCGACGCCCCACGTCGCCATGCTCGCCGCGGTGGTCGACACGAGGGTGGGCACGTCGAGATCGGGCGTGTCGCGCTGCATGGTGATGAGCAGCAGGAAGAGCCCGAGCGGCACGACGATCGCGAAGAACAGGTCGCCCGGGCGGCGGAGCATAATACGGAGGGCCGCGCCGCCCTGGGCCGCCACGCGCCGCATCGCGGACGGCGTGGCCACCGTCGCCCGCAGTGCCATGGCGTCCACGGGCGGCTCCCGCACGACTCCCGCGGCGCGGCCGCGCCGGGGGCGCCCCGGCACCGGACGGAAGGCGAGCACGGCCACGGCGGCGGCGCCGACGCCCCAGGCCGCGATCACGGCGAGCGCGGCGGCATCCCACCCCGACTCGGTCGAGTAGGGGTTGAACTGCTCCTGCAGGGTGGTGACGAACGGCTTGAGGGGGAACACGTCGGCGATCCGCTCGATCCACTCGGGCAGTCCTGCGCCGACGATGAAGATGCCCGAGATGAACGCGAGCGACACGGCGGTTCCGATCGAGATCGCCTCGGCGGCGCGGGCGCTCGGGGCGAGGGCGGCGACCGCCACGCCGAGCGTGCTGAACGTCGCGAGCGCGAGCAGGATCGTGACGACCATGGGCCCGACCGACTCCGGCGGCACCCGCACGTCGTAGAACACCCGTGCGACGCCGATCGTGACGAGCACCGACACGGCGCCCACGACGGATGCCGCGACCGTCTGCCCGAGCACGTACACGAGCGTCGGGAGCGGCGTGCCGCGCAGGCGCTTGAGCACGAGCCGCTCCTTCGCCTCGCCGACCGAGGTCGCGACGGCGGGGTACGCGGAGAAGAGGCATCCCATCGCGATCGCCGTGGGAGCGGCGAACTGCATCACGCGCAGCCCGGTCTGCTCGTCGATGACCGCATTCCCGGCGACGAGTCCGATGAGCCAGAGCCAGACGAGCGGCATGCCGAACGAGAAGATGAGCGTGAGCACCGAGCGGGCGTAGGAGACGAGCGCGTGCACGACCTGGCGGCCGAGCAGGCCCGCGAGCGTGGGGCGGCCCGCCTCGGTCGCGGCCGGATAGGGCGCCGCGGCCGTCGCCGCCGCGGCGGCCGTCGGGGTCCCG
>NZ_RHHB01000067.1 GCF_003710805.1 Agromyces tardus | reverse complement strand
GCGCCGCGAGCGTCGGCGACACCAGCGCGACGAGCGCCTCGACCGGGTCGGATGCCGCGGCGGCGCGCCGCACGTCGGCCGCGCGCGCCTCGGGCGCAGCGCCGCCGGCGAGCACCCACCCGATCCAGGTCGCCAGTGCCGCGGCGCTCGCGTGGAAGGAGCCGCCGGCAGCGACCGACCGCTCGGCGACCGCGGCGATGCGGTAGCGCATCTTGTCGGCGCCGTCGGCGGCGATCTGGTCGAGCCGGTGCGCGATCGCGGCATTCGAGAACCGCGCGATCAACTGCGCGCGGTAGTCGTCGTGCTCGACGCCGACGGGCAGCACGGCGACCGCCTCATCGTGGAAGCGCTCGACGAGCGAACGGCACTCGGGATCGGCGATGGCCTGCGCGACCGTCGCGTGACCGCGCCGCATGCCGGCGTACGCGAGGATCGAGTGCGCACCGTTGAGGAGCCAGAGCTTGCGGAACTCCCACGGTTCGATGTCGTCGACGAATCGGGCGCCGGCGCTCGCCCAGTCGGGCCGCCCCGCGGGGAAGTCGCCCGAGAGCACCCAGTCGCGGAACGGCTCGGTGACCACCGGTGCAACGTCGATCCAGCCGGCGGCACGCACGGCCGGGATGTCGACGGACTCGAGTCGCGGCGTGATGCGGTCGACCGACGTGCTCACGAACGACACCGACCCGTCGATCCAGTGCAGGAGCGGCTCGCTCACGAGGGCCGCGAGACTCCGGATGCCGCGGCGCAGGCGCTCGCCGTTGTCAGGCATGTTGTCGCAGCTGACGACCGCGATCGGCGCGCCGCCCGACGCTCGACGGGCATCGAGTGCGACGAGCAGCCGGCCGAGCGCCGTGCGAGGCCGGGCGCCCGCCAGTGCTCCGGCCGCGGCGCGGAGCCGCGCGAGGTCGGCGGCGACGTCGGGATCGTCGAGCTCGGCGGTGCCGTCGTGACGCAGCCGGTAGCCGGCCTCGGTGATCGTGAGCGTGACGATCGCGACCTGATCGCTCGCCACGAGTTCCGCGAGCCGTGCGACGTCGGCGCCGTCGTGGGCCTCGACGATGCTCGTCACGACCTCGACGCGGTCGCCGGCGTCGATGCGCTCCACGAGCGTGTACAGGCCGTCCTGCGCGGCGAGCACCTCGGCGGCGTGCGGATCGCGACCGGTGAACGCGGCGATGCCCCAGCCCGCGGCATCCGTCGCGTGGGCCGTGTACCAGGCCTGGTGGGCCCGGTGGAACGCGCCGAGACCGAGGTGCACGATGCGCACGGGCGCGGGAGCCGCGGCCGCGGCGCCGACCCGGGTGGCGAGGGCGGCGCGGCCGAGCACCACGGGACGGGCGGGAGCGGCAGTCGCGGCGGGGGTGACGGCGTTCACAGCTTGAAGACCTCTCGGGGGATCGCATCCACGAGGTCGCGGGCGATGCGGTGGGCGGTGGGCAGGCTCACGCGTCCCTCGGCGACGAGCCGGGCGAGGAAGCCCGCGTCGGCGCGCCGGGCGGTGTCGTGGCGGGCGGGGATCGAGAGGAAGGCGCGGGTGTCGTCGATGAAGCCGCTCGAGCGGTAGAACCCCGCCGTCTCGGTGACGGCGGATCGCCATCGCTGGATCGCGTCGGGCGCGTCGAGGAACCACCACGGCGCGCCGACGTAGACGCTCGGGTAGAACCCGGCGAGCGGCGCGATCTCGCGGGAGTAGACGGTCTCGTCGACGGCGAAGAGCACGAGGTGGAACCGGGGCTCGAGCCCGAACCGCTCGAGCAGCGGCCGCAGGTTGTCGGTGAGCTCGGTGCGCACGGGGATGTCGTGGCCGGTGTCGGCGCCGTACCGCTCGAAGGTGGGCCGGTGGTGGTTGCGGCGCACACCCGGGTGCAGCGTCATCACGAGCCCGTCGTCGACGCTCATGCGCGCCATCTGCAGCAGCATGTGCCCGCGGAAGCGGCGCGCCTCGGCGGGGTCCAGCGCACCGCGGACGGCTGCGCCGAACAGCCGCTCGGCCTCGGCCGGGTCGAGGTCGACGGTGAACGGTTCGACGACGCCGTGGTCGGCCGAGACCGCCCCGTGGCGAATGAAGTGCGCCCGCCGCTCCTCGAGCGCGCCGAGGTACCCCGCGAACGACGCGGGGCGAGCCGTCGTGGCGAGCAGTCGCTCGACGCGCTCGGCGAACCCGTCGGCCTCGGGGTCGAGGTAGGCGTCGGGCCGGAACGTGGGCAGCACGCGACCGTCGAACCGCGGATCGGCGGCGAGTCGCGCATGCGCGTCGAGGGGGTCGAGGGGGTCGTCGGTGGTGGCGAGCACCTCGATGCCGAAGCGGCGGAAGAGCGACCGCGGCGTGAACGCCGGGTCGGCGAGCCGCGCATCGATCGCGTCGTAGACGCGGACGGCGTTGCTCGCATCGAGCTCCTCGTGCACGTCGAAGAGCGAGGCGAACTCGTGCGCGAGCCAGTAACCCGAGGCGGTGCCCGCGAAGCGGTGCCAGTTCGACGCGAGGATCTGCCACGCGGCGCGCGGGTCGGCGGGCCGCGTCGGATCGAGGCCCAGCTCGGCGAACGAGGCGCCGGCGGCGATGAGCATGCGCGTGACGTAGTGGTCGTGGGTGAGGAAGACGTCGGTGGGGTCGGCGAAGCGCACCCCGTCGAGCAGCTGCGCCGCCGGGACGTGGCCGTGCGGGGAGATGATCGGTTCGCTGGCAACCGCTTGGTAGAGCTCACGGGCGAGGTCGCGCACCCGCGGCTCGACCGGCAGGAGCCGGTCGGGGTCGAGCACGGTCGTCGTTGGCATGTATGCAAGTATTACCGCGTTGGACGACTTTGTCAACCGGTTGCCAACAGCGAACGCGGGGAATCAAGGCGGCTGAGTGGAGGTCAGCGCAACGGGGGCGAGGCGATTGGCAACCGACTGCCAGAACTCACGTCACCAACGGTCGTGCACGGACGCGCGGATCTCCCGGTCGTAGAGCTCGCGCACGGCCGCGTCGAACGACTCGGGCAGCTCGAGCGAGCCGGCGGCGGCGTTCGCCCGCGCCTGCGCGGGGTTGCGGGCACCCGGGATGACCGAGCTCACGCCGTGCTGCCGGGCGATCCAGGCGAGCGCGACCTGCGCGGCGGTGGCGTCGGGTGCCACGGCGCGGGCGAGCTCGGTGAACTCCCCCGCCGCGCGCACGCCCGTGGCGTAGTCGACGCCCGAGAAGGTCTCCCCCACGTCGAACGACTCGCCGTGGCGGTTGTAGGTGCGGTGGTCGTTCGCGGCGAACGTCGTGTCGAGGGTGTATCGCCCCGAGAGCAGACCGCTCGCGAGCGGCACGCGCGCGATGATGCCGACGCCGGCCTCGACCGCGGCGGGCAGCACCTCGTCGAGCGGCTTCAGCCGGAACGCGTTCAGGATGATCTGCACCGACGCCACGTGCGGCCGGGCGATCGCGGCGAGCGCCTCCTCGACCTTCTCGACGCTCACCCCGTAGGCCGCGATCGCGCCCTCGTCGACGAGGGTGTCGAGCGCGTCGTACACGCGGTCGGCGCCGTACACCGAGGTGGGCGGGCAGTGCAGCTGCACGAGGTCGAGCGTGTCGACTCCGAGGTTGGCGCGCGAGCGATCGGTCCAGGCGCGGAAGTGCTCGAGCGAGTAGTTGGCGTGCTCCTGCGGCATCCGGCGGCCCATCTTCGTGGCGACCGTGACGCCGGCGTCGGGGTTCGCCACGAGCCAGCGGCCGATGAGCGACTCGCTGCGCCCGTCGCCGTACACGTCCGCCGTGTCGAAGAACGTGACGCCGGACTCGTGCGCGGCGTCGAGCACGGCGAGCGCGTCGCCCTCGTCGACCTCGCCCCAATCGGCGCCGAGCTGCCAGGTGCCGAGTCCGATGACCGAGACGGTGCGGCCCGTGCGGCCGAGGGTGCGAGTCTGCATGGTGCTCCTGAGATCGACGGATGCCACGGCGCCGGCGCCGGGCGGATGCCGCGTCCGAGCCTACGCCCGCCCCGCGACATCCGTTCGGGCCGATGTTCGCCCGAGGCGCGACCGCGTGCGCGTCACCGAAACAGGAGGAATCGCACCCGCCGCCACGAGAACAGGAGCCCGTACCGGCGTGTCGCACCGCGGCCCCTGCTCTCGCTCCGGAATCGGTCGGCTCCGCCGATCGTGTCGGGCCGCGGCCTCTGTTCTCGCGACGGGACCCGCGGGATCAGCCGATCGGCACAGCCCGGCCGCTCACGACGATGCCGCCGTGCTCGGGGATGTCGACGACGAGCTCGCCGGGCCGGCCGACGTGCCGGCCCTGTTCGATCACGACCCGCTCGGGCGGCGTCACGGCCCCGATCGCCCGCAGGTACCCGCCGACCGCGGCGGCCGCGGCGCCGGTCGCCGGGTCCTCGGTGATGCGGCCCACGGGGAAGATGTTGCGCGCCTCGAAGCGCAGCCCGCGGTCCGCGCGGTCGGGCGCGGTCGCGCCGTCCACCTCGGCGGCGGCATCCGGAAGTCGTCGCAGCACGGTGATCGTCGCCGGCCAGCCCTGCTCATCGAGGAGGGCGCGCGCCGCAGCGGGGTCGAAGGTGAACGCGTCGAACGCAGCGGCGTCGCGCAGCACGATCACCGGATGCCAGTTGCCCGCGTACGAGAGCAGCGGCGCATACCGTTCGTCGAGTGCGTCGCGCCCCAGCCCGATGAGGTCGAGCACCGCCTGCAGCACGGGTTCGGCGATCGGCGCCGTGTCGGTGGCGACGCTCGTGAACGCGCCGCGCACCGCTCCGTCGGCCTCGCTCGTCTCGATGACGACCTCGCCGACGGGCGTGGCGAACCGGATCGTGCCGACTCCCTCGCGCTCGGCGATCGCGACCGCCGTCGCCACCGTCGCGTGGCCGCAGAACGGCACCTCGGCGACCGGGGAGAAGTAGCGCACGACGCGGGCGCCGTCGCGCTCGCCCGTGATGAACGCCGTCTCGGCGTAGTCGACCTCGGCGGCGATGCGCTGCATGTCGGCCTCGGCGAGCGCGGATGCGTCGAGCACGACGCCGGCCGGGTTGCCGCCGGCGGGGTCGTCGGCGAAGGCGGCGTAGCGGAGGATCTCGGGCGAATCGGTCACCACCTCATCCTGCCGCCCGCTCGCAGCGGCGTCGCGGGCCAATACCGCACGGCTGGCCTGCGGGCCGCGGCGATGCGGTGCCGGATGCCTCAGCCGGCACGCCAGCCCGGGTCGACCGCCTCGAGCCGCACGTCGTGCACTGCTCCGTCTTCGATGCGGGCGGTCATGAAGGTCGCGACCGGCTGCCGACGCCGGTCGGTCGGCGAGCCGGGGTTGAGCAGGCGCAGTCCCTGCGGCGAGACCGTGTCCCACGGGATGTGGCTGTGCCCGAACACGAGCACCTCGGCGTCGGGGAATGCCGCATCCATGCGGGTCTCGCGTCCGCTCGCCGGTCCGGTCTCGTGGATGACGGCGAGCCGGATCCCGTCGACCTCGAACCGCGCGACCTCGGGCAGCCGGGCTCGCAGCGCGGCCCCGTCGTTGTTGCCGAAGACGCCCACGAGCACGCGGGCGCGGCGCTCGAGCTCCTCGAGCACCCGGAGTCCGACCCAGTCGCCCGCGTGCACGACGACATCGGCGTCGTCGATCGCAGCCCACACCTCGGGCGGGAGTCCGGGTGCCCGCTTCGGCACATGGGTGTCTGCGAGGAGGACGAGCGAGGTCGGCATACCGACATCCTCGCGCGTTCCCCGATGTCGGCGGATGCCGCGACGATGCCGTTCAGGCGTCGAGGTCGAGCGATCGATTCACGATCTGGGCGGCCACCCGGCTGATCCCCATGCGGTTGGTGCGGGCGTAGTCGCGGAGGAGCTGGAACGCGGCGTCGATCGAGACGCCCCGCGTGTGCGCCACGACGCCCTTGGCCTGCTCGATCACCACCCGGCTGTTGAGCGCGCCCTGCAGCTGCTCGGCCAGCACGGCGCTCTCGCGCAGCGACCGCTCGTGCAGGATCCCGATGGTCGCGACGTCGGCGAAGGCGCGTGCCGCGACCTCGTCGTGGGGGTCGAGCGCGCCGGGCGAGGCGCGGAGCAGGTTGAGCGTGCCGATGACCGTGGTGCGCAGCCGCATCGGGATGGCATCCACTGCGGCGAACCCCGCGGCCAGCGCGCTCTCCCGGAAGCGCCGCCATTGCTCGGGCGCGTCTCGGATGTCGGCGACCGAGACCATGCGGCCCGTCTGGTAGGCCTCGATGCAGGGGCCGGCATCGGCGCTCAACTGCATCAGCTCGACGAGGCGGCTCGCCTCGCTCGTCGACGCGACGACGTCGAGCTCGCCGTGCTCGTCGGCCAGGAGGATCGCAGCCGCCGTGCTGTCGAACAGTTCCGCGCACGTGTCGACGAGCATCTGCAGCAGGTCGACCACGTCGTAGTCGTCGACGAGGGTGTCCGCCAGGCTCGCGAACGTCTCCATGAGCCGCCGTTCGCGCGTCAGCCCGCCCACGGTCGGGCGCTGCTCGAGCTCGCTCATCCGGTGGCCTCGATTCCGTCGGATCGCCGCGAGAAGACGATCGTGCCGTCGATGATGTCCTGCGCCACCGCCATCATCGGCCGCTCGGCAGCGAACGCGTGGCCCTGGATCACGAGGCGCGCATCCTCGGCCGTCAGGTCGAGCTGCGCGAGCACGAAGCCGGTGGCCTGGTGGATGAGCCGGCGGGAGTACCCGCTGCCCGCGTCCTCGTCGTGGCGTCCGACGGCGTTGAGCGCCCGGCGCAGCACGTGCCGGCTGACGACGGCGGCCATCGCGTCGGCCTGGCGGGCGTGCCGGCCGTCGAGCGTCCCGGGCGATTCCGAGTACAGGTCGATCGCGCCGATACGGAGCGGCCCGACGATGAGCGGGAAGGCGAACATCGACGAGACCGGCTCGTCGCGGACCGCCGCCGCGAACGCGGGCCACCGCGCGCGGCCGGGCTCCTGCAGCACGGGCGCGAGCACGTGGGTGCCGCTGCGCAGTGCGTCCCAGCACGGCCCTTCGCCGAGGTCGAACTGCAGTTCGTCGAGCCGCGCGGCCTGGGCGTCGGATGCCGCGAGCGTCTCGCTGCCGAGCAGGTCGCCGATGGTCGAGACCGAGGCACCGGAGACGGGAAGCACGTCGAGGAACGGCCGGCAGTACCCCTCGGGGGCTTCGGCGGTGCGCTCGAGTGCCTCCAACGCCGCGGAGAACGCCGACCTGGCCACGATCTGCACCTCCCTCCTTCGACGGTACCCGCGTAGCGAAGGCGCCGCAAAGGGGTGGCGCGGGTGCCTGGGTGCGGGCGTGCGGGCGCCCGTGCGCCCCCGCAGCGGTGCGTGCGCGAGTCGGCAGGCGAGCGGATGCCGCGGGGCTCGCCGGCCCCGCGGCATCCGACGGCGGTCAGACCTCGCGACCCTCGCCGAACCGGCCGCGGGCCTCGAGGGGGATGAGCGGCTTCTCGCCGCGCGCGCGGATCTGCTGCACGGCCCACGTGTTGCCGTCGGGGTCGGCGAAGCCGAAGAAGGTGCCGCCGTCGCGCTCGTCGAAGACGGTGATCTCGCTCGCCTCGACACCGCGCGACAGCAGCTCATCGCGGGCTGCGGCCGCGTCGGCGACGACGAGCTGCAGGCCCCTGAGCGAGCCCGGCGCCATCTCGTTCTGCGCGGGCAGGTCGCCGATGACGATCGAGCAGCCGGAGCCCCGCGGCGTCAGCTGCACGACGTGCATGTGCTCGGTGCGGGTGTCGTGATCGAGCTCGAACCCGACCTGGTCGCGGTAGAACGCGACCGCGCGATCGATGTCGCCGACGGGGACGATGACGACCTCGAGGGTCCAGTCCATGATGTGCTCCGTTCGTGTGGGGGATGCCGCGGCATCCGCTCGCGTGTTGTGCGGGTGGTGCCGCGACATCCGTCGGGTTGACGGCCTCAGCCGGCCAGGATCGCGTCGAGGCGCTCGAAGCCCTCGCGCACGCCGCGGTCCATTCCGCTCGCGACCATGCCGTCGCGGGCCTCGACCGTGGGGTAGACCGCGTGGCCGCGGAGGCGCGTGCGGCCGTCGCCCAGGTCTTCGAAGGTCATCGACTCGATCGAGACGACGTCGGGGTAGCCCTCGAACTCGAAGGTCTGCACGGCGAACTCGTTCTCGCGCACCGAGTGGAAGGTGCCGTTGAACGCGAACGACTCGCCCTCGGGGTTCGTGTGCACGTAGCGGTAGCCGCCCTGCGGCACGAAGTCCCAGCGATCGATGGTCATCTCGTAGCCGTCGGGGCCGAGCCACTGCCGCACGAGCTCGGGGTCGCGGTGCGCGTTGAACACGGCGGCGACCGGAGCGTCGAACTCGCGCTCGATGTCGATGAAGGGCAGGCCCTCGGGGGCCGTGATGGTGACGGGGTTGCTGGTGGTGGTCATGATCTCGGTTCTTCCGGTTCGGGGCCGGCGGTGGGGCCGGCGTCGGATGCCGCGGCGTTCGTGCCGCGGTCGGTGGCGAGCAGCGCGTCGAGGTTGCGGAACTGCTGCTCGTGGATCAGCCGGTAGCGGTCGATCCACGCGGTGAGGGCTTCGAGCCCGGCCGCATCGAGGTGCACGGGACGTCGCTGGGCGTCGCGCGTGCGCGTGACGAGCCCCGCGTGCTCGAGCACCTGGATGTGCTTCGAGACGGCCTGCTTGGTGATCTCGAAGGGCTCGGCCAGCTCGTTGACCGTGGCGGGGCCACGACTGAGCCGGGCGATGATGCGCCGCCGCACCGGGTCGGCGAGCGCCATGAAGGCGCGGTCGAGGCGGTCGTCGGCGCTGGGATCCACGATCATCGCCCGCCTCCTCAATCAACCTAATGTTTGATCAACTATATGGTTGATTAAACGATACGACCGGATGCCGCGGACGTCAAGCGATTTCCGCCGACCCCCTCGCGCAGCCGCGGCATCCGGAGCAGAATCGGGCGGAGGAACCGACGATCGGAGACGACGATGCCCGTGACGCTCAACCCCTACCTCAACTTCCGCGGGGACGCCCGCGAGGCGATGGAGTTCTATCGCTCGGTCTTCGGCGGCGACCTCGCGGTGAGCACGTTCGCCGACTTCCAGGCGGCGCAGGACCCCTCGGAGAACGACCTCGTGATGCACGCGCAGCTCGACGGCCCCGGACTCACCCTCATGGCGGCCGACGTGCCGAACCGCATGGACTACTCGGGCATCTCGGGCTTCTCGGTCTCCCTGTCGGGCGACGACGACGCCACCCTGCGCGGCTACTGGGACAAGCTCGCCGACGGCGGCACGATCACGCAGCCGCTCGAGGTGGCGCCGTGGGGCGACGCCTTCGGCATGCTCGTCGACCGCTTCGGCGTCAGCTGGCTCGTCAACATCGCCGGCGAGCGGAGCTGACCCGACCCGCCCCGTCGAGGAGCGCGAAGCGCGTATCGAGACCCGCCGACCCGCCGGTCGAGTAGCGCGAAGCGCGTATCGAGACCCGCCGACCCGCGCCCTCAGCCCGCCGCGGCCGGCACCGGCACTGCAACGCCATGCAGCGCCGCCACGAGCGGCGCGAGCTCGGGCTGCGCCCCGGCCTCGGCGAGCACGCGTTCGAGCGTCTCGTCGTGGATCGGCCGCGCCCGTTCGTACAGTGCCCGCCCGGCCGCGGTGAGCTCGGTGTAGATGCCGCGCCGGTCGTCGGCGCAGAGCACGCGGGTGATGAGCGCGCGGTCCTCGAGGCGGGTGACGAGGCGGGTCGTGGCGCTCGGGCTCAGCGCGGTCGCGCGTGCGAGCTGCTGCATGCGCATGTGCCAGCCGTCCTGACGACTGAGCGCGTCGAGCACGGTGTACTCGACGACCGAGAGCCCTGCGGATGCCGCGAGCGCCCGCTCGAGCTCGGTCTCGATGAGGCCGTGCAGTGCGGCGAGCGTGCGCCATCCCTGTGCGCGCACCTCGACCGCGTCGTCGGCGATCCCCATGTGGTTCTCCTCGGTCGTCAGAGATAGTTGTTTGCGCTTTGTATTTGCGTATGCAAGCATTAACCCCGCTGCCGCAATATCAAGCGCCTGCAACTAATCCGCTCAGTGTACAGGAGATCCCCGCATGCCCCTCGGACTCATCGCCCTCGCCATCGGGGGGTTCGGCATCGGCCTCACCGAGTTCGTCATCATGGGCCTGCTGCCCGAGGTGGCGTCCGACTTCGGCGTCACCGAGGCGGCCGCGGGCTGGTTCATCTCGGGCTACGCCCTCGCCGTCGTCGTCGGCGCGCTCGGACTCACCGCCGCGACCACCCGGCTCCCCCGCAAGCCCGTGCTCATCGGCCTGCTGGTCCTGTTCGTCGCGGGCAATACGATCTCGGCGCTCGCCCCGAGCTACGGGGTCATGATGACCGGCCGGGTGGTCGCCGCGCTCTGCCACGGCGCGTTCTTCGGCATCGGGTCGGTCGTGGCCGCGAGCCTCGTCGCCCCCGAGAAGAAGGCGGGCGCGATCGCGATCATGTTCACGGGACTCACCGCGGCGAACGTGCTCGGCGTGCCGTTCGGCACGTTCCTCGGCCAGCAGTTCGGGTGGCGCGCCACGTTCTGGGCGATCTCCGCTATCGGCGTGCTCGCCCTGATCGGCATCGCCGCACTCGTGCCGAATCTCCGCACCGACGGTGCCGCCCCGAGCCTGCGTCGCGAGCTCACCGCCTTCCGCTCCGGTCAGGTGTGGCTCTCGCTCACCGTGACCGTCCTCGGCTTCGGCGGCATGTTCGGCGCCTTCACCTATATCGCGTACACGCTCACCGAGGTGAGCGGCTTCGCTGCGGAGGCCGTGCCGTGGCTTCTGGTGCTCTTCGGCGCCGGCCTCGTCGTCGGCAACCAGGCGGGCGGGCGCCTCGCCGACCGTTCGATCGACGGCACCCTGCTCGGATTCCTCGCCGCGCTCGTCGTGGTGTTGGCGCTCTTCGCGTGGCTCGCCCCGAGCCCGGTCGCCACGGCGGTGCTGCTGTTCCTCATGGGCGCCTTCGGGTTCGGCACGGTGCCCGGCCTGCAGAGCCGCGTCATGCGGTACGCCGAGCACGCGCCGACCCTCGCGTCGGGCGCCAACATCGGCGCCTTCAACCTCGGCAACGCCCTCGGCGCATGGGCGGGCGGCGTCGCGATCGCCGCAGGCCTCGGCTACACCTCCCCCGTCTGGGTGGGCGCCGGCATCACGGGGGCGGCGCTCGTCGTGATGCTCGTCGCCCGGGCGGCGGCGCGCACGGGCAAGCGAGCGGATGCCGCGGCGAGCGCCGCTCCCGGCACGCGCCCGGTCGCGGCATCCGTCGCCTGAACCACCCCGAACCTCGCACCCACACCTCCACCACCGCCAACGCCACCACACAGGAAGACAGGATCACCATGAGCGACATCCTCATGATCGTCACGGGAGCGGACACGCTCACCCTCGCCGACGGCACGCCGCACCCCACCGGCTTCTGGGCCGAGGAGCTCGTGACCGCGCACCGCGACCTCGTCGCGGCGGGCCACTCCGTGACGATCGCGACCCCCGGCGGCGTCACGCCGACGGTCGACCCGGGCAGCATCGATCCGGCCGCGGTCGGCGACGAGAAGGCAGCGGACTTCCGCGCCTACCTCGAGCAGATCGCCCCTGAGCTCGGCTCGGCGACCCCGGTCGCCGACGTCGACGCGTCGCGGTACGCCGCCGTCGTGCTCCCCGGCGGGCACGGCCCGATGGCCGATCTCGCGTTCGACGCGGCCACCGGCCGCACGCTCATCGCCGCGAACCGCGCAGGGGCGATCATCGCCCCGTTCTGCCACGGCCCTGCCGCGCTGCTGTCGGCGCGCGACGCCGACGGCGCGTTCGAGTTCGCCGGGCGCCGCCTCACCGTGTTCACCGATGTCGAGGAGCGCACCGGCGGCACGGGCGAGCTGACCCCGTGGTTCGTCGAGCAGCGGCTTCGGGAGGCCGGCGCCGTGATCGACTCGGCCGACCCGTGGGCCGATCACGTCGTCGTCGACGGCAACCTCATCACCGGGCAGAACCCGCAGTCGAGCGAGTCGGTCGCCCGCGCCGTGCTCGCCGCCCTCGCCGGGTGACGTGCCCGCGGCATCCGCCTGCACCCCGGCGGCATCGATCTCGGGCCAGGACCCGCACTTCGGCATGCCCGGGCGCGAGTCGGGGCCCGGGTCGATGAGCTCGGTCGCGCGCGGGCCCGGGTAACACGGCCCCCCGGAACGGTCAATCCCCTGATGGCCCGGACACCACGTTCGTAGCGTGGTGCGCAGCCACCGCACGTGGCGGCGACGAGGCATGACTCGGGAGGCGAGCCGGGATGACGGGTTGGAACGCGGACAACCTCGCGCGATCGCCGGGCGGCGACGCCATCACGATCGTCGAGGGCTCGTCGTTCTGCATCTCGGGAGCCAACGGCGACATCGTGCCGGAGCTGCCGCACGGCGTGTTCTTCCGCGACACGCGTCTCGTGTCCCGGTGGACCCTGCTCATCGACGGGACACCCGTGGAGCCGTTGTCGTCGATGACGCCGGAGCCGTTCCGCGCGATCATCGTCGGCCGCGCCGCCCACGTGCCCGGACGTGCCGACACGCCCCTCATCGTCGAACGGGACCGCCGCGTCGGCGCCGGCCTGCGCGAGGACGTGCGCCTGCACAACTACGGGCTCGTCCCCCTCCGATGCCGGGTGGAGATGGTGCTCGAGTCGGACTTCGCCGACATCTTCGAGGTGAAGGACGGTCGAGCCGGGTCGAGCGTCCGCGCCGCGCGCCAGATCGGCCCCGGACGAATGCGGGTCACCCCCGACGACCCGGGTCGCCTGGCGCTGACCGTCGCCTCGCCGCACGCCGCGATCGCCGACCATCGCCTCGGATTCGACGTCGAGCTGGAGCCGCACGGCAGCTGGTCCCAGCACTTCGACGTGCTGCCCACCGAGGACGAGCAGGAGCTGTCGCACGGCTTCCACGACGAGGGGCTGCTGACCTCGGAGCCGGCGCGGCGGCTGCAGACCTGGAACGCCGGCCTGCTCACCGCGTCGGTCGGCGACGCCGAGGTCGAGGAGGTGCTGGAGCAGAGCCAGCGCGACCTCGGCGCGCTCCGGATCTTCGACGCGCGCCACCCCGAGCGTGCGGTGATCGCCGCGGGCGTGCCGTGGTTCATGGCCCTGTTCGGTCGCGACTCGCTGCTCACGTCGTACATGGCGCTGCCGCTCGATCCGTCGCTCGCCCTCGGCACGCTGCGCACGCTCGCCGAGTTGCAGGGCGTGCGCGAGGTCGCGAGCTCCGAGGAGCAGCCCGGCCGCATCCTGCACGAGGTGCGGCTCGGAGCGACCACCAACCTCGCCCTGGGGGGCACGTCGGTGTACTACGGCACGGCCGACGCGACCGCCCTCTTCGTGGTCGTGCTCGGGGAGCTCGCGCGGTGGGGCGCGCTGCCCGACGACGCGACGGACCTGCTCGAGGCGGCCGACCGTGCCCTCGCCTGGGTCGAGGGCGACGGCGACCGCGACGGCGACGGGTTCGTCGAGTACGCCCGCCTCAACGACCACGGTCTCGTCAACCAGGGCTGGAAGGACTCGTGGGACGGCATCAACTTCGCCGACGGCACGATCGCCACGCCGCCCATCGCCCTCTGCGAGGTGCAGGGCTACGTCTACGCGGCCTATGTCGCCCGGGCGATGCTCGCGGAGCACCTGGGCGACTCCGAGACCGCGCAGCGCTGCACCGCCCGGGCCGAGGCGTTGAAGCGCGAGTTCAACGAGCGGTTCTGGATGCCGGAGCGCGGCTACTTCGCGATCGCACTCGATCGCGACAAGCGGCAGGTCGACGCCTGCGCGTCGAACATGGGCCACTGCCTGTGGTCGGGCATCGTCGACGACGACAAGGCGGCCCAGGTCGCCGATCGCCTGCTCTCGGACGAGATGTTCACCGGGTGGGGCGTGCGCACCCTCGCGGCCGACATGGGCGCGTACAACCCCGCGAGCTACCACAACGGCTCGGTGTGGCCCCATGACAACGCGATCGTCGCCGCAGGCCTCATGCGCTACGGCTTCGTCGAGCACGCCCAGCGCATCGCGGTCGGGCTCTTCGATGCGGCCAGCCGGTTCGACAGCCGCCTGCCCGAGCTGTTCTGCGGCTTCGATCGCCGGCAGTACCCCGAGCCCGTCGCGTATCCCGCCTCCTGTTCCCCGCAGGCGTGGGCGGCGGCCGCGCCGTTCTCGCTCCTGCGCACGTTGCTGCGCCTCGATCCGTCGGCGACGACCGGGGAGATGCGGATCGATCCGGCCCTGCCTGCTGCGTTCGGCGAGCTCCGGCTCGACCACGTGCCGTTCGCCGGCTCCCGCCTGTCCATCGCCGTGTCGGGCGACGGCACCTCCGTCACCGGGCTCCCGGCTGACCTCACCCTGCTCCACGGCGCCGACACCTCGACGCCCGAGCCCACCCGAAGGGGAGCACCATGAGAATCGGAATCGTCGCACCGCCCTGGATCCCCGTACCGCCGCGCGCCTACGGTGGCATCGAGTCGTTCATCGACACGTTGGCCCGGGAGCTGGACGCCATGGGCCACGAGCTGCTGCTCGCTGCGTCAGGCGACAGCGAGTGCCCGGTGCGCCGCGTGCCCGGCTTCCCGCCGTCGGATCCCGAGCTCATGGGGGTGACCACCCACGAACTGCGGCACCTCATCCGCGCGTACGCGAGCCTCGCCGACATGGACGTGGTCATCGAGAACACGCTCGCCGGCCCCATCGTGGCGCGGAGCGCGCGCACCCGCCCGGTGGTCACGGTCGCGCACGGGCCGTTCATCCCGCTCGTGCAGGAGCTGTACCGCGCGGCCTCGGAGGGCATGTCGTACGTGGCGATCTCCCACCACCAGGCGTCGACGGCCGGCGACATCCCCATCGCACGGGTCATCCACCACGGCATCCGCGCCGACGAGGTGCCCGTCGGACCGGGTGGCCGCGAGGCGTGCTTCCTCGGCCGGATGCATCCCGACAAGGGGCTTCCCGAGGCGATCCGCATCGCCGAGCTCGCCGGCGTTCCGCTGCGCATCGCCGCGAAGATGCGCGAGCCCGCGGAGCGCGAGTACTTCGACGAGGTCGTGCGCCCCCTGCTCGGGCCGAACGCCGAGTACCTCGGCGAGCTGGACACGCAGGAGAAGTACGAGCTCGTCGGGCAGTCGAGCGTGCTGCTCAACCCCATCCAGTGGGACGAGCCGTTCGGGCTCGTCATGGTCGAATCGCTCGCCACCGGCACGCCCGTGGTGGCGACGCCGCGCGGGTCGGTCCCCGAGATCATCGACGACGGCCGCACCGGGTTCGTGCGCTCGAGCTTCGACGAGCTCGCCGAGGCCGTCAGCCGTGCGGGCGACCTCGACCGGGCGGTCTGCCGCGCGGATGTCGAGGAGCGGTTCACGTCGGCACGGATGGCCCGCGAGTACGTCGGCCTCTTCGAGGCACTGCTCGACGCGGAGACGACCGAGGTCGCCCGTCGGCGCCGTGCGGCACACGTGCTCCCCGACCGGCGCACTCGCGTATCCGAGGGCGAACGGGCGACAGGTCGCACGGCCTGATCGGGGGCGCTCCTCCAGACTCCCCACAGCGAGCCCATAGGCAACCCACGGGCGGTTCGCCGCAACCTCCCCGGAGGATGCGACAGAATCGACGGATGCTCCACCGCGTCGCACTCCCCCTCGTGACGGCCGGGTACCTCGCCCTCGTGGCGTGGCTGACCCTCGGCTCGGTCTCGTGGCATGCGATCGGATACCAGGCGGACTACGGGGTGCTCACGCCGTCGATCTGGTTCGACAGCGCGACCTGGACGACCGGCTCGATCTTCGAGTTCGGTGCGAACATCGCGCTGTTCGTGCCGGTCGGGCTGCTCTTCGCGATGATCGCCGGCCCGCGCCGCTGGCTCGGGGCCCTCGTCGCGGCACTGGCGCTCACGATCGCGATCGAGCTGGCGCAGATCCCGATGCCCGACCGCATCTCCGACCCGCGCGACCTGCTCGCGAACTCCGCGGGCGCGGCGATCGGAATGGTCGTCGCGGGCGTCGGCTGGCTCGTGCGCGCGGCCTGGCGCGCGGCGGTGCGGCACTCCACGGCGGTGGCCGCACCCGCCGTGCGGCCGGTGGATCGCGAGCCGCAGCTCAGTCGAAGAGCTCGCTGAGCCAGTTGTCCTTCCGCTTGCGGTATCCGGAGACCTGGTCGTACCCACGGTCGTCCTGTCGCCGCCGTTCGTACGGCTGGGGCGCGGCCTGCGCGGAGGCAATGGGGCCCGCGACGTCGCGAGCGGCGCGCTCGATGATCTTGTCGAGCTCACCGCGGTCGAGCCACACGCCGCGGCAGGTCGGACAGTAGTCGATCTCGATGCCGCTGCGTTCGCTCATCACGAGCACGGCGCCGTCGGTGGGGCACTGCATCCGGGTCTCCTTCATCGTGGGCGGCGGGCGACGCCGCGTCGGTGTGTTCCGAGCCTAGGAAGCGAAGCTCCGAAGTCGCCCCGACTGCGCCCGGATCCCGCCGTGAACACCGCGGTGGTGCGAGACTGGTGCGATGCGCATCGCCGTCACCGGCGGCTCGGGCAAGCTCGGCCGCACCGTCGTCCGCACGCTCCGCGACGAGGGGAACGAGGTGGTGAACCTCGATCGCTTCGGCGAGCGCTGGACCACCACGCAGGTCGACCTCACCGACTTCGGCCAGGTGATCGACGCGATCGCCGGCGTCGACGACCGCCACTCGGGCGTCGACGCCATCGTGCACCTCGGGGCGCTCCCCGCGCCGGGCATCGCGAGCGACGTCGCGACCTTCCACAACAACATGCTCTCGACGTTCAACGTGTTCCAGGCCGCGCGACGGCTCGGCATCACGCGCATCGTCTCCGCCTCGAGCGAGACCGTGCTCGGCCTGCCGTTCGACGTGCCGCCGCCCTACATCCCGGTCGACGAGGACTACCCGGCCCGCCCCGAGAGCACGTACTCGCTCGTGAAGCACCTCGAGGAGCAGCTGGCGATCGAGCTCGTCCGCTGGAATCCCGAGCTCTCGATCACGGCCCTGCGATTCTCGAACGTCATGGATCCGGTCGACTACGCCGAGTTCCCCTCGTTCGACGCCGACGCGACGCTGCGCAAGTGGAACCTCTGGGGCTACATCGACGCGCGCGACGGCGCGCAGGCCGTGAGCCGGGCGCTCGCGAACGCCGGCCCGGGCTTCGACCGGTTCATCATCGCGGCGGCCGACACGGTGATGTCGCGCCCGAACGCCGAGCTCGTGGCCGAGGTGTTCCCGGGCGTGCCCGTGCACGGCGACCTCGGCGTCAACGACACGCTGCTCTCGATCGACAAGGCCCGCCGCGTGCTGGGCTACGAGCCGCGGCACTCGTGGCGCGATGAGGTGACGGATGCCGCGGCATCCGTTCGCCCGAGCTGACCGCACGCCGCGTTGCGCACAAGCGCGCCCGGAAATGCCGAACGCCGGCTCGGTACCTGGGTACCGAGCCGGCGTTCGGGGTGCGGCGCGATGCGCCGCCCGAAGCTCAGAGGCCGCGGATGTTCTCGGCCTGCAGGCCCTTCTGGCCCTGCACGACGTCGAACTCCACCTTCTGGCCCTCATCGAGCGAGCGGTAGCCGCCACCCGTGATGGCGCTGAAGTGCGCGAAGACGTCGGCGCTGCCGTCGTCAGGAGCGATGAAGCCGAAGCCCTTTTCGCCGTTGAACCACTTGACGGTTCCGGTTGCCATACTGCTGTCCTTCTCTCGGATGGACCGAACTGTTCGGTCCTACACGAGCGGCCGGTCGGCCGTCCGCAGGCCCCGCCGACGAGGTGCCGCCGGGGCGAAGTTGCGAGGAGGGCTACCGTTTCGGGAAGCCGCACGTCTCGCTCTCGGGTCATGCCTGCGGTTCGTGCCGCCTCCGGGCAATCAGTCGTGACACGGGCAACTGCCCGCAATTGGAGGAATCTTCAGCGTACCGCATTCAACCTGTGCGTTCGACGGTTCTCCACAGATGACACCAGATGACACCGGATGACGGTCGAGCCGGCCTCGGATGGGGAGTCCTCCACCCCGCTCCGGCACCGGCGGCACCCGCGCTCCTCGCTACAGTTGGCGGATGACCACCCCGCCGCCCGAATCACCCCCTGCGGCGGAGGCCGCCGCGCCCGCGTCGTGGATCCGCCTCGCCGTCGTCGGCCTCGTCGGCGGCCTGCTCTCGGGGCTCTTCGGGGTCGGGGGCGGCATCGTGATGGTGCCGCTGCTCATCATGCTCGCGCGCATGGACCAGAAGCGCGCATCGGCCACCTCGCTCGTGGCGATCGTGCCGACCGCGATCGCGGGGTCGATCACCTACTTCGCGAACGGCGAGGTCGACGTGCTCGCCGCCGCGATCGTGGCGACGGGCGGCATCGTCGGGGCATGGATCGGCGCGCGCCTCCTGCGACGCATCAGCATGGAATGGCTGCGGTGGGGGTTCATCGCACTGCTCGTGCTCGTCGCGATCCGCCTCATCGTCGTCGCGCCCGAGCGCGGCGCGGGCTCCGTCGACTGGAACGTCGGCACGGCGCTCGGGCTCGTCGCCCTCGGGCTCGTCATGGGCGTCGCCTCGGGGCTGTTCGGCATCGGCGGCGGGCTCATCATGGTGCCCTCGTTCATCGCGATCTTCGGCATGGGCGACCTGATCGCGAAGGGCACGTCGCTCGCCGCGATGATCCCGACCGCCGTGAGCGGCACCATCACGAACGTGCGCGGCGGCATGGTCGACGTGCGCGCCGGGCTCATCGTGGGCATCGCCGCGACGGTGGCGTCGTTCGGCGGCGTCTGGCTCGCGTTCTTCCTCCCGGCGGATGTCGCGGCCTGGCTGTTCGCCGGCCTGCTCGTGCTCGCCGCGGTGCAGCTCGCGGTGCGGGCGGTGCGCGCCCGCAGGGCCGGCTCGGCGTGACGGCGACGCCCGGCCGGGCCTCCGGCTGGTACGACGACGAGGCGGATGCCGCGGTGCTGCGCTACTGGGACGGCACCGGCTGGACGCCGCACACCGCGGCGCGGCCAGCGGCCGCCGCCGGTTCGGCGCGCGCGCCCGTGTCCGCAACCGCGGCCGCGACCGAGTCCGTGTTCGCGACGGTTCGCCTGCCCGTCGACGACCCGGCGCATCCGACGGCGACGACGCTCACGACGGTCCCCACGCCGCCCGAGCGGCCCGCACCGCATCCGGCCGAGCCCGTGGCGTCCGCCGCAGCATCCGCCGCGGCATCCGCTCGACCGGTGGCGCCGCTCTCCGTGCTCGGCGCCGCGGCCGCGGCGGCCGCGCTCGTGCTCGCGTCGGCGGCCCTCGCGGTCGCCCTCGGCCGCTGA
>NZ_RHHB01000066.1 GCF_003710805.1 Agromyces tardus | reverse complement strand
CCGCCTCCTCGGGGCCGCCGGCCGAGCCGCCCGCGCCCGCTCCGGGCGAGGGCGCACCTCGCGGCTGAGCGGATGCGGCGCGCTCTCGCCCGGGCGGCGGGGCGCGCCGAACGGCGGGCCGTGGGGGTTACGCCGTGTGTCGGCATCCGTTGCCCGCACCCTGGCCCGCTCGTAACGTGGGCGACGGATGCGGCGGGGCCGCACCCGGACCCCTGAAGGAGACCTCACATGAGCGAGCACGCCGCCGACTGGCGCTTCGAGACGAAGCAGGTGCACTCGGGCGCAGCCCCCGACCCCGTCACCAAGGCCCGCGCCACCCCGATCTACCAGACCACGTCGTACGTGTTCGACAACGCGCAGCACGCGCAGAACCTCTTCGCGCTCGCCGAGTTCGGCAACATCTACACGCGCATCATGAACCCGACGCAGGCCGTCGTGGAGGAGCGCCTCGCCGCGCTCGAGGGCGGCAGCGGAGCCCTCCTCGTCGCCTCGGGCCAGGCGGCCGAGACGTTCGCGGTGCTCAACATCGCGCAGGCCGGCGACCACATCGTGTCGTCGTCGTCGATCTACGGCGGCACCTACAACCTGTTCAAGTACACGCTCGCGAAGCTCGGCATCGAGACCACCTTCGTCGAGAACCAGGACGACGCCGACGAGTGGCGCCGTGCCGTGCGCCCCAACACGAAGCTCTTCTTCGCCGAGACGATCGGCAACCCGAAGATCAACATCCTCGACATCGAGCTCGTCGCGGGCATCGCGCACGAGTCGGGCATCCCCCTCATCGTCGACAACACCATCGCCACGCCGTACCTCATCCGCCCGTTCGAGCACGGCGCCGACATCGTCATCCACTCGGCGACGAAGTTCCTCGGCGGCCACGGCACGGTCATCGGCGGCGTCATCGTCGACGGCGGCACGTTCGAGTGGTCGAAGAACGTCGAGAAGTTCCCGGGCCTCACCGAGCCCGACCCCTCGTACCACGGCGCCAGCTACACCGCCGCGGTCGGCGACCCGCTCGCCTACATCATCAAGGCCCGTGTGCAGCTCCTGCGCGACCTCGGCGCCTCGATCGCGCCGGCGAGCGCCTGGCAGCTCATCCAGGGCATCGAGACCCTCTCGCTCCGCATCGAGCGCCACGTGCAGAACGCGCAGGAGATCGCCGAGTGGCTCGACAACCACCCGGACGTCGCGAGCGTCAACTACTCGGGCCTGCCCTCGAGCCCCTGGTACGCCGCCGCCAACAAGTACGCCCCCAAGGGCGTCGGCGCGGTGCTGTCGTTCGAGCTCAAGGGCGGCGTCGACGCCGGGCGGGCGCTCGTCGACAACCTCTCGCTGTTCTCGCACCTCGCCAACATCGGCGACGTGCGCTCGCTCGTGATCCACCCCGCGTCGACGACGCACTCGCAGCTCACCCCCGAGCAGCAGCTCACGACCGGCGTCACGCCGGGCCTCGTGCGCCTCTCGGTGGGCATCGAGAACATCGACGACCTGAAGGCCGACCTCGAGGCCGGGCTCGCCGCCGCGCGCGCCGCGGTCGACGCAGCCCGGGTCTGACCCGCCCCGCACCGCAGACGACGGATGCCGCGAGCCCACGCCGGGCCCGCGGCATCCGTCGTCTGCGGCCCTGATCGCGCGGAGCACCGCGCGGCATCCGTAACATTGCCCGCCGAGGTCGCGGCGACCGGGAGAATCGAACCATGGACTGGCAGACGAGGTCGGAGACGGTGCCCGCGAGCATCGTGCCCGACATCGGGCCGCACATCCACGTGGGCCGCGCGCCGGTCACGGGCGCCTGGCGCGAGGGCGACCCCGTCGGCGACCGTCGCTTCGTGCGCATCGGCGACGTCGAGCTCGACTCCGGCGCGGTGCTGCCGAACGCGCGCATCGCCTGGGAGCACTGGGGCGAGCTCTCCCCCGCCCGCGACAACGCCGTGCTCGTGCTGCACGCCCTCACGGGCGACAGCCACGTCGTCGGGCCCGCCGGCCCCGCGCACCCGAGCGCGGGCTGGTGGCCCGGGGTCGTCGGGCCGGGCCTCGCGATCGACACCGACCGCTGGTTCGTCGTGGCCCCCAACGTGCTCGGCGGATGCCAGGGCTCGACGGGACCCGCCTCGCTCGCCCCCGACGGCGTCGAGTGGGGCCCGCGCTTCCCGTTCCTCACGATCCGCGACCAGGTGCGCGCGCAGCTCGCGTTCGCCCGGGAGCTCGGCATCGAGCGCTTCGCCGCGGTCGTCGGCGGCTCGATGGGCGCGATGCACGTGCTCGAGTGGGCGATCATGGCGCCCCACGCGGTCGAGCGCATCGCCGTGCTCGCCGCCCCCGCGGCGACGACGGCCGACCAGATCGCCCTCAACTCGGTGCAGCTCGAGGCGGTGCGCAGCGACCCCGCGTTCCGGTCGGGGGCGTACTACGACGCGCCCGAGGGCGACGGCCCCACGCGCGGGCTCGCGCTCGCCCGCCGCATGGCGATGCTCAACTACCGCACGCCGGCGGAGCTCAACGACCGCTTCGCGAGGGACTGGCAGTCGGGGCTCGACCCGCTCGGCGGCGGCGGTCGCTTCGCCGTCGAGTCGTACCTCGACTTCCACGGGAACAAGTTCACGCGCCGCTTCGACGCGAACAGCTACCTCGTGCTCACCGAGGCCATGAACTCCCATGACGTCGGTCGCGGGCGCGGCGGTGCGGCATCCGCCCTGGCCGCCGTGCGGGCGAAGAGCCTCGTGCTCGGCATCGACAGCGATCGCTACTTCCCGCTCGCCGGGCAGCTCGAGATCGCGGGGCACCTGCCCCGCAGCGTGCACGGGCCGGAGCCGGTCGTCGTGTCCTCCGAATACGGGCACGACGCGTTCCTCATCGAGGAGTTGGCCGTCGGATCCGCGCTGCGCGGCCTGCTCGAGGCCTGACCCGCCGCGACGGGGCCGCTTCCGGAGGCGGAACTCCGGTATCTTCGACATGACGGCACCTCAGGTTCGTCGGGCCGTCGATGCTGCGAGAGGGGTGGCATGCGCCGGATACACAAGGAGCGCGATCGGCTGCTTCGGCGGATGTGCCGCGCCGCGGCGCTGATCGGCACCGCCGGCACCCTCGCCTGCCTCGCCGTGCCCGGGTCGATCGACGGCACCCGGTTCGCGCTCGTCGTGGTCCTCGACCTCGCGGCGCTCGCGCTGCTCGTGGTGCACACGAACCGCGGCGCGCCCGCCCCGGCGGTGGGGGCCTACGCAGCGACGCTCGCCATCCTCGTCGTGCTCGCAACCGATCCGACGCTCGATCCGGCCGCGAGCTCCGCGCTCACGGCCACTGCCGCCCTCTCCGCTGCGTCGCTGAGCTTCACCGTGATCGTCGGCGAACGCGGACCCGTGCTCGTGGCGCTCATGGCGGCCGGCACGCTCGCGGCCATCGCCGTCGCCTCCGCGAACGGCAACGACATGCTCTCCGAGTCGATCTTCGCCTTCGCGGGCTGGGGCTCGTGCGTCGCCATCGCCGTCTGGATCGTCCGCGCGATCGACCGTGCGGCGGAGCGCATCGACGAGGTCGGCCACGCGCATGAGGCGGAGCGCCTCGCGAGCGAGGCGGAGGCGCAGCAGCGCCAGGATGCGCGCGTGCTGCACGACACGGTGCTCGCGACGCTGAGCCTCCTCGCCCACTCGGGCGTGGGGGTCGGGGCGAGCGCCCTGCGCCAGCAGGCCGGCGACGACGCACGCCTGCTCAAGCAGCTCCGGCTCGGCGCACCCCTCGATCGCGGCTCCACCGCGATCTTCTCGCCGGAGCCCGACGAGGACGCCCTCAGCACCACGTTCGAGTCCGTGCGGCAACGGTTCTCGCGAATGGGGCTCGACGTCAAGTGGCACGGCGCCGGACAGCTCGTGTTGCCGCGCGAGACGCTCGACGCGCTCCTCGGCGCCCTCGGCGAATGCCTCGAGAACGTGCGCCGGCACTCCGGCGTCCGCGAGGCGGACGTCACGATCAGCGACGACGACCACACGGTGCGGGCCATGGTGACCGACGCCGGCTCGGGCTTCGAGCCCGACGGGATCGACAGCGCCCGGCTCGGCTTCGCCGAGTCCGTCGTCGGGCGACTGCACTCCGTGGGCGGGCGCGCCCGCGTGTTCAGCTCGCCGGGTTCCGGCACGACCGTGATGCTCGAGGTACCCAAGCCATGAACGACGAGGTGCGCACCGGCGAGGCCGCCCCCGGAGGGCGGCGCGAGCAGCCGTTCCGGCGGCCGACCCGATCGGCGCGGGCGGCGGACGACATCCGCAGCGCGCACGGCGGGCGCCGGCTCGCGACGGGGATCACGGTCGCGGCGATCCTGGTCGTCGCCGCCTACGTGCTGCACGCCCTCGTGATCGCGCCGCTGTTCCCGCCCGGGCGCACTGCGTTCGCACCGTGGACGGCGTTCGGGATCACCACGCTCGTCGTGTTCGTGGTCGCACGCATCGTCCGGGGCATGCCCGACTGGCTCTTCGGGGTGCTGGTCGCGGGCATCGCGGTGACGGTCGCGCTCTCGATCGTCTCCACCTCGGGCCTGCTCTACCTCGGCATCACCCCCACGGCGGCGCCCGCGACCGGCGCCGTACTCATGGTCGCCGCCGCCATCCGCGAGACCCGCGTCCCCCTCGCGACGTCGGCCGTGGTGGCGGGAGTGCTCTGCGTCGCGGCGCTCGTGCAGGTCGGGGAGGCCGGGACGCGCACGGTCGTCGGCGTCGCGATGGCGTGCAGCACCGTCGTGCCGGTCGTGCTCGTGACGTTCGCCGTGCGGGGCTTCCGCCGCATCGTCGGCCGGGAGCTCGACCTCTCCCTCGTGCAGAGCACCGTGGCGACGCCGCGCTCGGCCGTGGGGATGCGCGCATCCGAGGAACTCGCCGAACTCGACTACGACGCCGAGGCGCTCCTCGAGGACGTGGGGTCGGGGCGCATCGCGATCCCGCTGCCCGCCGAAGCGGCGGAACAGGCCGGCAAGCTGGCCGCCCGGCTGCGGATCCGGCTCATCGAGGGCCGCACCGACACCTGGCTGCGGCATGCGGTGACGGAATCCGCCTACCTCAACGATCGCGTCACGGTCGACGACCCGGCCGGCCTCGCCGGGCTCCTCTCGCCCTCGCAGCGCGACGGCCTGCTGCTCGCCATCTGGCTGGTCGCCGGCGAGCGCGCCACCCCGAAGACGGGGTCGATCGGCGTGCACGTGCGGTGCCGCGACCTCCCCGACGACGAGCGCCGCACCGCCGCGGATCGCACCGACCGCGCCCCCGACGCGCCGGACCTGCGCATCTCGATCGACGTCACGGGGGTCACCCGCCGACATGTCGACGCGGCTGCGTGGGAAGCGGTCGGTAGTGTCGGATCACACGATGTCGTCTCGGGACCCGACGGGTTCCGGATCGACGTCGACTGCCGGGCCGACCCGAACGCCCGCGCAGGCGGCACGGCATCCGCCGGTGCCGCCCGTCCGAGGGGAGCTTGAATGCCCGACAACTCCGTCCCGTCCATCCGACTCGCGATCGTCGACGACCATCGCATGCTGCTGGGGGCCCTCTCCGAGTGGCTCCGCGGCGCGGCGCCCGACATCGAGCTCGTGGCCGCGGTCCCCTCGTGGTCCGAGCTGCTCGCCCACCCGGAGTTCCCCGTCGACGTCGTGCTCCTCGACCTCGACCTCCGCGACAACATCCCCATCTCGCTGAAGCTCTCCATGCTCAAGTCCGCGGGCGTGCAGACGATGCTCATGAGCACCTATTCGGAGCCCGCGGTCGTGCGGGAGGCGCTCGGCGCGGGCGCGCTCGGCTACCTCGTGAAGTCGGAGCCCGTCGAGACGATCGTCGAGGCCATCCGTGCGGCGCGCAGCGGTGACCCCTACCTCTCCGCGGAGCTCGAGATCGCCCTGTCGGAGGACGGTGCCGCGCCCAAGCTGAGCGCCCAGGAGCGACGGGTGATGGCGCTCTACGGCGCCGGGCAGCCCGTGAAGGCCGTGGCGTTCCAGCTCGGCATCTCCGAGGAGACGGCGAAGAGCTACCTCAAGCGGATCCGCGAGAAGTACCGGGCCGCCGGCTACGACGTGGGAACCAAGGTCGCGCTCCGCAAGCGCGCGATCCTCGACGGCATCCTGCTGCAGTCCGACTGAGGCCCGGCCCGCAGGACGGACCCGGCGGCCCGGATCAGTCGGCGACGACCTGCATCGCGCCCGTGACCGACGGCATCGGGATGCCGCGACGCCCCCGCATCCGGTCGACCGCGAACGACGTGACGGCGAGCACGCTGCCGGCCGCGGTGAGCAGCAGGCCGATCCAGACCGGGGCGACGTAGCCGAGGCCCGCCGCGATGGCGGCACCGCCGAGGATCGCGCCGAGGCTGTTGCCGATGTTGAGTGCCGAGTGGTTGAGCGCGGCGGCGATCGACTGCGCGTCGCCCGCGACATCCATGAGCCGTGCCTGGATCGCCGGTGACAGCGCTGCGGATGACGCGCCCACGAGCAGCACGCCCGCGACGAGCCCGACGGGGTTCGTCGCCGTGAGGCCCAGCAGCACGAGCGCGGCGGCGAGCACCGCGAAGAACAGGTACATCGAGCGGCGCACGCTCCAATCGGCGAGGCGGCCGCCGACGAGGTTGCCGGCCGTCATGCCGATGCCGAACACGATGAGCACGACGGGCACGAGCACGGGGTCGAGCCCCGTGACCTCGGTGGCGAGCGGGGCGACGTAGCTGTACACCGCGAAGAGGCCGCCGAATCCGATCGCGCCGATGCCGAGTGCGAACCACACCTGCACCCGCGTGAACGCCCCGAGTTGGCGACGCATGGTCGCTGCGGGGTCGCCGGCCTGCCACGGCACCGCGAGCAGCACCGCGACGAACGTGGCGACGAAGATGGCGGCGACCGCGAGGTAGGCGACTCGCCAGCCCGCGGCCTGCCCGAGCCACGTGATCGCCGGCACGCCCACGACGTTCGCGATCGTCAGCCCCGAGAGCACGAGGGCGACGCCGCGAGCGCGCTTGCCCGGGCCCATGAGGCTCGCGGCGACGAGCGAGGCGATCCCGAAGTAGGCGCCGTGCGGCAGCGCCGCCACGAAGCGCGCAGCGAGCACGAGCGGGAACGTCGGCAGCAGCGCCGAGGCGATGGTGCCGATGCTGAAGGCCGCGAGCAGCACGAGCAGCAGGCGCTTGCGCGGCCAGCGGGCGGCGGCCGCGGCGATCGTGGGCGCGCCCACGACGACGCCGAGCGCGTATGCCGAGATGATCCAGCCGGCGGCGGCGTTCGCCGCGTCGGGCGAGGTGGCGGCGAGGCCGGGCAGCAGGTCGGCGGCCATGTCGGGCAGCAGGCCCATGGCCACGAACTCGGTGGCGCCGATGCCGAATCCGCCCATGGCGAGCGCCAGGAGGGCGAAACGGGTACGGGCCGGCGACAGCGTCGTCGGCCCGTTCGAAGACTGGGTCACCCGTCGATCATCGCACGGATCGAATCGATTCGACAATCGCGTGGTCCGCGCCGATCCCGAGGGCACGCCGACGGCGCGGCGATCAGCCGTCGTTCTCGATCGCCGCTTCCAGGCGATCGAGCTTCGCGTCGAGCTCACCCGTGAAGCCGGGGCGGAGGTCGGCCTTGAGCACGAGCGAGACGCGCGACCCGTAGTCCCCCACCGCGTCGGTCGCGTCGCGGATGACCTGGAAGACCTCGTCCCACTCCCCCTCGATCTCCGTGAACATGGACGTGGTGCGGTTCGGCAGTCCCGACTCGCGCACGATCCGCACGGCGGCGGCGACCGCGTCGTGCACCGAACCGTCGCTGCGACCCGTGCCGCTCGGTGCCACCGAGAATGCGACCAGCATGATGAGCCTCCTCCGTCGAGGGCCCGACGCGCTCAGGCCCGCACGCGCCCAGCCTGCCACACGGCCCGCACCGACCAGGCGAGCAGCGCGACGAGCAGGGCGACCTTGCCGGTCAGCACGAGCACGAACGCCGGGTCCGCGACGAGGAGCCAGCCGTACCAGTACGGGTAGATGACCTGCGTGAGCAGCGCGATCGCCGCGGCGAGCACCGCCGGCACCGTGAACCGGCGTCCGCCCAGCACGATCCCGAGCACGACCGGTGCGGTGAGCCACGTGACGAACTGCGGCGACCCCACCTTGTTCGCGAGCATCAGCACGACGACGAACGCGAGCGCGAGCGGGGCGAGCAGTGCGCCGAGCGGCGCTCCACGGCGGGCCGCTCGGATGCCGAGGAGCAGCACGACGGCGACCGCGACGACCATGACGGGCGTCGTCAGGCCGGCCGCGGCATCCGCCCCCGGCCCCTGGATCTGGAACGTGAGGATGTCGCGGTCGTACTCGATCGTCACGGTCTTCGACCCCGCGACGATCGCCCACAGCCACGCCACCGCGACCGGCGCCTCGACCTGGAGCCCCCGGCCGGCCTGCTCGGCGACGAAGCCGAGCGCGTTCGCGCCCGAGCCCGCGAGCAGGCTCACGGCAACGATGCCCACCGACAGCGCCGCGGCGATCGTGACGACCTCCATGCGACGCCGCGACGCGACCACGAGGGCGGCGACGAGCGCCGCGGGCCAGACCTTGACCCACGCGCCGATCGTGAGGAGCGTCGCCGCGACCCGGGGCCGCCCCGCCGCCCACAGCAGCCCGAGGATCGCGATGGGCACCGTGACCGCGTCGATGCGACCGAGCGCGATCGGTCCGAGCACCGCGAGGAAGCCGACCCACCACCACGCCGCGGCACGGCGGCGACGCGAGAGGCGTGCGCGACCCAGCAGCACCGAGAACGCGATCGCGTCGAGCAGCGTCACCATCACGAGCCAGGTCTGGCCGTAGTACTCGGCGCCGAATGCGAGCGCGGCGGTCATGGGCGCGAACGCCAGGATCGGGTACACCCACGGCGCGTCGATGCCCATGCGCAACCAGCCGTGCTGCGCGGTCTCCGCCCAGACCCGGTAGACCCCCGTGACGTCGCCGAACGGGTAGCCGGGGCCGACGAGGTTCAACCAGGCCAGCACGACGTGCACGACCACGAACCCCACCCACAGCGCGTGCCGACCCGCGAGCAGGCGACGGATGCCGCGGCTGCGGGTGGTCTCGTTCGCCACCCCGACCGAGCCCTCCGCCATGGGCCGAGCCTAGCCGAGCGTCACACTCGGCCACGAGCCGCGCGCGAAGCCGCCGAATCGTGGATGCTTGGATGCACCGCACCGCATTCCCGTTGTTCCCACGCACGCACCGGAGGCAGCCTTGACCGCACGCACCCCGTTCCTCACCGCCGCGGCCGCGGCCGTCGTCCTCGCCCTCACGGCCTGCGCCGGATCCGGCGGCGGCACGGACGAGCCGAGCGACAGCGCGTCCGCATCGGGCTACCTCACCGAGGGCAAGCTCACGATCGGCACCGGCGAGCCGGCCTACTACCCGTGGGTCATCGACGACGCGCCCGAGTCGGGCGAGGGCTTCGAGTCGGCCGTGGCCTACGCGGTCGCCGACGAGCTCGGCTTCGCCGCCGACGACGTCGTCTGGGTGCGCACGACGTTCGACCAGGCGATCGCGCCGGGCCCCAAGGACTTCGACTTCAACCTGCAGCAGTTCTCCATCACCGACGAGCGCAAGCAGGCCGTCGACTTCTCGTCGCCGTACTACGAGACGACGCAGGTCGTCATCACCGTCGAGGGGTCGCCCGCGGCATCCGCCTCGACGATCGCCGACCTGAAGCCGCTGCTGATCGGCGCCCAGACCGGCACGACGAGCCTCGACGCCATCGAGCAGGTCATCGCCCCCGACGCCGGCGCGCAGGTCTTCAACACCAACGACGACGCCAAGCTCGCCCTGCAGTCGGGCCAGGTCGACGCGATCGTCGTCGACCTGCCGACGGCGTTCTACCTCACCGGCGTCGAGCTCGACGGCGGGCTCATCGTGGGCCAGCTGCCCGGCACCGAGGGCGCCGACCAGTTCGGCCTCGTGCTCGCGAAGGATTCTCCGCTCACGGCGAAGGTGACTGCGGCGGTCGACAAGCTCCGCGAGGACGGCACGCTCGCGGCCCTCGCCGAGCAGTGGCTCGGCGGCGACGACACGGCGCCCGTCCTCGAGTGACCCCGTCCGAACCGACCTCGGCGTCGCCGGCGGCTGCCACCGCCGGCGACGCCGTCGCGCCGAGCGCGATCGAGCTCGAGCGGCGCGCGTATCGCGAGAGCCGGCGTCGGCGTTCCATCCTCGTCAGCCTGCTCTCCACGATCGTGCTCGCGATCGCGCTCGGCTCCGTCGTGCTCGGCTCGCCCGGATGGGAGCAGGTGCAGCAGACCTTCTTCAACCCGCAGGTCGCGCTCGACTCGCTGCCGCGCATCCTCGAGGGCCTCTGGCTGAACATCCAGGTGCTCGTGTTCGCGAGCATCCTCGTGGCGGTCTTCGGGCTGCTCATCGCGACGCTGCGCACGCTGCGGGGGCCGGTCTGGTTCCCCGTTCGCGTGCTCGCGGCGGGCTACACCGACCTGTTCCGCGGCCTGCCGCTCATCATCGTGCTCTACCTCGTCGGCTTCGGCATCCCCGGCCTCGAGTTCACCGAGCGGATGCCGGCGGCGTTCTGGGGCACGATCGCCCTCACCCTCACGTATTCGGCATACGTCGCGGAGGTGTTCCGCGCGGGCATCGAGGCCGTGCACCCCTCGCAGCGGCTCGCGGCACGATCGCTCGGACTCAGCCACGGGCAGTCGATGCGGCGCGTCGTGCTCCCCCAGGCGGTGCGCAAGGTCACGCCGGCGCTCATGAACGACTTCGTCGCCATGCAGAAGGATGTCGGGCTCATCTCGGTGCTCGGCGCCGTCGACGCCGTGCGCGCCGCCCAGATCGAGACCGCGCAGACGTTCAACTTCACGCCCTACGTCGTCGCCGGACTCCTGTTCGTGCTGCTCTCGTGGCCCACGATCCGGCTCACCGACTGGGTCACCGCCCGCATGCGGGCGCGCGAGCAGATCGGGGGGATCGTATGAGCGCGCCGGCCGAGACGGTACTGAGCCTGCGCGGCATCCGTCGCTCGTTCGGCGAGGTCGAGGTGCTGCACGGCATCGACCTCGACATCGCCGCCCACGAGGTGGTCGCCCTCATCGGCCCGTCGGGCTCGGGCAAGTCGACCCTCCTGCGGGCCGTCAACCTCACGGAGCCCATCGACGACGGCGTCGTGCTGCTGCGGGGCGAGGACATCAGCGATCCGCGCGTGAACGTCGACCGGGTGCGCGCGCGCATCGGCCTGGTGTTCCAGCACTACAACCTCTTCCCGCACCTCAGCGTGCTCGACAACGTCACGCTGGCCTCGCGCGTCGTGCACGGCTTGCGCCGCGCGGAGGCCGAGCGCCGAGGCCTCGAGCTGCTCGACTCCATCGGCCTCGCCGACTTCGCGACATCGTTCCCCGACCGGCTCTCGGGCGGCCAGCAGCAGCGCGTCGCGATCATGCGCGCGATCGCCACGAACCCCGAGCTCCTCCTGCTCGACGAGGTGACGAGCGCGCTCGACCCCGAGCTCGTGGGCGAGGTGCTCGCCCTCATCCGATCGCTCGCCGAGGCCGGCACGACGATCCTCATGGCCACGCACGAGATGACCTTCGCGCGCGAGGTCGCCGACCGCGTGGTGCTCCTCGACGCCGGTCGCGTGGTCGAGAGCGGCCCGGCTGCCCAGTTCTTCGCGAACCCGCGCGAGGAGCGCACCCGCGCGTTCCTCTCGCGCGTGGCGCGCTGAGCCGCGCGGGCCGGGCAGGGACGGGGCGGGCCGAGCCGGGCGCGCCGAGCCGGGCGCCCGCCGAGCCGGCGGTCAGCCCCGCAGCAGCCTGCCGATGACGACGGGCACGTGGTCCGCGACGTCGAGCGCCAGCACGGGCCCACCCTCCCATGCCTCGCTCGCGATGCGCGCCGCCTCGGAGTGCACCCAGGCGGCGGTGGCCGCGAGGCGCGTGATCGCCCACGGCTCGGCCTCGAAGCGGTCGTGGTGCGTCGCGACGAGCGCACCGAGGATGCCGCCGAGCACGTCGCCCGTACCGGCGCTCGCGAGCCAGTGCGTCGACGCCGTGACGGTGAACCGCGCCCCGTCGGGATCGCACACGTGCGTGACGGCGCCCTTGAGGAGCACCGCGACCTGCAACTCGGCGGCGGCGCGCTCGGCCCAGGCGGCGGGGTCCGCCTCCACCTCCTCGAGCGTGCACTCGATGTCGCGCGAGAGGAGCAGCCCCGTGAGTTCTCGCGCGTGCGGCGTGATGACCGTGGGCGCGGTGTGGGTGCCCACGAGGTCGAGCCCGCCGGCGTCGAGCACGACCGGCACTCCCGAGGCCAGGGCGTGCTGCAGGTCGCCGCTCAGGATGAAGGGACGATGGCCTGCGTCGATCCCCGACCCGAGCAGCCACGCCTGCACGCGGCCCGGCATGGTGACCGTCTCGGGCCGGCGGGCGAGCACGACGGAGCGCACCGAGCGCGGTCCGCTGTAGCGCACCATGCCCACGCCCGTGCGATGCGCGGCCTCGACCCCGAGCACCGCGGCACCCGGATACTCGATCGAGCCCGTCATCACGCCGAGCACGCCGCGCCGGTACTTGTCGTCCTCGCCGTCCGGCGCCGCGACCCAGCGGGCGGCGTCGGCTTCCGTCCATTCGCGCCACGTCCCCATACGGCAACGATAGGTTGAAGGGGATGCCGCCGACAGTCCTCGCACCCATCGCCCTCGCTCCCCGCGTCGTCGTCTTCGACTACGGGGAGGTCATCTCGCGCGCGCCGTCCCCGGAGGACCGCGCTCGGCTCGTGCGCCGCGCCGGCTCGGGCGACGCCGAGTTCTGGCCGGCGTACTGGCGGCACCGCGACGGCCTCGACCGCGGCACCCTCTCGATCGCCGACTACTGGGCGGAGGTCGCCGGCGACCTCGGGGCGTCATGGACGCGCATCGACGTGCACGAGCTCTGGGCGATCGACCACCGCATGTGGCTCAGCGTCGACCCGGCGACGCTCGCGGTGCTCCACGCGCTCCGCGACGGCGGCACGCGGCTCGCGCTCCTGTCGAACGCCGGGCCCGACTTCGGCGGCTGGCTCCGGCACGGGTCGTTCTCGCCCCTGTTCGAGCGGGTGTTCGTCAGCGGCGAGCTCGGACTGCTGAAGCCCCACGCCGACATCTACGCGCACGTGATGGCCGAACTCGGCATCGCGGCATCCGAGTTCGTCTTCATCGACAACAAGGCCGTGAACGTCGAGGGCGCCGTCGCCGTCGGCGGCGCGGGGCACGTCTTCACGGATGCCGCGGGGCTCGAGTCCTGGCTGCGGGAGCTCGCCGCGTGAGCGCCGCCGCCGCCGCTGCCGCTGCCGCTGCGGGCAACGGTCCTGACGGCCCGGCCCTGTTCCGGCCCATCACGATCCGCGAGCTCACGATCCGCAACCGCGTGTGGGTTCCACCGCTCTGCCAGTACTCGGTGACCGAGCGCGACGGCGTCCCGCACGACTGGCACCTCGTGCACCTGGGCGCGATGGCGGCGGGTGGCGCGGGCCTCGTGATCGCCGAGGCGACCGCGGTGACCCCCGAGGGCCGCATCTCCGACCACGACACGGGCCTGTGGAACGACGAGCAGGCCCGCGCCTGGTCGCGCATCACCCGGTTCCTCCGCTCCCAGGGCGCCGCCTCCGGCATCCAGCTCGCGCACGCGGGCCGCAAGGCGTCGGTCTGGCCCGAGCCGACGCGAAAGCCGGGATCGCAGCCGCTCGACGAGGGCGGCTGGACGACGGTGGCGCCGTCGCCGGTGGCCTTCGACGGCCTGCGCGAGCCGGTCGCCCTCGACGAGGCGGGCATCCGCGCCGTGATCGACGACTTCCGCACTGCCGCGCGCCGCGCGGTCGACGCGGGCTTCGACGTGGTCGAGGTCCACGCGGCGCACGGCTACCTCGTGCACCAGTTCCTCTCGCCCCTGTCGAACCTGCGCGACGACGACTGGGGCGGCAGCCTCGAGCACCGCGCGCGGCTGCTCCTCGAGATCGTGCGCGAGGTGCGCGCGGAGATCGGCGAGCGGATGCCGCTCTTCGTGCGGTTCTCGGCCACGGACTGGGCGCCCGGCGGCTGGGACGAGGCGCAGACGGCGATCGTCGTGGGCTGGGCGCGCGACGCCGGTGCGGACTTCTTCGACGTGTCGACCGGCGGCCTCGTCGCGAACGCGAGGATCCCGGTCGGCCCCGCCTACCAGGCGCACCTCGCCGAGTACGTCGGCGAGCGCGCCGGCGTCTCGGTCTCGGCGGTCGGTCGCATCACGTCCCCCACGCAGGCCGAGGAGCTCGTCGCCTCGGGCGCCGCCGACGCCGTGATGTTCGGCAAGGCGATGATGCGCGACCCGCATTTCGCGATGCGGGCCGCGCACGAACTCGGTGCCGGCACCTCGATGTGGCCGGTGCAGTACCTCCGGGCGCGGCCGGAGGCCAACGACGGCGAGTGGTGAGGCCGGGGCGAGCCGTCCCCGACTCAGTGCGACTGCAGCATCGACCTCGCCTGGGCGAGCATCGACGCGTCCTTCGGCTGGGCGAGCGCGATGATGTTGCCCTCGCTGTCGTCGAACCAGGCGCCTCGTTCGCCGTCCATGTCGACGACCCCGTCGACCGTCTTGATGCCGGGCAGGTCGTACTCGTTGAAGGTCACGCCGTGCACGCGCAGCGCCGTCATGTCGCGCTCGAGATCGTCGGTGAGGAGCGAAAGCGCGGTGTTCTTCGCCGTTCGCGCGAACTGCGTCTCGTAGACCATGACCGGGATGCCGCCGACCATGTAGAAGTCGCCGCCCTCGTCCGTCCGCACGGGCTCGAGCCCGAAGACGTCCTTCCACCACTTCCGCGCACGCTCCATGTCGGATGCGGGGAGCACGGCCATCGCAATGGTGTTCTCGAACATGAGTTGATCTCACTTTCCCTGTAGACGTGCGCAGTCTACGCTCGGGGAACGGGCCCGTGCAGCCCCCGTCCGGGATGCGGTTCAGCTCCTCCGGGTGGCGTCCTCGACCTCGCCGACGAGCTCCTCGATGATGTCCTCGAGGAACACGACGCCGGTCGTCGCGCCCTGCTCGTCGAACGCCCGTGCGACGTGCGTGCCGAGGCGGCGCATCGTCGCGAGCGCGTCCTCGAGGTCGGTCCCGCGGAAGATCGACACGAGGCGCCGCACTCGCTTCGCGGGCAGCGGATCGTCGAACTCGTCGTCGTCGAGGTCGATCACGTCCTTGAGGTGCACGTAGCCGTCGGGCTCGCCGTCCTGCCCGCGGATGACGTACCGCGAGAAGCCGTGGCGCGCGACCGCGCGCTCGACGTCGCCGGGCGTGGCGTCGGGCGGCAGGCTCACGAGCCCCGACATCGGCACCGCGACATCCTGCACCCGCTTGGTGGTGAACTCGAACGCTGCGGTCAGGGTGCCGCTCGCGTCGTCGAGCACGCCCTCGCGGCGCGACTGCCGCACGATGGTCTGCACCTCCTCGAGCGTGTACGTCGAGGTGGCCTCGCTCTTCGGCTCGACGCCGAACAGCCGCAGCACGCCGTTCGCGGTCGCGTTCAGCGCCACGATCACCGGTCGGAACACCCGTGCGAAGAACACGAGCGGCGGCGCGAGCAGCAGCACCGCACGGTCGGGCACCGAGAACGAGAGGTTCTTCGGCACCATCTCACCGAACACGACGTGCAGGTACGACACGAGCACGAGGGTGATCACGAACGCCACCGTGCCGACGACCTGTTCCGACCACCCGGTGAGCGCGAGCGGGATCTCCAGCAGGTGGTGGATCGCCGGCTCCGACACGTTGAGGATGAGCAGGGAGCAGATCGTGATGCCGAGCTGGCTCATCGCGAGCATGAGCGTCGCGTGCTCCATCGCCCAGAGTGCGGTCTTCGCGCTGCGGCGGCCCTGTTCGGCGAGTGGCTCGATCTGAGATCGCCGCGCGGAGATGACGGCGAACTCCGCGCCCACGAAGAACGCGTTGCCGATGAGCAGCACGATCAGCCAGGCGATTCCGGCCCAGTCGCTCATCGCTCCACCTCCGAGAGGACATCTCCGTGCTGGGGGGTGGGGGCGGGCGTGAATCGCACGCGGTCGATGCGCCGGCCGTCGAGTCGCTGCACGCTCAGGGTGCCCTCCTCGAGCTCCACCTCGTCGCCGACCGCGGGGAGGCGCCCGAGGCTCGCCATCACGAAGCCGGCGACCGTCTCGTAGGCTCCGTCCTCGGGCACGCGGATGCCGGTGCGCTCGAGCAGTTCGTCGGGGCGGAGGATGCCGGGGAAGCTCACCACCTCGCCGCGGCGCACGATGCCCGCCCGGGTGCGATCGTGCTCGTCGGCGACCTCGCCCACGAGTTCCTCCACGAGGTCCTCGAGGGTCGCGACGCCGGCGGTGCCGCCGTACTCGTCGACGACGACCGCCATCTGGAAGCCGCGGCCCCGGAGCTCCCCGAGCAGCACGTCGAGCTTCATCGTCTCGGGCACGCGCAGCGCCTCGGACTGCAGCGCCGACGCCGGCACCGAGGTGCGCTTCTCGCGCGGCACCGCCACGGCCTGCTTGACGTGCACGAGGCCCACGACGTCGTCGAGGTTGTCGTCGTAGACCGGGAACCGGGAGAACCCGGTCTGCCGCGCGAGTTCGATGACGGCTTCGGCGGGCTCGAGCCGTTGCACCGCCGCCACGCGGGGGCGCGGCGTCATGACGTCGGATGCATCGTGGTCGGCGAACCGCAGCGTGCGACCGAGCAGCGTGGCCGTGTCCTGCTCGAGCACGCCCGCGCTCGCGGAACGGCGCACGAGCGACGAGAGCTCCTCCGCGGAGCGTGCGCCCGACAGCTCCTCCTTGGGCTCGATGCCGACAGCGCGCAGGATGCCATTGGCGCTGCCGTTGAGCACGCTGACCGCGGGCCGGAACACCCACGTGAACGCCGTCTGGAACGGGATCACGAGCTTGGCGGTCGCGAGCGGCAGGGCGAGCGCGAAGTTCTTCGGCACGAGCTCGCCGATGACCATCGACAGGAGCGTCGCGATCACGATGGCGGTCGTCGCGCCGATCGGGCGCACGAGCGCCTCGGGCAGGCCGAGCGCGGTGAGCGGACCTTCGAGGAGCGACGAGATCGCCGGCTCCATCGTGTAGCCCGTGAGGAGCGTCGTGAGCGTGATGCCGAGCTGGGCGCTCGACAGGTGCGTCGACGTGATCTTGAGGGCCTCGATCGTCATGCCGAGACGGGTCTCGCCGCGGGCGCGGCGCGCCTCGAGGTCGGATCGATCGAGGTTGACGAGCGCGAACTCGCTCGCGACGAACAAGCCCGTGCCGATCGTGAGGAGCAGTCCGATGCCGAGGAGGATCCACTCAGACATCGCCACCTCCTCGCTCGGTCACGGGCGAAGGTCTATGGCCGGGTGAACTCGCAGAAGGGGGGTCATCCATGGTCAGACGAGTATATCGACGCGCCGCGGGCTGCAGCGGCCGGGCGCCGGAGATGTCACACGAACGTCACAGGCACCCGCGGCATCCGCTCGCAGTCACGGCGGCCCACACCGGCCGGCCGGACGCGACCGCTACCAGCTGACCGGCAGCGCCTTGCCCTCTTCGTAGCCCGCGGCCGACTGGATGCCGACGAGGGCCCGGTCGCGGAACTGCTCGAGGTCGCGCGCGCCGGCGTACGTGAACGCGCTGCGCACCCCCGAGGTGATCATGTCGAGCAGGTCCTCGAGCGACGGGCGCCCCGGGTCGAGGAAGATCGACGACGACGAGATGCCCTCGGCGAAGAGCTCCTTGCGGGCGAGCTCGTACGGCGAGAGCCGCTCGAACCGCTCCTTCACCGCCTTCGTCGACGCCATGCCCCAGCTCTCCTTGTAGAGCCGTCCGGATGCATCGCGCCGCAGCACGCCGGGCGCCTCGATCGTGCCCGCGAACCACGAGCCGATCATGACGGATGCCGCGCCGGCGGCGAGCGCGAGCGCCACGTCGCGCGGGTACCGCACGCCGCCGTCGGCCCACACCCGGGCCCCCAGCTGCCGCGCCGCCTCGGCGGTCTCGAGCACCGCCGAGAACTGCGGACGCCCCACCGCGGTCATCATGCGGGTCGTGCACATCGCGCCGGGGCCCACGCCGACCTTCAGCACGTCGGCCCCGGCGTCGACCAGGTCGGCCACCGCGTCGGCCGTGACGATGTTGCCCGCGACGACCGGGACGGTCACGTGGGCGTCGCGCACCGCGCGCACCGCCGCGATCATGCCCTCCTGGTGGCCATGCGCGGTGTCGACGACGAGCATGTCGACACCCGCCGCCACGAGTGCGCGGGCCTTCGCGCCGACGTCGCCGTTGATGCCGATCGCCGCCGCGACGCGCAGCCGGCCGGATGCGTCGGTGTTGGCCTCGAAGACCGTGCCGCGCAGCGCGCTGCGGCGACTGAGGGTGCCCACGACGCGGCCGTGCTCGAGGACGGGAGCGAAGTCGAGGCCCGCGTCCACCATGAGGTCGAAGGCACGGCGCGGCGTCGCGACGTCGTCGGCGTCGAGCGAGGTGAGGTCGCCGTGCACGAGGTCGCCGAGCCGTGCGTCGGGCAGGGCCGTCGCCAAGCGGGTCGCGATGATGCATCCGGCGTACTGCTCGCTCGCGTCGTGCAGCACGATGCCGTGCCCCTCGACGGCGGGCAGCACCGCGAGCGCATCGGCGACCGTCGCGTCGACGTGGAAGAGATGCGGCACGTCGAACCGCGGGGAGCGCGACTTGACCCACCGGATCGACTCGTCGAGCTGCTGCAGCGGCAGGTCCTGCGGGAGCACGCCGATGCCGCCGCGGCGCGCGAGCGTCGCCGCGAGGCGCGGACCGGTGACGGAGTTCATGTTCGCGGACACGATCGGGATCGAGGCGCCCGACCCGTCGTCGGTCGCGAGCGAGACGTCGAGTCGGCTGCCGACCCCCGACCGGCTCGGCACGAGGAAGACGTCGGAGTACGTGAGGTCGTGCGTCGGCGCGGTGCGGTAGAACTCCATGGATTCACGCTACCGCCGCGGGGGTGCCCGCGCGCCGCCGGAAGGGGTTTAGGCTTGTGGGGGCGTTCCGCGCGGCCCCCCTGACCGCACGTCGCAGCGCCGCCAGCAGGGTTATCCAGCATCAACGGAGAGAGTGGGCGAGAGGCTGTGTCGAGCCAATTGACCGGGTCGGGATCCGACGAGACGGCGTCGGGCGAGTTCGGAGCCAACGAATGGCTCGTCGACGAGATGTACGAGCGGTTCCTCGCCGATCCGCAATCGGTCGACGAGACGTGGCGCCCGGTGCTCGAGCACTACCGGCAGGTGAAGACCTCCACAGCCACCGCCACCCTTCCTCCCGAGCAGGCGGTCGCGCAGGACGGCGCAGGCGCCCCGCCGGCCCCCGCGGCACCGGAGGCCCCAGCGGCATCCGCTGCCCCGGCGCCCGCCGCCGCCCCGGCTCCCGCAGCCGAACCCGAGGCACCGGCGGCTGCTCCCGCTCGACCCGGGCGGCCCGCTCTGCATCGAC
>NZ_RHHB01000065.1 GCF_003710805.1 Agromyces tardus | reverse complement strand
GCCGCCGCCGCCGTCGCGGCCCGCGTCCGGGCAACACGGCTCCCGCCGCCTGACCCACGACCACGGCGCAACGGGCCGGCCGCGACCCCGGTCGCGGCCGGCCCGTTCCCGTCCGCGGTCGAGGCGGCGCCGCGGCATCCGGCGACCGGACCCGGGATCAGCCGACGAGCCGACGCGGCATCACCCGAAGACCGGGCTCGTCCCGGTGCCCTCGGCGATGATGCGCTCGACGACCTCGGGCGGCGTCGTGTACGCGCCGAGGCGGTTGGGCTTGCCCGAGCCGTGGTAGTCGCTCGAGCCGGTGACCGCGAGGCCGTACTTCGCCGCGAGCTCGCGGAGCCGTCGCTTGGACCCCTCGCGGTTCTCGGGGTGGTCGATCTCGAGGCCGAAGAGGCCCGCGTCGACGAACCGGCGCAGCTTGTCCTCGGGGATGACGTCCTCGGCGCCACGGGTGCCCGGGTGCGCGAGCACCGGAACCCCGCCCGCGGCGCGGATCAGCCGGATCCCCGTCAGCGGGTCCGGCGCGTAATGGGGCTGGGCGTAGCCGCGCCGCCAGTGCAGGATGCCGTCGAACGCATCCGAGCGGGTGGCCGCGTGCCCGCGCGCGACGAGCGCGTCGGCGATGTGCGGCCGGCCGATGGTGGCGCCCTCGGTGGTCTGCGAGAGCACGTCGTCCCACGTGAGGTCGTAGTCGCGTCCGATGCGCCGCACGATCTCCTCGGCACGGGTGAAGCGCGACTCGCGGATGCGCGCGGTCTCGGCGAGCAGGGCCTCGTCGAGCGGGTCGATCAGGTAGGCGAGCACGTGCACGCTCGCGAACTGGATGCGCGTCGAGAGCTCCATGCCCGGGATGAGCGTGATGCCGCGCTCGCGTGCTCCGGCGGCGGCGGCGGCCCAGCCGGCCGTCGAGTCGTGGTCGGTGAGCGCGAAGGCGCCGAGCCCCGCCGCCGCGACGGCCGCGACGAGCTCCGCCGGGGTCTCCGTGCCGTCGGACACCGACGAGTGCGTGTGCAGGTCGGCCGCGACGATGACGGGGGCTTCGGCCATTCCTCCATGCTAGCCGGGGCATGTTCACCGACGACTCCCAGCGGATCCATGGCCGCCGGGCCCCTCGCCGCGCCACCGGCTCCCCTACGCTGGTTGGAATGCTCCCCCGCATCCTCGGCTGGGCCGTCGTGCTCGGAACGGCGGCACTCGCCGCGATCCTCGTGTGGCCGCAGGCGTTCGGCCTGCAGGACCAGTGGATCGCCGCGCACGTCGTGGCGCTCCGCGGGGTGGCCGCGGCCGGCGGGATCGCCGCGGCCGCGGTCTTCGCGCTGCTGGCACTGGTGCGTCCCCTGCGGTGGTTCGCGGCGGCGATGGCGATCGTGGTCGCCCTGTTCGCCCTCGGCAACGTGGGCGTGCTCGCCGTGCGCGGCGCGGGCGGGGCGGGCGACGCTGCGGCCGCGGCATCCGGATCGGTCACCGTGCTCTCGTGGAACACGCTCGGCGAGGTGCCCGACGCGACCACCATCACCGACCTGGCGCTCGCCGAGGGCGCCGACGTCATCGTGCTGCCCGAGACCACGGGCCCGCTCGGCGAGCAGGTCGCGATCGCCATGCGCGAGGGCGGCAGTCCGATGTGGGTGCACACGGTGGCGTTCGACGAGATCGCGAAGGCGCGCTCCACGACGATCCTCATCTCGCCCGACCTCGGCGACTACCGGGTGGTGTCCGAGCTCGTGCCCGGCCCGCCCGGCAACACGAACACGCTGCCGTCGATCGTCGCGGAGCCCGTCGACGGCGACGGGCCGCGCATCGTCGCCGTGCACGCCGTCGCGCCGATCCGCTGGGAGCTGCGCAACTGGCGCAGCGACCTCGACTGGATCGCCGAGCGGTGCGCGGGCGGCAACGTGATCATGGCGGGCGACTTCAACGGCACGCTCGACCACTTCGCCGGCCGCGGCGTCGACGGCGGCGATCTCGGCCGGTGCTCGGATGCGGCGGCCTCGGCCGGGTGGGCCGCAGTGGGCACCTGGCCCACCGACCTGCCGCCGATGTTCGGCAGCCCGATCGACCACGTGCTCGCCACCTCCGACTGGACCGTCGACTCCTTCGAGGTCATCGAGGCGCTCGACGGCGCAGGCAGCGACCATCGGCCGATCGTCGCGACGCTCTCCCCCGCGGGCTGAGCGTCTCCCCGCCGGCTGAGCGCCTTCCCCTCGGGCTGAGCGTCTTCCCCGCGGGCCCAGCGAACTCCCCCGCCGGTTGAGCGACCCCGAGCCCATCTTGAGGGCGGGCCGCCTGGTGGGAGAATGGACGCATGACGAACCCCGGCGACACCTCCACCAGAACGGCCACCGTGAACGACTCCGACGAGGAGCCGACGCCGGAGGAATCCGCTCGCAACGCGAACCGGTCGACGACCCCGGGTTCCGAGGGGTTCAAGGCGTTCATCGGCAGCGGCTGGGCGCAGCGCGACGAGGCCCTTCCGTCCGCACGCGCACAGGCGCAGTACGCCGCGGCGCGTCGTGCCGCCGTCTCGGCGGCGTTCCCGGGCGTGCGCCTCATCGTGCCCGCCGGCGACATGAAGCAGCGCGCCAACGACACCGACTACCCGTACCGGGCGCACTCCGCCTTCGCGCACCTCACCGGCTGGGGCTCGGACTCCGAGCCGGGCGCCGTGCTCGTGTTCGAGCCCGAGGGCGGCGAGGGCCACGTGGCCACCGTCTACTTCCGCGAGCGCGCGGGCCGCGACTCCGAGGAGTTCTACGCCAACCCCGCGATCGGCGAGTTCTGGATCGGCGCACGCCCCTCGCTCGCCCACGTCGCAGCCGATCTCGCCATCGCGACGGGCGGCATCGCCGACCTCGACCGCGTGTTCGACGCCGTCGACACGTCGACGCTCGTGCTGCGCGAGGCGGATGCCGCGATCACCGAGCGCGTGGACCACGCGCGCATCCGCTTCGCCGCCGAGCAGGCGCTCTCCACGAACGCCTCGGACGCGCCGTTCAGCATCGAGGTCGGCCACGAGCACGCGCCCGACGGCGAGCTCGCCCGAGTGCTCTCGGAGCTCCGCCTCGTGAAGGACGAGTTCGAGATCGCCGAGATGCGCGCCGCGGTCGACGCGACGCAGCGCGGCTTCACCGAGGTGCTCGCCGAGTTGCCCCGCATCACCTCCGAGGTGCGCGGCGAACGCGTCATCGAGGGCGTCTTCGCGACGCGTGCCCGGCTCGAGGGCAACGACGTCGGCTACGGCTCGATCGCCGCGGCGGGCCCGCACGCCACGATCCTGCACTGGACGCGCAACGACGGCCCCGTCGTGCCGGGCGACCTCGTGCTCCTCGACGCCGGCGTCGAGCTCGACAGCTACTTCACCGCCGACATCACGCGCACCTTCCCGGTCAACGGCAGCTTCTCTCCCGTGCAGCGCCAGGTCTACGAGGCGGTGCTCGAGGCGGCGGATGCCGCGTTCCGGGTCGTGAAGCCCGGCGCGATCTTCCGCGAGGTGCACGCCGCCGCGATGGAGGTCATCGCGCGCAAGACGGCGGAGTGGGGCTTCCTGCCCGTCTCGGCCGAGGAGTCGCTGCAGCCCGACAACCAGTTCCACCGCCGCTACATGGTGCACGGCACGAGCCACCACCTCGGCCTCGACGTGCACGACTGCGCGCAGGCACGACGCGACCTCTACATGGACGGCGTGCTCGAGGCCGGCATGGTCTTCACGATCGAGCCGGGCCTCTACTTCCAGCCCGACGACCTCACGGTGCCCGCGGAGTTCCGCGGCATCGGCGTGCGCATCGAGGACGACATCCTCGTGACCGCCGACGGTGCGGAGAACCTCTCCGTGGGCATCCCGCGCACCGTCGCCGAGGTCGAGGCCTGGGTGCGCGGCGCGGCGGGCTGACCTGCTGGCGGGTGGACTGGAGGCATTCGACGGTGGCGGCTGCCACCGTGGTCGTCTACATTCGGCAGCACTGCCGCGATCGGCAGCCGACGCAACGCTGGAGGATCCCATGCCGTCTCGCCGTCCCGCACTGCTCGCCATCGCATCGGCGATCGCCGCCGCCGCGCTCCTTGCAAGCCCGGCCGTCGCGGTCGCGGCACCTCCGGAGTACACGCCGGGCGCCGATGGAGCCGGCGACCCGTACTTCCCGCTCGCCGGCAACGGCGGCACCGATATCGTGCACTACCACCTCGACCTCGACTACACGCCGGCGCCGCCCGACCCGGCGCCGATCGAGGGTCGCCTCGACGGCGTCGCCACGATCGACCTCGTGCCGACCCAGGATCTCAGCCGATTCAACCTCGACCTCCGCGGCCTCACCGCCACGGAGGTGACCGTGGCCGGAAAGGCCGCGACGTTCACGCAGACGTCGAACGAACTCGTGATCACTCCCTCCAAGAAGGTGAAGGCCGGCAAGGCCGCCCAGGTCGTCGTCCGCTACGGCGGCACGACGACCCGGCCGACCGACATCGAAGGAGCGCTGTACGGCTGGGTGACCACGCGCGACGGTGCGATGGTCGTGAGCGAACCCGACGGGTCGGCCACGTGGTTCCCCGTGAACGACCACCCGACCGACAAGGCCACCTTCTCGTTCGAGATCACGGTGCCCGAGGGCCTCGTCGCAGTCGCGAACGGGCTGCCCAGTCGCCCGGCCACCACGGCCGACGGGCGGACGACCTGGTACTGGGACGCGCCCGACCCGATGGCCGCCTACCTGGCGACGGCGAGCGTCGGCGACTACGTCGTGAACCAGTACGTGGCCGCCAACGGCACGCCGATCTTCGACGCAGTCGACCCGGCACGTCTCGGGGCGCCTTCGGAGAGCCTCGCGCTCACGAGCGACATGCTCGTCTTCTTCGAATCGCTCTACGGTCCGTACCCCTTCGGCTCGTACGGCGCGATCGTCGACGACGACTCGGTCGGCTACGCCCTCGAGACGCAGACCCGGTCCTTCTTCTCCCGCACCGCTCGGGAGGGCACGGTCGCGCACGAGCTCGCCCACCAGTGGATGGGCGACGAGGTGAGCCCGTTCCGCTGGGCCGACATCTGGCTCAACGAGGGCTGGGCGACGTACTCGCAGTGGATGTGGACGGAGCACCGCGGCGGCCAGACCGCCCAGGCGTCGTTCGACGACTACCTGTCGATCCCCGCCGACGACGAGGAGTGGGAGCTCGTCGTGGCGGACCCGGGTCCGCTCGGACTCTTCCTGAACCCCGTCTACGACCGCGGCGCCGCAACCCTGCATGCACTGCGCGTGAGGATCGGCGACGAAGCGTTCTTCGACCTGGCGAAGCAGTGGGTCGAGCGGTACGGCGGCGGTACGGCGTCGACCGCCGACTTCATCGCCCTCGCGGAGGAGGTCTCAGGGGCGGAGCTCGGCGACTTCTTCGATATCTGGCTCTACACGCCGGAGAAGCCGACGGACTGGTAGTCGACGCGCCGGTCGGCGTCGCGCGGCTCAGCGCCCCTCGGTCAGGCGCCGTCGCCCGAGTCGCGCCGCTCGCGCTCGGCCCGACGACGGGCGTCCTGCGCCTCGCCGTAGGTAAGGCCCCTCGGTTCCTCGGCGGGCTGCTCGCCCTCGGCACCACCACCGGCTGTGGGCCCGGCGGGAGCGGGCGGCTCGGCGGGCGGAGCCGGGGGCGCGGCGGGCGGGCTCCACGCGGGAGCGGCCGGGAACGCGGCATCCGTCGTGCCGAGCACCTGGCGGGCCCGGGCGACATGCTCGGGCTCGGCGATCACGGCGTAGCGCGTGGCGAGCACCTGCATGACCGAGGTGAAGTCGCGGCGCCGGCGGTTGATCGAGTACGACACGACGCTGAAGATCGCGCCGAAGCCGGCACCGAGCAGGATGGCCGAGCCGAGGATGCCGATCGAGGCGCCCGTCGGCGAGAAGATGAAGAGGAGCAACCCGAGGAACGTGCCGAACCACGCGCCCGAGAGCGCGCCGGCGGCCGCCGCGCGCCCCCAGCTGAGCGTTCCGGTGATGCGCTCGACGCTCGTGAGGTCGGTGCCGACGATCGAGAGCTCCCGCACGGGGAACTCCGCCTTCGCGAGGCGGTCGACGGCCTCCTGCGCCTCGGCGTAGGTCTCGTAGCTCGCGACGGTCTCGCCCTTGGGCAGGGTGGGGAAAGCGCGGCCGACACGGCCGCCGAACGGGGATTGGCTGCTCACCCGGCCATTGTCCCACGGCGCCCTCTTCCGGACCGGAACGGGGGCGGCCGGGGGTAAGTTGGGTGTCGTGAGCGCAACGAGAGTCTTCGTCGCCCGACTCGCCGGGTGCGCCGTCTTCGACCCCGCCGGGGATCGGGTCGGCCGCGTGCGCGACGTGCTCGTCGTGTACCGTGCGAGCGACCCTCCGCGCGTGGTGGGACTCATCGTCGAGATCCCCGGCAAGCGCCGCGTCTTCGTCTCGATCGGCCGCGTCACCTCCATCGGCGGCGGCCAGATCATCACCACGGGCCTCATCAACCTGCGCCGGTTCGAGCAGCGCGGCGGCGAGGTGCGCGTCATCGCCGAGATGCTCGGCCGCAAGGTCGCCTTCAACGACGGCTCCGGCGCCGCGACCATCGAAGACGTGGCGATCGAGGAGCGCGAGCCCGGCGAGTGGGAGGTCGACCAGCTCTTCGTGCGGCGGCCCAAGGCGGGAGCGTCGCCGTTCTCGAAGGGCCAGTCGGCCTACGTCACGTGGCGCGAGGTGCGCGAGGCCAACCCGAGCGGTGAGGCCCAGTCGGCCGAGCAGCTCATCGCGACCTACTCCGAGCTGAAGCCCGCCGACCTCGCGAACACCCTGCTCGACCTGCCTGCGCAGCGACGGCAGGAGGTCGCCGAGGAGCTTCCCGACGACCGGCTCGCCGACGTGCTGGAGGAGATGCCCGAGTCCGACCAGGTCGAGATCCTCGCCGGGCTGGGCGACGACCGCGCCGCCGACGTGCTCGACCACATGTCGCCCGACGACGCCGCCGACCTCATCGCCCAGCTCCCCGAGGAGCGCGGCGAGCACCTGCTCGAGCTCATGGAGCCCGAGGAGGCCGAGGACGTGCGCTTCCTCCTCTCCTACGGACCTGACACCGCGGGCGGGCTCATGACCACCGAGCCCATCATCGTCTCCGCCGACGCCACGGTGGCCGAGGGCCTCGCGCTCATCCGCCGCCACGACCTGCCGCCCGCGCTCGGCGCCGCGGTGTGCGTGACCCTGCCGCCGTACGAGCCGCCCACCGGCCGGTTCCTCGGCATCGTGCACTTCCAGCGGATGCTGCGCTACCCCCCGCACGAGCGACTCGGCAGCCTCATCGACCAGGGCCTCGAACCGGTCCGCGCCGACACGTCCGCCGCCGAGGTGAGCCGCATCCTCGCGAGCTACGACCTCGTGTCGGTGCCGGTCGTCGACGAGAAGCATCGACTCGTCGGGGTGGTGACGATTGACGACGTGCTCGACTACCTCCTGCCCGATGACTGGCGAAGTCACCCCGATGACGAACGCGAGGTGACGCGCCGGGCGACGGCCCGGGCACAGCTCGCGACGGGAAGCATCCCGATCACCAACGGAAGGAGGGCAGGAGATGGCACGCGCTGACGTCGACGACCGACGATTCGACACCCCGAAGGGCATCCGCCGATCGCCGTCCTTCCGTCTTTCGGGCGACCGCGACCGGTTCGGCCGCTTCACCGAGTGGGTCGCGCGCGCCATGGGCACGCCGGGCTTCCTGCTCGGGCTCACCGTCTTCGCGATCGGCTGGATGGCGTGGAACACGTTCGCGCCCGAGCCGCTGCGGTTCGATTCGATCGCCATCGGATTCACCGCGCTGACGCTCGTGCTCTCGCTGCAGGCCTCGTACGCCGCCCCGCTCATCCTGCTCGCCCAGAACCGGCAGGACGACCGCGACCGCGTGCAGATCGAGCAGGACCGGCAGCGAGCCGAGCGCAACCTCGCCGACACCGAGTACCTCGCCCGCGAGGTCGTGGCGCTGCGGCTCGTGGTACGCGACCTCGCGACGAAGGAGTTCATCCGCCAGGAGCTGCGGCAGGTGCTCGAGGAGCTCGACCGCCGCGACGAGGAGGAGTCCGAGCATGCCGCGACCTGACGTCGAGCGCGCCGTCTCCGCGGCGCTCGCGAGCGTCATCGACCCCGAGATCCGCAAGCCCATCACCGAGCTCGACATGGTCGACGAGGTGCGTGCGACGGATGCCGGCGGCGTCGCGGTGCGCGTCGCGCTCACGATCGTCGGCTGCCCGGCATCCGATCGCATCGAGCGCGACGTGCGGGCCGCCGCCGAGCAGGTGGTGGGCGCGGGCAATGCCACCGTGGAGCTCACCGTGATGACGCCCGAGCGACGGGCCGCGCTCACCGAGCGGCTGCGCGGCGGCCGGGCGCGCGGCAATCCGTTCGGCCCCGGCACCCTCACCCGCGTGATCGCGGTGACGAGCGGCAAGGGCGGAGTGGGCAAGTCGACGCTCACCGCGAACCTCGCCGTCGCGCTCGCGGCCCGGGGGCTCTCGGTGGGCCTCGTCGACGCCGACGTGCACGGCTTCTCGATCCCCGGCCTGCTCGGGCTCGTCGACGAGCACGGCAACGCAGCGCGCCCCACCCGCGTCGACGACATGATCCTGCCGCCCGTCGCCCACGGCGTGAAGGTCATCTCGATCGGCATGTTCGTCGAGCCCACCGAGCCGGGCGGGCGCGGCTCCTCGGTCGCCGTCGCGTGGCGCGGGCCGATGCTGCACCGCACACTCCAGCAGTTCCTCACCGATGTCTACTTCGGCGACCTCGACGTGCTGCTCGTCGACCTGCCGCCGGGCACGGGCGACGTCGCGATCTCGCTCGGGCAGCTGCTGCCCAACGCCGAGGTGCTCGTCGTCACGACGCCGCAGCCCGCGGCGGCCGACGTCGCCGAGCGCTCGGGACTCGTCGCGCGCCAGACCGGCCAGCAGGTCGTCGGCGTCGTCGAGAACATGGCCGGACTCCCCCAGCCCGGCGGCGGCATCCTCGACCTCTTCGGATCGGGCGGCGGCGAGGAGGTCGCCCGGCGGCTCTCCGTGGGCGCCGACGCGCCCGTGCCGCTCCTCGCGAGCGTGCCCCTGAGCGTCGCGCTGCGCCGTGGCGGCGATGAGGGGATGCCCGTCGTGCTCGCGGAGCCCGACGACCCTGCGGCACGCGCGATCGAGGCGGTCGCCGCCGCGCTCGCGGCCCGCCCCCGTTCCCTGAGCGGCCGCCGTCTCGACGTCTCGGTGCGGTGATCGGATGCCGCGCGCTCGCCTCCTCGGCCGGCTCGCGGCCGTCGTCGCGCTCGCGTCGGGCGCGTCGCTGCTCACGTCGTGCGCCGGCGCCGACGAGGCGCCGCCCCTCCCCGACGGCCTCTCCGTGGAGGTGCGGCAGAGCCGTCTCGACGCGGCCGACGGCATCCTCGTCGTGGGGTTCACGAACGCCGGCCCGGAGCCGGTCACGATCGACGGCTTCGAACTGCGGTCGCCCACCCTCGAACCGGGCATGTCGTACGCCGACCCGTTCGAGCTCCGGGCCGACGGCGGCAAGCTCGACATCCGCATCGAGCGCACGCCCACGGTGTGCGACGCGAACGCCGACCCGGCCGACGCCACGGTCTTCGTCGAGGCGACGACCGCCGAGGGCCCGCGCGACGGCGAGCTGCGGCCCGACGACCCGTTCGACACGCTCCCACGGCTCGTCGACACCGATTGCCTTGCCGACTCGGTCGCCGCGGTCGCCGACATCCGCATGCCCGAGACGCTGCGCAGCGAGGGTGCGGGCCTCGACCGGCGCGCCTACCTCGACGTGCTCGTCGAGCCCGTGGCAACGGGCGATCTCACGATGCACCTCGGCACGGTGTACGGCACGACCCTCCTCAACGCCGAGGGCGGCACCGACTGGGTGATCGACCGCGACGTCGCGGCGGGGGATGCGCCGTTCACGATCTCGCTCCCGGTGAAGCCCGCCCGGTGCGACGCCCACGCGATCGCCGACGACAAGCGCGGCACGATCCTGCCGTTCGAGATCACCACGAGCGACGGGCGCGCGGGCCGGCTCGATCGCCCCGCCGGCGACGCCCTGAAGTCCGAGCTCTACGCCTACTACGACGAGCGCTGCGGACTCTGAGCCGTCACTCCGGCCGGAACGGCCGCGGTTCCACGACGCGCGCGAGCAGTTCCACGAGCAGCCGCTCGGTGAGCGGCGCCGGCAGGGCCTCGACGAGCGCGAGCACGGGCGCGAGGCGATCGGGCAGCGCGTCACCCGCGTCGGCGCCGCCGGCATCCGCGTCGCCGGCACCCGAACCGCCGAGCAGGCCGAACGCGCCGAGCAGCGCCGCCGCCGCGTCGGAGTCGAGACCGTCGGATGCCGCTGCGAGCGCCGCCGCGCCGCCCGGGAGCTGCGCGGCCATCGCGGCGAGCACCTCGGCACCGTCGACCCGCGGGACCCCCCGCACGGCGTCGGCCGCGGCGACCAGTGCCGGAGCGAGCTCGGGGAGCGCCGCCTCCGTCACCGGGGTCACGGTGAGGTGGGTCGTGTGCGGCAGGCGGGTGCCGTCGGACTGCTGGAGCCCCGGCTGCAGCTGCAGGTGCCATCCGGCCGCGCGCGCGGCATCCGCCCAATGGTGCGGGTCGACACGGCGATCGGGCGGCACCTCGTCGTCGGTCGCGACCGCGAGCAGCGGGCCGGTCGGCGCCCCGACCACGCGCAGACCGTCGATGCCGCCGACGACGTCGCGGAGCGCCGTGGTCGCGCGCGCCGCACGTGCGGTGAGCTCGGCGAAGCCCGGCTCGCCCAGCGCCTCGATGATCGCCCACGCCGCGGCGAGCGGGCCCGCGGGGCGCGATCCCGCCATCGTCGCGTTCACGACGGGGTAGCCCGGCCACTCGGTCGTCGCGAAGTACTGGTGGCGCTGCCGGTCGCGGCCGCGGGTGAGCAGCACCGACACGCCCTTCGGGGCGTAGCCGTACTTGTGCAGGTCGGCCGAGAGGCTCGTGACGCCCGGCACCGCGAGGTCCCACGCCGGCAGGTCGTGGGGCCAGAACGCGAGTGCGAAGCCGCCGATGCAGGCGTCGACGTGCAGGGCGATGGCCCGCGGTCCGGTGATCGCGGCGACGTCGGCGATCGGATCGAGGCTCGCGAACGGGTACGACGGGGCGCTCAGCACGACGAGGGCGACGTCGTCGCCGAGCCGCTCCTCGATCGCCGCAACGCTCGGCGCACCGGTCTCAGGATCGACCGGGACGAGGTCGAGCGCGAGCCCGAAGTAGTGGGCGGCCTTGTGGAAGGCGGCGTGCACCGTCGTGGGCGCGACGATCCGCGGCGTGCGCGGGGTGCCCAGGCGCGCCTCGCGCCAGACGTCGCGTGCGGTCTTCACCGCGAGCAGGCAGCTCTCGGTGCCGCCCGAGGTCACGGAGCCGACGACGACGCCGCCGCCCTCGGCCGTGCCGTGCCGGTCGGCGCCGTCCACGCCCGGCCCGTCCGCGCCCGGCTCGTCCTCGCCGTGGAACACGCGACGGGCGAACCCGACGACCGAGGACTCCATCGCCGCGACCGAGGTGAACGTGGTCGGGTCGAGGCCGTTCACGGGCTGCACCAGCCGTGCGGCATCCGCCGCCAGGGCGTCGAGCTGCGGCAGCCCCGCGTCGTACACGTACGAGAGCACACGGCCGCCGTGCGTCGGCGCATCCGCCGCGCGGAGCGCCTCGATGTCGGCGAGGATGTCGGCGGGCGGCCGCCGGAACGCGGTCATCGCAGCACCGCCGTGGCCGCGGCATCCGTGTCGATGTCGCCCCTGCGCAGCGGATACCGCCGGATGAACCAGAGGCTCAGCAGCACGAGGGCGGCCGGCACGAGGCTGAAGCTCACCGTGATGCCCGCGATCGCGGCATCCGGCTGGGCGACCACGGCGGCGCCGGATGACTCGACGTAGCCGGTCGCGGCGAGGGCGAGCGTGAGCAGGGTGGCGCCGAGCGCCATGCCGGCGGTCTCGCCCGCGGTCCAGACGCCGCCGAAGCTGCCGGCACGGCCGAGGCCGTGCGTGCGGGCGTCGTGGGTGACCACGTCGGGCAGCATCGCCATGGGCAGCGACTGCATGCCGGCGTACGCGGCGCCGGCGACCGCCACCGGTGCGTAGATCCACGCGCCCGGGGCCCACAGCATGCCCACGAGGCTCGCGGCGGCCACCGCGAAGAGCGCGCTCGCGAGCGCGAAGCTGCGCTCCTTGCCGATGCGCCGGGCGAGGCGGCCGCACAGCGGAGCGCACAGCACAGCGGGGCCGATGAGTGCGACGAAGAGGAAGGTGAGCGCGTCCTCGGAGTCGAGCACCCACACGGCCACGTAGTTCGCGCCGGCCAGCATGACGCCGGTGGCGAGGCCCTGGAGCACGAAGGCCGCGAGGAGGTCGCGGAACGGGCGGCTGCGGCGGAGGGCGTCGATCCCCTCGGCGTAGCCGGCGCGGATGCTGCGCCGCGGTCGCGCCCCCGACGGTTCTCCGCGCGGCGCCGTCGACGTCGCGATGAGCATGCCGACGCCGATCGCGAGCCCCGCCACGACCGCCATCACGAGGTAGCCGAGCGCCTCGTCGTCGCCGCCGGCGCGGCGCAGGATGGGCCCGCCCGCACCGAACAGCAGGATCGCGGCGCTCAGCACCACGACGCGCCACGTGAGCAGGCGCGTGCGTGCGTCGTAGTCGGCGGTGAGCTCCGCGGGCAGGGCGATGTACGGCACCTGGAAGAGGCTGAAGGCGGTCGCCGTGGCGAGGAACGCCACGAAGACCCAGGCACCGGATGCCGCGGGCGCGAGCCCCGTCGGCACCGCGAACGTGAGCACGAAGCCCACAGGCAGCGCGATCGCGCCGACCCGCATCCACGTGCGACGCGTGCCCGTCGACGCGAGGACGCGGTCGCTGCGCTCCCCGATCCACGGATCGATCACCACGTCCCACACCTTGGCCGCCGTGACGACGAGTCCGGCGACGAGCGCGCTCACGCCGAGGGTGTCGGTCAGGTAGAACACGAGCACGAGTCCGGGGAGCGTCGCGAAGCCGCCGGTGCCGATCGAGCCGATCGCGTACCGGGTCACGACGCCGCGGGTGAGGGATCGCTCCGGTGCGGTCATGGAGGCAGTGTACCCATCCGGGAGTCGAAGTGGGTCAACTGTCCTAGACGGTGCCGGCACGCGCCTAGACTGTGCCCATGCGCGCCACGACGGCCTCTCCCGACCTCTACGCCTCCCTCGTCGACGACCTCGTGACCTCGGGATCGGAGACGATCCCGATCGCGAGTCCGAGCACCGGTGAGACGCTGCACGAGCTGCCGCGCTCGAACGCCGACGACGTGCGCTCCGCGGTGGCGCGGGCGCGCCTCGCGCAGCTCGCGTGGGCGCGCGCGGGGTTCGCGCATCGTCGGCGAGTGCTCCTCGCCGCGCACGACCTGGTGCTCGAGCGGCGCGAGCAGCTGCTCGACCTCGTGCAGCTCGAGAGCGGCAAGACGCGCGGGCAGGGCTTCGAGGAGGTGTTCCAGGCGGCATCCGTGACGCGCTACAACGCCCTCTCGGCCGAGCGCGTGCTTCGCGGCCATCGCCGGCGCGCGGCGGTGCCGCTCGTCACCACCACTCGAGTGCGGTACCGCCCGAAGGGCGTGGTGGGCGTGATCACCCCGTGGAACTACGCCCTCTCGCTCGCGGCGATGGACGTCGTCCCCGCGCTCGCGGCGGGGTGCGCGGTCGTGCAGAAGGCCGACGACCAGGGCGCGCTCTCGATCCTCGCCCTCCGCCGGGCGTACATCGAGGCCGGCGTCCCGGAGGCACTCTGGGCCGTCGTGACAGGCTCACCCGACGAGGTCGGCGAGGCGCTCACCGACGAGGTCGACTACGTGTGCTTCACCGGCTCGACCGCCACCGGCCGCCGTATCGCCGAGAAGGCCGGACGACGCCTCATCGGCGCTTCCCTCGAGCTCGGGGGCAAGAATGCACTCCTCGTCCTCGACGACGTGGATCCCGAACAGGCGGCAGCGGATGCCGCGTACGCCTGCTTCTCGGCGATGGGGCAGCTCTGCGTATCGATCGAGCGGATCTACGTGCAGCGGGCCGTCGCCGACCGGTTCACGAGCGCGCTGGTCGCCCGCCTCGAGTCATCCCACGTCGCGACGGAACTCGACTACACCGCGGACTTCGGCTCGCTCGCGACCGCCGCCCAGCTCGGCCGCGTCGAGGCGGAGCTCGAGGACGCCGTGGCGAAGGGCGCGACGGTGCTCACGGGCGGCCACCGCGTGCCCGAAGCCGGCCCGTGGGCGTTCGCTCCGACCGTGCTCACCGACGTCACGCCGGACATGCGCGTGTTCGCCGACGAGACGTTCGGCGCCGTCGCGACCCTCTCCGTGGTCGACACCGAGACGGAGGCGATCCTCGCCACGAACGCCTCCGACTACGGTCTCAACGCCGCCGTCCTCACCGGGTCGCTGCGTCGCGGGCAGCGAGTCGCCGAGGCGCTCGAGGCCGGCAGCGTGAACATCAACGAGGGCTACCGGGGCACGTTCTCGTCGGTCGATGCGCCGATGGGCGGCGCGAAGCAGTCGGGCGTCGGCCGCCGCAACGGCCCCGAGGGGCTGCTGCGATTCGTCGAACCCGTCACCATCTCGGCTGCCACCGGACTGCTGCAGTTGCCCCGCACGGGCGCGGAGTTCAATGGCATGACCGCGGCATTCCTGCTGCTCGCGCGAACGCTGCGCGCGCTGCGCCGCGCCTGAGTCAGGCACGAGCGGCGGCCGCGGCTCAGGTGGCTTCGGAGTCGAACGGCGCGGGCTCGCCCGCGCCGAGCGCCTCGCGCTGCCGCTTGCGCTGCAGGTAGGCGGAGTCCTGGTTCACGGCGGCACGCGCCACGACGGGACGCTGCGGCTGCGCGAACGGGTCGACGTCGCTGAGCGCCTCGCGGATGATGCGCCGCGGGTCGTACTGACGAGGGTCGAGCTTGCGCCAGTCGACGTCGTCGAATTCGGAGCCCATCTCGTCTTTGACACGGCTCTTGGCGCCGTTGGCCATGTCGCGCAGCGAGCGTACCAGCTGGCCCAGCTTGGCCGCGTAGAGGGGCAGGCGTTCGGGCCCGAGCAGGAAGACGGCGATCACCCCGATGATGAGGAGCTTCTCGAACGTCAGACCGAACATTCCTACAGGATAGTCGGCGGCGGGGCGTGCGAAGCGCCATCGCAGGCCCCCCTAGGCTGGGGGTCGAGAAACCCCGGGAGCCGCAACGTGTCCGAACACGACCTGAACTGGAAATACGTCGACGAGTCGGTCGTCGAGCACGAGTCCATCGCCAAGGCCCGGCAGCAGTCCCTCGAGCTGGGCGTCGAGCCCGTCTCACCCGCAGTGGGAGCACAGCTGGCCGTGCTCGCTGCCGCGGCGCGCGCCCGCACCCTCATCGAGGTGGGCACCGGCGTCGGCGTCTCGGGCCTGTGGATGCTGCTGGCGGCGCGCACCTCGCAGCTCACCTCGATCGACATCGAGACCGAGTACCAGCAGCACGCGCGCGAGCACTTCGCCGACGCGGGCATCGCGCCCGCACGGGTGCGACTGATCGCCGGACGGGCGCACGAGGTGCTGCCCCGCATGAACGAGAGCTCCTACGACCTCGTCTTCATCGACGCGGACGCGCCCTCGGTGATCGAGTACGTGGAGCACGGACTCCGGCTCGCGAAGCCCGGGGGGATCGTGCTCGTGGCACGAGCACTCTGGAAGGGCCGAGTCGCCGATCCGGCGAAACGAGACGAGGCGGCGACCGCGTTCCGCACGCTCATCGCTGAGCTCGCGGCATCCGCTGCCGTCGCCACCTCGGTCTCGCCGGCCGGAGACGGCCTGCTGCAGATCGTGAAGCTGGGCGCCTGACTCAGGCGGGGTTCACGACGCCGCCGAGGACGTCGTAGAGCTCCTTGGCCTCAGCGTCGTTCACCGAGACGACCAGGCGACCGCCACCCTCGAGCGGCACGCGCACGATGATGAGGCGCCCCTCCTTCACAGCCTCCATCGGTCCGTCTCCGGTACGTGGCTTCATGGCCGCCATTGAGCTACCCCTTTCGTGGCTGAACTTCCATTATCGGCTATCCCGAGCGGCGCCGGGTAATCGAGGCCGGTTCTGTGGACAGCTCGGGAAACGTTCACCCGACCGGAACGCGCCGTGCGCCGGTCGTTCACGGCGGCGTCCAGTCGCGCCCGTCGATGCCCCACGCGATGAGCAGCCAGCCCACCTGCAGCGCCACGGAGAGCACGATGAGCGACCAGCGCCACACGCGCGAGCGCGGCACCGCGAGCGCGCCGACGATCGGGAACATCGGCGCGAGCAGCCGGAACGAGCTCGACTGCGGGAAGAACACGGCCAGCAGGTACAGCGCGTAGCTGCCGAGCCACAGCCGGATGTCGACGCCGAGCCGGCGCACCCACGGCGACCACAGCGCGAGCGCGAACGCGGCGACGAGCGCGATCACCGAGATCGTGCCGAGCGGCTGGTCGAGCCACCAGTCGCCCGCGAGGAACCACGGCGTGAACGGCACGAGCGCCTGGTACCCGATGTAGGCCGACCGCCACGCGAGCTCGGTGTCGGTGTACGCCGAGGGCACGCCGGTCGCAGCCCACGCGATGCCCGCCCAGGCGAGTCCCGCGACGACCGCGAAGAGGGCGACGGATGCCGCGAGCACGCGTTCGCGCAGCGGGAACGGGTCGCTCCCCCGGCGCCACCACCGCACGAGCCAGTGCAGCCCGAGGGTGAGGGCGAACGCGAGGGCCCCGGGGCGCGTGAACGACCACGCCGCGACGAGCGGCACGAGCCATCCGTAGCGCCGGTCGACGAGCAGCAGCAGGGCCGCCGCGAGGCACAGGAAGCCGAGCGACTCGGCGTAGCCGAACTGCATGATCGGCGAGACGGGCGCGACCGAGAACAGCACGACCGCGAACATCGCCTGGTCGGGTGCGAGGAACCGCGACATCAGCCGGTGGAACACGAGCGCCGCGCCGAGCCCCGCGGCGAGCGCGACCACGACGGATGCCGCGTTCCACGGGAGGCCGGCGAACGTGACGACGCGCACCAGCACGGGGAACACGGGCATGAACGCCCAGGCGTTCTCGCCGACGTGGCCGTCGTCGGTGAGCGGCAGTCGGGAGGGGTAGCCGTAGTACGAGATGATCTCGTACCAGCGCGCGTCCCAGAGGTTCGCGTACTCGAAGTAGCCCGGATGCGCCGCCGTCCACGGGTTCGCGCCCTGCACACTCGCGAGGAGCAGCACGATCACGGTCGTGACGGCGCGGGCGGCCGCGTACACGAGCACCACGCGCCCCCACCAGGGCAGCACGCGGTAGCGCACGACCGGCGACCACCGGTGCCGCCGGAACGGGTCGGGCTCGCGCACCACGGGCTCGGCAGCGGTCACGGCGCTGCCGTCACGCACCGCCGGTGAGCCAGGCGCGCAGCGCCCGCTCGGAGGCGAGGATCTCGTCGCAGTCCACCCGTTCGTCGTCGGCGTGGGCGAGCATCGGGTCGCCCGGGCCGAAGTTCACGGCGGGGATGCCCATCGCGCTGAAGCGCGCGACATCCGTCCACCCGTACTTCGGGCGCGCCTCGGCGCCGACCGCACGCACGAACTGCTGCGCGAGCGGGTCGTCGAGGCCGGGCCGCGCGCCCTCGGCGGCATCGGTGACGGTGAGCTCGTACTCGGGGAAGATCGCCCGCACGTACGCGATCGCGTCGTCGACGGAACGGCTCGGAGCGAAGCGGTAGTTGACGACGACCACGGCCTCGTCGGGGATGACGTTGCCCGCGATCCCGCCTGAGACGCCGACCGCGCTGAGGCCCTCGCGGTAGTCGAGTCCGTCGACCGTGACCGTCTCCGCCTCGAACGCGGCGAGGCGCTCGAGCGCGGGCGCGAGCTTGTGGATGGCGTTCACGCCGACCCAGCTGCGGGCGGAGTGGGACCGGCGACCGGTGGCCCGCAGCTCGACCCGGAGGGTGCCGTTGCATCCGCCCTCGACCTGGCCGTTCGACGGTTCGCCCAGGATCGCGAAGTCGCCCCGGAAGAGATCGGGCCGATTGCGCGCGAGGCGGCCGAGGCCGTTGCGGTCGGCGCCCACCTCCTCGTGGTCGTACCACATCCACGTGATGTCGGCGATGGGATCGGCGAGCTCGCGCGCGAGCTTGAGCTGCATCGCGACGCCCGCCTTCATGTCGACCGTGCCGCGGCCCCGCAGCCACCGGCGGCCGTCGACGTTCTCGAAGCGGGTCGGCAGGTTGTCGTTCACGGGCACGGTGTCGATGTGGCCGGCGATGACGACGCGGCGGTCGCGGCCGAGGTTCGTGCGCGCGACGACGCAGTCGCCGTCGCGGATGAGCTCGAGGTGCGGGGCGTCGGCGAGCGCGTCGACGATGAGGTCGGCGAGCTCGCGCTCCTCGCCCGACACGCTCCACACGTCGCAGATCGCCTGCGTGATCGCCACGGCGTCGGCCGAGAGGTCGAGTGCGGGCCGTGACGTGCGGGGATCAGCCATTCCCCAAGTCTAGGTCTGGGGCATCCGCACGCCTCGTCACACGACGACCGCCGACGGCACGGTGCGGCACCCCTCGGTACGCTGGAGGCATGCCCGCCGACACCGTCATCACCGTGCCCGCACGCGCCGCCTGGGCCGACGGACTCGAGACCGTCGCCGCCGACGGCACCGTGCTCGACGCCTGGTTCCCCGCGCCGCAGCTCGGCGAGCTGCCCGCCGGCCGCGAGCCGTGGATCGTCCCGGCCGAGATCGAGCACCTCATCGGCGCCGACGCGCGCCGCGCCGTCACGATCCGCCCGGTCAACGTCGCGATCCGGCTCGACGAGCCGCCCGCGAGCACCGCCGACGCCTACCTGCGCCTGCACCTGCTCTCGCACCTGCTCGTGCGCCCCAACACGATCAACCTCGACGGCATCTTCGGGCACCTGCCCGCCGTCGTCTGGACGAACGCCGGGCCCGTGCATCCGGCCGACTTCGACCGGCTGCGCCCCGCGCTGCAGCGTGCCGGCATCCACGCCACCGGGCTCGACAAGTTCCCGCGCCTGCTCGACTACGTCACGCCCGAGCGGGTGCGCATCGCGGATGCCTCGCGCGTCCGCCTCGGCGCCCACCTCGCGCCGGGCACCACCGTCATGCACGAGGGCTTCGTGAACTTCAACGCCGGCACCCTCGGCACCTCCATGGTCGAGGGACGCGTCTCGCAGGGCGTGGTCGTGGGCGACGGCAGCGACATCGGCGGCGGCGCCTCGATCATGGGGACGCTCTCGGGCGGCGGCACCGAGCGCGTCTCGATCGGCGAGCGGGCCCTGCTCGGCGCCAACTCGGGCATCGGCATCTCGATCGGCGACGACTCGGTCGTCGAGGCGGGGCTCTACGTCACGGCGGGCACCAAGGTCGTCGTGGTCGGCGGCCCGGGCGAGGCCGGGCGCACCGTCAAGGCCGTCGAGCTGTCGGGCGTGCCGAACCTGCTCTTCCGGCGCAACTCGCTGAACGGACGCGTCGAGGTGCTCTCGCGCACCGGCGAGGGCATCGCGTTGAACGCGGCCCTGCACGCCTGAGTCGCCCGCGGGCGGCGCGCGGCCCCATGGCGCGCCGCGGCATCCGTGGCCCCCGCGCCGGGCATGGCGCCGGGCGCGACCGGCGCGACGGCGC